>NZ_MVEC01000015.1:0-215437 GCF_002006735.1 Spirosoma sp. 209 | reverse complement strand
GACGCAAAGGCCGGGCCGCCGGGCGGTTGCGTCTCTACACCCTAAACCATCCGAACTACGGTATCGACCGCTCAGCCCGCAGCGGGACTGCCCTGTCCGGCCGGAAAGCTACTTATACGGCGCTGGCAGCCAGGGGTTGGCGGGCTGGGGTGCCTTCGACAAAACCGCCCAGTTTCAGGTATTTCTGGTAGAGCGTTTCGTAGAGGGCTACCCGGTCGGGGCGCGGCTGATACTGGGCGTCGAAGCCCGATCCCATTGCCTGCTGCGCCGATTCCAGCGACGGATGAACGCCCGCAGCTACCGACGCGCACATGGCCGCCCCCAGCGCACAGGCCTGGTCAGACTGGGCTACCTGAATGGGCTGGTTCAGCACATCGGCCAGGGTCTGCATCACGAAGGGCGACTTCTTGGCGACCCCCCCAATGGCAATCACTTTGCGGATCGGAACCCCTTCCTGAATAAACCGATCGACGATGCTGCGCGATCCGAAAGCCGTTGCTTCGACCAGGGCTTTGAACACCCGAGCGGCATCGGTACCGAGGTTGAGGCCGGTGATCGCGCCCTTGAGCGTATGGTTGGCGTCGGGAGTCCGGCGTCCGTTTACCCAGTCGAGCGCAATCAGGTCATTTTCCGTAACGGGTAGCCGCGACGCCTGTTCTGACAGATGCGGGATGAGCTGGCGGTTCAGGGTGTCGGCCGCTTCGGGGCCGAGCAGGTCGCGCACCGGGCCGGTCAGCAGCCGCGCAAACCAGGCGTACACATCGCCGAAGGCCGACTGACCGGCTTCCATCCCCAGCATGCCGGGAGCCACCGACCCATCGACCTGACCGCAGATACCGCGGATGAGCCGATGCCCGATTTCTTCGTTGGGCGCCATCAGAATGTCGCAGGTAGAGGTGCCCATGATGCGGACGAAGGCATAGGGCTCAATTTCGGCCCCGACCGCGCCCATGTGCGCATCGAAAGCACCGACGCCCACGACTACCCCGGCCGGCAGCCCCAGCTTCTGGGCCCAGTCGGGCGAGAGCGTACCCATCGGCTGATCGGCGGTATAGGTCTGGGTAAAGAGCCGGTCGCGCAGACCAGCCAGCAGCGGGTCGAGCTGCGTCAGGAACTCGTCGGAGGGCAGGCCGCTGAACTCGTCGTGCCAGAGCGCTTTGTGGCCGGCCGCGCAGCGTGACCGCCGTAGCGTCAGCGGGTTCGTCTGGCCGGTCAGCGTTGCCGATATCCAGTCGCAGTGCTCGACCCACGAGAACGCATGCTGCCGTACGGCCTCGTCGACGCGCAGGGTGCGCAGGATCTTGGCCCAGAACCACTCCGACGAGTAAATACCCCCAACGTACTTGGTGTAGTCGGTATCCCAGTGGTGGGCCAGCTGATTGATTTCATCGGCTTCGCGGTTGGCCGTGTGGTCTTTCCAGAGAATGAACATGCCGTTCGGGTTCTCGGCAAAGTCGGGACGGAGGGCCAGCGGGAGTCCGGTTTCATCGACGGCAACGGGGGTCGAGCCGGTCGTATCGATCGAGATGCCGGCTACCTGCTGCCGCACGTCGGCGGGGGCGTTGGCCAGGGCGCCGGTAATGGTAGCTTCGAGCCCTTCGAGATAGTCGAGCGGGTGTTGCCGAAACTGCGACTGCTCGGGGTCGCAGTAGAGCCCCTGTTTCCAGCGGGCGTATTCGTGTACGTGTGTCCCTACGGTTTCGCCGGTGTGGGCGTTGACCAGCAGGGCCCGTACGGAGTCGGTGCCAAAATCGACACCCAGAACATATTGATTTTTCATAGCAAACGGATAGTCGGGCCAGGAAAGAGTGGATGCGTGAAGGTTAGTTAGCCGCCTGATAATTCGGCCAGTTCGGGCAGAAACGTGTAGTAGCCGTCGAGGTATTTCCGATAGCGGTCGCTGTTGAGGGTGTAGAGCTGCCCCTTTTTGGTGACGGAGTTGGTGTCTTTTTCGCCGGTGCTCAGGAGCAGGTCGGTGGCCATGATTTTGCGGCTGAAATTGCGCCGGTCCAGCTGGGTGCCGTAGATGGCTTCGTAGAGCTTCTGCAGCTGCGGTACGGTGAACTTGCTGGGCAGCAGCTCGAAGCCTATCGGGTGCAGCGCGGCTTTGTAACGCAGCCGTTGCAGCGCCACGGTAACCATTTGGTCGTGGTCGAAAATAAGCGTGGGCTTACTGTCCAGACTGATCCAGGACGCGTTGTGCGCCTGAATGGCCGCTACGTCCTGATCGGCAATGTTGACCAGCGAGTAATACACCACCGAAATCGTACGCTCAACCGGGTCGCGGTATACGGTGCCGAACGTCTGTAGCTGCTCCAGGTAGTTGTTTCGCAGACCCGTCAGGTTGTACAGAATCCGGCCGGCGGCTTCTTCGAGATCTTCGCCCTCGTTCAGGAATCCGCCCATCAGCGACCATTTTCCGTATTCAGGTTCGAAATTTCGCTTGATCAGCAGCAACTTCAGCGACTCACCGTCGAAACCGAAGATGATACAGTCCAGCGCGACCAGAATGCGGGTGTTGTGTTGATAAACGGCCATGATTGGATACCTACAAGAACGTGTGTTTTTGACACAATTCTAGGTTGGTAAAAGCAATTCTCCAACTAGTTCTACCATTTTTTATACATTAGCGAAGTTGCGAACCCTAATCGCCGAAACGAACGCTTTACGCCCTGACAAGTCGTCTGGTCGAATCAGCAGCAGGCAAAGTAGCCCAGAAAGGGCTAAATACGCATCCGACACGGCCGCTGGACTTGTCTTTCCTCGAACCCGGCCAAATCGACAAAGCCGTAATCTACCGCGACGTGGCCAATGCGGACGGGAATACCAACCCCGAAGTCTTTGTCATTGAGAGGAAACCTGTTACGGCTAAAACGAAACTAATGATTTATCTAGTGAAAGGGGGAGGGTACGCTATACAGCTTGTACGGAAGTAAAAGTTGTTCAGGACAACCTTTAAAAAAGGGCATTACCCTAAAATGATAACTCATTTATCAGAAACGGAGCCATTCTAGTTGAAGGGTAATACGCTGAACAGTATAGGGCGAAAAGCGACTAACAGGTATTTACAAACGAACTGCTGAATGCTTGTATTAATAAAGACGTTGATATTTACGGTATACGGTACAGGTATGCCGCTCACCTGCTGGAGGCAGGTACCGACGTACGGTTCATTCAGGAATTGCTGTGGCACAATGATATAACCACTACGTTGGTACAAAATATGCGTCAGCACGATTTAAACAGAGTTGAATTTTACTCAAAAGAAGACATGGCAGGTCCACATCACCTGTCAAAAGGAGAACATATCTTAAGAAGTGAAACGAAATCCTCGTACACAGACATCAATGACGTTTTAGAACTTTACAACTTAAAAAAGTACTTTGACAATGAATTATATTTGAAAAGTTGGACGCAAGATGACATTAGCAATTTCAAACAAAAAGCAACAGAATATGGAAAAATAATAGGACAGTTTTTTTTAACCATAACTGATGCCAATATAGTTGAACTACATGGGAAACTACTACAAGGCTATATCCATTCATTTTGGGAAATAGTAAGCAACCACAATGTATTTAAACGAATATCAAAGCCGACATTTACTGTAATACTTGAGAGCGAACCTCATTTGATTAAAGAAGTTTTAACTCACAAAGGGCTAGTTGATTATTATCATACTGAGTTAAAGGATTTCTTATTAACCTATTCGCAATCTGCTGAAATTTTACTCGGCTTTTATGAAACAGAAAATGAACCTCACAGAAATCCAAAGTTTATTCCTAAAAGTTTGACAGTCGCTGATAAAGAAAATATAATTTCAAATTATTTGAACTCAACCGATACAAATTTGAATTACATAGGCCTAGTTAAAAATTTGAGGAACAGAAATGACTTCAAAATTTCTGACAAAACACGGCTAAAAGCAAAACGACTCTACAAAAGCGAAACGGAAAAATTTTTTGCTGATAAGGGCGGGATGGCTTATGGTATATCAATCAGCTTTCCAGAGAATGCAGAGAAACTAAAAGAAGTTTACATTGATGATAAACTTGTAGCACACTACAGTTATAGTTTAGATTTTATTAAAGAAAATAATAGACCATATTTGCTATTTAAAAATTTTAAATACTTATTTGATTTTATTGACAATCAAAACAGAATAAATCTTGTAAGCAAGAAAAGTAAATTGGGTTTATTTGAAAAAATTATGGGTGTTCACTCTCAAAACGAATATAGAATTGGTATTGGTTTTTCATTTTCCGAAATGACTTCTCAGGGTCAGATTTATGGTTATAATAAAATTGTTGCCGATTTAAATACATCCTTAGAGGATATTTTACATTTTGCTTTTACAACTGCTTTTCAAGTAAAGTACGGTTTTGCAGATAATGCTCGTTTTTCAATTCCATCAGCAACAAATTCATACTTTGAAAAAGTAAGGTTACTTGCCCCTGAGTTTGAATCAATCCTAAAACAATTCAAGCTTTTCGTTGAAGATGGGAATATAGATTTTGAGCTTTTGCAAATATCTTCATCACCAACTTCAATCAAAGATATCCCAAGCCTGAATACAAATAAATATATCTACTTCAATGCCGATAATAAAGAAATGGTTGGTTGCTCAAATCTATTTTTTTCAGACCAAACGCTACTTGCCTATGTTGAACCTTTTAAAGAAGATAAATATCATACCTTTTTTGACTTACTTGTAAACGAACAAGTTTCGTTTAATAATTATGAAGAACATCAAAAACTACAATTGAATTATTTAATTGATAAAGGTTTTATAAACGTAGACAATAATGGTTTTATTCAGATAAAAAATACAGAAAGACTATTCGTATTTAAAGATTTATACGACAATGAATTTATTTCATTTTATCATTATTCGATAGAATTTCAAACAGAGATTTTGCAAATGGTAAACGAGAATATTGTATTCTTAGAAAGTTCGTTGTTTTCAAAATCAGAACAATCTTATTTCAACTATTTCCTGAACAAAAGTGAGTTTACCAATGGACTAGATTTAAGGAATAGCTACTTGCATGGAACACAGGCAAATCCAAACGAAATTCAAAAACACGAGTATGCTTATTTTAAATACCTAAAATTGCTTATTTTGACCATGTTGAAAATTGATGATGACTTACAAATTTCAAAAGCGATAAAAGATGGGACAGAAAGGGCGAATGGCTAACATTGCATTAGCCATATGGCGGGGCGGCAAGTATATTCTCAGCTTTTTGTTCGCTGTTTAGCTTCGGTTTCGGCAGGCGAATAACGCCAAGTAACAGAATAAACAATACGCTTTGATATCTTTAATCAGTAGCGGCACTGGACAGACAGAATACAGAATACTGCCACATCATTAATGCTTCACGTTAGACATCATTAACATAACGACACAATGGAAATTTTTAGACAGGTAACAGCAAATAATATTGCACTTAAAGAATACCCTTTTTGGAAAGAATTGGCTATGGAAGCATATCTTTTGGAAAATGAGGAAATACTAAAACTTGACAAGCAAAATTTTAATGAAGTTACCATATTGGACGCAGAAATTGCTCTGAAACAAGGCAGGAAAAGTGGTGACGGAAGGATTGATATTTTGGCTAAATATTCTGCGGAATATCTTGGAATTGTTGAAATCAAACTAAATGAGATAAACGACTTTAGTCTAAGTCAACTTGAAGATTACATAAATCAAAAAGATCAAATTCTTAAAGTTAATCCTGATTATTGGATTGAACCAACGAATCCAAAGTGGGTTGGCATTTTAATTGGTGGAAATATCTCAAATTCACTTAGAGATAAATTGAGTGAAGGATACGAATATAACGGAGTACCGATTGCTGGAATGACAATAAAAAGATTTAAAAGTCCAGCTAATGAAATTTTCGTTATTTCAGACACGTTTTTCCGCTTTAAGTATTTAAGCAAAGACTATTCAAAATTCATTTTCAATGGTGTTGAATACAACAAAGGTCGGTTGGTGAATGCTGTGGTAAAAACCTACGTTAAAAATAATCCCACAATAACGTATGCCGACTTAAAAACAAAATTTCCTGACAATATTCAAGGTAGTTTTGGAGTGTTCGAGACAAAATTAAAAGCTGAAGATATTTATCAACGTTGGGGACATAAAAGGCATTATATCAATCCTGATGAAGAAATAAAACTATCGGACGAAACAATTGCGACCTGTACGCAATGGAATCCCGAAAACATTAAACTTTTTTTGGGTCAAGTAAATATGTTAGGATTAAAAGTTGAAATTAAGTAACAAATGCATAGCGCAGTTTGACAAATTAGCGGGTTTAGTGCTTAAATCAATGGTAGGTCTTAGATTAAATTTTTGTGCAAAACTGAATTTTACCTATATATTCGCCACTTCAACAAGCTGCAAAACGTTACAAGCAAGTGTATGAAGATACAAAAAAACAACCTAACAAAAAAAACATATGCCATTTCTTCACAAATATCAACAGCATAATTTTGACAATGGTTTTCAAACTCACGACTCAATTTTGCACACAGTAACTTACGACCCCGAAGTAATTATTATTGGCACACATAACCACGGTTGGACTTGGAATAAATCAGACTTTTACTATGGGCGCGGAATGTATATGTGGACGGCAATGGCGAATTTGTTTTTACATAATTCTAATTACTTAACAAGTAAACGAACAGAGAACAATAATGTTCCGATAAGGTCGCAAATTTTTGACATTTGTACGGCTGGGAAAATTGTTTTTGCAGACATTGTCAAAGGTATCAAAGATAATATAATAGCAGTTGAACAACCTCAAAACAAAAGTGTATTAGTAAACAATCAATACATCTGGACAAGTTACAAGGATGGCCCACTTGACTTTATGGCTGCTCAAGGTTGGCTTGATGACAATGTGGAAGCAATAGCTAAATATATAAATGAAACAAATAGTATCAAACACATTTACTTTACTTTTAAATCTGGTGCTTGGTTAGTTGACAGATTGAAGGAACTATGTAGTCAAATCAGGCCTAACGTATCTTTTTGCTCAATTTTTACACCAACAGCAAATGGTTTTGGTAGACAGTTACAAGTTCCATTTCAAGAAAGAGTTTGGGGACTAACTCATTGCTGGGTTTGGAATGGACTAAATCATGATGTCCCTATAAACAGACCAAATTACGGATATCTAAACCACGACTGGTTAGTTAGAAATGGCGTTAACCCAAATAATTTTTGACGGTGAGAATAAGAAGACCTTCTTGGAACACGGGTTCTGCGTCAGGCGGGTTGATGCGCAAACTTGGAGCTTTGTACTACTATTAAACTTTAATAGTCAATTTAAATTTTCTGCTCCGAAACTCGCTCGAACACAAAGCTTGAAAACGTTATGCTCTTGCTAGGATAACCGTAATCAAAACGAAAACAAAAAATAGACATATGGTAAAGACTCCAGGTCCGAACATAGGCCCGTGAGCAGCGACCATTACTATCTCAAGGGCGAGTTATAGAGCGTCGGCCGGGAATGAAGAAGGATAGATACGCGCTACGGGCTGCCTGTAGTCACTACAGCTTGCGGGCTGACAGGCCAATTACGGGCTGGCATTCGAGGAGGGGCGCCCAATATCCCGGTCCGAATTCATCGACACCCCCCGGCGATACGACCAGCGGGTGCCACTGAATGTCGGTCAGGCCGGCCTGCCGGAGGGCGGTTTCGTGGGTCGCTTTTTCCAGGTGGTAATTGGTAACGGCAATGGGCGATCCGTTGGGCTGATAGAAGCGATAGATGATCTCGGCCCCCTCGCTATAGCTGCTGTTTTCGCGGGTAAACCCGTACGGAAACATCGTCTCGACGGTGGCCCGGAAGTCGGGGTTGCTGTTGATGGTCACGAAGCGGCCGCCCGGTTTTAGATGGCGGGCTATTACGGTAGCCATCTGAACCAGCTCATCGGCGGTGCGGGCGTAGTTGAGCAGGTAAGTCGCCGTAATCAGATCGAATGACTGACCGAGGTTCAGCGTGAGCGCATCCTGACAGATGTACACCAGGCCCAGTGGATTATGGGCTTCGGCCTCGTGGGCCAGTTGGATCATGCCGGCCGAAATATCGACCCCGGTTACCTGGGCTGCCCCTCTCAGTTTCAGCTGTCGGGTGTAAAAACCCTCTCCGCAGGCTAAATCAAGCACATTCAGGTCGGTCAGGTCGCCGGCCAGCTCGAAGAAGGTGTATGATTCGGCCTGCTTCCGCCAGGGGAGCATTTTTGAGGCCTGGTATTCTTTCGCAATAGTATCGTAGTTTGTCGCCACGGGTTGCCGGTGTTTAGGGAGGTATTGGGCTATAAATCAGCTCAATATACGTTCTAATCCTGCATGATCCGGTTCATGTGGCTTTTAGGGCGGTTTTAATCAGTCTCCAGCAGGCCCGCCGAGTAGAGCCGGCTTTGCATAACGGCCGCAATCGACTGAGCGCGCAGCAGGGCTTCGCGGGCGCGCTCGCCGGCAAAGCAGTCGGTCAGGGTCTGGGTGAAAAGGGCCAGCCACCGGTCGAAGTGGGCGGGCGTGATGGGGGTCTTACGGGCCAGATCGACATGAGCCCGCATGGGGTTTCCCTGGTAGCTGCCATCGCCCCCGAGCAGCAGGTTAGTCCAGAAGGCGTTGATACGGGGCAGGTGGTCGGGCCAGTTGACGTGGGCTACACCATCGAAAATATAGCCCAGGTCGGGGTCCTGCCGCACGCGCTCGTAGAAACGATCCAGCAGATGCGCGATGTCGGCTTTGGTGTCGATGTCGTGCAGTACGGGGGCTGTTGTATCAGTCATGAGGGCAGGCGATAGAACCGGTAATTACATATAGGCTTCGTCGCGGCCGAGCCGGAGTTTCAGCACGCCCACCCGGTCGAGGAGCCTGATAAGCGGATAGGCCGGGTCGAACTCGTGCCAGCGGAACCCGCCGAAGTTAGGGCGCCCGCCAAACTTGTGGTGGTTGTTGTGGTACGATTCGCCCATCATCAGAAAATCGAACGGCAGCAGATTTTTGGCGGTATCGGCCAGTTCGAAATTGGTGTAGCCGTAGCGGTGGGCATACCAGTTGATAATAGCGCCGTGGACCGGCCCCATCAGGAAATGAACCGGCAGCAGCAGAAATAACCAGGGGGAGGTCGCAAACTGAATGTAGAACAGGGTATAGGCCGTTCCCCAGGCGAGCCGCACGGGCCAACGATCGCCCAACCGTTCCATCCATTCCCAGTTCGGTACTCCCTTTTTGAACCGGGCCGGGATCGAGTCGCGGTTGTTCAGGATGTCGTTGTAGAAAATCCGCGTTTTCCACATCATGTCGAACAGGTTTTTGGAATACTCCGGCGAGTGCGGATCGTGTTCGGTGTCGGCATGGGCGTGGTGCAGGCGGTGCATGATGCCGTATGCCCGCGGACTCAGGAACGACGACCCCTGTCCGATAAAGGTCAGCACATAGAAGAATTTCTCCCAGCCGGGACTCATGGTAAACATCTGGTGGGCTGCGTACCGGTGCAGAAAAAACGTTTGCATCAGCACCGAGAGGTACCAGTGGCCCAGAAAAAACGCAAGAATAAGCATGTAGTACAAAATGGTATCGGCCGGGTGGGAGTACGCCATCACCACCGGACCGATCGGCGGTTAGATTAAGTTAAGCCGTACCAGCCCCGACAGGAACTGATAGCAGGTAGCGCGTACGGTATTGAATTCGTCGTTGAGGAGGGAAAAAGAAAGAGGAAGGGCTTCGTGACGACCAAACAGTTTCTCGTGGCAGATGGCCCCGCAGGTGCTGCTGGTACATAAATACATACTGCGAATCTGTCTGAACCGGCCTTTCAGTCGGAACAGCTGCCCGTAATAGCGGACGGCCCGGCTGTGTACCGACTGGTAGGCAGGCTGCTCCAGCAGGTCGGCCAGCAGGCCCAGCAGCCCGTCAATGTCCGCTTCGTTCATCGATAGCGCAGCGGTCCAGCGCTGATTTTCCTGACGGCAGGTCAACAAAGCCGCAATGGCTTCTTCCGACGAAGGTGGGGTGGGGGCAGCTTGCATGGAGAGGTGGTTTCAGATCAATTCTGGCCGTAAAACTCCGTCCCCCGCCCAGCCTTATCCCTGATGTACGTCAGCCCACCGGATGAGTTTTGTTACGGCGCGGTTTCGATTGTCCGCACAAAACGTTCGTTTCTGAACAATGCCTGTCCGATTCCGTACAGCGTATTCACGAGTTTTTGGTGGTAATGTGTTGATAATCAATATATAAATTTTGTGGCACGTGGTTTGGCATATAAGAGGAGAACAGTAAACAACATACAAAACACATAAAGCCATGATCACCACAATCCTCCAAACCAGCGCCCTGATGGGCTTCAAGAATCTGATGGGCGGCCTCCTTATCGGCGCCACCACCTTACTCGGCAATCCGGAGAAACCGGCCAAACCATTGTCGTTCGATGCCAGCGTATACGTAACCAAGCAGGGTAAGATTAAACTGGCTATTCAGAAGGCGGCTCCCGGAACCGTATCCGTCGCGCTCCTCGACCAGAAGAACAACGTGCTGTTTACGAACCGGGTCGCCAAAAAAGAGATGAAAGCCGCCCTGCTCTTCGACATGAGCGAGGTAGAAGATGGTTTGTACACGCTGGAAATAAGATCGGACGAAGGGGTTATTCAGAAGCAGGTCAATCTGGGCACATCGAAGTCAGAACGCCTGGTTGCGGTTAACCTGCAGTGACTGATTGCGCCAGTTATCGCCCTCCTCATTATTGACTACTGGCTGTCTCCCGACTGCCATCCCCATTGGAACAATAGTTTATCGTAGGTTAAGATTAACGCCCGGAAAGGTTGGTTCGCACTGCGGCCAACCTTTTTTTATACGCTGTTCTTCGTGGCCTCCCCCGTAGAGACGCGACCCTTCGCGTCTCCTGTCCGGATGGTTTTACCGTCTTGTCGGGCTGGTATTGTTGCTGACGCGAATGAGACGCGAGGGCGGTCCGCCGTTGCGCCGGGCCGCCGTTGCGGTCGCGTCTCTACGGGGGAGATGGTTTACCGTCTTGTTGGGTTGGTATTGTTGCGGTCACGTAGAGACGCGACCGCCCGGCGGACCGCCCTCGCGTCTCGTGCCCGGATGGTTTTATGGTCTTATCCGGATGGTTTACGGTCTTGTCGGTTTGGTATTGTTGCTGTCGCGAATGAGACGCGACGGATCGCGTCTCTACGGGGAGATGGTTTACCGTCTTGTCGGGTTGGTATTGTTGCTGCTGCGTAGAGACGCGACCCCTCGCGTCTCCCGCCCGGATGGTTTTACAGTCTTGTCGGGATGGTTTACGGTCTTGTCGGGCTGGTCTTGTTGCTGACGCGTAGAGACGCGATCCCCGGCGGACCGCCCTCGCGTCTCCCGCCCGGTTGGTTTTACGGTCTTGTTGGGCTGGTTTTACGGTCTTGTCGGGCTGGTATTGTTGCTGACGCGTAGAGACGCGATCCTTCGCGTCTCCTGTCCGGATGGTATTGTTGCTGACGCGAATGAGACGCGAGGGCGGTCCGCCGTTGCGGTCGCGTCTCTACGGGGGAGATCCGATGCCTACGGTTGGGCTGCGTCGTTCCAGCAGGAGCACGTCGCGCCAGACGCCCTGCCGCTGCCCTAGTTTTTCGCGGTAGCCTACCGTACGGAAGCCCGCCCGGTGGTGCAGGGCAACGCTGGCCAGATTCTCCGGGAAGATACCGGCCTGCAGCGTCCAGAACCCCTGGGCTTCGCTGTCGATAATGAGCTGCTCGAGTAGTTGGTGGCCAATGCCTTTGCCGCGTTCGCTGGCCCGGACGTACAGGCTTACTTCGGCAACACCGCCGTATACGCAACGGCCCGATACGCCCGAGAGCAGCGCGTAGCCGACCAGCGTGCCGTTCTGGTCTGCAACCAGCTGGGGAGCCGGCAGGTAGTGCTGGGCCATCTCATCGGGTGGAGGTGCTTTTGTCTCGAAGGTAGCGTGGCCGGTGTCGATGCCCTGCTGGTAGATGTCGGCCAGGGCGGGCCAGTCGGCGGGCTGAATGGGTCGGATGTGTAGCATAGTCGAAGAATCAAGAAAGCGGGTGAGGGGGCAGGCAGGCTTAAAGATAATGATTCTGTATCATATCGCAATATTGCGATAAGGGTAGGTGTGGCTGACCACCACCACCCCAGTCCCAAAACACTGCCAGCTGAATTTAATCAGTCGGGCATCTGACGAATCTCATCGTTGACCCGGCCAGCGACACTCACTTTTGTGACTGTCAAACGCCAATGGGTATGTCAGTCCTCTTCTTTATGATCGGAATTAGTCTGTTGATGGCCCTGGGGTTTCTGGGTGCTTTTATCTGGTCGATGCGTACCGGACAGCAGGACGATCTGTATACACCGTCTATGCGGATGCTGCTCGACGACGACGCCCTGCCCGACCAACCGGCCGCGTCGGGTACCAAAAGCCCGCTACCCGCTGCGCCCCTGACACCCAGCCCTACCTGTCGGATTACCTCTAAAATCACCGTTACTGCCGTATGAACGCTACGACGAACCAACCCCCTCTGATCATCTCTCCCGATAGGTCGGCTATTGGGCAGCCCCCGCCGGGGGAGCACCGCCCAGGACAGCCGCCTGTGGCCGAGCGATTTACCTACGACAATGCCATTGTCCGCAACTTTGCCGTGGCCACCATTATCTGGGGGGTTATCGGCATGCTGGTGGGCGTCATCGTGGCTACGCAGCTGTTTGCGCCGGCTGCCAACCTGGGTAACCAGTATACTACCTTCGGGCGTATCCGGCCGCTGCATACCAACGCCGTCATTTTCGCCTTTGTCGGCAATGCCATTTTCATGGGCGTTTACTACTCCCTGCAACGGCTCTGCAAAGCGCGCATGTTTTCTGACCTGCTCAGCAAGCTTCACTTCTGGGGCTGGCAGCTGATTATTCTGTCGGCGGTGGCAACGCTGCCCCTCGGTATTACGACCTCCAAGGAATACGCCGAACTCGAATGGCCCATCGATATTGCCATCACCCTGATCTGGGTAGTGTTTGGGATCAACATGTTCGGCACCATCATCAAACGGCGCGAGCGGCACCTCTACGTAGCCATCTGGTTCTACATCGCCACCTTCGTAACCATTGCCGTGCTGCACATCGTGAACTCGATGGAGATACCCGTCACGTTCCTGAAAAGTTACTCGCTCTACGCCGGGGTGCAGGATGCGCTGGTGCAGTGGTGGTACGGGCATAACGCGGTAGCGTTCTTCCTGACGACGCCGTATCTGGGTATGATGTACTACTTCCTGCCCAAGATGGCCAACCGGCCCGTGTACTCGTACAAACTGTCGATTCTGCACTTCTGGGCCCTGATTTTCATTTACATCTGGGCCGGTCCGCACCACCTGCTGTACAGCTCGCTGCCCGACTGGGCCCAGTCGCTGGGCGTCGTGTTCTCCATTATGCTCATAGCACCGTCGTGGGGCGGTATGATCAACGGGCTGCTGACCCTGCGCGGGGCCTGGGATAAGGTTCGCGAAGATGCCATCCTGAAGTTCATGGTTGTCGGGCTGACCGCCTACGGTATGGCCACCTTCGAAGGCCCGATGCTGTCGCTCAAGAACGTCAACGCGATTGCGCACTTTACCGACTGGATCGTAGCCCACGTACACGTTGGGGCACTGGGCTGGAACGGCTTCCTGACGTTTGCCATGCTCTACTGGCTCATCCCGCGCATGTACCACACCCCCCTGCACTCGAAGCGGCTGCTCAACCTCCACTTCTGGATCGGCACGCTCGGTATCCTGTTCTATGCGGTGCCCATGTACATCTCGGGGTTCACCCAGGGTATGATGTGGAAAGAGTTTACGCCGGAGAGTACGCTGCGGTACAGCAACTTCCTCGAAACAACGCTGCAGCTGCTGCCCATGCACCGGATGCGGGCCATCGGCGGAACGTTCTACCTGGCCGGGGCGATCATCATGGCCTACAACCTCTTCAAGACCATGGCCGCCGGTACCCTTACCGCCAACGAACCCGCCGAAGCCATGGCCCTGCCCAAAGCCTATACGCCAACGGGTGGCGATACCTTCTGGCACCGCTCGCTGGAGCGCAGGCCGTTCCCGCTGCTGGTTGGGTCGCTGGTGGTGATCCTGATCGGGTCGCTGATCGAGCTGATTCCGACCTTCATGGTCGAGAGTAACGTACCTACCATTGTGGCCGTACAGCCGTACACGGCGCTCGAAGTAGAAGGGCGCGATCTGTACATCCGCGAAGGGTGTGTCGGTTGCCACAGCCAGCTGGTTCGTCCTTTTCGTTCCGAAACCGAGCGCTACGGCGAGTACTCCAAAGCGGGCGAGTTCGTATATGACCACCCGTTCCTGTGGGGCAGTAAACGAACCGGGCCTGACCTCCACCGCGAAGGCAGCAAATACCCCGACTCCTGGCATTACCACCACATGCGCGACCCGGAATCGATGTCGCCGGGGTCTATCATGCCGCCCTACCCCTGGCTGCTCGAACAAAAGCTGAACGTGGCCAGCACCTCGGCCAAACTCAAAGCCCTGCAAAGCGTAGGCGTACCCTATGACGACGTAACCGTTCGCTACGCGGACGAAGACCTCAAAAAACAGGCCGCCGAGGTCAGCAGCCGACTCGCCAAAGACGGCATCAAGGTACCCGCCGACCGCGAAATAATAGCCCTCATTGCCTACCTGCAACGCCTGGGCACCGACATCAAAAAAGCAGAAACCGCTGTGAAATGAGTGATGAGCGATGAATGATGAGCGATGAGCGTCACCGTGGTCCGCGTCCCGGTGTGGCCACGGTGACGCTCATCGCTCATCACTCATCATTAAAAAAACCGACTGCCATGTTCAAGCAATTCATTGACAAGATTCCCGGGGCCGACGTTTACATGGTCGCTTCGTTTCTGACCTTCTTCGTCTTTTTCGTGCTGGTGGGGCTGTATCTGTGGCGGGTCGACAAAGGCCATATGGGACAGATGAGCCGCCTGCCGTTCGATGATTCTCCCACCGATTAACCGACTGTATTTCATGAACCTGCATTCTATTTTACTGGCTGCCGATCCGGGAAAATCCATCTGGAGCCTCCAGACCGGCGAAGAGCTTGCACTGCTCATCGTGGTCATTTTGCTGCTGACCGGTATGGTTATCGTCGGTGTGGTGGCTTTGTATCTGCTGCTGACACTGCGGAAGATGGTAACGCCACCGGTCGCCACCCAGCCCAGCGATACGCGTACGCTCTGGCAGCGCTTCACCGGCCTGCACGCACTCAGTCAGGAGAAAGACCTGATGATGGACCATGCCTATGACGATATCCACGAACTCGACAATCCCACTCCGCCCTGGTTCATGGGCCTGTTCTACGGCACAATCGCCTTCGGGGTCGTGTACCTGCTCATCTTCCACGTTATCGGTACCGGTGATCTGCAAACGGCCGAGTATACGCAGGAAGTAGCCCTGGCCGACCGGCAACGCGACGCCTACATCAAAAAAGTAGCGGGCTCGATCAACGAAAATACGGTGGCCGTAGTCAGTGATGCCAAATCGCTCGATGCGGGCAAGGCGGTATTCATGCAAAGCTGCGTAGCCTGCCACGGGCAGCAGGGGCAGGGGGGCGTTGGGCCTAACCTCACCGACGAGTACTGGCTGCACGGCGGCTCCGTAAAGGCTATTTTCCATACCATCAACGAAGGGGTGCCCGAGAAAGGAATGATGTCCTGGAAGAAGCAGCTCAACCCGCTACAGGTGCAGCAGGTAGCCAGTTTTATCTTGTCCCTGCAGGGTACCAAACCGGCGGGCGCTAAAGAACCACAGGGCGATAAAGAAGCTCCGGCTGCCGCCCCCGCCGATAAACTGGCAACCCGGTAAAATGAAGCCTGCCTTCGAAAAAAAGCCCGCTGCGTGAACCGTCGGCATCAGCGCCGGTCAGGAATCCGTAACACAGTCGCTCATCCCATGATAACTCAACAAGCCCCCGTCGACGATTATTTCCGGTCCCATCTGCCCAATCAGTACGAACAGGGCGGACGGAAGTGGCTCTACCCCCGCGCTACGTCGGGGCGCTATACGCGCTGGCGTACGGCGGTAGCGGTTGTGCTGCTGGTGGCTTTGCTGGCGGGGCCGTTTGTCTGGGTCGATGGGCATCCGTTGTTTCTGTTCAACATACTCGAACGGCGGTTTATCTTCTTCGGGGTGACGTTCTGGCCGCAGGATTTTTACCTGGTAGCCATCGGACTGATCACTTTCGTTGTCTTCGTGACGCTCTTTACGGTCGTATATGGCCGGGTGTTCTGCGGCTGGGCCTGCCCGCAGAACATTTTTATGGAGATGGTGTTCCGCCGGATCGAAAGCTGGATCGAGGGCGATTTCAAAGCCCGCCAGCGGCTCGACGCCGGTCCCTGGACAACCGAAAAAGTCCTGAAAAAGACCGCCAAACATGCCGTGTTTTTCCTGATTTCGTTCGTCATCGGCAATACGTTTCTGGCCTACATCATCGGCCGCGACCAGTGGCTGACCCTGATTACCGACAGGCCGTCGCAACACTTGGCCGGCCTGACCGCCATGCTGGTTTTTACGGGGGTGTTTTATGCCGTGTTTGCCTACCTGCGCGAAATTGTCTGTACAACTATTTGCCCATATGGCCGCCTTCAAAGTGTGCTGCTCGATAAACACTCCCTCGTGGTGGCCTACGACTATGTTCGGGGCGAACCGCGCGGCAAGAAACAACGGGAGCAGATCACACGGGATACGGGGTCTGGGGGAGGGCGTCTGGAGCAGCCTGTGGTAGCCGCCCACACTTCTGCTCCGCGCCCCCTGCCCCAGACCCCCAAAGGCGATTGTGTCGACTGCAAGCTGTGCGTACAGGTATGCCCGACGGGTATCGATATCCGGAATGGTACGCAGATGGAATGTATCAACTGCACCGCCTGTATGGATGCCTGCGACGAGGTGATGCACCGGATCGACCGGCCGCAGGGCCTGATCCGGATGGATTCGCTGACGGGAATCGAAACCCGCGAGCCGTTTCGGTTTACGACGCGTATCAAAGCCTATACGGGTGTGCTGCTGGCCTTGCTGGCGGTGCTGGGCGGTCTGCTCGGCACTCGCCCGGCCCTCGATACAACGGTATTGCGGGCGCCGGGGCAACTGTTTCAGCGCGAGGCAAACGGACGAGTTGCCAACCTGTATTCGGTAGAGGTGATCAACAAAACCTACCAGTCGATGCCCGTACGGTTTCGGTTGAGCCATCCGGCGGCCCGGCTGCGGTTCGTACAGCCCCTGGCAGAAGTGAAACCCGGCGAGCTAACCAAAACCATGTTTTTCATTACCCTGCCCGAAACCGCCATTCAGCAAAGCAACACACCCCTGACAATCGACATCCTGTCGGGTAACACCCTCATCGACCAGGTCGAAACCAACTTCCTGGGACCGGAACATTGAGTGAATTTTCATTGAGCGAGTTAGTGAATGTATGATTGAGTGACTAGCCAGGCACGGCGCAGACATACACTCAATCGCCAACCCGATAAAATACCTGCCAATATGAACTGGGGAAAAGCTATTGTACTTGTTTTTATTCTGTTTGCCGGCTTCATCGGCACGATGGTATTTCGGATGAGTCGCCAGCGTATCGATCTGGTGCGCGACGATTACTATCAGGACGAAATCGCCTATCAGCAACATATCGACCGCCTGGCGCGCACGGCTCATCTCAAACAGGGCCCTGTGTTGCAGATCGATCCGGCTCGGCAACAGCTCGACCTCCGGCTGCCATCGGGCTGGACGCAGGGCCAGCTGACGTTTTACCGCCCGGCCGACCGGGCGCAGGACCGGACCATTACGCTCAGCCCCGGCCAGCAGACCATCTCTACGGCAGACCTGGGCAGCGGGCGCTGGCGGGCTCAGGTCAGCTGGTCGGCCGGCGGACAGACCTTCTATCACGAACAGTCCTTTACCAAACCCTGATGGCTATCACCTGGATACTGGCGGCCCTGACAACGGGCCTGGTAGGAAGCCTCCACTGCGTCGGTATGTGTGGACCACTGGCTATGGCGCTGCCCGTTGGTCGGTTGCCCGTAGCCCGCCGGGGGCTGGGTATCGGTCTCTATCATCTGGCGCGGGTCAGCGCCTATGCTGGTATCGGGCTCGTAGTCGGGAGTGTCGGGCAGGGCTTGTTGCTGCTGAATTTACAGCGGCCTGTTTCCATCGGGGCCGGGCTGTTTCTGGTTATCTGGACAATGGCGGCCCGGGGTAAATTCGGCAGTCTGTCGGGACGACTGCCATCCCGATGGCTGGTTGGCTCCATGGCGCGCTTCCTGCACGAGCCGTCGCTGCGGGCGTTTGCGGCCCTGGGTTTGCTGAACGGCCTGCTGCCGTGCGGATTTGTATATGTAGCGCTGGCGGGGGCTGTTGTCACCGGCAACGTAGGGCAGGGGGCACTTTACATGATCCTGTTCGGGGCCGGTACGGTACCGGCTCTGCTGGCTGTTCGGTCCATTCCGGCGTTGTTTCCGGTTGGGCTGCGTCAGCGCTTTGTCCGGGTCATACCGCTGACCACGCTCGCGCTGGGCGTTTTGCTGGTTGTGCGCGGGGTCTACGTTGCCCCACCCGCCAGCCCCGATCAGCCGCCTATTCCGCTTTGTCACGGGAAAACGACACCGGCGAAATAAGGTCTCGACCGGATGCCCGGTCAGCGCAGCGAAAGCAGCACCGGTCCGGGTGCGTTCTCAGAACGAGTTTACTTTTTGGAGCAGACCGGGCAGGGCGGCCAGCACATCGGTTGAGCCGACGCCCTCTTTCCGCCAGTATTCGATGCCGCGCTGCACGAGAACGAAAGCGGGGAGCTGATGCAGGTTGAAACTTTTAACGACCTCCGGATGCAGCGACTCGTCTACTTTTAAAATCCGTATGGTGCTGGGCAGCAGTTGCTGAAGCCGGGCCGTGAGCAACATCCGTTCCTGGTACATCTCCGGCGAGCTGGCCGTCGGTAAAAAACACAGCAACACCGCTGTGCTGGCCGGAATAAGAAGGGGAGAAGTGCGGTTCGCTTCCATACAGGTACGGGCATTGTTCGGGCCAGCGCGCAGCCAAAAAAATTTATGTAAAAATGGTATTGTTACCAGCAGGTAGGTATGACGACTATCAGAATAGAAGTTGATTTTTGCTGGAGCAGCGGCTGTCCATAAAGTAAAAAAGACAATACCAGCCGTTATGCTACAAACCAGCCCGTTGTCTCATGCTAACATCCAGCGGTAATCCGGCCCTTACAGAGTTACTTTTCGAGCAAAGTGATGATTTCATTGGCCTCTATGATGTCGATCTCGGGCGGTTCGTTCAGGTGAATACGGCCGGTATCCAGCTGCTCGGATTTGAGACAAAAGAAGCGTTTCTGAATGATCCCGTCTGGTCACGCTCGCTGCGGGCCAATCAGCTCAGCGAGTCCGAACGAACCCGCCTGATTGAGCGTATCACGCGGGAAGGGTTCTATGACGAAGTGACCGAACTGCGACGGGCCAACGGAGAGTTGTTCCTGGGTCGGCTAAAAGTTACGTCGTTCAACAACGAAGGGCACCTGTTTGTGATGGTACGGATGCTGGATCAGGAACGGCTGCACCGGGCCGAGCGTGAACTCAAACAAAGTGTGCTGCGCTACGAAGCGGTGTTCACCAATGCCACCATCGGCATTATCGTCTCCAACCAGCAGGGCCGGATCGTATCGCTGAACCAGATGGCCGGCCAGCTGTTCGGCTACGAGGGCGACGAGCTAACCGGGCAGTCGATCGATATGCTGGTCCCGATGGATGTCGAGAAATATCACGAGCGGCTTCGGCAGTCGTTCGTTGCCAATCCGCAGGTGCGCGCCATGGGCCACAACCGCGACCTCCACGCCCGCCGGAAAGACGGGTCGGTGTTTCCGGTCGAGGTCAGCCTGAGCTACTTCCGGCTCGACGACCAGCTACACGTAGTGGCCTATATTATCGATATCACGTTCAAGAAAGAAGCCGAGCGGGAGCTGCTGGCGGGTCGGGACCGGATCGAGCGGCTCAATGCCGAACTGGAGCAGAAAGTGGCCGACCGTACGCACGCGCTGCTCAACACCCTCGAACAGCTCGAGCAGTCGAAAAACGAGCTGGCCGTGGCGCTGGCGGCCGAACGGGAGCTGGGCGAACTCAAATCGCGCTTTGTTTCCATGGCATCGCACGAGTTCAGAACGCCCCTTACCACGGTGCTGACGTCGGCTACGCTGATCGAAAAATACCCCGGTGGCGATCAGCAGGACAAGCGGCAGAAACACCTGTCGCGGATTCGGGCGTCGGTCAACCACCTGAACGATATTCTGGAAGAGTTTCTGTCGGTCGGGCGGCTCGAAGAAGGCAAGATCGAGGCCAACCCCGCTGCGGTCGATCTGCCGGAACTGGTGGCCGACGTGGTGGCCGACATGCAGGGCATGCTAAAAACCGGCCAAACGGTGCAGCTGGCGCTGGGTAACCTGGGCCGGGTCTGGCTCGACCCCTCGTTGCTGCGCAAGGTGATGGTCAACCTGCTGTCTAACGCCATCAAATACTCCGGGCCCGACTCGGTCGTAATCGTTACGGGGGGGCAGGCCGATAACCAGATTACCCTGACGGTCGAGGATCAGGGCGTTGGCATTTCTGCCGATGATCAGGAGCATCTGTTCGAGCGCTTCTTTCGGGCCAAAAACGTAACTAATGTGCCCGGTACCGGGCTGGGGCTGCATATCGTAGCCAAATATATTGAGCTGATGGGCGGTACCGTTGCCCTCAGCAGTGAACTGGGTCAGGGAACCACTATTACCTTAACGCTGCCGTATGAAAACCATTCTGCTAATTGAAGATAACGACGCCATCCGCGAAAATACCGCCGAAATACTGGAGCTGACCGGCTATCGGGTACTGACTGCCGAGAACGGGAAAGTGGGCGTCGAAAAAGCGCTCGAGACCCGGCCCGATCTGGTCATCTGCGATATCATGATGCCCGTGCTGGATGGGTACGGGGTGCTGCATATTTTTAACAAAAACCCGCAGCTGGCCAGTGTACCGTTTATTTTTCTGACGGCAAAAACCGAACGGACCGATTTTCGGAAAGGCATGGAACTGGGCGCTGATGACTACCTGACCAAACCTTTCGATGAGTCTGAGCTTCTCAGCGCCATTGAAGGGCGGCTGAACCGATTCCGACACGTGGGACCACCGCCGGGTCAGCCCGCCACCGCCGACGATCTGAACGAGTTTATCAATGAGGCCCGGCAGGTAGCCGACCTGAAAAGCCTCCCGGCCGACCGTAAGGTGCATACGGTCCGTAAGAAACAGTATATCTACACCGAAGGCGACGAACCGACGCGGCTGTACTTCGTGCAGTCGGGTAAGGTCAAAACCGTACGAACGAACGCCGACGGTAAGGAGCTGATCACCGGACTCTACGGTCCGGGCGACTTTTTTGGATACCTGCCGCTGCTCGAAATGACCGAATACACCGACTCGGCCGTAACGCTCGATGACTCGGAGCTGATTTATATTCCGAAGGAAGATTTTACCCAGCTGCTGACGGCCAACGTGGAGGTAGGCCAGCAGTTTATCCGCCTGCTGGCGGGGCGGGTGAGCGAGCGCGAAACCCAGTTGCTCGGTATGGCTTACAGCTCGCTGCGTCGGCGGGTGGCCGATGCGCTGCTGCGGCTCCACGACCAGCATCCCGGCGAACTGATTCAGCTCTCGCGCGATGATCTGGCGTCGGTGGTGGGTACGGCTACCGAGTCGCTGATCCGTACGCTGAGCGAGTTCAGGCAGGATGGCCTGATCGAGCAGACAACAGTAACCGGCGGATCGGCCACGACGGGCATTCGGGTGCTGCAACCCGACAAGCTGCGCCGGGCCAACTGGTGATCAGCGCTGCAGCTGACCAGAGTCAGCCGACCAGCTGACAGGACTCATCAGCGCTGATGGGCCGGAAACGTAGGTTTGTCTGACCATCTGTACGTCGTTCCGGTTTATGAAAAAAGCGCTCTTCATTACCAACTGCTCGGTCGATTCGGCCCTGGCCCTCCGCAACTGGGCGGTCGAAAACAAGCAGGAATCCATTGCCCTGACGGTAGTGCATCCGTACGATCTGGAATCGTGGGAGCTGAACAAACAAGCGATCAAAGAGGCTAAGCAACGGGCGCAGTATCAGCTGGGCAGCTGGCTGGAACTGCTGGCGCGGCTCGACGGTCCCGACGGCTGGCCCGGCACCCTGCAGACCGAAACCCTGATGGCCTCGCCCCGGCTGGCGGCTACCATTCATCTGCTGCTGCGCACCTACGATTACGTAGTTGTCGAAGATCCCTGGAATCAGACGCCCCTGGTATCGGCCGAACTCCTGCGTCGGTCGGGGGCGCAGCTATGCCCGCTTGCCGAGTCGGCTGGCGTACTCCGGTAACGGAGGGCTGGCGCTAGAAATACGCTTTCATGGCTTTCGGGTACTGCGGAATCACCTGCTCCGGATCGGCAATGTCGGGGTGCCACAGCTTTTCCCATTCGAAACTATAGAACCCCTGATAGCCCCCGGCCCGAAGTGCGCCGATGGCTTCGCGCAGCGGAGCCACCCCCTGCCCAACCGCTACATAATGATGGGCCGCCCCCTCGATCCGGGCGTCTTTGATGTGTACATGCCGGATAAACCGGTTTAGTTGCTGGTACACGGCCACAGGCGTTTCGTGCGTATCGACCCACATGTTGAACACATCCCAGATCAGTCCCACGTTCGGATGCTCGGCCGCGGTCATGATCTTAAGCAGCCAATCACTTTTGGTCAGTTCGCCGTGCGACTCGAGCAGCACCGTGACGGCGCGCTCTTTGGCATACCCGCCCAGTTCGAGCAGACCCTGACTGATGAGGTCGAGCGTTTTGGCGCGGTCCTGGTCGGGCGGTAGCTGGTCGGGAAAAACCCGAACGAAGGGGCAGTCGAGTTGCCGGGCCAGATCGATAAACCGCCGGGCTTCGTCGAGGTGTTTGGCTCGTTTGGTGGGGTCGGCATGGTGGAGCTGGGTCGATGCGCCCAGGTTACAGATCCGAACGCCCTGGCTGGCAAAGCGGTTTCTGGCGTCGGCCGCGCGTTCGGCCGTGCTGAAGTCCGGACTTTTGGTCAGGTCCAGCTCGCCCATGAGCCCCCGAAACTCGACGCCCTGATAGCTCCCGTCGACGGCGGTTTTCAGGATGGTAGCCAGCGGCCATTTCGGGCAGCCCAGCGTTGAAAATGAAAACCGGGGGGCAGCCGCGCTAATCCCGAAAGCCGGTGTCATCAGGGCCGTGGTCAGACTGGCCAGGGTCGTTTTCAGCGCCGACCGGCGGGTTATCGTGCGCATCGGAGTGGGAGAGTAGAGGGTGAAAACAGCGGATGAAATAGTCTACAGCTGGCGGGCTTTCAGCTGCCGAACCGCATAGTTGGCCGCCCGGGCGGTAAGCGCCATGTACGTCAGCGACGGGTTCTGCGTCGAGGTGGAGGTCATACAGGCGCCGTCGGTGACGAACACGTTCCTGCAGTGATGCAGCTGGTTCCAGCCGTTCAGTAACGACGTTTTAGGGTCGCGCCCCATCCGAACACCCCCCATCTCGTGGTTCTCACTGCCGGGCAGCCGACCCGTATCGATGGGTTTTATGGCCGTAAAGCCCGCCCGCCCGAACATCTCGGTGAACTGCTCGAAAAAATCGCGCAGCATCTTCGCGTCATTCTCATCGTAGGCCACCGATACCCGCAGCAGTGGAACCCCCCACGCATCGTTCTGCATCGGGTCGAGCCGGACGGTGCTGTGTTCTTTCGGGATCGTTTCGCCCATCATGCTGGCCATAACCGACCACGGACCGGGCGTATACTGGGTGAGCCGGTCCTTGAGGTCGGCGCCGAACCCGTTCCGGTCGGGCTGCGAGGGTCGGCTGGCCGAGAAGATCGTGGCGTAGCCGCGCAGGAAATCTGTCTCCTGCCGGTGTACGTTGCGGAAACGGGGCAGGTAGGTGCTGTTGGGGCGCCGTCCCCAGGTAGTCGAGTCGGCAAACCCGTCATACTGGGCTGACATACGGCCGCGGTAGCTATGAAAAGCCATGAACTTACCCAGCAGTCCGTTATCATTACCGAGCCCGTTGGGAAAGCGGTCGGAGGTCGAGTTGAGCAGCATCCGGTTGGTGCTGAGCGCCGACGCGTTCAGGAACAGCACGCTGGCAAAATATTCGGTCATGCTGCCCGTCTGCCGGTCAACGACCCGCACGCCCGTGGCCCGCTTTTTTGCTGCGTCGTATATAATCGAGTGGACCACGGCGTCGGTCTGCAGGGTGAGCTTGCCGGTTTTCATGGCCCAGGGGAGGGTTGACGAATTGCTGCTGTAGTAGCCGCCGTAGGGGCACCCCCGTTCGCAGAGCGTGCGGTGCTGGCACTGGGCCCGGCCCTGTTGCATATGAATCGCGCCGGGCCGGGTCAGGTGGGCCGCCCGACCCATAATAACCGGTCGGGTCGGATAGTGCTGACTCATCTGCTGCTGGAAGTATTTTTCCACGCAGTTCATTTCATGGGCCGGTAAAAACTCGCCGTCGGGTAAGGTAGGCAGCCCGTCGCGGTTACCCGAAACGCCGATAAACCGTTCGACATAGCTGTACCAGGGCGCCAGGTCGGCGTAGCGGATTGGCCAGTCGATGGCGAACCCGTCGCGGGCGGGGCCGGTAAAATCGAGGTCACTCCAGCGTTGTGTCTGGCGACCCCATAGCAGCGAACGCCCACCCACCTGGTTGCCCTGAATCCAGTCGAAGGGTTTGTCCTGCAGGTAGGGGTTCTCGGCGTCGCTGGCGTAGAAATGTTTGCTCCCTTCGTAAAAGGCGTAGTTTCGGCTGGCTACCGAATAGGCTTGTTTAGTCTCCAGGGAAACCTGCCCGCGGTGTTCAAAATCCCAGGGATTCAGCGTAGCGGTGGGGTAATCGGTAACGTGTTTTACATCCCGTCCCCGCTCCAGTAGCAAGGTGCGCAGGCCTTTGCCGGTCAGTTCTTTCGCGGCCCAGCCACCACTCATCCCCGACCCAACCACGATGGCGTCGAAGTGATTGGGCAGATCGGCATTGCCGCGCAGGTTACTCGTAATCAGGTGTGCCATAGTATCCTTATGCGTCATCAGAGCGAGCGTACCCGTACTCCGGCCCGATGGCTATTCTAACGTAAACAGATGCCCGACCTATATCGGCGGCATCTGAAAAAGCGCGTCCCCGCCGATCTATACTACTGCCCTCATAACAGATAAGCACCCGTTAGCGTGTTCGCACCGGGACGCGTAGTCCGGGACGCGTAGTCGCCGACCTGCGCGACAGCAAAAGCCATCCGGTCAGGTTGCCGTGTCCTCACGGCAACGGGTGAGAGTGCACCGACCTGCTCGACAGCAAAAAACCACTCGTTACCGCGTGGACACGGTAACGAGTGGTTTCGTAAGTACAGTAACCGCGTGCTACTGCTGCACTTTGTTCAGGAATTTGATGGACGATACGGACATCAGCGGCTGAATGGCTTTGGCCTGCTCGTTTTTAAAGACGAAATACACATCGTGAACGCCCTCCGTTGGCTGAAGCGTCAGGAAGACCGGCGGTCGGGCAAAGGGATTGAAATTACCCCCGCCCTTGCCGCCAGCCGCTGGGGCTCCGGTTTTGGGAGCGGCACCCGGGGCTGGGGCGTTGACTCCGCCAGCGGCAGGTGGTTTCTGACCAGACTCCATCTGGGCCATGAGTTTTTCAATGTCGACTTCGGGAGCCAGCTCCAGCGAGGTGGTACCGATGAGCGGACCCGTGGGCGAGTTCAGATGCACTTCAATGGTGCCGCCTGCGCTACCCTCGCGTCGCTGGGCCGAAGCCGCCAGTTCCAGCTGCCGGATGCCGGTCAGGTCCAGCTTCCGGAAGCCGATGTAGCTATTCTGGTAGGGGATAACATTTTCGCCCTTGCCCATACCCTTGGCTTTTACGTCGGCGCCTTTGATGACAGCCGCCGTTGACGCATCCATTTCGGGACTGCGCAGCACCAGCATCTGCTCGGCCGTCTGGGCCGGAACCGGTTTGCCGCCCTTCACCTGACTACCCCGGTCGGTATAGGCCGCCCGGATCAGCACCGACCCTTTGCCCGGGTCGCCCTCGGGGAGTTTTACCGTATAGCTACCCTGCAAAGGCAGGCTGCTAAACGTTTTCTCGGTGCTGTGCAGGATGTAGTTGACCAGAATACGGGCATCGGCAACCGACATGGCCGGGTGGCCTGGCATGGCTACGTCGCCCCAGTTGCCAACGCCCCCCTGCCGGATTTTGGTAATCAGGCGGTCGGGTGCCGCTGCGTCGTTTTTGTATTTGGTCGCAATCGCCGTGAAGGCAGGGCCCACCGATTTGGTTTCGAGCTGGTGGCACACCTTGCAGTCACTCTGGTTGATCAGCGCCTGCGCTACGGCATACTGGGTCGATGCATCGACGCTGCGCTGGCGCTGGGCTACCTCGGCATAGTCGAAACCCTCGGAGGTATAGTCGATACTCATCGCCACCCGTGCCGGACTGATCTGTCCCGGAGCCGCGGTCGACCGGGCCAGGCTACCATCTTCCTGATCCGTTACCTGAACGGCGTACTGGATGGGCTGGTCGGGGAAGAAGAACGTCTGGTTGCTGGCCAGGTTGACGGCTACGGTCGGGGCTTCGTTGCCGGCAATGATCCGTACCGACTGGCTGTTGGTGGCTCCTTTGGCGTCGGTAACGGTCAGCGTGGCCGTGTAGACCCCTGCTTTGTCGAAGGTGACGGCGGGGTTGGCGGTCGTTAGGGTGCGGGCCGGCTGGCCGGGCGATGTGATCTTCCACTGGTAGGTAAGCGGATCGCCGTCGCTGTCGCGGCTACCGTCGGCCGAGAGGGTGAGCTGCAGCGGTACCTTACCCCCGGGTTTGCTGGCCGAGGCCTGTACAATGGGTTTGCGGTTGCCGCTGTTGTACTCGATCCGAACCAGCCGGGCGTTGTCGCTCTTGCGGAACCAGTTGCTGCCGTATTCGAGTACGTAGAGATCGCCGTCGGGGCCGAACTTCATATCGATGGGCTCGACCGGGTGGTAGCTGGGCAGAAACCGTTCCATGGACTGGTAGTTACCGTCGGCATCCATAGTGATGGCCATGATCCAGCCGCGCGAAAAATCGGTCACGATCCATTTGCCTTCGTAATAGGCAGGCCACGGCCGTTTGGCGTTTTTGAAATCGGCCTGCCGGTATACGGGGCCACCCGTAGCCGACCGCGAGCCGGTTCCTACCAGCGGAAACTCTTCGGAAACCGCGTACGGGTAGTAAACGAACGAAGGCGCCGTTGGGGGTAGCTCCGTCAGGCCGGTGTTGTTGGGCGAGTTATTAACGGGGTGGGTCGGGTCTTTCTTTTCCAGGGGCTTCTTGTTGGCGTAGTCATAGACCGGAAAGGCCTGGTTGTTCCCAACGAACCACGGCCAGCCGAAGTTACCCGGCTTGCGGGCCTGGTTCAGCTCGTCGTAACCGCGGGGGCCGATCTCCGAATCTTTGGTGGCGTCGGGGCCAACTTCGCCCCAGTAGATGTAACCCGTCTGGCTGTCGACCGAGATGCGCCAGGGGTTACGGTGGCCCATGGAGTAGATTTCGGGCCGGGTTTTGGCGCGGTCGGCCGCGGCAGTACTTTTCGGGAACAGGTTTCCGTCGGGAATGGTGTAGGTCCCGTCGGCTTCGGGGTGAATCCGGAGAATTTTACCGCGCAGGTCGTTGGTGTTGCCCGCGTGGCCCTGGTCGTCCCAGCTGCTGCGGTCGGGGCGCTCGTCGGTTTGAGCCGCCTGCTGGTTGCCGGTGTTGTTACCAACGGTCAGGTACAGATTGCCGGCTTTGTCCCAGGTCATGCCCCCGCCCGTATGGCAGCAGACCTCGCGCTGGGTCGGCACTTCCAGCATCACCTTCTGCGAGTTCTCCACCAGCTTGTCGTTCCGGTATTCCCAGCGGGTCAGGATGTGTTTTTTCTCCGTCGGGTGGGCGTAGTACAGGTACATCCAGTGGTTCTGATCGAACTTGGGGTCCAGCGCCAGGCCCATCAGCCCTTCTTCGGCCTCCGACACGCGACCCTGAGCGGAGGTGTATTTGGTGTTGACGGGGATCGTAGCGATGAGGTCTACCGATTTGGTAACGGGGTCGTACTTCTTCAGGGCCCCTTTGCGCTCGATGATAAAGGTAGTACCATCACTGGCCACTTCGAAGACCATGGGTTCATCGAGGTCTTCGGCCAGCACGACCGGTGTAAATCGGGTTTCGTCGGGTTTGGCGGGGTCGTCCTGGATGACGAAAGAGGCCAGGGCCATCAGCAGGCAGGCCTGTAGCGGCAGTATGGCCAGGCGCGACAGGCGGCCTGACCAGGGTGTTGAGGTAGCGGGTTGGTTCATGGCAGGGTCGGGTTTATAGGATCTTTTTCAGATTGGTGTAGCTGGTGGTGATGCTGTCAATCCCGCCGGGCGCCATGTCCTGTTCTACGAAAATGTATTTCAGGCCGGCTTTCCGGGCTGCGGTAAACGCTTTTTTGAAATCGACCACGCCGTTGCCGACTTCGGTAATCGTTTTGAGGTCGCTTTTGATGTCTTTGATGTGCCAGAGCGGAAAGCGGCCGGGCTGCTCATTGAACAGGGCAACGGGGTCTTTGCCGGCTTTGGTGGCCCAGGCCAGATCGAGTTCCATCTTGACCAGGTCTTTATCTGTCTGTGACAGAATCAGCTCGTAGGGTGTTTTGCCGCCTTCGACCGCGTCGAATTCAGTGGCGTGGTTATGATACGCGAAGCCAATGCCGGCTTTTTTGGCGGCTTCGCCCGTTTTCTGGAATACCTCGATCGATTTATTGATCTCGTCAACGGTGCCAACCGGCGTGCTGGAGCAGACCAGGTAAGCGAGTCCGCCTTCTCCGGCTTCGTCGATCAGCTGCTGGTAGTTGTCGCGGAGGTTCAGCATGGGCGGCATCTTCGAGAAATCCATAGCCGGCCGCTGCGGTGCACCGGCCGCAGTACCCGCCGGTGGGACCTGCTGCGGCCGCGGCCGGAACGGTGCGCCACCCGCGTGGTGGGCGCGCCAGGTCATACCCAGGTCCGATACCAGCGTCCTGAACTCTCTGGCCGAGTAGCCGTAGTAGCCACCGCGCAGGTTAAACGCCGACTCGATCTCTTTATAGCCCGCTGCTGCCACTTTCTCCAGAGTTCCCTTCGGATCTTCGTTCATGGGGCCAAACAGGGTAAAGAGCTGGATGCCAATAGGGTAGGCGGGCGCCTTGCCCAGCATGTCCTGTACGCTGGCGAAAGCTGGCAATACCGCACCGCCCAGGGTCAGGGTACCGGCCGTGCGTAGGAAATCTCGTCTTGTTGTCATACAATCAGAAGCAGATAAAAGGGAGTGAGAAAACAAATGGCCTGGCCGCCCCCGCTATCCGGTAAAAGCGGCCGGGCGTGGATACCGAATCGGGTTGACTGGCTGTGTCGGACAACCTCATGGGTTAGCTGAATTGCCATCTCGTCGGCAACGGCCGGCGGGTACTCGAGCCGAAGGCCGGAGCGTTCCAGAGAGCTACTTACCATAAAGCCTGTATCTTCCTGTTTTTTACCGCCCATACCTGCCATCGTAACGGCGTCTGTCATCAACCTCGCCGTATGAACTACCGCGTTGTACAGGCAGGCTGCGAGGGTGCGGAATTATGAACCAACCCATTAATCTGCCAAAGCAACAGCCTGTTCCGTTCCGATGAAAAGCGAATCGACCGCAGGCCCGAGAACGTCGGCGAACGGCCCGTTTCTACCGACGAAGCCCGCGGGTAGACAGGGCCGGTTTGGGGCCGGCATTTCATCGGCAGAAACGGGCAGCCCATCGGTATATTCGGGCCTGCGGGCGATTGCCGGTAGGGCGCGACCAAATTTGACGTAAACTTGTTGTGTTTCTACGCAGGTATGGCCGTTGTTCCGTTTCCCCGCCGATATGTATCGCTGCTGAGCCACCTGCTGGGTTGGGTGCTGCTGGGCTATCTGCTGTTTTTTTACAAACCGTTCAGCTCCGATGTGATCCTGCCCGACCTGTTCTGGGTGCGGCAGGCTATCTTCTTCGGGCTGATGGCGGCTATGTTTTACCTGAACGCGCTGGTGCTGGTGCCCCGGCTGCTGCTGGCTGGCCAGACGAGCCGCTACCTGATGGCGCTGGCGGGAATTATGGGGGTCATTTTTGCGATACTGGCCAGCGTGGAGTTCGGGTTCAACCTGCCCGTACTGGTTCACCGGGCCTTTCATCCGGATGGAAGCGGCACGCCCAAGTTATACGGCTGGGTGCAGCCCAACCTGTTTACGGCTCTGCTCATGCTGGGGTCCAGTACGAGCCTGGCCATGTTGCAGAAGTGGCAGACCGATACCAACCTGCGGCTCATGCTCGAGCAGGCCAGAACTACCTCCGAGCTCTCGTTCCTGAAGGCCCAGATCAACCCGCATTTCTTCTTCAACACGCTCAACAACATCTACGCCCTGACGCTGATTGATGGCGATACCGCCCGGGAAGCCCTGCACCGGCTGTCGCGTATGATGCGGTACGTTCTCTACGAAACCCAGTCCGATACCACCCTGCTGAGTAAAGAGCTGGCGTTTATCAGCGACTACATCCAGCTGATGCAACTCCGGCTTACCGATAAGGTAGCTGTTGTTGTCGACTTTCCCGACCCCCTGCACGACCGGCTTGTGGCGCCCATGCTGCTGCTGCCCTTTGTCGAAAATGCGTTCAAACACGGCGTCAGTGCCAGCCAGGCCAGCCGTATCTATATTGCGCTCGACCAGCAGGCCGATCAGCTGTCGCTGGACGTTTACAACACCGTGTTCAGTATCAAAATGCCTTCGCTCGAAGCGGTCGGTGGTATCGGGCTGACCAACACCCGTCGGCGGCTCGATCTGCTGTATCCGGAACAGTATGTGTTGCAGATCGACGAGCATACGCCCGCCGGCGAATACCACGTGCACCTGACCCTGACGCTGCCATGACCCTGACCTGCATTGCCGTCGACGATGAACCGCTGGCCCTGGGGCTGGTTTGCGCCTTCATCGAAAAAACGCCTTTTCTCAAACTGATAGGCCGGTACAGTAGCGCCGTCGAAGCTTTACAGGGGCTGTTGTACCAGCAGGTAGATGTGATTCTTCTGGATATCCAGATGCCCGACCTGACGGGGCTGGAGCTGGCCCGGGTGCTGGAACGGACCGGCCGGGGCGCTCATACGACCCGCATCATCTTCACAACCGCTTTTGATCGGTTTGCCCTCGACGGGTTTCGGGTCGACGCGCTGGATTATCTGCTGAAGCCGTTCAACTACGAAGAGTTTCTGCGGGCGGCCAGCAAAGCACGCCACTATGCGGAGTTGCTGCACCGGCCCGAACCACGGCCCGCTGCGCCTTCGCCCGAACTGGTTGCCCTGCCTGCCGGGGCGGAGGACTACCTCTTTCTGAAAATAGAGTATCAGCTGGTTCGGATTGCGCACAACGACATTCTGTACATAGAGGGGCTGAAAGACTATGTGAAGGTGTACCGGCAAAGTGATCCCGACAAACCCCTGCTGTCGCTGACCAGCCTGAAAGCGCTCGAAGAAAAGTTGCCGAACCGGCAGTTTATGCGCATTCATCGGTCGTTTATCGTAGCCCTCAACCGCATCGATGCCGTAACCCGAAACTCGGTGCAGATCGGCCCGACCACCATTCCCGTGAGCGATCAGTACAAAGACGGGTTCAGTCAGTTTATCAGCCGCTGGCTGTAGCCCGGCCCGAATTGGGCTGGAGTTTCCGCTTTCTTCGGTTTTCTTTGCTGCTTACCTTTATGGCCAAACCAGTAAAAACCAATGGAAACAAATCCGAAACCCACTGCTGCTGAGCAACTACAGGCTGCCAAAACGGCCGCAGCCGAAAAGCTGGATGCCTTCAAAACCGAAGCCGGTGAGCACCTGCACGCAGCCGCAGCCCAGCTCGACGAACTCCGCGATCAGCTGGTCGCCAAAGCCCAGGAGGTCGGCAAAGACATCGACATCGAAAGCCTGAAAGCGCAGGCTACCCAGCAGCTGGAGATCGTTAAAGCGACCGCGTCCGAAACCCTGTCGAATCTGCAGGCGCAGGCCGAGACTACCTTTGCGGCTGCGGCTGCCAAAGCCGACGAGCTATCCGATGTGGCCGAAGATAAAATTGACGAGCTGAAAGCCGACGCAGCCGTACAGCTCGAAGCGGCACAGGTCAAGCTGGATGAGCTGAAAGCCGAAGCGACCCTCCGGATCGAAGAAGCCAAGGAGAAAGCCAAAGGCATGTGGGATCAGCTCTTCGGTAACTAGCCGTTATCGGGAAAAGCAGTGAACACCCCCGGGTCGGCTCTCTACCAGTCGGACCCGGGGGCATGAGCAGGTGTTTGCCACGGCCGGGCCGGGGTCTTTCTCGCCGGGTGCTGTGCAGCTTCTGGCGTTTCCCGTAACTTTGCCGGTATGCGGCTCAGTCTTCGAAAACCCGCGCAGGCCCTCCATAAAGCCTATGCCAAACAATCGGTTCCCCAGAGCCGTCTGGATACGTTCAGGCGCGCGCTGGCCCGGCTGTTTTCGCGGCTGGATGAACACGAATCCGAAGAATACCAGAAAACAATCGTAGCCGGTTTCCTGACCGACGCCTTCCCTGCCGAGGGCGATCCGGCCCATCCGTTTGCCCGCATCAGCCGCCAGCCGTTTGGGTTGGTTTTGCAGTCGGACGAAGCATCAGACCAATCGGCCCGGGTGGTCATCGGTACCAAAAAGGTGTTTGCGGGGGAGATGATGACAACCCTCAAAAACAACGTCAGAGCCCTCCACGAGCTGATTCTTTATTATTTCGAGCAGCAGATCAACCCGCCCGACCAGCCGATCAGCCAGTTGATTATTACCGATGTCTACAACTGGTTTATCTTCGATGCGGACGACTTCCGACGCTTTTTTTACCAGAACACCCGCCTGCAGAAACTCAATCAGCTTCGGCAGCAGTCGAAGCGCGATCCGGCGTTTTTTTACGGCGAAGTGGCCAAGGTGCTGCGCGACATGCCCGACGAGGTGCCTGTCACCTGCCTCGATCTGCGCAAGGTAGCCGATGCGCTCAACCTGCCGCCCGCCGAGGCTAACCCGATGCTGATTCCGGTGTATAAGCTTCTCTCGCCCCGCCACTTGTACCAATGGCCGGTTACGGACGAAACTCCCGCCATCGACCCGGCCTTCTATCAGGAGCTGCTGCATATTGCCGGCCTGTACGACGCTACTCACGACCCGAACGCGGTGCCGGGACAGCCGCTCGTCGGGCGCCGACCCGAAGGCGACCGGCACGACGGGTCGCTGCTGGAGCGTCTGATCCGGCTGGCTCAGGCGCAACCCGCTCCCATCGATCCGGACGAGACCGCCGAATCGGTTGCGCTGACGCTCTGCCTGACCTGGCTGGCCCGGATCCTGTTCGTGAAACTGGCCGAAGGACAGCTCATCAGCTACCACCGGGGCGACCGGTCGGTTCAGTTTCTGACGCCCCGCCACATCCGAACGTTCGTGGAGCTGGATGAGCTGTTTTTCGACGTGCTGGCCACGCCCGGCCTGAACCGATCGGCCAGTCTGGCCGCGCGCTACGGGCCGGTGCCGTACCTGAACAGCGGCTGGGTGGATCCCACAGCGGCCGAACGGCAGGGACTTCGCATCGGTGCGCTGACCGGCCAGCCAGAACTGCCCCTGTTCGGACAGACCATCCTGACCGATCAGCAGGGCAACCGACTGGCGGGGCAGCTGCCCCTGCTTCAGTACCTGCTGTCGTTCCTGAATGCATACGATTTCCTGGCCGACGGACCGGCGGGGGTGCTGCCCGAAAACAAGTCGCTCATCAGCCCGGCTACGCTGAACGACCTGTTCGAACGCTTCAGCGCCGAAGCTGGCCAGCCACCGCTGGTCCCCAACCCGGCCATAGACTATCTGGTGGGGCAAACGATTCGCAAGCTGGTCATCAGCCGCTTCAACGAGCAGTTTGGATGGGGTTGCACGGAGGTGGCCTCGCTGGCCGATCGGCTGAAAGAGGTCGATCTCAGCGAAGCCAACGCACTGGTGAACCGGGTGCGGCTGGTCGATCCGGCCGCGGGCAGTGGGCGCTGGCTCGCAGCGGCCCTGAACGAGCTGGTGGCGCTCAAAGCGGAGCTGGGCATCCTGATCGATCCGGCTGGCCGGCGACTGAGCCAGTATGACATAACCGTTGCCGATACCGAGCTGATCATGGCCGATGCCAGTGGCGAACTGTTTCGCTATCAGGTGCCCCAGCCTGGCCCGACGGGAATCGGCGGGGCGCGGTCGGCCGGCGCGACGCAAAGCCTACGACATTCTGAAATTCAGCGCGTTCAGGAGGCTATCTTCCGGGAAAAACAAACGCTGCTGACGCAGTGCCTGCTGGGCGTCGATAGCCGTATTCGGTCGGTGCTGGCAACCCGGCTGCGGCTGTCTGTCGAACTGCTGCGGCACAGCTACGTCATCATACCGGCTGCGCTGCCGATTACCGAAGCCAGTCGTGCCAACGGCGCTTCGCTGGTGTCGACTACGCTGATGAGCGAGCCCGCCGGCGAGTGGCTCGAACCCATCCCCAATCTGGATACGGTCATCTGGCACGGCAACGCGCTGGTGAGCCGGTTTGCGACTGATTTTCGGGTAGAGAGCGTACGCAGCCAGCTGCTCCGCGATCGATTTCCGGTGGCCTGGCAACAATACCGACACGACGTTGACGCCTTCAGACTCGAAGCCGACCCGATCCGGAAAGACCAGCTCCGCCTACGGCTCCGGCAGTTTCGAGAGCTGACCGAGCAGCTGGCCCTTGTCGACCAGAAAGAATACGCCGACATCCGGCAGCTCGAAACCCGGCTGGTCCAGGCTACCCAAACGTTCGATTTCGTAACTCCGGACGATGCCGTACAGGGCCTGACCGAACAGCTTACCCGTAAAAAGCAGGCTTATCAGCAGAAGCAGACCTTCTATCGGCAGGGGTTCGACTGGCGGTTCGGGTGGCCGGCGGTGCTCGATGAGGGAGGCACTTTTGTGGGGTTTGACCTGGTGATCGGTGAGCCCCCAACCGGTCGGCCGGACGAGTCGGGCGACGGGCGCTTGCTGTTCAGGAAGACCTACCCCAATACCTACACCAGCCGGGCCAGCCAGTATCAGCTATACGTCGAACGCGGGCTGACGCTCCTGCGTCCGAACGGCTGGCTGGTCTACGCCCTGCCTGCTGCCTGGATGGAGTCCGATGCGGCTCTGCCACTGCGCACCTGGCTCCGGACCAAAGCGATTGAAGAGGTGGTAGAACTGCCCGGCCTGACAGCTGACATGAGCCTGCTTACGGTTCGGCAGGCGCCGGCTTCTGAAACCTTCCGGGGCGCGCGTGTGGATACGGGCGTGTCTAACCTGGGAGATTATCTGGCGCGCCATGCGTTTTCTGTACGGTTGGATACGCTTTCCGATGCGGGCTGGCAATTGACCGATTCGACCCGGCAGGCCCTGCTGATCCGGCTTAGCAGCCTGGGTCAACCGCTGGGGGCTTATCTGAACGAGTCGCTGTTTGCCGGCCTGCGAACGGGTTTCGACCGCGCCTTCGTAATCGATGCACCTACCCGGAACCGGCTCCTGGCCGACGATCCCCGCTCGGCCGAACTGATCCGACCCTATCTGGCCGATCGAAACCTGCGGCCTTATCAGCCACTGCCTCCCGCCACCTACCTGATCGCGACCCGCCGGGGTGCCGATATTGGCCAGTATCCGGCTGTTCTGGCGCATCTCGAAACCTATAAAGAGCGACTCATGCCTAAACCAGACGGGTTGAAAGGGAGCTGGAAAGGGCGACGGGCGGGTGCCTATGCCTGGTACGAACTGCCCGACCTGCCTGAATATGACTCGGTTCATGATCAGCCGCACCTGGTGGTAGCCCCGTACGGACAGGGGCTGGTGGCCACATGGGTCGAAGCGGGTATGTATTCGGGGCATAAGACCACGCTTGTGGTGCCTGCCAGTGCTTACGTGCTGGCTATGCTGAACTCCCGGGTGGCACAGTTTATGCTCCGTAGCCAAAAAGGCATCGTAAGCCCCGAATGGCTGGCGCAGTTGCCGGTACCGCCGGCTTCAGAAACTCAGCTGGCGCAGGTCGAAACCGTGGTCGAGACCATTCGGACCATGCTGCGCAACGACCCGAAGGCCGATATCTCCGCACCGGAGCAGGCGCTGGACGAGTTGATGGCTGAGTTGTACGGCCTGACCAACGAGGAGCGGACGAGGCTGCTGAGCGAGCGGCCTGGCTCGTAAGCGGCTATTGTTCAGAATTGATCAATTAATTCTAGCGATAAAGAGGGTAATGGTGTTGGTAGGCCTCGACTCACCGGCTTCGTGTTGCGTTTCCGGGCCGAAATCGCTAATCTTGCCCCTTTCTTGCATATCCCATCGTGAAGTCAATCAACGTCTTTGCCCCGGCCACGGTCGCCAATGTAGCCTGCGGGTTCGATATATTCGGGTTCGCCGTCGACAACCCCGGTGATAAGATCACCCTCACCCTGCGCGAGGAACCGGGCGTTACCATCACCGACATCATCGGCGACGACGGCCGACTGCCTCGCGAAGCCCATCGAAATACGGCTGGTATCGCCATTCAGAGCTACCTGCAGCACATTGGCCGAACGGACGTAGGGGTCGATGCTGTCTTGTACAAGCAGATGCCGCTGGGTAGCGGGCTGGGTTCCAGTGCCGCCAGCGCCGTAGCGGGGGTGTTTGCGATCAACGAGCTGCTGGACCGGCCGCTTACTACCCGTCAGCTGATCCCGTTCGCTATGGAAGGCGAGCGAATTGCCTGCGGATCAGCCCATGCCGACAATGTAGGGCCGTCGCTGCTGGGCGGGTTTGTGGTGGTCAGAAGTTATCAGCCGCTGGATGTGATCCGCATCGATACGACGGCTAACCTTTTCTGTACGCTCGTTCACCCCGATATCGAGGTCAATACCAAAGACGCCCGGTTCATCCTCAAAAACGAGGTTTCGCTCAAGAACACCATTACGCAGATGGGTAATGTGGCCGGTCTGATTGCCGGTCTGATGACGCCCGACTATGATCTGATCAGCCGGTCGCTGGTCGATGTGATTATCGAGCCGGTACGGGCCATTCTGATTCCTGAATTCAACGAAGCCAAGCAGGCGGCTCTGGAGAGTGGCGCGCTGGGGTGCAGTATTTCCGGCTCGGGTCCGTCGATGTTCGCTCTTAGCCGCGATGCTGAAACCGCCAGCCGCGTCGGAGCAGCCATGCAACAGGCGTTCCTGGGCGTTGGGATCACCAGCGAAGCCTACATTTCTGAAATCAATCGTCAGGGCCCACGCGTAATCGACTGAGGGTATATCCCGTATTGGTGGCTAACCCCTATCCGTGGTCGCAGACCCGGACAGTGGGTTAAAGCCACCGATACGGGATATACCTTGCTCCGGAAACGTATTCTCGCTGCTGACCACTGCCCGGGTCTGCGACCACGGGCAGGGATCGCAGACCTGAGCTATAGTCATATTCACGTTGTTCACCACTGTCCGGGTCTGCGACCACGGCAGGGTGGGGATTCAAAGCACTTCCCAGTTCAGGCCCCAGCCATCGAGTCGCGGTGGGAGTGGGACACCCGGATGGTGCGGCTCGCCGGTCGCGATCATTCGTAAGGGAATCGTCTCCTGAGTTTGGGCTGTTATAAGTCGGTCGGTTCGCAGAAAGACCTGTCCCGATGTGGTGTTGATCAGTTCAACATGCGCGTGAATCAGGTCGCCGACGGCGAAGGTCCATCCATTGAGCGTGAGGGGTTGTATGACCTGAAACACACACAGCTGCCCTTCTGATAAGGGCCCCTCGCTCAGACTTCGCGTCGCCAGGCGACCTGGGCCGATCGCATCAACAGCCGGGTGGGCAGTCACCGTCGACGGAATATGCTCTGCTACGGTCGACGGGGCTGGCACTCCATCTTCTTCGTCCGTTAGCAGAACAACCGCCAGGGTTGAGTCCGTCACGAACGCCGGGCTGCCCAAAGCGGGTGGGGCGGTTTCCTGACTGGCTAAAGAAGCCAGAATGGCCTGCTGTTCGGTTAATGATAAAGTGGCTGGTATCTGACTGGTCAGCATCGCGAAGTGCTGGTTGCTCAGGTGGTCTCTATAGGCCTCGGGGCGCGTAATCAACTCCTTTACCGCAACGGCCTGATAGAGGTAGGCTTTGGTTTCGGCGGCCCGGTACGGCAGCGCCATGGGGTGCGTATCGGGGTGCTGGCGACTGAGCTGCTGGATGTAGCTCGGCCCTGCGTTATAGGCCGAAGCGGTCAGCATCCACGACCCCAGCTGCTGATATAGCTGACGAATATAGCGGCAGGCTGCGTGCGTCGCTTTCTGAAGGTTGAAACGCTCGTCTGTCCGGCCCGACACGCGCAGGCCCAGCGACTGAGCCGTATGGGGCATCAATTGCCAGAAGCCGGCGGCACCCCGGCGCGACACGGCCCGGTTGGTCACGGCGCTCTCCAGCAACGGCAGGTACTTGAAATCGGACGGAATCCGGTATTGTTTGAGGATTGGCTCGATCAGCGGAAAAACCGCCTGTGCCCGTCGCTTCAGCACAACCAGGCTACTGGCCAGGGCGGCCTGACGGCTCAGCATCCGGCGCCAGCGGTGGGTAACGGCCGGTTGATCGACGGGCAGGCTTTCGCCACAAAAATCGATTGGTTCCGATAGGAGGGTGGTAATGGCGTCGGCGTTACGAGCCAGACTGTTGGTGGAGGATTGAGCCAGAACGGGGAGTTTGCAGAACAAACAGCCAAGTCCGGCTGCCAGGAGTAGACGGTTAGTCATGAACGACAGCGTTACGGATGGATATGCTCGTCAACACGTTCGCACACAATGCGATGGTCGGTACCCGGCGGCTTCTCCCTCCTTTTCTGTCCCCGCTGACTAATCCAGCAGCCGCATTACAAAATTCTTAATGGCGTTATGCTTGATGACGCGTACCAGGCGTCCGCCTTCGTAGATGTATTCGTCTTCGCGATCGTTGAACTGGGCATTGTACTGGCCCGGTTTCCCCGGCGCAACCATAAAATAATCGCCGAAATACTCTGAATACACCCGATTTCTAGTGCCTGGATCGTAAAAGTACAACGATGATGTTGTAAAATCAATAGTATTCCGTTCGGTGCCTTTGTGGTCGTATTTGTACTGATTGGCTACAATGTCATAATGATCGCCTTTCCATTCGGTGCGGGAGCTGTAATTGCCCCGGTTGGTAGTCGCTTCTACCGTCGACAGCATGAGTTTCTTACCGTCAAACTCGTTGATGACTTTATAATAGATTTTGATCGTATAGACGAGCAGCCGCACCTTCACATCGCTGATCAGCGTATAGGTCGTGCGATCGTTGGCCTGGGGCTGACGAGTGGCTGTCATCGTACCCACGCGGATACCGGCAATTTCGATGGCGTAATGATGGGTTTCCGGAGCAGCCAGGGCTGGCGTAGTCAGGTAGGCAGGTTCATCGGTATGGCTGGGTTGCGCAAACGAGCTGATTGTGGCGGTAAAAAACAAAATAAAAAGCAGACGCATCATCAAAAGCAAAGGTAAATCGTTGACTTAGGCATGGCAAGAAAACCCGTATTTTTGGCCGAATCAAAAAACCTTATGCAATTGCGTCCTATTTTCCTCTTTTTTGGCTTATTTCTGATGCCCTGGTTAAGCTACGGGCAGGCGCTGGAACGATACTCGATTATTCCGCGTCCGGCTCAGCTCGAACCGCGGGCGGGTGATTTTGTCATCAGTCGGTCTACCAGTATCCAGGTGCCGGTATCAGAGGCTGGCCTGAAAGCCATTGTCGATACATTCGCCAATACCATCAACCGCAGCACAGGGCTGGGCGTATCGGTTCGGGACCTGAACCCGTCGGCTGCCGTGTCGGGCAACCTGATCCGCTTTGCGCCCGTCACCGATACAACCCTGGGCGAAGAAGGCTATCGTATCGATGCCACCGACCGGCTGGTAACCATCGAAGCCACCGGCCCCAAAGGGTTTTTCTACGCCGTACAGACGCTGTACCAGCTCCTGCCGCCCGATGTTCTGCAACCGAAAATAACGGCTGCCGGCTCGGCCGAACCGTCGCTGCGGATGCCCGCCTGCCGCATCCAGGACCGTCCGCGGTACGTATATCGGGGCCTCCACCTCGACGTTAGCCGGCATTTCTTCCCGGTCTCGTTCGTGAAGCGGTATATCGACCTGATGGCCCTGCACAAGTTCAATACCTTCCACTGGCACCTGACCGACGACCAGGGCTGGCGCATCGAAATTAAGAAATACCCGAAGCTGACGCAGGTTGGGGCGCAGCGACGGGAGACGATCGTGGGGCATTATGACGATTATGACCCGCAGGTATTCGACGGAAAGCCCTACGGCGGTTTTTATACCCAGGATGAAGTGCGGGAGGTAGTTCGCTATGCCGCTACCAGACAGATTACGGTGGTGCCGGAAATCGAAATGCCGGGTCATGCCCTGGCCGCCCTGGCCGCTTATCCGGAGCTGGCGTGCGCGCCGGGCCCCTATACACCGGCAACCAAGTGGGGGGTGTTTACGGATGTTTTCTGCCCTACGGAACAAACGTTCACCTTTCTACAGCATGTGCTGACCGAAGTAATGGACCTGTTTCCCGGCAAATACATTCACATCGGGGGCGATGAGTGCCCGAAGGACGCCTGGCGCAAAAGTGCGTTTTGTCAGCAGCTGATCCGGCGCGAAGGGCTGAAAAACGAGAATGAGCTACAAAGCTGGTTCATTACCCGCATCGATAAGTTCGTAACGGCCAAAGGTCGGCGGATCATCGGCTGGGACGAAATTCTGGAGGGCGGGCTGTCGCCGAACGCGACCGTTATGAGCTGGCGTGGTACGAAAGGCGGTATCGAAGCGGCTCGTCAGCGGCACGACGTCATCATGACACCCGGCGCGTTCTGTTATCTGGATCACCTGCAGGGCGACCCGGCTCAGGAGCCTATGGGCTTTGGCGGTATCTTACCCCTGTCGATGGTGTATGGCTACAACCCAACGGCCGCTGAGCTGACACCCGATCAGCAAAAATACATCCTGGGTGTGCAGGGAAATGTCTGGGCAGAATACCTGCCGACGGCGGCCCAGGTCGAGTATATGGTCTGGCCCCGCGCAGCCGCGCTGGCCGAAGTAGCCTGGACGCCACTGGCACTGAAAAATTACGACGATTTCTCCCGGCGGCTCCCGGCTTATTTCGACCGGCTCGACCGGTTGCGGGTCAATTACTCGCGAACGGTCTACGACCCCGCTTTCACGGCCAAACCTACGGCCGACGGACGAGTCGAGGTGTCGATGGCGGCCAATGCACTCAGTTCGGCCATTCGGTACACGCTGGATGGCAGCATACCCTCTGGCGAGTCGCCCCGCTACGAGAAGCCGCTGTTGCTCGACAAAAACACCTCCCTGCGGGCCGCTGCGTTCACCGATCAGAAACCGCTGAGTCAGTTGGCTAAAGTCCAGAAAGAGTTCATTGTCTCGCTGGCGACGGGGAAGTCGTATACGCACCTGAACGCACCGACAACGGGTCGCCCGGACAAAGGAGCTATGCTGACCGACGGCAAGACAGGTGGTATAGGTGGCTACGAAGTGGCCGATGTTGTCTCGTTTGCCGGCGATTTCGGGATGGTTATCGATCTCGGGCAGGCGCAGCCAGTACAAAGTGTACAGATCGGTTTTCTGAAATACACGGCCCGCAACATATGCCTTCCCCGGCAGGTAGACATTGCCGTTTCGGATGATGGGAAGACGTTCCGGCCGGTGCTGACCAGCAAGACCAACGCGGCAGAGGGCGGCAAGCGGGGCTTTGCGCGCCTTCCTTTCGAATTTGCCCCGACCACGGCCCGTTACGTCCGGGTGGTAGCCCGCAATGTCGGCACCGTACCGGCCGGTCTCCGCAACCCCGGAAAGCCCGCTCAGCTAGCCATCGATGAAGTAGAAGTCCGGTAGTCAACGTGGCTGGTCCGTTTCCGTGGTCCGTGTCCTCACGGACCACGGAAACGGACCACGGAATCAGGATGCTAAGGCTGTTAGTGAGCCTGCTTACGGCCCCAGCCCATGTAGCAGAGGCTGGTGTCGCGGCCTTCGCGCATCTTCATGCGTTCGCCCAGCTGGCGGAATGTCCAGCGGCCGGCTGTGCGCTGACGAAGGTAATAGAGTGTTTTGAGTACGTTGTAGTCGGCTACCATGCCGCGGGTTTGTTGGTTGACCAGGCCGACCTGCTTAAGGGTCTGGCTGAGCTCAGCGGGGGTAATAAAGCGGTCGTAGCGATGCTGATCGGGCTGCATGAACGACCAGCGCGGCCAGTCCTGCGCAATTTTGATCAGGAAGAGCCAGCTCAGCCACGTTCGGTTCACGGTGTCGTAGAAAAAAAGGCCGCCCGGTTTCAGCACCCGGCTGATCTCGCGGATGACCGTATCGACATCGCGGACGTGCTCAAGGACGTCGCAGCAGCTGACATAATCGAAAGACGCATCGGCAAAAGGAAGTCGCTCTCCTTCGCCAACCACATACGTAATGGGAAGCTGTTGCTGGCTGGCATGATGGCGCGCCGTATCGATGGCCGAAGCCGAGGGGTCGATGCCTACCACCTGCATACCCATCTGCGTAAAGGCTTCGGCCAGGATACCGCCCCCACAACCTACATCGAGTAGGGTGGCGTGTTTGATGGGCACCTGCTGTTGCTGAAGAATACGCCGGAAGTAGCCCATACGAGCGGGATTGACGGAGGTTTCGAGCATGAAAAACAACTCATCGGGATCCCACCAGATGTCGCGGTCGGCGTTGTATACGGTATTGTTCGTGACTGGTTGAGCAAGCATAGGTCGACAGAATGGCCAGCGGTTCGCCGGTACATACTAACCCGATAGGACCCATCCTGTTCAGACAACTTGCTTTTTCGGCGGTTGCGATGCTTCTTGTAACACTTATCACCCCCTGACGCATGGCCGAACAACTCCTGACCGAAGAGAAGACCGATTTTAAACGCTCGCTGAGCCTGCTTGATTCAACACTTATCGTTTCCGGCTCCATGATCGGTTCGGGGGTGTTTATCGTTACCGCCGACATGGCCCGCAACCTGGGGTCGTCGGGCTGGCTGCTCATGCTTTGGGTGCTGACGGGGGTGTTGACGGTAGCGGCAGCGCTGAGTTACGGTGAGCTGGCCGGTATGATGCCCAAAGCGGGTGGTCAGTACATCTACATCCAGCGGGCGTTTGGCTCGCTGACGGGGTTTGTTTACGGCTGGACGGTCTTCACCGTCATTCAGACCGGCACCATAGCGGCTGTAGCCGTAGCGTTCACGAAATATACTGCGGTATTTATTCCGGCACTTAGCCCCGACAACGTGTTGCTGGTACTCGGGCCGATCAAGATTTCGGCGGGGTCGCTGTTTGCCATTGCCAGCCTGGTGCTGCTGACCTGGCTCAACAGCCGGGGGGTGCAGAGCGGTAAGCTGATTCAGAATGTATTCACCTCGGCCAAACTACTGGCCCTGGTCGGGTTAATCGTAGTGGGCATTACGCTGGGCCTGAGTACGGGTTTGCTGGGTACCAACCTCGAAAATGCCTGGGAGGCCAGTACAGCCACGGCTACCGGCGAGGTGCTGCCGCTGACTGGCATGGCGCTGCTGCTGGCTTTCGGTACGTCAATGATTGGATCGCTCTTCTCGGCCGACGCCTGGAATAACGTAACGTTCATTGCGGGCGAGATCAAGAACCCCCGCCGGAATATTCCGCTGGCCCTGTTCTTCGGAACGGTGATCGTAACCGTTATCTACTTCCTGGCCAACGTCTCGTACCTATCGCTGTTGCCCCTCAAAGGCTCTCCCCTGGCTACGGACATCGTCGGGCGCGGTATCCAGTTTGCCGAAGCCGACCGGGTGGCTACGGCGGCCGTTTCGACGCTGTTTGGTAACGTGGCTGTGGCCATCATGGCCGTGCTGATCATGATTTCGACCTTCGGCTGTAACAACGGGCTGATTCTGGCCGGAGCGCGCCTGTATTACGCCATGGCGAAGGACGGCCTGTTTCTAAAGCAGGGGGCCGAACTGAACCGTAACTCGGTACCTGGTAAAGCGCTCTGGTACCAGTGTATCTGGGGGTCGCTGCTGTGTTTGTCGGGTAAGTACGGTGATCTGCTCGACTATTGTACGTTCGCGTCGCTGATATTTTACATGATCACCATTGCCGGGCTGTTTCGGCTCCGGCGTACCGAGCCCAGCGCCGAGCGACCCTACCGGGCATTCGGATACCCGATCGTGCCAGCTCTGTACATTGGCGCTACGCTGCTTATCTGTGTAATTCTGCTGTATACGAAGACGTTCAATACCGGCATGGGCCTGCTGATTGCGGGATTGGGTATTCCGGTTTACTACCTCACCAAACGAAGCCAAAAGGCCTAGGCAAACCGCTGATGACTTCGCGGGTCGGTAACCCGCCCCCCTTTTCCATCTATATCCGTAGCCGGCCGACCCGATAGCGAATTGGGCGCGTTGAGGTGCGCGCCATCGTCGACACCAACACCCAGCCGCTCCACCAGCTCACTGCCCATCCAGCCCGTTACCCCGGCCAGGGCAAAGGCAACGAAGGAAAGGCTCATGGCTACGACCGACGGTACGTGGCCCGCTTCGTCGCGCCGGAACAGCCAGCTGACGGCGAACAGTAGCAGGACAACCACGTTGCCTACGCCATGCAGCAAACCGATGCGCTTGGCGCGGGTGCCGCCCGGAATAGCCAGCCAGTCGATCCAGCCGGGCAGAGCCGCAGCCACCCCGCCCAGCAGGCCCGCTACCACCATCCAGTACGCTACCAGTGCAAACACCGAATTGTCGGTTAGCAGATAAACCACGTCGAAAAGAACCGCCGTTGCCAGTAGGCCCAGCGGAAAAACGATTAGGATAGGGTGGGCCGCGTGACCCGCCAGTTTAGCCTGGCTTTCCATAACGTATGCTGTTTACATATAATGCCTATCAACATACTTGATTTTTCTTTGTTCACCCTATAATCCGTAAGGAAGCCGGTAGCTATTTACCGGTACCGGCGCATTGCCGGACCCGTGGAAAATACGGGCGGTGTAAAATTCGTTTGCTACTATAGGCATAGTATGATAAATAAACTTGTATCTCGTTATTGGCTGGCCCCCCTGCTGGCGGGGTGTTTGGGGGCGTGTACCGGCGTAGGACCTACAGCCAGTCTGTTCCGGCCATCGTCGCTTCATGATCAGTATGGACAGTCGCTCAAAACGGCTAAACTCGATAAAACCGCCCTCGGTACCGACTGGATAACGGCTGGCGAACGGGCCCTGACCGACTCGCTTCGGATTACGGTGCCGTACCGGGAAAGCGGCTACTTTTCGGCTTCCAGGGCATTTGCGGTTGGGTACCGGATCGATGTCCAGCGGGGCGATCGGATGCTGGTGCGGGTAGAAACGCAGGGCCGTTCCGACACGCAGGTGTTCATCGACATATTCGCGCTCGATTCCCGCAATCGGACCAGTCTGGTAGCCAGCTCCAAAGCCGATACGAACGTACTGGCCTGGGAGCCTCGTAAAACCCAGACTTACCTGATTCGGATACAGCCTGAACTGCTCCGGACCGGGCGTTATACGGTATCGATCACCCGCGAGCCGGCCTTGAGTTTTCCGGTACAGGGCCGCGACAGCCGGCAGATCAGCAGTTTCTTCGGGGCGTCGCGCGATGCCGGTCGCCGGCGACACGAAGGGGTCGACATCTTCGCCCCCCGCGGAACTCCCGCCGTGGCTGCCGTCGATGGTGTGGTGACGGGCGTTGGCACCAATAGCCTGGGGGGAAACGTGGCTTTCCTGACCGACAACGAACGGAATATACGGCTCTACTACGCCCACCTCGACCGCTGGCATGTGACCAACGGGCAGCGCGTGTCGGTAGGGGATACAATCGGGTTTGTGGGGAACACGGGAAACGCCCGTACTACGGGCCCACACCTGCATTTTGGCATTTACGGATTTAGCGAAGGTGCCACTGATCCGCTTCCGTTTATCCGGCTGGGGCGGGGTCCGGCCCGGCAGGTCCTGCTCGACGATGCCCGGCTGGGCGATTCAGTTCGGGTATCGGTAGCCCGGTCGGCAGTGCGTCTGTCTCCCACTGCGGACTCGCCCGTACTGCGTGAGATAACCAGAGAGGCCGGGGCGGTAATAGTAGGTGGTACGCAGGCCTGGCTACGGGTCGAGCTGCCCGACGGTCTGGTGGGTTATGTAACCAGCAAGGCTACCGAACCCGTCAGACGGCCGCTGCGGAGCCTGCGCCTGACTACGCCGGGTAAGCTGCTCGATACGGCGGATGCGTCGGCGGCTACGATCGATACGCTGGCTGCCGGCACCCCGCTGGAGGTACTGGCCACAACGGGTTCGTTTCAGCTCGTACGGCGACCAAACGGGCAAACCGGCTGGCTGTTGCGCCCGGCCGGTCCGTAACCGAATGCCGGAAGAATCGTTGCATTAGGATACAAAAAAAAGCCTCCTGAGTCAGGGGGCTTTTTCGTAACGTACTTGCCAGATTAGTGTGTGGATGGTGTCATATAAGCTGGCATGGATGAATATATTGAGAGGATATTTACTGCATCTATATTGAGAGAACGTTCACTGCATGGTCCATGACACCTGCCGAAGCACATCCAGAGAATCTGCTTTGGGTACATACCCCCAGGAGGTGTCGACAGGGGCTTCTGACGAATTGGTATCGCAATCCTGCAGGCGTTCCTGAAGGGTTTTGATCTGCCCCTGTTGCTGGGTTAGGTTACGTCTGAGATCGGTCGTTTCGTCGGCCAGCCGCTGATGACGGTAGTAAGCAACCGCAAGCAGGCCCGCAATGCCCATCAGCAGCACCAACACGACTGTCAAAAGCGAATACACAACTCCTCGATTTACGGCAGACATAACACCCTTATGACCAAAAATTCATGAAAGGTCACCACAAAAAAAGTCTGCAACCTATTAAAGTTGCAGACTTTTCAATGGAGGGTATATGCCTGGTTAGCGAGCCGCTCCGTAGTCCTGTCCGGCACTCTCGGGGAAGTTCTTCATGATGCTGGTCACCGTCTCGCGGAACGCCTGATCGCGGTCGCGCTCTTTGTTCCGGTTGTTAAGCTGACCCGTTGCCCATCCCTGCCATACGATGTCGTTGGTACGGGCGTCGATGACGTTGATCACCACCCGGTTTTCTTCATACTGCCGGGAGTAAACCTGGTTTGGCATGCCCCAGCCGCCCCAACCCCAGCCCCAGGGGCTCATGGTGTTGTTCGACTGAATTTGCTGCCGGTCGCGGGCGTCGGTAAAGAACCGGACAACCAGATCGGCTTCGCCCTGGGTGACGGGTTTGTAACCGCGAGCTTTGAGCGACTGGTCGAGCGCGTCGGCAATCCGGCGCTGGTTCAGGTTGCTCCCCACAATCGGGTCGGCATTGCGCTGCCGGTCGGCTTCGATGCGGTAGGTCGTGAACTGACGAACGTTCACTTTGGGGTCGTAATCGTACTTGACCGTAATGGCCGGGGCGCAGGACGCCAGCGTACCGACGACGAACAGACTGCTGATTATGCCTTTGAGTTTCATGAGTTTTTGTATCGTTAAGCGGTGTCAAACCAACTACTAAACGCACTGGATTGTGTTGTTCGTATGTGACATCTAAATAACTAAATGGCCCTGGTATTGGTTCCGAAAATGATGTGCTTTATTTGTTCCTGATTGTCCGTCAATATGTTGATAATCAGCAGGTAACAAGGCGTTCTGCCGGCTACTGTTATAAATGAACAGCCGGTGACGTCGGGCGCGGTTACATCCACGATTACGGTACGTGCCGGCCGGCCACTTCGTTGCAGAAAAGAAGCCGGGTAGTAGGTCTCGTTTGCCGCCGATGTTCAATAACGGTCTACTTTATACAGGACCCAAAAAAAGACCCTGCCGTTTACCAGCAGGGTCTTTTTTTTATGGAACCGGAATGGAAGTGGCTTAGGCATTGGCCAGCGCTTCGGCACCACCCACGATTTCGAGAATTTCGGTCGTGATAGCGGCCTGGCGGGTTCGGTTGTAAACCAGCTTCAGCTCTTTCAACAACTCACCGGCGTTGTCGGTCGCCTTGTCCATGGCCGTCATCCGCGCCCCGTGCTCTGATGCGTTGGAGTCCAGAACGGCTTTGTACAGCTGCGTTTTGAGCGTCTTGGGAATCAGTTCGGTAACGATCTCCTCTTCCGATGGCTCAAAGGTGTAGTTGATGGCAGCGGCCGCACCGGCTGCCGGGGGCGTTGCTACGATGGGCAACATCTGCTCGGCCCGTACGATCTGGACGGCCGCGTTTTTAAATTCGTTGTAGATAATCTCTACGGCGTCGTAGCGTCCGGCGGCAAAACCGTCCATGGCTTCTTCGGCGGCTATTTTCACCGTTCCGAAATTCAGCGACCCAAAGGTGTTGACGTGCGTCGTGTTGACCCGGAAGCCCCGGCGCTGAAATGCTTCGGCGCCTTTCTTCCCGATCGCCATGATCTCTACATTACCCGAACGAGCCTGGGCTGCATACTTCTGATCGAGCAGCGTCAACGCGCCTTTTACGGCGTTGGTGTTAAACGCGCCACACAGCCCGCGGTCTGAGGTAACGACAATCAACAGCACCCGCTCAACAGGACGTGCCTGCTTGTACGGGCTATCTGACGCCGTTTCGGCCCCGGCCGATACCGTGCCCAGCATCTGGCTCAGCTTCTGGGCGTAAGGCCGCAACTGCGTAATATTGTCCTGCGCCCGACGTAGCTTGGCAGCCGCCACCATTTTCATGGCTTTGGTAATCTGCTGGGTCGAGTTGACCGACGCTATCCGGTTGCGTACTTCTTTTAGAGATGCCATAGTTCAGTGAGCGGTATTCAGTGAACAGTTTTCGGTTTACGATGGCCGACCAGCGGGCCGTTAATCATAAACCGAAAACTGAAGACCGTAAACCCAGATTAATAATTTGCCGACAGATCGGCTGCTACTTTCTTGATGGCAGCGGTGGCTTCGTCGGTCAGTTTGCCAGCCCGCAGGTCGGCCAGTACGTTGGGGTACTGAGCGTCCAGCACGGCGGCAAATTCGCCTTCAAAGGTTTTTACTTTGCTGACCGGCACCTTATCCATCATACCGTTAATCGATGCGTAGATGATGGCAACCTGCTGCTCTACCTTCACCGGCGAGTACTGCGGCTGCTTCAGGATCTCCTGGTTCCGCCGACCGCGTTCGATGGTCAGTTTGGTTGAGGCATCGAGGTCAGAACCGAATTTGGCAAACGCTTCGAGCTCGCGGAACTGCGCCTGGTCGAGTTTCAGCGTACCAGCCACTTTCTTCATCGACTTGATCTGCGCGTTACCACCCACCCGCGATACCGAAATACCTACGTTGATGGCCGGACGGATACCGGCGTTGAACAGGTTCGACTCCAGGAAGATTTGACCGTCGGTGATCGAGATTACGTTGGTCGGGATGTAAGCCGATACGTCACCGGCCTGCGTTTCGATGATGGGCAGCGCCGTCAGCGAACCACCGCCTTTAACCTTATCCTTCAGGACAGGGGGCAGGTCGTTCATGTTGCGGGCAATCTCATCGTTGGCGTTGATTTTGGCGGCCCGCTCCAGCAGACGGCTGTGCAGGTAGAATACGTCGCCGGGATAGGCTTCGCGTCCTGGTGGCCGACGCAGCAGCAGCGATACTTCGCGGTAAGCAACGGCCTGTTTCGACAGATCGTCATACACAACCAGGGCCGGACGACCCGTATCGCGGAAGTACTCGCCGATGGCAGCCCCCGTAAACGGAGCAAAGAACTGCATCGGTGAAGGGTCAGAGGCACTGGCCGATACGACTACCGTATAGTCCATAGCACCCGCTTTGCGGAGCGTCTGCTCTACCTGCTTCACGGTCGACGCTTTCTGACCGCAGGCTACGTAGATACAGAATACCGGCTCGCCTTTGTCAAAGAATTCTTTCTGGTTGATGATCGTGTCAACAGCCACGGCGGTTTTACCCGTCTGGCGGTCGCCGATGATCAGTTCGCGCTGGCCCCGACCGATGGGGATCATGGCGTCGATAGCTTTGATACCTGTCTGCAGCGGTTCGTTTACCGGCTGGCGATAGATTACGCCCGGTGCTTTACGCTCCAGCGGCATCGGATACAGCTCGCCCTGAATAGGACCGAGACCGTCGATAGGCTGACCGAGGGTGTTAACAACCCGGCCCAGGATACCATCGCCCACGTTTACGTAGGCAATCTGGTCGGTGCGCTTAACGGTATCGCCTTCTTTTACTTCCGAGTAGTCGCCGAGCAATACGGCTCCTACGTTATCTTCTTCGAGGTTCAGCGCCATAGCCTGAAGCCCATTGTCGAACGACAGCAATTCGCCGGCCTGCACTTTCGAGAGGCCGTAGATACGCGCTACGCCGTCGCCGATTTGCAGCACCGTACCGACTTCTTCGAGTTCAGCTTCTGACTGTGTGCCGGCTAATTGCTGGCGCAGAATGGCCGATATCTCGTCGGGTCTTACGGATTCCATATGTATTGGGATGAGTTAAAACGATTGATTTTTCGGCCGCAAAGGTACGACTAAAATTTCATAAAAACGTGTTAATTCTCGTTTTCGCTTCCTGTAAATTAGACTTTTCCGATACGTTCGGTCGATTGGGCCAGGCCGCTGGGCCGTGCGAAAAACCGTTCGTCCCGATTCAGCGTATTTTTACGGGCCCGGGATTGCAGCCTGGCGTGAAAAATGCTACTTTTATCAGACGCAGAATCAATCTGAAAAGGAGGTTAAAATTTCCCGGAAAGCAATCATTGCCAAACTTTTCCGTTATCCGTTCGTGTTTTACCAATAAATACCTTTTTGTTACAATCACCCTGTTACTTGTTCGCATGAAGTTCAACCAATGGATGTTGGCCGGTATGGTATCGGCCGTTTTTGTGGCCGGTTCGGCCTCCGCGCAAACGAAAAAACCTGCTCCCAAACCGGCCGCCCGCCCGGCTGCCGCTCCGCCCCGGCCCGCTGCTGCCGGTGCCATTACCTCCAGTCGTGATTCAATCAGCTATAGCATAGGCCTGTTCATGGCGCAGAGCCTAAAGCAGCAGGGCATGACCGATCTGAATAACGCGCTGCTGGCGCAGGGACTGGAAGACGCGCTAAAAGGACAAAAAACCCGGTTGACCATTGACGAGGCTGGCGCTGTGATGAATGCTTTCCAGCAGAAGCAGTTTGCCGCCAAGAATGCCGAAGCCATGAAGGAGTCGGCCGAGAACAAGAAAATAGGAAACGCGTTTCTGGCTGAGAACAAGGCGAAGGCTGGTGTGACCACGACCGCCAGCGGACTGCAATATTCAGTCGAAAAAGAAGGCACGGGTGCCAAACCAACAGCCTCGGATCGGGTTAAAGTACACTACACCGGTAAACTGCTCGACGGTAAAGTATTCGACAGTTCGGTCGAGCGCGGTCAGCCCGCCGAGTTTGGCGTTTCGGAAGTAATCAAAGGCTGGACAGAAGCGTTGCAGCTAATGCCGGTTGGCTCGAAGTGGAAACTATACATCCCGTCTGAGCTGGCCTATGGGGATCGGGCCGCCGGTCCTGACATCAAACCCGGATCAACGCTGGTGTTTGACGTCGAGTTGTTGGATATCGTTAAACAATAAATGAGCGAAAAGGTGAACCGACCACAGGGCGTACCGACGACCAGATAATTCGTCCGCTGAGCTGTTCACCTTTTCATCAACGAAAGCGGATGAAAAAATATCTGGTAACCCTTGTACCCGTGCTGATGCTGAGCTTTCAGCCGGATTCGCCTTCGGGAGCGTCTACCCCGGGCAGTGCATCCATGCGCACCGTCTCATCCGGCCCCATCGACGAACTAAAACCGTCGATGTCGCAGGAGAAAGTAGAGACACTGGTGGCTAAACTGCTGACGACCTACCACTACCGGAAAGTTCGGCTGAACGATTCGCTGTCGTCAGTTGTATGGGACAACTACCTGAAAGAGGTCGATAATAATAAAACGTACCTGCTGGCGTCTGACGTGGCCGCTTTCGAGAAATACCGGTATCAGATCGACGACGCCCTCGTCAATGGCGACCTGACGGCTGCCTACGATCTGTACAATGTATTCCGGAAGCGCTACCAGGAGCGCAGTACGTTCATTAAAGAACAACTGAAGAAGCCGTTCACGTTTACCGCCGACGAAAGCTTCAACACCGACCGCGAAAAAGCGGCCTGGCCAAAATCGGTCGACGAGCAAAATGATCTGTGGCGTAAGATTCTGAAGAACCAGGCCCTGGAGCTGAAACTGGGCAACCGGAGCGACAGTGCGGTAACGGCTACCATGACGCAGCGTTACAACAACCTCGACCGGGCCATCAACCGGATCAAGAGCGCCGAAGTGTTTCAGCTGTACATGAACTCGTTTGCCGAAGCACTCGACCCGCATACCAACTACCTCTCGCCCAGCAATGCTGACCGGTTCAATCAGGAAATGAGCCAGTCGCTGGAAGGAATCGGGGCTATGTTGCAGGAAGATGGCGATTACATCAAAATCACGAGCGTACTGCCAGGCGGACCAGCATTTAAGAGCAACCTGCTGAAAACCAACGACAAGATTGCGGGGGTGGCCCAGGGCGATAATGGCCCGATGGTCAACACCATGAACTGGCAGGTCGACGAAGTGGTCAAACTGATCAAAGGACCCAAAGGAACCGTAGTCCGGCTGCATGTCGTATCGCCCGATGCGATTGCCGGTGCACCGCCGAAAGAAATCCGTCTGGTTCGTGAGAAAATCAAACTGGAAGAGCAGCGTGCCAAGAAAGAAACCATCGAAGTATCGGACAACGGCCGTACGTTCAAGATCGGTGTGATCAACATTCCGATGTTCTACCGCGACTTTGAAGGTGCCCGTCGGCGTGAAGAAGGGTTCAGCAGCACGACCAGCGACGTGAAGAAGTTCGTTGAAGAGCTGAAAGGCGAGAAAGTAGACGGTATCGTCATCGACCTGCGCGATAATGGCGGTGGGTCGCTGACCGAAGCCATCGACCTGACGGGTCTCTTTATTCCGAAAGGCCCTGTCGTTCAGGTTAAGGAATCGACCGGCGAAACCGAAGTGTATTCGGATAAAGACGGCGGGTCGGTATTCTACGACGGTCCGATGGCGGTGCTGGTAAACCGGTTCAGCGCGTCGGCATCGGAAATTTTTGCCGCGGCTATTCAGGATTATAAGCGGGGCATCATTGTCGGTGGCCAGACGTTTGGTAAGGGTACGGTACAAACGCTGATCGATCTGAACCAGTGGCTGCCCAAAGAGCCCGAGAAGGTGGGTCAGGTGAAAATGACGATCCAGAAGTTCTACCGTATCAACGGCAGCAGCACCCAGCACCGGGGCGTTACGCCGGACGTTGAACTCCCCTCGGCATTCTCGGCCGAAGAGTACGGCGAAAGCTCACAGCCAAGCGCCCTGCCCTGGGATCAGATCAACGCAACCCGCTACGAACAGTCGCGCGGGATCGATGACAAGATTCTGACCCGGCTGCGGACCCGGTTCGATCAGCGGCTGAAGTCGGACCCCGAGCTGAAACAACTGGCGCAGGATCTGGCCGACTTCCGGAAAGCCAAGGAGAACACGGTTGTATCGCTCCTCGAGAGCAAACGCCGGAAAGAGCGGGAAGAAGCCGAGCGGAAGCGGGCCGCTGCCAGCAAAGTATCGCAGGTGACGGCACCGATCGACGAAACCGGATCGCCCAATGCGCCCAAGAAAAAGAAAGACCTGTTTCTGAACGAAGCCGGTCTGGTACTGGCCGATTACATCCTGGCCGTTAATAAATAATCAGGGCCAACACTGGCTACCAACCCCGCGCAGCGAACCGTTGCGCGGGGTTTTTGTTACTACTCTACGCCAGCCATCCAGCTTCTTATGTGGTACTTTCTGATCAGACAGGATAGTCTCGACACTGCCCAATACCAGGGCCTGCAACGACAGGCTTCGCTTACCGAGGTCGAACTCTTCAACGAGCCGTACGCCAACTGGTATGTATTCTCAGTCGAGAAAGACCGGTATCGCGACTTCATCGATCACCTCGACCGGAACGGAATTGCCTACGACCTCACCGCCGGCCGTCCTACGCGCGACGAATTGCTGGAAACGATGCGGTAACGCTAGCGGGGTGTCGATTCGGTCAGCATCGGTAGGCGACGTACCCGCTGGAAGAACCGCCAGGTGAGCAGAATGGCCGCCAGGGTCAGCCCGGCCAGCAGACCGATCCAGACACCGACCGCATCGAGGCCGAACGGAAAGGCCAGCACGTAACTCATGGGCAGCGCTACCACCCAGTAGGCAAACAGTGTAATCAGCGTCGGTACGTTTACGTCTGACAGACCCCGCAGGCTGCCCAGGGCCACAACCTGAATACCGTCTGACAGCTGAAAGAAGCCCGCCATGATGACCAGCGTAGCCGCTATGGTCGACACCGCCGGATTGTCGCGGATGTATAACGACACCAGCCATTCGTTGGCCGTCAGGAAAATCAGGGCGGCCAGACTCATGAAGCCGATCGATAGCAGAAACGCAGCTACGCCCGCCCGCCGAACCCCGGCGCTGCTGCGTTGCCCCACGGCAGCCCCAACCCGGATGGCAGCCGCCGATGAGATGCCAGTGGCCATCATGTAGGTCACCGAGGCCATGTTGATCGCAATCTGGTGGGCGGCCAGCCGGTCTTCGCCGAGCCAGCCGACAATCACCACGGCCAGCGAGAAGGTAGCTACCTCGAAAAAGAACGTAAGTCCCCCCGGAATGCCCAGCCGCAGTACAGTCCATACCTCTTTGGTTGTAGGCAGTACCGCATAGGCCGACTCCAGGAACGGCCGGAACTTACCCGACCGGTAGATATAAAGCAGCATCGCCACCGCCATAAATACCCTCGACAGCAGGGTAGCCGTGGCTGACCCCATCAGGCCCATGGCCGGAAAGGGCCCCGCGCCCGTAATGAGCAGGTAGTTGAACCCGGCGTTTAGAAGCAGCGCCAGCAGCGTGATGGCCATAGCTACGCGCGGGTACCGAAGTCCATCGCACAGTTGCCGGGCGGCCACAAAAATCAGTAGCGGAAGCAGCGATGCGCTCAGAATCAGCATGAACGTCTGGGCCAGCGCGGTTACTTCAGCCGTTTGCCCGAACAGGTCGAAGAAGTAGGCCAGCAGCGCCGAGAGGCCGCCCAGGAGTAAGCTCAGCAGAACCGCTACCCGCAGGCCCGCCCGAAACAGCCGGTTTACCGCGGCCGGGTCGTTCTGGCTTCGCGCCGTCGATACCAGCGCGGCTACCACCGTCAGGCCGCCTACGCCCACACTCGACATCAGAAACGAAAGCGAGTTGGCCAGGCCGGCAGCGCCCAGCGGTACCGCCCCCAGCAGCCGCCCCACAAAAAGATTATCGGTAACCCCCATCAGCACCACCCCCAGCTGGGCAATCACAATCGGTATACTGAGCCGGAGCGTATCGGTCAAATCGGAGCGCATATAGTTGGACAGATGTAAACAGTTGATCAGAATCGGTGTTGTAGCTGGCAAAGGTACGGTTTCCTGTCTTGCCCTATGGACCGTAGCCGAAGAGCGCTGTTCACTGATGGCGGTTTTTCGTACTTTTGCTTTCTTTATCACGAATCCGGCTACGTCCTTGAAAGAATACGGTAGTAGTATCCAGAAGTTAGTTGACAATATGGTCAACATAGAAGACCGGGAGAAGCGTACGCGCTATGCTCATATCCTGGTTGAGTTGATGCGGCAAATCCATCCGAATATGAAAGATGGGCAGGATTACTACAATAAGTTGTGGGACGACCTGTACATCATGTCCGGATTTACCCTCGACGTCGACAGCCCGTATCCTCCGCCATCGGAAGAAGCCCTGGGGAAGAAGCCGCAAACGGTACCGTACAATACCCATCACCTGCGGTTCAAACACTTTGGCCGGAATATCGACCTGCTCATTGCCAAGGCCATCGCGCTCGAAGAACCCGAAGAACGCCGGGCCTTCGTATCGTATCTGACCCGGCTGATGCGTACTTTTTATCAGGCCTGGAACAAAGAATCGGTCGAAGACGAAACCATCTATCAAAGTCTGCTGGAGCTCTCGAACGGAAAGCTGGGGCCCGATATCCAGCTGATTCGGGAAGAGGGTCTGGTCGAAGCAACCCCCCGCGAACGAACCGGCGATCAGGTACAGCCGCAGCGGATTGGCGGGGGTGGAAACAACAACGCCTACCGCAACCAGAACAACCGCAACCGCAACGACGGCCCCGGTCGGCCCAATAACTTTGGCGGACCCAACCGAAATCAGGGTAGCCGACCCAACAACCAGGGCGGGCAGCGTAACTTCGGCAACCGCAACGACCGCGATGGCAACTCGGGCCAGGGCGGGCAGCGACCAAACAACAATCGAAACAATGACCGCAGAAGGCGGTAATTTCTGAACGATGAGTGATGCGCCAGGAGCGGAGCCATACGGCTCCTCTGTGTTTGTTCATGGCCACCAGATTCATTCATCGCTCACCACTCATAACCCAGTATTACATAATGGCATCTTTTCAAATTACCGGTGGGCGTCGGCTCAACGGCGAACTCGTTCCCCAGGGGGCCAAAAATGAAGCCCTGCAGATTCTTTGCGCTGTGCTGTTGACCAAAGAAGCGGTAACTATCCATAATATTCCGGGCATCCGCGATGTGAACCAGCTGATCGAACTGCTGGGCGATCTGGGCGTATCGGTAACCAGCCTGGGCGAAGGGTCGTACCGGTTCCAGGCCAGTGATGTCAATCTGGATTACCTGGAAACCGAGCAATACAAACGCAAAGCGGCCGCGCTGCGGGGATCGGTCATGCTGCTCGGCCCGATGCTGGCCCGGTTCAAGAAAGGCCGTATTCCTCGTCCTGGTGGGGATAAAATCGGTCGTCGGCGGCTCGACACCCACTTCCTGGGCTTTGAAAAACTGGGGGCTCAGTTCAATTACGATGCCAACGACGGCGGCTATTACCGGGTAGATGCCAGCAACCTGCGCGGCACCTATATGCTGCTGGACGAAGCCTCGGTAACCGGCACGGCCAATGTGCTGATGGCGGCTGTTATGGCCGAAGGCATCACAACGATCTACAACGCGGCCTGCGAGCCATATCTGCAGCAGCTCAGCAAGATGCTGAACTCGATGGGCGCCAAAATCACCGGCGTTGGCTCAAACCTGCTGACCGTTGAGGGCGTATCGGAACTGCATGGTACCGAGCATACCATGCTGCCCGACATGATCGAGATCGGCTCGTTTATCGGGATGGCGGCCATGACCCAGTCTGAAATTACCATCAAAAACTGTCAGATTCCGCAGCTGGGTATTATTCCCGATACGTTCCGGCGGCTCGGTATCCAGATGGAGTTTCGGGGCGACGATATCTTTATTCCGGCGCAGGAACGCTATCAGATCGAAAGTTTTCTGGATGGCGGCATGATGACCGTAGCCGACGCCCCCTGGCCCGGTTTTACGCCCGATCTGCTCAGCATCGTGCTCGTAACGGCCGTACAGGCGCAGGGGACGCTGCTCATCCACCAGAAAATGTTTGAAAGCCGGCTGTTCTTCGTCGACAAGCTGATCGACATGGGCGCGCAGATTATTCTCTGCGATCCACACCGGGCTACTGTAGTGGGGCTGAACCGCCAGTTGCCGCTGAAAGGCATCCGCATGTCATCGCCCGATATCCGGGCCGGGGTGGCTTTACTCATTGCGGCTCTGTCGGCTCAGGGAACCAGTATCATCGACAACATCGAGCAGATTGATCGCGGGTATCAGCACATCGACACCCGGCTCAACGCCATCGGGGCTGAGATCGTACGGTTGTAAGTAATGCCAAGGGCAGCGGTGGCGATCCGTCGCGCCCGGGTGCCGTGGGGGAGAGGGGCGCTCCTGTCTGGGATCGATTGGCTGATGAGCCGTCGCGGGCAGGAGCGCCCCTCTATATATAGGTAGCTTCCGCCGGCAGGGCGAGTCAGTAAGCGCCAACGGGACAGTTTGTTACAGCAATTTTGTTTCCCGATAAACCTTTGCGCTTTTTTATGGTCTCATTAGTGTATTGAGAAATTGACAATGTCGCTTTTTCCTATGAAAACCGTACAAAAAACTATCCGCCATCAGGCCGCTCTTCTGTTTGTTGGCGCCCTATCGCTCGGTTCACTGGCTGCCTGCGCGCAGGCCAAACCCGTTTCGTCTACCGGCGCTGCCCGGGCTGCGAGCCAGCCTGAGCCCGCCAAAGCAACCCTGCTTCAGCCCATGCAGCAGATGGTGGCGAAACTAAAAAAGCTACAGGCCACCGGCGACCCTGATTTTGACTATGCTTTCCAGGCCAAGGTGCATAACCAGGGCGTGCAGGACCTGCTGAAGCAGGAGATTGCGAACGGTAAAGATTCGGCGCTGAAAACAATGGCCCAGTCGCTGCTGACGGCGGCCCAGTCGGATATGAACACCATCGACGCCACGGTGAAACAGCTGAAGCCGTCGCGCCCGAACCAGACATTTACGCAGCAGCAGAGCCGCAATATCGAAGCGATGAACCTGAAGCTGCAGCAGACCGGATCGAGCGACAAGCTGACGAGCGATATCGATAAGAATTTCAAAGTACTGCTGCTCGACCAGCGGCAGGATGCCATCGATCTGGCAACGACCTATCTGCAATATGGCCGCAACAGCACCCTGCGGACCTATGCCGAACAGATGACCGCCAAAGCCAAAGCCGAGATGGAGCAAATCAAAGCCATGCCCTGAGGCAGCTGGCTCGTTATTACTAAAAAGGCGTTTTCCCGAACCGGGCAGCACGAGTGGTGACTGATCGATCGGGTAAAACGCCTTTTTTACAAAGTTTCGCTTAAGCCAAGAATGGCTTCACAATGGCCAGGATTTCTTCTTTTGTCAGGATTTCGTCCCAGGCTTCGGTCGCGTTCTCGTAGGGAACACCGGGTAGCAGCGCCGATATTTCGAGGTGTTTAACGGCTTCGTCGCCGGCGTAAACCTGGGGCGGGATACCTGGGCTCTGGTTGCCCGTAATCCATCCTTTCTGACCGCGCAGATCCCGAACCTTGGCCGCGTGCCGCGCTTCGACCGAGTGAATCTGCAGGGCCGCCGTCAGGATCGCGTCGTTGCTCATGAGCCGGGGGGCCTGGCCTTTATAAGCCCGAACGCCGGTATCTTCAAACGCCTGCGATACGGTCAGGTAAGTCTGGTAGTTTTTGAAGATATCCGGGAACATACCTTTGGCCGTAAAGTCAAAAGCGGGTTTGGCGATGGCCGCGCTGCCGAGTACCGATTTCAGGACGGCCACGTGTGCGTTCTCGTGCTTCCGGATCTGCGTAAAGGCAATGCGGGCGGCACTGTCTGTGATCAGACCGGGCATGTCCAGACCAACGTTGTAGAACTCAGCCTCCAGGTATTCGAGCGTGAGGGCAAAGTTGAGTACGTCGATGATGTCGGGGTTGAGCCCGGCGGCCTGCCCGTAGGCTTTGTTCAGGGCAGAAGCTAGCACCGTTGGGGCCGCCACGGCAGCGGCTTTCCGGCCGATCATGTTAAACATGCTGCGACGCGATACGTGCGCCAGACGGTCAACTACCTCGCCGTCAACTTTTTCTATTTCGGAGATAATATTCTGTAAATTCATGACAGTCAGGTCGGCTTATGCCATTGGTTTGGGCAGGGTGCTGGTGTTGAGTACTTCTTTGATAAACCGCGATGCCTGCGGTACAACCTGCTCGGGAAGCAGGGCCCGCTCCAGACCCGAAACCGGATCGATAACGTCGTCGCCCGCAAAGTCGGCGCTGCCCGGACTGATCAGCTCCCGGATAATGGATGCGTGCCGGGCTTCTACCGATACAATGTTGCCGCTAATGGTCAGGTTGGTTGCACTTGTCAGCAGCTGCCCCGCCCCGTTATAGGCCGCCGTTGCCAGGTCGGCAAAACTTTTAGCGGTCTCCAGCACACTCCGGCGACTGTTGAAATCAACACTGCTGTAATCGAGCGTCAGGGTAGGGATGGCGTAGCTGCCCAGTACCTGCTTGAAAAACTCGCGGTGGGTGATTTCCTGATTGCGCAGGTCGAGGAAAACCTGCCGCTCTTTCTGGCTTATGCCCGCGTAGGGTCGGTCGTTGACCAGCTCCAGAAAACGCAGTTCGGCCTGTTCCAGCGCGTAGGCATAGTTCAGGATGCCGATATCGCCCGAGCCCAGCTCGATCAGGTCACCCGCCCGGGCGCCTGCCGTTGACCCACCGCCCGGCCCGGCCAGCGGGTCAACAATGGTGTTGGTGCAGGCGCTCATGACAACACCTGTTGCCGTGGCAACACCCACGTACCGCATAAACATCCGCCGTCCTGAGAATACAGGGAGAATTGGCAACACCGATAATGGCCTCTCGGCCGGTGTCTGTGACAATTTTTCCATTAGTGGAACCAGTTATGTTGAGTAAGCTTTCCGCCCATCGGAAAAGCAACAGTAGTACTGGATCGGCGACAAACAGTTTTTTATGATCTATAAAATATGTAGACTTACTTATTTTATTGAGTAAGCGGTAGTCGCCGGACCGAATGCTCACTGGCGGGTCATTTTACGTACGGTCTGTAACCTATATACGTAGCCCAAATTCGAAGGCTATCGGGAGGTCGTCTGCGACCGGGGCGTGTTCCGAAATAGCCCGAGAAACGACGGTAGGGTAGGTCGTGGTGACGACTAATTTGCTTTATTTACGGTTGATCGTCTGCTCGTTCACCCACCTGCCCATGCTTACCCGCTTTCTGTTGATGGCCCTGGCCGTTTCCTGTGCCTACCGGCCTCCCGCACCCGTTATCGACCGGCCCGACCTGGGCCGTTTTTTCGAGGCCGAAAAGCTGAACGGCTCGTTTCTGCTGTACGATCTGAAAAAAGACAGATACACGGCTTATCGGTACGCGCGCAGTCGGCAGGGGTTCCTGCCTGCGTCGACCTACAAGATCATCAACACCCTGATCGGACTCGAAACCGGGCTGCTTACCGATGACGCGACGATCATGAAGTGGGATGGGGTCCGGCGTGAACGGGAGGTGCTGAATAAGGACATGACCCTCCGTGAGGCTTTTCAGGTATCCTGCGTACCGTGTTATCAGGCGCTGGCCCGCCAGATCGGGGTGCAGCGTATGCGGTCGTTCGTGAAAAAAGCCGACTACGGCCGTATGGACATTCAGGCTGGCAGCCTCGACACGTTCTGGCTACGCGGAAAATCGCGGATTAGCCCCAAAGAAGAGGTCGATTTTCTCCGCCGTATCTATACGGGGCAGGTGCCCTTCTCGAAACCCCATCTGGCAACGCTGAAAAAGGTGATGCTGCTGGACGATCAACCCACCCACCGGCTGTATGGCAAAACGGGCTGGGCTTCGACCATGGACGGTATCGAGATGGACGGACCCGACATTGGCTGGTTCGTTGGCTACGTCGAGAAGGGCGACGACGTTTATTTCTTCGCTACCAATATCGAAAGCCCCCAGCCGGTGCCCGATACCTTTCTGGCGGGTCGCCGGCGGGTTACGGAGCGCATTCTGGCCGAACTCGGTATTCTCTAGGATACGGTTTTCGATCAAAAGCCCGCCCGCGGCTAAACGCTCTGCATGGTGCTGAGTTTCCGGTAAAATCCTTCGTCGAGGCTCAGCAGCTCGGTATGGCGCCCGCGTTCAACGATACGCCCCTGGTTAACGACCAGAATCTCGTCGGCATGCTGAATGGTGCTGAGCCGGTGTGCAATGACGAGGGTAGTCCGGTTGGCCATCAGGCGCGTCAGGGCTTCCTGCACCAGTTTCTCCGACTCGGTATCGAGGGCCGACGTCGCTTCGTCCAGAATCAGAATGGGCGGGTTTTTCAGAATAGCGCGGGCAATGCTGATCCGCTGCCGCTGTCCGCCCGATAGTTTGCCGCCCCGGTCGCCGATAACGGTCTGGTAGCCGTCGGGCTGCGCCAGAATGAAATCGTGGGCGTTGGCAATCCGGGCCGCTTCCATGACCGCAGCTTCGGTAGTGGGCGTGCCGAAGGCGATGTTGTTGAAGATCGTGTCGTTGAACAGAATACTCTCCTGGGTTACGATGCCCATCTGGCCGCGTAACGAAGCCAGCGTACAGTCGCGGAGATCCACACCGTCGATCAGGATGCGGCCGGCGGTGGGGTCGTAGAAACGCGGAATCAGGTCGGCAATGGTCGATTTACCCCCGCCCGACGACCCGACCAGGGCAATGGTTTTTCCTTTGGGCAGGTCGAAGCTGACCTCGCGCAATACTTGTGTATCGGCGTTATAGGCAAAGGATACCTGCTGTACCGAAATCCGGTCGCTGAAGTCGCTGAGCGTTACGGCGCCGGGTTTGTCCTGAACGGCGGGCTCCGTATCGATCAGCTCCAGCACCCGTTCGCCCGAGGCCAGTCCGCGTTGCGAGCCGCTGAACGCATTGCTGATGTCCTTGGCCGGGCGCGTCACCTGTGAGAAAATAGCGATGTAGGAAATAAACTCGGCCGCGGTCAGGTCAGACTGGCCGCTCAGCACCAGCGAACCGCCGTAGAGCAGAATCCCGGCAACTACCGCCACGCCCATCACTTCCGAAAACGGAGAAGCCAGCTCGCGCCGGTTGGCCAGCGAGCGAACGGCCTGTCGGTAGCCTTCGTTTTCGGCTCTGAACTTTTCCAGGATAAACCCTTCGGCCACAAACCCTTTCACGACGCGCATCCCGCCAAACGTTTCATCGAGCAGGCTCACCAGCCCGCTCAGCCGTTGCTGCCCGGCCTGCGCATCGCGTTTCATACGCCGAACCAGCGTAGCGATGAAGCCGCCCGATACCGGAATGACAATAATGGCAAACAGCGTCAGCTTAACCGATATGCTGAGGAGCGCCACGATGTAGCCAATCAGCAGAAACACCTCTTTCGAAGCCGCCGACAAGGTATTGGCAATGGAGTTTTCGACCTCCTGCACATCGGTTGTGGTCCGCGAAATGAGATTTCCTTTCCGCTCGTTCGAGAAGAATCCCAGATGCAGCCCGAGCGTCCGGCTGAAGACCGCTTCGCGCAGACGGGCTACCATGCGGGCTTTGAACGATTCCAGCTGCCGCACCGACAGGTATTTGAACAGATTGCTGAACAGAACCGAGACCACAATAACCGCGCATACGAACTGGAGCGCGCCGACTTTCCCATAATCGCGGAACACCTGCGCAAAATAATACCGGAAAAAATCGACGGGCCCGGAGGTCAGGTCTGGGGCAGGCTGGCTGAGGAAGGCCTGCATCTTGGCCGGGTCTACCTTATCGAAAAGAATGCTGAGCAGTGGAATCAGTAAGGTGAAGTTCAAAACGCCAAATACACTGGCCAGGAGCGACGTTGCTACAAACGGCGTCAGAAAGCGGCCCAGCGGACTGGCAAACGAGAGTAAGCGGAGGTAGGTCTTCATTGCTCCCGCAAAGGTAGCACCCCACTTACCATTTTTATACCTAAGACTTGTAGGTATATAATTTTCGTTTGTATGTTTGTCGTATGAACAACAGCAACAACGCTCAACTGCTTAAAGGTAGCTTATCGGTCATGATTCTGCGGCTGCTGGAGGATCGCGACCGCATGTACGGCTACGAGATTACCCAGAAAGTAAAGGAGCTGACGGCGGGCGAAATGACGATAACGGAAGGCGCCCTGTATCCGGCTCTGCACAAACTCGAAGCCGACGGCTTACTGACTACCGAAACCCAGGTCGTTGAGGGCCGCGCCCGCAAATACTACTCACTGACCAAAACCGGCCATACCGAAGCGGCCAGTCGCGTAGCTGACCTGTCGGCTTTTCTGAATAACCTGAACCTGGTGCTTAACCTCAAACCGTCTGTATAACCAATGGCGCTTACGACTTGCTGATCTATGCCGCCAGCTTTATTCAGTTATACCAACAGAAATACGTCTATAAACCCGCCTGATCAGTTATGTGTACATCCCACCAGCTCGATGCCATAGATCGTCATCTGCGTAAGGAGAACTGGCTCCTTAACGAAGAATTCATTGCCGAACTGACCGACCATTACATCAGCAGCATTACTGACCGCCTGGCAGAAGGAAGTTCTTTTGAGCAGGCGTTGGCCAGCGTACACCAGGATTTTGGTGGTCGAACCGGTTTGCTGAATATGGAAGAGCAATATGCTCATAACCAGTTTCTCCGTACTAGGCGGACCTCCCGTGCTGTATTTCTTGCTTACCTGAAGCCCCCTAGGCTTGCGATTAGCCTGCTCCTATTGGCTTGCTTTTATCAGTTGACATCCGCCTATCCTCACCATGGGCGGTACGCCATGATCCAGGGAGGGCTTATGGCGCTGGTTTTAGGTGGGGGTGTTGCAGCTGCGTTTATCCTGCTGATCGAGCGATTCAAAAGCCGCCAAAACTCGATCACTAACCACAGAAAGCTGATTTCGATCGGCGTACTTGTCGGTAACTTCGGACTCGTTACTCTGGTAGCCCTCGGGCCGGAAATCTGGGTAGAGCCAGCCTTCTACAATCAGCATGTGCATGTATTTGATGCAGCAGGTTTAACAGCCAGCGTTATTTACCTGCTCAGTACCGTTGAGTACCTGATGAAAGCGTGGCCGACTTACGGAACTGTGACCACCCCTGTTAGTGGTCGAAGACCCTGACAGGGGTGGTCACAGTTCCGTTATTGGCAGTAGTGCTTCGGCTTTACTATCCCCTGTCAGGGTCTTCGACCACTGACAGGGGATAGCTGGGTCCCTGCTGAAACGGGTTTGCAAACATGTCTGATTCTACAGTACTGGTAGGGATAATATTCTTTTGTTCATCCCTGCTGTAGCCACTGTCAGGGTCTTCGACCACTGACAGGGTATGAGCTGGTCCCCGCTGCCAGTGGTCATAGACCCTGACAGGGGTACTGTTTTTTCTTTTCTATTTATTCGTTGCCGATCTGACCTGCCAGCGATCGGAGGGCGGAAGAGAGTCCTTCGAGCCGGGGGGCTATGTCGCCCTCCGAACCCATCAGGGTGCTGAATTCGGTGGTTTGGGTAGCCAGCGTCTGGAGCAGGCCGCTCAACTCCGACGTGTTGATCTGATCGCTTTTCAGTTGCGTCTTTACCCGTTCGAGGGTATCGGCTATCTCCGTTGCGTTGTCGGTCTGGCGGAGCTGTTCGAGCCACTGGTCAATGACACCGGTGCCGCTTTGGGGCGTTTCGTTGGTGACGTCGGCTTCCAGAACTCCCATCGTCGAGTCGAGGAGGTCGGTTGATTCTTCGTGATTGAGCATTGGCGTGATAACGTATAATTAATGAATAGATCGGTTAAAACTGGCTGCTGAAGTTGCGCAGGGCGCTGGCGAGTTGTACCAGCTGGCTCGACGTGGCTCCGGTGGCCGAGGGTTCCTGAGCAATGGCCGACGTATGACTGGCGAGGCTCAGGAGCAGATGCCGGATCGATTCAGGGTCGGGGGTATCCATTTTCAGCTGGTCGCGCAGGGCGGTCAGCTCAGCCTGAATACGCTCCGTGCCGACATCGCCCCGCAGCGCGTTCAGCCAGCCTTCCAGCATCAGCGTGCCGCGTTCGGGCGACACAATGGCAGCGCTGCCCTCTCCAAATGCACCGAGAGTATCGGCCAGCATCCGGTTTTCGAGTGAGGTTTGAGTTCCTTCCATGGTCTTGTGTAGTGTATTGATGAAAAAAACGGCAGCTGCTACAGCTTGCTGCCAAAATTCCGCAGAATCTTCGACAGGCTTTCGAGTCCGCCCGTCCAGGTGCCTTCGGCGTTGGGGGCCTCGGCGGTTTGCTGAGCCTGGTCGGCCAGTCCTTCCATGAGCAGCCGAATCCGCTGGCTGTTGGGCTGGGCAGCCTGAAGTTCCGTGCGCAGTTCATTCAGATGGCCCTGGAGTTGACCCAGATTCGGGTCGCCCTGCAGGGCCTGTAACCAGCCATCGATGAGCATGACGCCCTGAGCAGGCGAAACTCCGCCCTGGTTGCCATCGCGAAAGGTGGTCAGTGTGTCTTCGAGCATGCGCTCTTCGAGTACGTTCGATCCCATAGTAGTTGTTGTTTGAATACGCTGTCCCGGTCATGGCGGCTCGCTTCGCTATAGGGCATCAAGCAGGCCGACATGACCGGAGAGCGGTTATAATTGATCGGCAAACAGCCGCAGCGACGTGGCTACGTCTTCGAGCTTACCAGCCATCTGTTCCTGTATGTTCCGGCCCTGTGCCACCTGCGACGTATGGTCGGCAATGATCATAAGCAGGTCTTTGATGCGGTCCGTGTCTGGTTGCGCCAGTTGCAGCTGACCGCGCAGTTCCCGGAGCCGCCCTTCAATAATTTCGGCGCTTGGGTTACCGTCAATTACCTTCAGCCAGCCGTCGATGAGTTTTACCCCATCGGTGGGAGAGGCCGCATCGACACTACCCAGGCCGTTGGCCGTCTGTTCGAACAGACGCTGATCCAATGCATGTGAAGCCATAATTCGGTATTGTGTTTAGGGGTGATAGTGGTCCGGAGGGCTATCAATGCGACCCTCCAGACCAGATACAGTCTGTCTAGACGGTTGTCGATAACTGACCGGCAAAGTTGCGCAGGGCGGTAGCCAGCGTTTGCAAGCCCGATTGCATATCGCCCTCGGCTTTGGGGGCTGTCTGCTCGGTTTTATCGGCGAGTTCGTTCAGCAGCTGCGTAAGTCGCTGATTGTCGGGCGCGCCCGTCTGCAGTTCATCGCGGAGCTGGGTGAGGGGGGCCATCAGGTCGCCGGTGAGGTGATTATTTTTGATGGATGAGAACCAGTCGGTAATCAGCGACATGCCCTCCTGGGGCGATGCGGCCTGGCCCTGATCGAAAGCGGCCACCGTAGCGTCGAGCAGGGTAGCGGCCGATGAGCCGGCGGTTTGTGAATGTTGGTTTGCCATGATTCGTTGAGTAATGTATACTATGGAAACCGCCTGTGAAGCGGTTTGTTTCGTTTTGGCTCTTCCCTTTCTGCGGGTGAAAAAGAGAAGAGCCAGGGTGGTTTAGTACTGTGACCGTCCGCCCGAGGATCCGCTGCCGGAGTCGGCGGTGCCGCCCGAAACGCCCGAGCGCTGGGTGCCGGAGTTGGCGCTGTAGTCGTCGCCATCCGAACCGGTGCCGTAGCCCGATCCGTACGAGCCGCCGTCCTGCATCCGGGCACCGTCGCTACCGGTCGTGTCGTCCATACCCATTGCCGAACTGTTGCGATCTACCGTGCCGCCGTTGCGATCCGAGAAGTCGTTGTCGTTCTGCTGCGAAGGAGGAACGCCCGATCCGCTCGTGGTCGATTCGCCACCGACGGTGCTGCTCATGGGTGCCTGCTGATTTTTGGCATCGGTCATATTGGCCGAGCCGCCGAGTTGGTTGCCAAACCCTTCGAGGGCTTCGATCAGGCTGTTGAGCCGGGTCTTCACGTCGGTATCGGCCGAGTTAGCTACCGCCCGCGCCTGTTCGGTCAAATCGTTGAGCAGCTGCCGGATCTGCGAGCTGTCGGGGTTACCGCTCTGCAGTTCGGCTTTCAGGTCGTTGAGGCTGCTGCTGACCGGGTTGGCGCTGCCGTCGGCGTCGCGCAGGGCACTGGTCCAGCTATCAATGAGCGAAACGCCATCGAGCGGAGATACCGCTTTGGAATCGCCGTTGAAGGCATTGATGGTGGTCGTAATCAGGTTGGATGTCTGCTGATCGATTGCCATAGTTGTACTGATGTAAGGGTATGGTTTTGTTGAGTAAAGCCTGTTGACTAACAGGGTATCAGAGGGTAGCCGCAATCTGCCGGTGCAGGTTTTCGAGGGTGGCTACCAGTTGCGAGAGTTCGGTCTGCTCGGCGCTGGCCTGGGCCGACTGCATAACGCCTTTTGTCTGGGTAATCAGGTCGTCGAGAATTTCGGCGATGACCTGTCCGTCGGGCTGGCCTTCGTTCTGATCGGGGTCGAGTTCGCTCCGCAGTTCTTCGAGGGTGTCAACAATCTCGTCGGTTTCGTCGTCGCCGGCTTCGTCGATGCGGTCGAGCCACTTGTCGATGAGTGCAATGCCGTCCTGAGGCTCAAGGGTACTGATGCTGCTGTCAAACGCGTTGACGGTTTCGTCGATCAGCGAAAGCTGGTTTGGGTCGTTAGAAATCATGAGTTGTGTTTGTTGATTGATAATGGCTGTTCAGTCGACAGGCGCTGCCCAAACGAGGTCAGGGCTCTGACGAGGTCATTCAGCGCGGAATAATAGGTATCGGCTGCTTCTGGAATGGCCCGGGCCGTTAGCTCACCCAGTTTGTTCACCAATGTACGTACCCGGCTGGCCTGGGGGGCTCTGCTGGTCAGTTCCTGCTGCAGGGCCTGCAGGGCGGTGATCAGCTCGTCGAACCCATCTTCCTTTTTCAGGGCCGTGATCCAGTCTCTGGTCAGGCTGGCCCCGTCGGTCGGCAGCGCTGTATCGAGGTTGCCATCGAGGAAATCGATCGTCACGTCAATCAGTTTATCGCTGTGTTCCTGTACCATGGGGTGTCGATTTTGGTGAACGAAGCGCGTCAGCTTGCCATACCCTGCGCAAAATCCTTGAGCGCTGTCGAGAGGTTTTGTAAATCCTGTTTGTAATTTCCTTCGGCCGCGTTGTTAGCCAGGTCGATGGTTTGACCCGACAAGTCGCGCAGGAGCCGCTCTACGCTGCGCATGTCGTTGGCGTTGAGGGCGTCGCGGAGTTTCTCGAGCGGTTCAGCGACCCACTGGGTGCTGACGTCGGAACGAACAATGCCAATCCAGTCCTGAATCAGGTTGACGCCCTGATCGGGGGTTGTATCGGGTGCGCCCCCGCCCAGCGTATGGAGCGTATCGGAGAGCATAGTAGCAATTTTCTGATCGTGATGTGCCATTGGGCTTGGGTTTTTAGTTTTCGGTTTTGGCCTGACCCGGTGCCCGACAGGAGTTGTCGGTAGCCGGAAAACCAGCGGCTTACGCCTGCTGCAGGTCGGTAGCAAAGGAGCGGAGCGAGTCGGCCAGCTGCCTGAGCGCATCCGCGTAGGGGCTGGCGGCCGAGCGCGACAGGTGCTCGGTCTGTTGAGCCACCCGGGTCAGCAGGTCCCGAATCCGGGACGCGTCGGGCGTAATGTTGTGCAGCTCGTCGTAGAGCGCGGTAAGTGTTTCGGCGGCCGCGTCGGCGCCCTCCGTGTGTTTAAGAACCGAAATCCAGTCTTTAATCAGATCGGCGCCGGTGGCGGGTGGCAGATCGCGCTGTTGCAGCGATTGGAGCGTCCCGTCAATCATAGCCGATGGATGTGCATGTGCCATACCGTTGAATCCATTAGTTTTGGATTAGGAAAACCCGCTGTCCCGGCGATTGTTCGGTGGGTTATGTACATTTCATACTAAACCTACCTACTGAGTCTATTAATCATGGATGCAACCCGCCTACAGCCCGAATTACGCTATCAGTTTGCCCGGAGCGGAGGAGCGGGCGGACAGAACGTAAACAAAGTGGCTACCAAAGCCGAGCTGCGGTTCAACGTTCGTACGTCGGCGCTGCTGACGGACGAGGAGCGGGCTGTACTGAGTGCCAAACTGGCTGGCAAATTAACGGCTGAGGGCGAGCTGGTGCTGACCCACCAAACCGAACGGACGCAGCTGGCCAACCGGGAAAAAGTAACGAAAAAGTTTTACCGGCTGATCGAAAAGGCCTTCGAAGAGCCCAAACCCCGCCGAAAAACGAAGCCGTCGAAGGCTGCTGTTGCCGAGCGAATGGCGGAGAAAAAGCACAAGGGCGACCTGAAAGCCAACCGCAGGCCGGTCGACTACTAGACCGGCCGTCGGCTCCGGCACAAAGAATACGTCGTGTTTGTTATGCAATTCCGTCCCTGGCTGCATCATACGGTCAGGTAGCCGGGTCGCTCATGTTTCTAAAACGTTTTCGCAAAGCCAAATCCCAGACGGATCAGTACGATACCCCGGCTGGCTACATCGCGGCTTACCGGGCCACGGGCGATCTGGCTATTCTGGGCGAGCTCTATGAGCGGCATATGGACCTGGTCTACGCCGTCTGCTACAACTACCTGCGCGACGAGGAAGAGGCCAAAGATGCGGTGATGCATCTGTTCGAGCAGCTGATTACCGATCTGCTCCGGCATGATGTGCAGCAGTTTGTACCCTGGCTCCATACGGTGGCGCGCAACTACTGCCTGATGCAGCTGCGCCGGAGTCAGGCGCACCCCAAAACGACCCTGGCCGGCCAGGACGATGCGGATGCGGATGAACCCAGCCTGTCCGATTTTCCGGATGCCAGCCCGGAGCTGGAAGAAGACCTGACCCGCATGGAGTCCTGTCTGAAAACCCTGCCCATGGAGCAGCAGACCTGTCTGACATTATTCTACCTCGAACAGAAGAGTTACGTTGAGGTAGCCGAGCAAACGGGTTTCGATCTGAAACAGGTCAAGAGTTATTTGCAAAATGGTCGGCGAATGTTGAAAATTTGTATGAGTAAGTAAGCAATCAGCATGAACGATCAACTGACTTTCGATGAGTTACGGGCCTACCAGGCCGGACGCCTGAGTGGGTCGGCCCGCCATCGTGTGGAGCGATTACTACTCGAAGATCCGTTCTACGCCGACGCGCTGGCGGGGCTGGAGGCCATGCAGCAAACGGCCACCACCACCACGGCCGAGCAACTCACCGACCTGCGCGATGCGCTCCACGAACGTATCCACGCATCGGCCAACAAAAAACGGCTCTGGCCGCTCTGGATCGCTACGACCACCGCTGCCATTCTATTCATGCTGGCGATGGCTATCTATTTTATCTTCTTCCTGGCCCCCAGACGGCAGACGACCCCGCCGAAGCCTGCTCCTGTCGAGACGCATCTCCCGGCCCGCCCGCTACCGCCGGTTATGGTCTTACCGTTAGCCTGAACGGGTTGGTCACCGTGGTCCGTGTCCCCACGGACCACGGTGACCAACCCACGGACGTTCCTCCCGAATGGGATTATTTCGATTGGTAGACAGGTTTGTAGGCGACGGCGTCGATGACGATTTTGGCGATGATTTCGCGCATGATTTCTGACGAGCCGCCGGCAATGGTGCCCACCCGGACGTCGCGGTAGGCGCGGGCGATGGGGTAATCTTCCATGTAGCCGTAGCCGCCAAAAAACTGCAGGCAGGTGTCGACCACGCGCTTCTGGAGTTCGGACGTGGCCAGCTTCGCCATCGAACACTCTTTGACGATTACGTCGCCCTGGGTGAAGAGCCAGCAAGTGTGGTAGACGAACTGGCGGGCCATCTCGATCTCGGTGGCTATGTTGGCAATCTGGTGGCGAATAGCCTGAAAGGTCCCGATTTTCTTTCCAAAGGCTTCGCGCTCGTTGAGGTACTGAAGCGTCCAGTCGAGGGCGAGCTGGGCCCCCGATACGGCCAGTATCGCAGCTACCAGCCGTTCGAGCTGCAGGCTTTCCATGAGGTAATAAAAGCCCCGGTTCTCCTGCCCGATCAGGTTAGCAACCGGCACCCGCACATCGTCGAAGCGAATCTCGGCGGTGTCGGACGAGTGCCAGCCGATCTTGTTGAGTTTGGTACGGGTAATACCGGGGCTGTCTAGATCAACGACGAGCAGACTGATGGGATGGGTTCCGGCACCGGTCCCTTCTGCCGGGCTGCCGGTTTTAACGACCAGCGTGACAAAATCGCCGTAGGTGCCGTTGCTGATGAACGTTTTCGTGCCGTTGACGATATAGGCATCACCTGCATCGGTACGTATGGCCGTAGTTCGGATGGCCGATACGTCTGAGCCTGCGTCGGGTTCGGTAATGGCCAGGGCGGCCACTTTCTCACCGGCGATGGCGGGCTGCAGGTAGCGCTGTTTGAGGTCGGTACTGCCCACCCTGGCAATGTGGTTGATGGCCATATACTCATGAACGCTGACGGCGGTAGCAAAGCCGCCCATACCGCAACGGGCCAGCTCTTCCAGAAAAACAACGGAGTACCAGAAGTCAGCGTTTACTCCGCCATATTCTTCGGGAAAGGGCAGGCCGAGGTATCCCAGCTGGCCCATTCGCTGGAAAATCGACAGCGGTATCCGGCGGGCCGTTTCCCAGGCGTCGGTATGCGGAACAACCTCGTTGTCAATAAACTGTCTGACGCTTTGCCGAAACAGCTCGTGTTCGTCGCGGAAGTATAGGGAGGGTCGGTCCATAATCTGAGCACCGGACGGCCACGCTTGGCATCACGACTGATGGGTCGATACGCCCAGCCGGGGCCGCCTGGATTGGAGAAACGTAAATCAGTCCAATATTTCCTCAAAATTAACTTAAACCCCGCCCGTTCGCTAGTCAGCCATTCAGTAAGATGATCCCATGTTTTGCAAAACAATTCCAGCAGTGGGGCGTTAAGCGGTGAACTCATCATTTTTTTAAATCTATGTTTCGTTTACATTCGCTACGTGCAATTGTCCTCTCTGCTTTGTTCGCTACTACCTGTTTGTCAGCAGCTTCGGCTCAACAACGGTTTAGTGCTGGTCCGCGGGTAGGCTTGAATTTGTCTAAATTTGGCAAGGATGTCGTTGACAACCAGTTTCACCCCGGATTCACGGCGGGCGCGTTTTTGATGTACAGCTCGCTGAACCACTTCGGGATTTCGGTCGATGCCTTGTACAGCCAGCGGGGCGCTGCCTTCCGCAACCCGGATGGCTCGTCGCTCAATTACAACCAGCGGGTCAACTACCTCGAAATTCCGGTGGCCCTGCGCTACTTCCTGACGCTGAACGGCAACTTCCGGCCCAACGTTTTCTTCGGTCCGTCGCTGGCTTTCAAGCTGAATGCGAAGAACAATCTGGTGCCGGCGCCCAACAACGACAACTCGGCTGCGTTCAACTCGGCTGATCTGGGTCTGCTGGCTGGTTTTCAGCTCAACTGGCCGGGCTTCGGTGAGCGCCAGCGGTTTCTGGTCGACGCGCGTTACACCTACGGGCTGACCGACGTAACGGCCCAGCCGATTCCGGGGGGCATCAACGGACAGAATATCAACAACTCTATGATTACCCTTACGCTGGGGTACGGATTTGGCGTAGGACCGGAATACCGCAGCCGGTATCGCCGTTAGGCTTAACTTGGGGCGTTTTACCAAACTTATTCAGGTATGTCTGTTCGGCTCATGGTCCGTCAATCCGTTCTGGCAACGGTTGGTTTTTTTATAGCAATGTCGGCGCTGATGGCGCAGCAGCGGTTCAGCGCTGGTCCGCGGGTGGGGGTAAACTACTCGACCTTTGCGGGCGACGCAGCGGGTTTTTCGTTCCGGCCGGGGCTGGTAGCCGGCGGTTTTCTGATGTACAGCTCGCTGAATCATTTCGGGATTTCGGTCGATGCCCTGTACAGTCAGAAAGGTGGTAATTACTCGGCAACGATCAATCTGCCAGTGGTTGGCCCCACCACCACGACGTATAAACAACGGGTCAACTACCTCGAAATTCCGGTGGCCCTGCGCTACTTCCTGACGCTGAACGGGAACTTCCGGCCCAACATTTATTTCGGTCCGGCGCTGGGGTTCAAACTCAACGCGGAGCAGACCAGTGAAACGGTGCAGAACGCAGCCTTCCCGGCGGTCGATAACAGCGATCAGTTCCGGTCGGTCGATCTGGGCGGGTTAGCGGGTTTTCAGCTCAACTTTCCGGGCTTTGGCGCCCGCCAGCGCTTTCTGATCGATGCGCGTTACACCTACGGGCTCAGCGATATTACGATCGACAATAACGCCCGTATCAACAATTCGGCGTTTACGCTCACGCTCGGCTACGGGTTCGGCGTAGGGCCCGAGTACCGGAGTCGATACCAGCGCAAATAAGGCTCAGGTTCAGACTAACGGGTAAGAAAAAGCAGGACAGGGCCTGTTGGTGGGTAGTCACTTCATCCGAAGAAACTACCTACTGGCAGGCCCTGTTGCCGTATAAGCACTGGGAGAATTGGCTAAACCCGCCCGGACGGGCGCAGATTGAGGGCCGCCGTGTGGGTAACGTTTCGTAATTTTGGGGCTTCACCTGCCACCAGCCCTATTCCATGACCAAGCGCCGGTCCATTCTTTCTATTCTGTTCAGCGTTATTCTGTTCACGACTGCCTCTGCGCAGGCTCCCACTCCCGTTTTTCAACAACTCACCGAGCGTCAGAACCGCTGGGTCGATTCGGTCTTTGCGTCGCTGACGCCCGACGAGCGGATTGCTCAGCTCATTATGGTGGCGGGCTACTCGAACCGGGGCCGGGCCAGCTACGACGATTCGCTGGTCACCCTCGTCCGGACCAACAAGCTGGGGGGCGTCGTTTTCTTTCAGGGCGGACCCGTTCGCCAGGCCAAACTAACCAACCGGCTGCAGGCCCTCTCAACGGTACCGTTGCTGATTGCGATGGACGCCGAGTGGGGGCTGGCCATGCGGCTCGACAGCACCGTTCGCTACCCGTATCAGATGACGCTGGGCGCCATGCAGGGTACCGCTACCGACTCGCTCATCTATCGGATGGGGGCCAACCTGGCCCGGCAGTCGCGTAGGCTGGGCGTACACGTCAACTTCGCGCCCTCGGTCGACGTCAATAATAATCCGAACAACCCAGTTATCAACTTCCGCTCCTTTGGTGAAGATAAATACGCCGTGACGCGCAAGGCTCTGGCCTACGTGCGAGGTATGCAGGATAACCGGCTGCTGACCAGCATCAAACACTTCCCGGGCCATGGCGACACCGGTACCGACTCCCACTACGACCTGCCGCTGATCAACAAAAGCCGCGCCCAGCTCGACTCGCTCGAACTGTATCCGTTCCGGCAGCTGATCAACGCCGGAGCCGCCGGCGTGATGGTGGCTCACCTAAGTATACCGGCGCTCGACACCACCCGCAACCGGCCCTCTACGCTGTCGCCTGCTATCGTGACCGACCTGCTCAAGAACGAAATGGGGTTCCAGGGGCTGGTCTTTTCCGACGCCATGAATATGAAAGGCGTGACCAAATTTTTTCCGTCGGGGCAGGCTGACCGCTACGGCATCGAAGCCGGTATGGACGTGCTGGAGTTTACCGAAGATGTGCCAGCGGCTCTGCTGCAGATCAAACAGGCCGTTGCCGAAGGGCGTATCTCGCAGGAGTCGCTGGACGAGCGCTGCCGGAAGGTGCTGCGGGCCAAAGCCTGGGTCGGGCTGGATCAGTACAAACCTATTGTGCTCGACAACCTGGTGCGCGACATCAACCCCGTACAGGACGAACTGCTCAACCGGCAGATGACCGAAGCCAGCCTGACGGTGCTGAAGAACGACCGGAATCTGTTACCGCTGCAGCGGCTCGACACGCTCCGGATCGCATCGGTCGCCGTCGAAAGCGAAAAAATCACCGCGTTTCAGCAGATGGCGGCCAACTATACGCAGGTCGACCATTTCAACATCACCTCCAAAACCCCCGACTCTACGCTGGCCCGCATGCGCGACTCGCTCCGGAACTATAACCTGCTGCTAGTCGACGTGCACCTGAACAACATCCGGCCGGGTACCAATTACGGTCTGCAGGCCAAAACGGCCGCGCTGGTCAGTGAGCTGGTGGCTACGGGCAAGGCCGTCGTTACGGTATTTGGCAATGTGTACGCCCTGAACAAACTGACGTTCCCGGCCGATACGGTGCAGATGAGCCGCAACATCGAGCAGGCGCGGGCCATCGTGATGCCGTATCAGCTGACCAGCTATGCCGAAGACCTGTCGGCTCAGCTGATTTTCGGGGCCATCGGTGCGTCGGGTAAACTACCCGTAACCGTCAACCAGCGATTCCGGGTAGGCGACGGCATTGCGGTACGGCCCATCGGCCGGATGAAATACACCATTCCCGAAGAAGTCGGCATCGACAGCCGGTTCCTGACCCGTCAGGTCGATTCGCTCGTCAACGTGGGGCTGACCCAGCGGGCTTTTCCGGGTTGTGTGGTCCAGATGGCTAAAGATGGCAAAGTGATTTTCCGCAAAGCCTACGGGAGCCATACCTACGATGCCAGCCTGGGTGCCGAACCCAAACCGGTCGACCTGAACGACCTCTTCGACATGGCTTCGGTAACCAAAGTAAGTACGTCGACCCCCGCCCTGATGCGGATGGTCGACGAAGGCAAATTTAACGTAGACGGCAAGATGGCCGATTATCTGCCTTTCCTGAAAAAATCGAACAAGGCCAACCTCGTCTGGCGCGACGTGCTGACCCACCAGGCCCGGCTCAAAGCCTGGATCCCGTTCTGGCGCGATACCAAAAACGAAGACGGCAGCTGGAAACCCCGCACCTTCCGCAACGAGCGTTCGGCGCGGTACTCCATCGAAGTAACGGATAGCCTGTACCTGTTCAGAAACTACCCCAAAACCATTTACGAACAGATCAAAGAGTCGCCCCTCAACGAGAAGAAAGAGTACGTTTACTCCGATCTGTCGTTCATCCTCTATCCGCAGGTAATCAAACGGCTAACGGGCGAGAACTTCGAAGACTACCTGAAGTCGACTTTCTACAAGCCGCTGGGCGCCACCACGCTGACCTACAACCCGCGCCGGTTCTACAGCCTCAACCGCATTGTACCAACCGAGTATGATTCGCTCTTCCGGCAAACCCTGATCTGGGGTCGCGTGCACGATGAGGGCGCGGCTATGCTCAACGGCCTGTCGGGACACGCGGGCCTGTTCGGAACGGCCAACGACCTCATGAAGCTGGTGGAGATGTATCGCCAGCGGGGGCAGTATGCCGGACAGCGGTTCATTTCCGAGAAGACAATTGCCGAGTTCACCCGCTATCAGTTTCCGGAGCTGGGCAACCGGCGCGGGTTGGGCTTCGAAAAGCCGTCCTTCACGTTTACGGGTAACGCGCCCCGCTCCGCGACCAAAGATAGTTTTGGTCATTCGGGCTTTACGGGTACCTTCACCTGGATCGATCCGGACCCGACTTACAACCTGAGCTATGTGTTTCTGAGCAATCGGGTTTACCCGACTCGAAACAACAATCGAATTAGCACGTTGAATACACGAACGAATGTTGCCGAAGCATTTTATCAGGCAATCAAGCGCGGTATCCAATGAAAAACTTTCTGATCCACCTGCTGAATTACGAACTATGGGCTAATCAGCGCGTCATTCAGGCGCTCGAATCCCTCGATAAACCCCCGGCGCGGGCCGTAGCGGTGATGGGCCACATTCTGGCCGTACAACAGGTCTGGCTGGGCCGGGTCGAGCACGAAACCATTTTTGTGTCGATCTGGGAAGATACGCCCATCAGCTGGATGGAAGAAACCGCACAGCGACAGCATCGCAAGATCGTTAGCTATATATCGAGCCTGTCGGAGCCGGAACTGCTGCTCCCCGTCGACTATACCACCGCCGAAGGCGAATCGTATAAAAGCACCCTGGTCGATATTCTGACGCATATGTCGCACCACGCAGCCTACCACCGGGGGCAGGTCGTGCAGCTCATCCGTCCGCTGATGACCGAAGCTCCCGTTACCGATTTCATCGTCTGGTCGCACGAAGCCTGACCGGCGTAACCCAAGCGGCTGGCCCCTGGTCAGCCGCTTATTTCTTCCTGCACCGCTTTGTCGAGCCGGTGTTTCCTGAGGTAATCGGAAGGCGACAGGCCGTGTAGCTGCTGAAACGCTTTCCGGAAGTACTTGATATCTTCCAGCCCGACCAGTGCGCAGACCTCCGATACCCGTAGCTGCCCCGACGTAAGCAGCTGGGCCGCCCGTTTCATCCGTACGGCGTTGATAAACTCAACTGCCGACTGACCGGTAATACTTTTAATCCGGCGGTAAAAAACCGACCGGCTCATGGCCATTTCCTGAACCAGCCACTGTACGGAGAAGTCGGCGTCGGCGAGGTGGGTTTCGACCAGGTTCATGGCCGTTTCGAGAAATGCTTTGTCGGCATCCGGAATCAGCAGTTCGGTCGGTTCGAGCAGGAGTTGCTGCTGGTAATACTGCCGGAGCTTTAGCCGGTTCTGGACCAGCGTATTCACTTTGGCCAGCAGCAGGTCGGGGTTAAAGGGCTTGCCAACGTACTCGTCGGCACCGGTTTCGAGGCCTTCGAGCTCGTGAACAGCCGCTACCCGCGCCGTCAGCAGGAGAACCGGAATGTGCATGGTTCGGGGGTGCTGCTTAATTTTTTTGCAGAGTTCCAGCCCATCGCTGCGCGGCATCATGATATCGCTGATGATGACATCGGGCAGTATGTGCATAGCCTGCTCCCAGCCGTCGAGACCATCGACAGCGGTAGATACCTCAAAGTCGGAGTCGAACAGGTGGGCCAGGTACTGCCGTACTTCGTTGTTGTCTTCAACCACCAGCAGCCGCAGGGTACCGGCTGGCGCAACCGACTCCGAAACGACGCGACCGATGGCCTGGACGGGTTCGGCGGGAGCGTTCTCGGCGGGGGTAGCGGGTTCGGTCGCCAGGTCTGTATCGGGCAGGTGATCGGCCCCGAACGGTAAGCGTATCGTGAAGGTGGTGCCCTGGTTAGGCTGGCTGGTAATGGCTACGTCGCCCCCGTGTCGTTCAATAAACTGCCTGACCAGCGAGAGGCCAATGCCGGTACCCATCACCCGCATCGTGTCCGTATGGGAAGCCTGATAATACACATCGAAAACGCGGTGTAACTCCTCGGGCTTCATCCCGACTCCTTCGTCGCGAACGGTAATGGTCAGGTAGTTGGTCTGGAGCTGACCGTTGCTGAACCGGGCGGGTTCATCCGGTTGGCCGGCAACGCCTACCGCCAGCTCTACCCGCCGGCCGGCCGGGGTGTATTTCAGCGCATTGGACAGAACGTTGATGACGGCGACCTCCAGCTTGCTGCGGTCGAAATACAGATAGATCGGGGTGTCGGGCCGCTGAAAGCTGTAACGAATGTCCTGCTCGTCGGCTTTCAGCCGGAACATCAGGAACAGTTCGGTCAGAAACGGGATCACGTCTTCCCGGGCCGCCTGGAGCGGAATCTGCTGCGATTCCATCTTGCGGAAGTCGAGGAGCTGGTTGATCAGCGAGAGCAGCCGGCGGGTTTGCTGATGCATCAGGAGAACCTTATCCTTCATGCCGTTCAGTTTCCAGGCCGACGCGGCCAGCTCTTCCATCGGACCCAGAATGAGCGTCAGGGGGGTGCGCAGCTCGTGCGAAACGTTGGTGAAAAAGCGCAGTTTCAGCTCGCTGAGTTCTTTCTCCTTTTCGTACTGAAAATGCTCGAAAGCGACTTTGTTTTTCAGCGCCTGTTGTTGCAGGACAATGCGTCGGGCCAGTAGGAGCCCTCCGCCAATCAGGGTGGCATATAGCAGGTAAGCCCACCAGGTTTTCCACCAGGGCGGCAGTATGTTCAGTTGCAGACTGGCCGGCTGATCGGCCCATCGGCCCTCGCCATTGTCGGCTTTGACCAGAAATGTATAGCTACCGGGGGGCAGGTTGGCGTAGCTGGCGGTTCGCTGGCCGGGGGCCGGCCGAATCCAGTTGTCGTTATACCCGACGAGCCGGTATGCATAGTGATGTTTTTTGGGATTGGCGAAGTTGAGCCCCACAAACGAGATCGAAAAATCGTTTTCGCTGGCGTTGATCTGAATAGACTGGGGCTTGTCCAGTGGTTTCTGAATCAGCACCCGCCCGTTGATCGTTTCGCCTACCGTGACGGGTTTGTTGGCCAGCGCCAGACTGGTAATGCGAACAATGGGCGGATACGGATTGGCCCGGATGTAGCGGGGTTTGAGGTAGGTGATGCCGTTGATGCCGCCAAAATACAGGGTTTCGTCGCTGGCTTTGCAGGCGGCCCCTATCTTGAAGGAGTTGCTCTGAACCCCGTCGGCTACGTCGTAGCGCAACACCTGCCGGGTGTGCGGATTGATGCGGATCAGGCCTTCGCTGCCGAGCCACAAATGCCCCTGGTTATCTTCCAGGATGCTTTCTACATCGCTGTTGGGCAGCCAGCTGTTGCAGCGCCGGACCTGTTCGGTGCCGCTACGGGTTGGCAGGAGCTGGTGCAGTCCACCGCCAATGGTGCCTACCCAGAGTGTGCCCTGGCGGTCTTTGTGGAGCGGCCAGGCGTAGTTGACGCTGAGGCTGTTTGGGTTGCGGGCGTCGTGCTTAAACTGATGCAGCAGCTCGAACCCGGTCGGTAGCACCCGCAGCTTCAGCACACCCGCATCCCGGGTGCTGGCCCAGAGCACGCTGGTCGCGTGGTCGTAGAGCAGAAAAGTAAACCGGTCGGTGGGTAGGGTACTGTTGCGGGGCGTGTAGGTAGCCAGCACCCGCCCGTTCCGATCCATCCGGATCAGCCCGCCAATGAACGAGGCCATCCAGAGGGTGCCGTAGCGGTCTTCCCGAATACTTTCGAGGTGTTTGAAGGGGCCGCTGGCGTAGGGATAGGTCGTCAGCACATCGCGGCCGTTGCGTCGGCGGAGCGAGATCAGACCGTCGTAGCGGGTGCCAAACCAGCGCGTACTGTCCGACGCCTGAAAGATGCACGACACATCCATGCCGGTCACGTTGCCGGGTAGCTGGCGGCTGAAATAGTTGGTATAGGTTTTCTGGCTGAGGTCGTAGCTGGAGAAGCCGTTGCGGGTGGCAATCCAGAGCAGGTTGCGGGCGTCTTCGTGATAAACGGCGTTGATGTAGTTGTTGGGCAGGGTCGGCTGCTGGCTCGTCTGCCGGCGCAGGTGTCCGAAGGGTTTCTGCCGGAGGTCGATTTTGTTCAGCCCCCCGGCCGACGCAGCCAGCCACAGCACCTGAAACCGGTCTTCGAGTATGCAGTGAACGCGCCCGGAGTTGATGCTGTTCGGGTCGCTGTCGAGTGGCAGGTAGGTTGTCAGTTTGCCCGTAACGATGGGTTTCTGGCCGTCTGCCGTCCGGATCGGCAGCACCGACAGACCAAAGTCAGTACCAACCCAAAGCCGGTCGAACGAGTCGCGGTACAGATAATCGATACTCCGGAAGGTGGGGGGCAGTATATGCGCATCGGCCACCTGCCGGTTCTGTAATTGCCGGGCCGATACCCACATAATGCGGCTGCTGGTGCCGATCCAGAGGTCGCCCCGCCGGTCGAGCGATAGGGCCAGCAGCTGAGCATGGTCATACGAAGCTGCGCGTCGGGCCAGGGGCGCGACTTGGCCGGCGTCGGCCAGGAAAAGACCTTCATTGAAGGTGGCGATCCAGACATTACCCGCCCGGTCGATTACCAGATCCATAATTTCGCACTGGCGCGCCGGGCCGGTAGCCAGCTGAACCCGCTTCAGCGACTCCAGCTGCCCTGCCGCGTTGGTCCGGAGCAGAAACAGGCCGTGGTAGCGCGTGCCGACCCACACCCGGCCCTGCTGGTCGGTCGCCAGGGTCGATATATCGGCCTGGGTCATCGCCTGCAGCAGGGTCCGGTCGGCTGCGGCCAGTTGGGTACCCGTGAGCCGCACAAACCGGTCCTGGTTAGGATTGTACAGGTTTAGTCCACCGCCTTCGGTACCCGCCCAAAGGGTTCCCTGCGGACTGACGTGCAGGGTACGGACCCGGTTGTTGGATAACCCGTTGTCATTGTCGATGGGAAGCAGGTAAGGTTTCAGCTCGTAGCCGTCGTAGCGGTTGACGCCTTTGTTGGTGCCTACCCAGATGAAGCCGTCGCGATCCTGCACAACGGCCATGGCGTCGCTATGGGACAGGCCTTCGTTAACCGTCAGGTGCTCGAACCGGAACTGACTCGGGTCGGCCTGCGCCCGGAGGGTAGCTGGCAAGCCTATCACCAGGAGGAGGGAGAGGAGCAAAACGTGTTTCATGTCGTTGATCAGTAGCCCGGCCCATACTGACTACAACGTGAAAAATACATACTTTTTACAACATTATCACAACCGCCCCTTCGAAAGGCTTCTGTACCGATTCTGCGCGGATTCGGCCTGATCAAACCGTGTCTGGCCAGTTTGTCCCCTCTTTTTGGCCATTTATACCCCCTGTTATTGTGTTTTGCCAATATAAGTTTGCATCGTGTTTGACGGGCGAATCCAGCCGGGCATTGATAACGTCGGTCTGACTTCCGGTAGACGCCTGCTCGGCGATCAGTTCGCTCTTACTCCAGAAACAGTCGTCACGATCGGGAGCGGACCCGGCGGGAGCCTCACCATCAGCTGCGTTTCAGGGCCAATCAGGCATCATAAAATCATCTATCATTTGCATAACTATGGCTATTTCAGGAGCGCCCGTAATATGGTCAATTTGCACCATTCTGGTAATTAATTGAGCAGAAGCTATAGTGTTTTATCTGGTCAGGTTCCTGCATCCGGCCCACGACCTTATCTCAATCCATAGTCGTATTTCCCCAAATTCAATGATGAACAAATTACTTCTTACCGGCTTATTGTGTCTGAGCGCGGTAGTCACAACAGTGGCTCAGGCGCTCACAGTCAGAGGCAGAATTATCGACGCCGACCGAAAAGGAATCCCCGGCGTCAACGTACTGGTGAAAGGAACATCGCGCGGCACGACAACCACCGCCGACGGTGATTTCAGTCTCCAGGCCGATGCGAAAGACCGGCTCGTGATCAGCTACCTGGGTTATGCCACGCAGGAAGTAGCGGTCAACAACCAGACCCAGCTGGAGGTGACGCTGGCCGAGGATAACAAGATGCTCAATGAGGTGGTCGTTGTTGGGTACGGTGAAACCAAACGGCGCGACCTGGTTAGCTCGGTAGCGTCCATTTCGGGCCAGGAAATCAACGAGTTCAAAACGGGGAATGCGGCTACGGCTATTCAGGGAAAGCTGCCGGGTGTGCGCGTAGTGACGCCCAGCGGTGGTCCCGGTGCCCAGCCTACGATCTACATTCGGGGCGTGTCGTCGCTGCAGGGCGGTACATCTCCGCTGCTGGTGGTAGACGGGGTGCCGATCTACTCGGGTGGGTTGAACTCCATCAACCCAAACGACATTGCCAGCCTCGATGTACTGAAAGATGCGTCGGCAGCGGCTATCTACGGGGCCAAAGCCTCGGGGGGCGTTATCGTGATCACAACCAAGCGGGGTAAGATCAACTCCGGCCGACTCGATGTCGATATCAACGTACAGGCGCAGCAGTTGCAGCGTCCGTATCAGATGGCCAGCTCCGACGAGTACGTACAGTTTCAGCGGCTGAAGAACCCCAGCTTTTTTAACCCACCGCCATCGGGCCAGAGTCTGACCAACAACACCGACTGGTGGGGCGCGGTGATCCGGCCGTCGTCGCCGGTTTACAACGCCAACATTTCCTATACCGGTGGCAGCAACAAAAGCACCTACGCGGCCACGCTGGGCTACTTTCGGCAGGAGTCGCAGGCGCAGTTCGGCTACTGGCAGCGGGTCAACGCCCGCTTCAACGGCGACTTCGGCGTAACCGACTGGCTGAAGTTTGGTGTGGTCTTCGCCCCGCGGCTGGAAGACTGGAAAAACTACGCCGTATCGGATTTTCTGGGTCTGCTCGGCACCGACCCAACCACGGCGGTTCGGCGGGGTGATCTGAACCACATTCCCGCAGCCGACCGGAGCCAGTACGATCTGGAGTGGAGCGGCTGGGGGTATCCGTATGCCCGCCCTTCCAACAACCCGGTCAACTACTACCTGGAGATGAAACGGGCGCAGCTGGGGCTGAACCGCGTTTATGGTATCCAGAGTAACGCCTATCTGGAAATCAAACCGGCCAAAGGGTTCACCTTTACGAGTAAAGTGGGCGGTAACGTCGATACGTATAACTACCAGAACTTCTCGCCTAAGTTTTACCTCGATCCGCAGAACTTTACGAACCTGGTCAGCGCGTCGTCGAGTTTCAACACCAACTATTCGTGGTCGTGGTTCAACACCCTCGGCTATGCCAACACGTTCAACGGCATTCATAACCTGAAGGCGCTGGTCGGTCAGGAAGCTCAGTACATCGACGGGTATTACGGATCGGCCACGCGCTACTCCTCGCAGGGAACGAACGACCCGCTCTTCAACTCCATCGACAACCTGGTGTCAGACCGCTCGCCGGAGCAGATCAACCGGCAGTATCCGGGTACGGGTGGCGGCACAACGGACATCAACCGGCGCGAAGCGATCTCGTCGCTGCTGGGGCGGCTGGAGTATAACTACGACAACAAGTATTACTTCACGGGGAACGTCCGGCGCGACGGCAACTCCAAGTTTACCCGGGCCAACCAGTACGCGCTGTTCCCGTCGGCCTCGGTAGGCTGGCGGCTCAGCCAGGAGGGCTTCCTGAAAAATAACAAGCTGGTCAACGACCTGTTCCTGAAAGTACGCTGGGGGCAGCGCGGCAACAGCAACGCCATTCCGCCAACGGCTACCTACGACATTGCCAAGGTCGACTGGCCCTACGCGTTTGGCGGAACAACCGTCTATAGCACCGGGCCCTGGCTGTCGGGTAACCCGAACCTGCAATGGGAAGTCGACGAAGATTTCAGCATTGGCCTCGACGCTACGGCGCTGGACAACAAGGTGAGCGTCAACCTCGAATATTTTGACAACAACGCCCGCAAACTCCTGCTCAACGCGCCCATCCAGCTCAGCTACGGCACGCAGTACGGCTGGAGCAACAGCCAGTGGCTGAACGCCGGAGCACTGCGGAACCGGGGCTGGGAAGCGACCATCAACTACGGCGACAAAAAAGGTGACTTCGGCTATAATGCCAGCCTGATCTTCAGCCACGTAAAAACAACGGTGCGTCAGCTGTACGGTACGCTGGCTTACCTCGATGGCGGTGGCAACGACTACCGCGAAGGCGAACGGTTCGGTACCATTTCGCGGACCTATGCCGGTGGGATTCTGGGTGCTTTCTATGGCTACAAAGCCGATGGTATTTTCCGGAATCAGGAAGAGGTCGATGCATACCGGGGTCCCGACGGACGGCCTATCCAGTCGGATGCCAAACCCGGCGATCTGCGCTTTGCCGACGTGAACGGCGACGGCGTGATCAACAGCGACGACCGTACCATCATCGGCAACCCATACCCCGACCTGACGGCTAACTTCAACCTGCGGCTGAGCTACAAACGCTTCGACCTGACGGCCGACATGTATGGCGTCTTCGGGCAGGACGTGTTCAACACCGTGAAGCGCTACTTCACCCTGGGCGATTACTTCTCGAACGTACAGGCGGGGTCGTACAACAACGTATGGCGGCCCGACAACCAGGACGCGCCCAACCCGAACCCCAACGCTACGGCGGGTAATTTTCAGTCGTCGAGCTACTACGTCGAGAAAGGCTCGTTTGTTCGGGGGCGTAACTTCGTCTTCGGCTACAACCTGCCCGACAACCTGATCAAAGGCATTCGGGCGTGCCGGGTATACGTGGGTGCGCAGAACCTGTTCACCATCACCAACTATACGGGGGTTAACCCGGAGGTGCAGTCGAATAGCGGCAACGGCACCACGCCCCAGCTGGGCATCGGTATCGACCACGCCCAGTATCCCGTATCCCGCAACCTGCAGGTTGGCTTGAACCTGTCTTTCTAACCGTCTTCGCAGCAAATCCATATGAATACAATGCGGCTTTTTCAAACGTCAATCGTAGCGGCTGCGCTGTCGCTCAGCGCTATCGGTTGTAAAGAAAGTTTTACCGATCTCCCGCTCAATGGTATCCAGACCGTCGAGAACCTGAAGGTGTTCGACACGCCGGAAGGGACGGTCAACTACGTAAATTCCTGCTACAGCGCCCTGAACTGGGACGACTGGTGGCAGGTGCAGTTCCGGCGGATGGTCTTCGAGTCGGCCACGGACGATGGCTGGCTGGGAAATACCGAGCAGTGGGGTAATGCGGCCGGCGATCTGCCCGTAGCCCACTTTCAGGGATTGAGCCCGAACGATGGTAACACCGAAAACTACTGGACCTTCAATTACTTTGGCGTACAGCGGGCCAATGTCGGTATCGAGCGGGTCGCTACGGCGCCCGTCAACGATGCGCTGCGGAAACGGCTGGTGGCCGAAATGAAGTTTCTGCGCGGCTGGTTCTATTTCGAGCTGGTCAAGAACTGGGGCGACGTGCCGCTCTACACGGTTCCCCGAACGGCCAACGATACGCCGGTGCCCCGTACGCCGAAGGCGCAGGTATACGAGCAGATCATGAACGATTTTCAGGAAGCGGCTCAGGACCTGCCCCAGCGTAAAGACTATACCGGGCTCGACAAAAGCCGGGCCTCGAAAGGGGCCGCGCTGGCGTTTCTGGCCAAAGCCGCCTTATGGGCCGAGAAATACGACGTTGCCGAACAGGTAGCCAAACAGCTGATGGACCTCAACGAGTACTCGCTGGAGCCGGAGTTCGGCAACATCTTCCAGGCCAGCTACTACAACGGACCCGAGTCGATTTTCGAGATCAGCTCCAGCGTGCTGAACGGCAACGTACGGGGCGTTACAGCGGGCTCCCGCAATGATGGAGGTTGGGGCTGGAACGTACCCAGCAGCAACCTGGAGAGCGCCTTCCTGGCCGAGAACGACACCGTTCGGCTGAGTCGTACCATCATCAAACACGGACAGCGGGTATGGGGCGATCCGGCGGCTTCGGGAACGGGTATATTCGACGCCCGGCCGAGCGGCAACAAGTCGGGCCGGATCTGGCGCAAGTTCTACGTGCCGCGGGGCAAGCGGGTTGTGCCGAACCAGAGCTACCAGTCGGTATGGGTGCCGGTGCCGTATATTTTTATCCGCTACGGTGAGGTGATGCTGATCTATGCCGAAGCATCGGCCCGGCAGGGTAAAGCCGCCCAGGCACTCGACGCGCTGAACGCCATTCGTCGGCGGGCCAAACTGCCCGTCAGAACCGGCCTGTCGGGCGAGGCCCTGACCGACGCCATCATTGCCGAACGGCGGCTCGAACTGGCGGGTGAGCTGAGCTTCCGCTGGGACGACCTGCGCCGGGTACGCAAAAACGGGAAACTGCTGATTGCGTCGGTACTGGGTCCTAACGGTAGCTTCGTACGCTACAATGCAGCCAGCAAAGATCCGTTCGAAACGGCTACCAATACCGAGCCGCAGAATAAAGGCACGCTATTCAGAGAAGGTGTAAACGAGCTGCTGCCCATTCCGGCGCGCGAGGTCAACGCATCGAACGGCGTGGTGACCCAGAATCCGGGCTACTAACCAGTAAGGCCGGGCAGATGATGGCTACGTGAGCCCGTCTGCCCGGTTTTGTTTATTTCCTGACCTGTCTGTGACGATCCTAGCTACATGAACAAACTGCTTATTTATACATCGGTTCTGCTGCTGTCATGCTCCAAAGGGGGCGTTGTACCGGCCCTGCCACCCGCCCAGCCGGAGCCCGAAAAAAAAGTCGTGGTTACGCTCGACAATGAGTTTCAGACCATCCATAGTTTTGGCGCATCGGACTGCTGGTCGGCAAAGTTTATCGGCAAATGGGCCGACGAAGCCAAAAAAAACCAGATTGCCGACCTGCTGTTCAGCCTCGATACGCTGGCGAACGGGCAACCGAAAGGAATCGGACTGTCGCTGTGGCGCATGAACATTGGGGCGGGGAGCTTCGAGCAGGGCGCTGCCAGCAATATTACCGACGAATGGCGCCGGGAAGAATGTTTTCAGAACGCGCAGGGGCAGTACGACTGGACCAAACAGGCCGGCAGCCAGTGGTTTTTGAAGGCGGCCCGGCAGCGTGGCGTTCCGTATACCCTCGGGTTCAGCATCTCGCCACCCGTTCACATGACCGTTAACGGAAAAGCTTTTTCGCCCGGCGGAGGTTCGCTGAACCTGAAAGCCGACCGCATGGCCGACTTTGCCAATTTTCTGGTAGAGGTCTGCCGGCATTTTGAGTTCACCTACCTCAGCCCGATCAACGAACCACAGTGGGACTGGAAAGCAGGCAACGACGGCAAGGCCTCGCAGGAAGGATCGCCCGCCCAGAACAGCGAGCTGCTGGCCGTTAGCAAGGCCCTGTCTGACAAGCTGGTCTCGACGGGTAGCAAAACGACTATCGTAACGGGCGAAGCCGGTCAGATCGACTACCTCTACCAGCGGGCCGAGTCGGGCCGGGGTAATCAGCTGGCGCAGCTGTTCGGTACCAGCGGCCCGTCGCTGGCGAACCTGCCCAAAACGGAGCGGGTGCTGGCCTATCACAGCTACTTCAGCACCTGCGACGATGCTAATCTGGTCAACAGCCGCCAAACCGCCCTGCAGGCCGCCCGAGCCGCCGGGAACACGGCACTCTGGCAAAGTGAATTCGGTATTCTGGGCGATATCTGCGGGAAGTACAACGGCTATCCGCGCAATACCGGGATCGATTATGGGCTGTACGTAGCCAAAGTGATTCATAATGATCTGGCGGTTGCTAATGTAACGTCGTGGCAGTGGTGGCTGGCCATCAACCCCTACGACTACAGCGACGGACTGGTCTATATCAATGGCCTCGACGGTCAATATAAAGATCATAACAACGCGCGCGAGTCGGGCCAGGTCATCGATTCGAAGCAGCTGTGGGCCTTCGGTAACTATGCGCGCTTTATCCGGCCGGGTATGAAGCGGGTCCGCGTGCAGATCGAGAATAATCCGGACCCGGTTGCGCAGGCGGGTAGCTACATGCTGTCGGCCTATAAAGACGAAGCCAGCCGGAAAATTGTGCTGGTAGCCGTCAACATGACCGATCAGGCCGTGTCGCTGCCGCTCTCGGGCCTGTCGGTAACCAGCAACCGGTTTACGACCTATACCACCAGTCAGGTCAAAAGCCTGGCCCGGGCCACTGCTGCTGCCGATGTGATTCAGATGGAGCCTAAATCCGTAACGACCCTGGTCGGCACGTATAACTAAGCAACGGCATGCGTACTGGCTGGTTTTGGTGGCTGTATGTGCTGGTCGGCTTCAGCAGCGGGTGCGCGCCGGATCCGGAAACCGCCAGCCGCTTCGTCGTACTGTCGCCCGCAAAAACGGGTGTCCGCTTCACCAACCAGATTTCCGAAAACGATTCGGTGAATCTGGTGGTGAACGAATACACCTACATGGGCGGGGGCGTTGGCATCGGCGATTTCAATCGAGATGGGTTACCCGATCTGTTCTTTACCGGCAATCAGGTCAGCAGCCAGCTGTATCTGAACCGGGGCGCCTTCCGGTTCGAAGAGGTGACGAAACGGGCCGGGCTACAAACCCACAACTGGTGTACAGGGGTTAGCGTGACTGACATCAACCAGGACGGCTGGCCCGATCTGTATGTTTGCACAACCGGCGCCGGCCAGACTCATCACAACCTGCTTTTTATCAATAACGGCCGCATCGAACCCGGCGGAGTGCCCACCTTTACCGAGTCGGCCATAGCCTACGGACTGGCCGACTCGGGCTTTTCGACCCAGGCCGCTTTTCTGGACTACGACAAAGATGGCGATCTGGATATGTATCTGCTGCGGCATAAAACCGGGGCCGAAAACCCGAACGACATCCGCCCCAACACCATCGACCCCGCCGACCCGTCGGCTGACCGGCTACTCCGCAACGAAGGGACGGTCCCGGGCAGGAGTGCCCCGGGCAGGACTGCCCATCCGGTATTTCGCGACGTATCGGTCCGGGCGGGGATACAGGGCGGGGGCTACGGGCTCGGCATCGTGGTTACCGATCTCAACCAGGACGGCTGGCCCGATCTGTACATCGGCAACGACTACCTCGGCAATGATTTTCTGTGGCTCAACAACCAGGACGGTACGTTCTCCAACACGGCCCCGACCAGCCTGCGCCATCAGAGCTACTCGACCATGGGAACCGATGCCGCCGATCTGAACAACGACGGTCGGCCGGATCTGGTCACGCTCGATATGATGCCGGCTACCGACGAGCGCAAAAAAATGATGTTCTCGTTTTTGAGTTTCGAGCGTCACGAGCTGGAACGGCGGGCCGGATACGCGCCTGAATTCATGCGTAATATGCTTCAGCTGAACGTAGGCGACCAAAACCAGGCCCGAAAACGGGTGCCGCTCTTTGCGGAAGTAGGACAGATGGCGGGTGTTGCCGAAACAGACTGGAGCTGGAGCGTACTGCTGGCCGACTTCGATAACGACGGCGCCAAAGATGTTTACATTACCAGCGGTATGGGCCGCGACCTGATCAACGCCGACTTTGTACAGTACCGCGCCGACATCCCCGACGATCCGCAGACGGGCGCGGTGGGCCGACAGCGGGCCGTCCGGCAACGGCTGGCCGAACTGGGCGAGGTGCCGCTGCCGAATCATTTCTACCGCAACCGCGGCACAACGGGCGGGACTACCCCGCGGTTCGACGACGAGTCGGCCCGGATACGCGGTGCCGAACCAGCCCTGTCGAACGGAGCTGCCTACGCCGACCTCGATAACGACGGCGATCTGGACCTGATTGTCAGCACACTCAACAAACCGGCGTCTATCCTGGAGAATACGGCCCCGCCGACCGATGCGCACGCCATTACGCTGCGGCTGGAAGGCCAGCGTCCGAACCGGCAGGGCATCGGCGCTACGGTTCGGGCTTACGCGGGCGGGCAGCTGCAAACGCTGGAGCAACACCCCGTACGTGGCTTTCTGTCGACGGTCGACGATCGGCTGCATATCGGGCTGGGTCGTGCTACTCAGCTCGACTCGCTGGTCATTACCTGGCCCGACAACCGGCAGCAGACCCTCCGCCACCTGCGGGCCGACAGCGTATATACCCTCCGGCAGGCCAGCGCAACCGCCCGCCCGGCCCCCAGGGTGCCACAGCAGGTGCCCTGGCTGACCGACGTGACCGACCAGCTGGGCGTGGGGTACCGGCACCAGGAGACGTTTTTCAACGACTACTCGTTTCAGCGACTACTGCCCCGCCGGTACTCGCAGCCCGGCCCCTATCTGGCCACCGCCGATCTCAATGCCGACGGCCGTACCGATTTTTATGTGGGGGGCGCCTTCCGGCAGACGGGGCAGCTGGGTATTCAGCAGGCAGACGGTCGCTTTGCGTTGCAGCCGCTGCTGGCCGGACTGAAACTCGAAGAAGATACCGACTGCCTGTTTCTGGACGCCGACGGCGATACCGACCTCGATTTGCTCGTAACGAGTGGGAGTGTGGAGTTTGCTCCCGACTCTCCGCATTACAAACCCCGGCTGTACCGGAATACGGGTTCGGGCCGGTCGCCCCGGTTCGTGCTGGACACGACGGCTTTTCCGGCCAGCGTGCGTGTCAGTACGGGCTGTGTGGTAGCTACCGATTTCGACGCTGATGGAAAAACAGACCTGTTTCTGGGGGGGCGTATCGTGCCGACCCGCTATCCCGAAGCCCCGCGCAGCTACCTGTTACGAAACACCGGACCGGTTGGGCAGCCGGTCCATTTTGAGGATGTTACGGCCCGGCTGGCTCCCGAACTGGTCACGCCCGGTATGGTCACGTCGGCGGTCTGGACCGACACGAACCAGGATCACCGCCCCGACCTCGTCCTGGCGGGGGAGTGGATGCCGGTTCGGGTATTTGTGCAAACGCCACAGGGCACCTTTCAGGATACCGGCACGGGCAAAAACGGACTGGCTGCCAGTGCCGGCTTCTGGCGTCGGCTGGCCGCGGCTGACCTGGACGGGGATGGCGATACGGATATCCTGGCCGGGAATATGGGGCTCAATCACTCGTTCCATGTGTCGGCCCGGCAACCGGCCTGGCTCTATGCCGCAGACTACGACGATAACGGGACCATAGACCCCATTCTTTGTCACTACATCCGCCAGCGCGACGGGGCGTATACCCTCAGTCCGGCCCTCACCCGAAATCAGTGGGCGGCCCACATGCCCGCCATCCGGCAGCGCTTCCCCGACAACAGCAGCTATGCACAGGCTTCGCTGGAGACCATCCTGCCCGAAACCATGCGTACGCGGGCCCGGGCCCTGCGCTGCGAAGAAACCCGGACAGGCTATTTCGAGAACCGCGGCAACGGACGGTTTATGTTCCATCCGTTGCCCGACGAGGCTCAGTGGGCACCCGTCAACGCCCTGCTGGTAGCTGACCTGACCGCTGATCGGATTCCGGACCTGTTACTGGCGGGTAACGATTACCAGACGGAGGTGGGCCAGGGGCAGCAGGATGCCTCGTACGGGCTGCTGCTGGCCGGCCGGGGCCGGGGCCGGTACGAGGCTGTGTCGGCCCGGCGCAGTGGTCTCCGACTGCCGGGCGAGGTGACCGACCTGAAACTGGTTCAGATGCGGGGTCAGCAGGCGGTACTGGTGGCTACCAACAACGACCGGCTGCGCGTTCTTCGGGTTCGGCCATAAGGGGAGCGGCAGGTCGGTCCGGCTACGGTTAGTAAAATCGTAAAATTCTCCATCTTTCTTTTGATTTATCCATTTTGTAGCCAGCCACGATTGCTGAATTTTGACCTTCATTCAGTACCTGAAAAAATGGCAAGTATGACTACGGATGGTCAGGCAGTAAGGGCCTGGGAGGAGCCGGTATCCATTCCCACGTATGAAGTAGGGGCGCCTGAGAAAAACCCCATGTTTCTGGAAAAACGGGTGTATCAGGGCAGCAGTGGGGTTGTTTACCCACATGCCGTGATCGAAACCATTGCCGATACCCGGGTCGACAAAACCTATCAGGCGGTTTATCTGGAAAATGCGTACCTCAAAATCATGATCCTGCCCGAGCTGGGCGGACGGATTCAAATGGCGTATGATAAGGTTAAACAACGTCATTTTGTCTATTATAACAGCGTCATAAAACCCGCGCTGGTGGGGCTGACCGGCCCCTGGATTTCGGGAGGTATCGAGTTCAACTGGCCGCAGCACCACCGGCCCAGTACCTTTGAGCCGGTCGACTTCAGCATAGAAGAGCAGCCCGACGGCGCCAAAACGGTTTGGGTGAGTGAAGTGGAGCGTATGTTCCGAACCAAAGGGATGGCTGGGTTCACCCTGTATCCCGATCAGGCATACCTCGAAATTCGCGGGGTGCTGTACAACCGAACCCCCGTACCGCAGACCTTTTTGTGGTGGGCCAATCCGGCCGTACGGGTCAACGAGCATTATCAGTCGGTGTTTCCGCCCGATGTGTACGCGGTTTTCGATCATGGCAAACGCGACGTGTCGGCTTTTCCCATCGCCAAAGGCACCTACTACAAGGTCGATTATGCGCCGGGTACCGATATCTCCCGCTACGCGACTATTCCCGTGCCGACATCGTACATGGCCATTGCCTCAAGCTATAACTTCATGGGTGGCTACGAGCACGACAGCCGGGGTGGCCTGCTCCACGTGGCCGACCATCACGTATCGCCGGGCAAAAAGCAGTGGACCTGGGGTAACGGCGAGTTCGGCTACGCCTGGGATCGTAACCTGACCGATACCGATGGCCCGTACATCGAGCTGATGACCGGCGTGTATACCGATAACCAGCCTGATTTCTCGTGGATCATGCCGAACGAAGAACGGCGGTTTACGCAGTATTTCATGCCCTACAGTGAAATCGGTCTCGTCAAAAACGCCACCCGGGAAGCGGCTATCAACCTCGAGATCGAAGCGGGCCACGTGCATTTGAAAGCCTACGCGACGGCCCGGTATCCCGACGCTGTTATCCGGCTGAGGAAGGAAGGAGCGCCGGTCTTTGAGCAGACGCTAACCATCTCGCCGGAGCGGCCTTTCCTGCATACACTGGCCCTGGCCGTCGACCAGCCGGAAACCCTCCGGCTGAGTCTGGAAACCGCCGATGGCACCGAACTGGTTGCGTACCAGCCCGACGCGCCCGTCGAGAACGAGATTCCCAAACCCGCCGAAGCCGCCCTCGATCCGCAGGAGATCGACAGCAATGAACAGCTGTACCTGACCGGCCTGCACATCGAGCAGTACCGGCATGCCACCTACGCAGCCACCGATTATTACGAAGAAGCGCTGCGCCGGGACCCCGCCGACGTCCGCTGCAACAACGCTATGGGGCTCTGGAATTACAAACGCGGGCAGTTTGCGCAGGCCGAGCCCTACTTCCGCCGGGCGGTACAGACCCTGACGCAGCGTAACCCCAACCCGTACGAGGGTGAGCCCTACTACAACCTGGGCCTTTGTCTGCTCATGCTGAACCGGCCCGACGAAGCTTACGACGCTTTTTTCAAGGCCACCTGGAACGGCGCCTGGCAGGACACCAGCTACCTCGAGCTGGCTCGCATAGCTACCCGCCGGAAGCAGTACCGCCAGGCGCTCGAGCTGGTCGATAAGTCGCTGATTCGCAACGGTCACGGTCACCAGGCGAGGCATCTGAAGGCGGCTCTGCTCCGGAAACTGAACCGGCTGGCCGATGCCCGCCAGGCCAATGCCGACGCCCTCTTGCTGGATGGGTTCAACTTCGGGTGCGGCTATGAGCAGGTGCTGCTCGGGCAAACAGACATGGCCAATCTGAACATACGGATGCGGCAGTACGTACACAATTACCTGGAATACGCCATCGACTACATGCGCGCCGGGCTGTATGACGAAGCCGTTGGGTTGCTGATGGAAACCGTTCGGGCCGACCGCCCCACCTACGCGCTGGTCTATTACTTCCTGGCCTATTGCCGGGCGCAGCAGGGGCAGACCGACGCCGTAGCCGACTGGCTGCAGCAGGGTGCCCAGGCGAGTCCGGACTTCGTTTTCCCGAACCGGCTCGAAGAGCTTGTGGTGCTGACGTGGGCCCTTGAGCAGCAGCCGACCGATGCCTTTGCCCACTATTACCTCGGTAACTTCTGGTATGCCAACCGGCAGTATAACAACGCCATTGCCCACTGGGAGCAGGCCGCAACGCTGAATCCGGCCTTCCCCACGGTTTTCCGAAACCTGTCGCTGGCTTATTATAACAAACGGCAGAATCCGGAGAAGGCGCTTCAGGCGCTGGAAAAAGCATTTGCCCTCGACCCTGCCGACGCGCGGGTGCTGATGGAGCTGGATCAGCTTTACCGAAAGCAGCAGGTGCCGCATACCCGGCGGCTGGCGTTGCTGGAACAGTATCTGCCCCTGACAGAACAACGCGACGACCTGTATCTGGAGCGGATCACTCTGTGTAACCAGCTGGGGCAGCACGAAAAAGCCCGGACCCTGCTCGCCAGTCGTCAGTTTCATCCGTGGGAGGGCGGAGAAGGAAAAGTCGTTCGACAGTACCTGATCTGTCATATCGAGCTGGCCAAACAGGCGCTGCAGGCCGGTAACTATGAACAGGCGCTGGCCCTGCTGACGGCCGCCGAAACGTACCCGACCAATCTGGGCGAAGGAAAACTGTATGGCGTGCCGGAGAACGATATTTTTTATCTGAAAGGACAGGCCTATCAGGCCCTGCGCGATGTACAGCTGGCCCGGTCGTATTTTGAGCGGGCAACCCAGGGGCTGAGCGAGCCGGTGCAGGCCGTTTTTTACAACGACCCCCAGCCCGACACCATTTTTTATCAGGGCCTGGCCTGGCGGGCGCTGAACCAGCCCGAGCGGGCCGAGCTGCTGTTTCGGCGGTTGATCCAGTTTGGTGAGGCTCACCTCAACGACACCATCCGGATCGACTATTTTGCCGTTTCGCTGCCCGACCTGCTGGTGTTTGACGCCGACCTGAACGAGCGCAACCGGATTCATTGCTACTACCTGATCGGACTGGGCTATCTGGGGCTAGGGAGTGCCTACGCCCGGCAGGCCCTGGATGCTTTCGACCGGGTGCTGCAACTCGACCGGAACCATCAGGGGGCAGCCCTCCACCGAAAAGGGGTGAACCAGCCGGCTGCTGTCTCTATTTTGTGAGTTCGTTAGTTGCCCATATTAGCTGATTGTGGACTGGCAGCCGGCCGATCGCTTCCATCGGAGCAGGCATGGCTGTCAGTTTTGTGTTTACCCGAACGGGAGCCAGGCATACTTCGTTAGGTCGTTTCTTTCCGACGGAAGTCGCGGGGCGGGATGCCCATCACCCCCGTAAACACCCGGCTGAAGTGGTAGGGGTCGCTGTAGCCAACCTGGTAGGCCACCTCTTTGATCCGGAGGTGGCTGTACTTCAGCAGCTGACAGGCTTTCTGCATCTTGAGGTAGGTAAAGAAGTTAATGGGTGCGCTCTGGACTTTCTGCCGAAACAGGGCCGAGTAGTGCGAAGCCGACATATTGGCCACCCCGGCCAGTTCATCGAGGGTGAGGCTCTGGCTCAGGTGCTGCTTCATGTAGGCAATGGTCCGGCTAACGGGGTCCTGGCTGGCCGACGCGTCCCGGTCGGGGTTGTAGACCGAGGTTTTGAAGGTGGACAGAAAATGGGCGAGGCTATTGTTGGCATAGACCAGACTGTCTTCATTGAATGACATTTCTACGTGGGCGATGATGTCGTCGAACAGTGAAAACCGCTCATCGCGGGCCAGTACGGTAACCGGCCCCGGCTCCTGCTGCAGGAAGGTCAGAAAATGGGCCGATCGGGTGCCGGTAAAATGGATCCAGTAAATGGTCCAGGGGTTAAGCTGATCGGCACCGTAGGCGTGGGATACATGGGCCGGTAGAATACAGAATTGATTGGCGGTGATGGCGTATTTACTGGCGCCAGTCCGGCACCAGCCTTCACCCTGAACGCAGTAGATCAGGATATGCTGCGGGCAGCCGCTGCGCCGTTCGCGGTCGTGAAAAGCAGCCTTGGGGTAGTAGCCTATATCGGTGATGTACAACGATTCGCAGAGCGGATGAGTCGCCATCTGGGTCAATACATCAACGGGTAAACTGGCGCTGCGCTGGCCGGTGAAACCTTCCTGTTTTTTGATCATGATCGAATGCGTACAGTAATTTCGTCCATCTATTTAGTAAGAATGACTATGTAAAAGTACAATATGAACTGGTATTTTTGCTACTTTATAACCGAATAGTGTATGAATTCAACCCTGTCGACCTCTCCTGCCAACACGCATTATTCACTGGGCATCTCGTTTATTTCGGCTCTGGGAGGCTACCTGTTTGGGTTCGATTTCGCCGTCATTTCGGGGGCTCTACCGCTGCTGAGGGGCGTTTTTGGGCTAAATGCCTGGTGGGAAGGGTTCATGACCGGCTCGCTGGCGCTAGGCTGTATGGTTGGCTGCGTCGTGGCCGGAAAACTGGCCGATCAGTATGGTCGGCGCCCTGCCCTGATGGTAGCCGCGGGGATCTTTGCGGCCTCGTCGGTCTGGATGGCGCTTTCCAGCAGTTTATCTATCTTTATGCTGGCCCGGTTTGTAGCTGGTATCGGTGTTGGGATGGCGTCCATGCTCAGTCCGCTCTACATAGCCGAGGTGTCGCCCGCCGAAATTCGGGGGCGAAACGTAGCCATCAACCAGCTGACGATCGTGATTGGCATCCTGATCACTAACCTGGTCAACTACGGCCTGGCCGATAACGGGCCCGATGCCTGGCGCTGGATGTTTGGCCTGGGGGCTGTTCCTTCGGTGGCGTTCCTGGTGGGGGTAATCTGGCTGCCCGAGAGTCCCCGCTGGCTACTACAGAACGGGCATACCGCGCGGGGTACGGCTATCCTCCAGCGCATCGGCGGCCCGGCCTTCGCCGATAAAACGGTGGCCGATGTCAACAGCGCTTCGGTAGGGCAGGGCAACATATCCCTGTCGACCCTGTTCGAACCCGGTATCCGGTCGGCGGTGGGGGTTGGTATCGGGCTGGCTATTTTTCAGCAGCTGTGCGGCATCAACGTGGTATTCAACTATACATCCACCATCTTCGAAACCGTAGGTGCCAACCTGGACCGGCAGTTGTTCGAGACGGTAGCGATCGGACTGGTAAACCTGGTTTTTACGGTCGTAGCCATGTGGCAGGTTGACCGACTGGGGCGCAAGCCGCTGATGCTGACCGGCGCCATCGGGCTAACGGTGCTGTACGTCGTCATTGCGATGCTGCTGCAGAACGGCGCAACGGCGGGGCTGCTGTCGGTGTTTGTGCTGCTGGCTATTGCCACTTACGCCACATCGCTGGCTCCCGTAACCTGGGTGCTGATTTCCGAGATATTTCCGAACCGGGTTCGGGGGCTGGCCTCGTCGGTAGCCATTCTGGCTCTCTGGGGCTCCTATTTCGTACTGGTGTTCACCTTCCCCATTCTGGCCGAGACGCTGGGTACGTACGGCCCATTTTGGCTTTATGCGGCTATCTGCCTGGTCGGCTTCGTGTTCGTGCTCCGTAATGTCCGCGAAACCAAGGGCAAAACGCTGGAAGAGATGGAAGACGTTTTTCGGCCCCACTGACTCCGGTTCAGCGCTCAGTCTCCGCTGTTTTGTCCGTTCGGTCACGCGCTACGGGCCAACCGTCGCGACCCCTCAGGAAGCGCCGGGCGTGGCTTAATCGACTACTAATCACTTTGCTTGTTATGAAAAAAATAGGTCTGCTGGTACTGGCTGCTCTGGCTGGCGTACCCGGATTGGCTCAGGATAAACTGTCGCTGGCGGGTACCTGGGAAGTAGCCTTCGACAAGGGCGACGACGCGGGCGTTCACCGCTGGCAGAACCGGTCATTTCCGCACAGGATGCAGCTGCCCGGCACCACCGACGAAGCCCGGCTGGGCGACTCGCTGACCCTCAAACCGGCGCTGAACCGGGAGTCGCTGTATCAGCTGGCCCGGCGACATCGGTACGTAGGAACGGCCTGGTACCGGCGCACCGTTACCATTCCGGCTGGCTGGCAGGGTCGGCAGATCATCCTGTCGCTGGAGCGGGTACTCTGGCAAAGCCGGGTCTTTGTCGATGGGCACGATGCCAGCGGGCAGGAAGAAAGCCTGACAACGCCCCACCGCTATGACCTGACCCGATGGCTCAGCCCCGGCCAGCATACCCTGCTCATTCGCATCAACAACACCCGCCAGTACGACATCAGCTACCAAAATCTGGCCCATGCCTATACCGACGGTACCCAGACCATCTGGAACGGTGCTATCGGTTCGCTGACGCTGACTGCCCACGACCCGGTTTGGATCAGCCATGTCCGTACCGATCCCAGTCTGGCCACCAAACAGGTGAAAGCACAGGTTCAGCTGCACAACGGCAGCGGACAGCCCGTATCGGGAAAAATGCAGCTGGTAGCGCGGCTGAACGGTACGGACCTACCCGTATCGGAGCAAGTGGTGCGGCTGGACACCGGTCGGCACCACCTGACGTTTACCTATGATCTTGGCCCGGCGGCCCGGCCGTGGGATGAGTTCTCGCCCAATGTGTACCAGCTGACAACCGTCTTTGTGGCCGACGATGGCAAAAGCCGGAGCCGCTACCAGACCTCGTTTGGATTGCGGCAGCTATCGACCGAAAATAGTCTGCTGCATATCAACGGACGCCGATTGTTTCTGCGTGGCACGCTCGAGTGCGCCATCTTTCCGCTAACGGGTCACCCGCCCACCGACCGCGCCGGCTGGCAGACCGTGTTTATGACGGCCCGGCAGTACGGCCTCAACCACCTGCGTTTCCATTCGTGGTGTCCGCCCGAAGCGGCTTTCGACGTGGCCGACTCGCTGGGTTTCTATCTGCAGGTCGAGTTGCCGATGTGGAGCTTACAGGTGGGGCAGGACCCCAAAGCCGATCGGTTTATCCGCAGCGAAGCCACCCGTATCAGCCGGGAGTACGGTAACCATCCGTCGTTCTGCTTCTGGTCGATGGGAAACGAGCTGGAAGGGAATTTCGATTTTCTGAGCCAGCTCGTGAATGAGCTTAAACAAAACGATGCGCGCCGGTTATACACCACCACTACCTACAGCTTTCAGCCCCCGCACGGCAGCTGGCCCGAAGCCGCTGACGACTACTTCATAACCCAGCAAACCCGGCTGGGCTGGGTACGCGGCCAGGGTATTTTTAACTCTCAGTCGCCGGCCTTTACCGACGATTACTCGGCTTCGCTGAAAGGGCTGCCCGTTCCGCTGGTGACGCATGAAGTCGGCCAGTACGCCATGTTCCCCAACATGGCCGAAATAGATAAGTACACGGGTGTGCTGGCGCCGGTCAACCTCATGGCTATCCGCGATGACCTGGCCCGCAAACAACTGCTTCCCCTGGCCGATGCGTATCTGAAAGCGAGCGGCCGGCTGGCGGCCATCCTCTACAAGGAAGAGCTGGAACGGATTCTGCGCACCCGGGAGGCCAGCGGCATTCAGCTCCTCGATCTGCACGATTTTCCGGGGCAGGGAACGGCCGATATCGGCCTACTCGACGCCTTCTGGGCGAGTAAAGGAATTCTGACACCCGAGGCTTTCCGGCAGTTCTGTTCGCCCGTTGTTCCGCTGCTGCGCTTCCCGAAGGCTACCTACACCAATCAGGAGACCTTCCGCGCTACGGCCGAGCTGGCCAACTTCGGCGCCGGTCCGCTGGTGGGCATAACCCCCGAATGGATTTTACGGGACGATGAGGGCAGGCAGCTGGCCGGTGGGCGACTGCCCCGCAGAACCGTAGCGGTCGGTAACGGACACGAGCTGGGGACGATTGAGGTGCGCCTGTCGGGTGTTAAAACCGCCCGTCGCCTTACCCTGACGCTGTCGCTGCCGGGTACGCCTTACCGCAATAGCTGGTCGATCTGGGTTTATCCGGCTACGCTGCCTGCCGAACCGGCCGATGTGCTCGTGACGCAGTCGCTTTCCGAAGCCGGACAGGCGCTTCGGGCGGGCCGGAAGGTGTTGTTCAACCCCGACTATACCGCGCTGAAAGGCGTTGCCGGCAAGTTCGTACCTGTATTCTGGAGCCCGGTTCATTTTCCCGATCAGGCGGCTACCATGGGACTCCTCTGCGACCCGAAGCACCCTGCTTTCCGGGCTTTTCCGACCGATTTTCATACCGACTGGCAGTGGTGGGACCTGTGCACGAAATCGACCAGTCTGGTATTGCCCGACAACCGGCTGACACCGCTCGTCCGGCAGATTGACAATTTTGCCAACAACCGGCAGTTGGCCAGCCTGTTCGAAGCCAATGTAGCCGGCGGACAACTGATGGTGTGTAGTTTCGATATCAGCCATGATTTGGCCAGTCGTCCGGTAGCGCGGCAGCTGCGGCATAGTTTACTAACCTACATGAGTTCTTCGGCCTTTGCGCCTTCGGTAGCGCTGGAGCCCGGTCAGCTGGCGTCGCTGATGCGTACTGAAGCGGTACCGGCCCTCGACAAAAGCGGTCGGTAGGCGGCCCGGCCGATGGGTTTGTCGGAGATCAGGCAGGTAGCGTGTTGAACAAACGAAGCCGCGAATGGGTAGTTATAAGAGCACTCAACATCATGAAAAATCTGCTTATACTACTGACGTTGCTGCTGATGGGAGTATCAGCCCCGGCGCAAAACAAACCGGCCGTAACAACACCACCCGCTGTCGTGTCGCTGGTCGAGGGCATTACAGACAAACGCTTCCTGCCCGATACGGCCTTCGCTGCCCTGTCGGAAGAAGACCAGACGCTGCTTGCCAAAGAACCCGTAGCCAACTGGGGGCTACCCCAGGAGTCAGGGCAGTATATGACTTACTACAATCTGGTAATCGGCACCCGGTCGTACCAGCTGGTGGTTACCCGGGCCCCGCGGTCGTCGTACCCCACAGCTACGCTGCTGCGGTTTACCACCCCCAAATCCAAGCCGGAACCAATAGCGCGAGGTACCCTCAGGCCGAAAGAAGAGAAGCCGAAATAGACTGGGTCTATCCTCTGAACGATGCCGGAGCAGTTGGTGGGGACCCGAACAGCAGTTTTGAACGGCGCCCGGGTCCATTGGTCGTTCGGGTGGCGTAGGCGCGTAACACGGCCCTGGCCCGTACCTAGTTGATCCGAACCAGATCGATGTCGAACACCAGGATCGAATTGCCCGGAATACCCGGCTGATCCTGCGCGCCATACGCCAGCGAGGGCGGCAGGTAGAGCGTGATGCTGCCGCCAGGCGCAACGAGTGGAATCCCTTCCTGCCAGCCCAGAATCAGCTGGTTCAGTCCGAAACTTACGCCCGAGCCACTGTCGAACGTAGTACCGTTGGTGAGTTTGCCGACATAATTGACCGTTACGTTCGAGCAGACCGTTGGTTTGGCGCCCGAACCCGGCGACTTAACGACGTAATAAAACCCCCGTTCGTCGGCGGTGGCGTTGATCCCTTTACTGTCGAGAAATTGTTTGAGGGCCGTTGTTTCGGCCTGGGGCGCCCGGGTGGTTACGGCCGTCGCGTCGCAGGGGGTCTGATCGTTCTGGCCACAGCTGCCAGCCAGTAGGGCAAGGGCCAGTAGGGCCACGGTGTAGTTCTTCATTCGGTTGGATTGGCTCAGTAGAGCTATTCGGTTTGGTTGGTATTTGTGGGTTGCTGCGATGGGCATCCGGTCAGAAAATCAGTCTGAACGTACTGCCCTGACCCGGTACCGAATCGGCAGTAAGATGCCCGCCGTGCAGCTGCATGATCTGTCTCGACAGGCTCAGTCCGATGCCTGACCCGGTTTTTTTGGTGGTGAAAAAAGGAATAAAAATCTGTTCGAGCGCTTCGGGTTCGATACCGGGGCCGTTGTCCGACACCGAAATGACGACGTGCTGGCCGTCGGGTACGGCTTCGAGCTGAATACGGGGATTTGGCGTTTTCTCCAGACTCTCGACGGCGTTCTTGATCAGGTTGATCAGCACCATCTCGATCTGGCCCAGGTCGGCTTTAACGATCAGGTTCGGCGAACTCGTGCTGAACTGAATGCCCAGCTTCTGGGCATTGGGCAGCACCAGCTGCTCGATATGCCGCAGTAACTGTTCGACCGATACTTCGTCGAGCACCGGTTGCGGAATGGAGGTGAAATGCCGATAGGCGTCCACGAATCGCATGATGCCTTCGCCCCGCTGCTCAATGGTCATCAGGGCATCGCGCAGGTCGGTGAGCGCCCCGGCCATGGCCGCCCCCGATGCCGCTTCCGGCTGATCGGCGGGCCCGGCAGGGTCAGGCTCCAGGGCCGGCACGAGGTCTGTCTCCACAATGTCACGCATGGTGCCAACCAGCGACACAATCGGCGTAATCGAGTTCATGATCTCATGGCGCAGCACCTTGGTCAGGTTTTGCCAGGCTTCAAGTTCGCGCTGCTGCAGCTCGGTGCCGATGTTCTGCAGCGACACGACCGTTACCAGCCGCCCGCGCAGCCGGACCGACGTGCAGCGTACCGACAGCTCGTTGCCATTGCCGGGCTGGTAGATGACCGGTGCCGACGACTGCGTTTCGGAGCGGAGCAGGGCCACCAGATCCGGATGGGTGGCGTTGAGGTCGGAGAGGGTGCGTAGCCGGTAGATACCCAGCAGCCGCAGGGCCGTCTGGTTCGTTAACTCAACCTGACCGGCCGCATCGAAGGTAAGCAGCCCCACGCTGACGTGCTGAACAATGGTATTGACGTAATGCAGGTTCGCTTCTTTCTCGGCCCGCGCCTGTCGGAAAGCCCCCAGCACCTCGTTGAACTGATCGTTCAGGCTATGAAAGGTAGGGCCCAGGTTACTGTCGGCCCGGAACGCCACCGCAAAGTCGGAGTACCGGACCGACTCCAGAAAGCGCGTCAGCTTCCGGTTCAGTCCCGTCGTATAATGGTACAGGTTGACCGCCAGGACGAAGGCCGGAATCAGCAGGAGCGTCAGCCAGAACGAGTTCGCCTGCTGCCAATACAGCGTGACGATCGTGCCGGTGAAGACCACGATGCCCGCAATACGCCAGCCAATGCCGAGGGCGAACCGGTTCATAATGGCTTACCCGATCCAGCTGAATTGATACTCGAGCGTCGGCACTTTGGTGCGTTCGGCAATCCGGCGCAGCCGGGCGGGCAGGGCCATCAGGTAGTCGCGGGCGCGCTGACCGGCATCGTTCAGGTCCGTCACGTTGGCGATGTTCCAGTCGGTCAGCAGCGAGTCGGCAATGTCGATGTAGTCGTGGGTGGTATATACACCCAGGCGCTGGGCCGCGTCGGAGAAGTGGCTGAACGTCTGGCCGATCTTTACGCCGGTTTCGCGCAGGAAATGGGCGGGCATCACGATTTTCTTGCGCATCATGTCCTCGAACGCCAGCATCATTTCTGACGGGTCTACGTCGAAGATCTGGCCCACAAATGCTTTATAGGCTTTGGCATGGCGCATTTCGTCAGACGCGATAACTCCGCATATTTTAGAGAGCTGGGGGCAGCCTGCCTGCTTGGCCAGGGTAGCGGTCCGGCGGTGCGAGACGTTGGTAGCCAGCTCCTGAAACGAGGTATACACAAAGTTGCGGTAGGGGTCGCGGCCGGTACCGATGTCGAAACCGTCGGCAATCAGGTACTGGGTCGATACCTCCATCGCGCGCATGTTGACCCGGCCCGACAGATACAGAAACTTGTTAAGCAGGTCGCCGTGGCGGTTTTCCTCGGCCGTCCAGCCCCGGATCCACTGGGTCCAGTTTTCGGCTTTTCCCTGCTCGACGCCTTCCATCCCCATCAGCCACGACTCGTAGGTAGGCAGGGCTTCTTCGGTAATGGTATCGCCAATCAGCACGGCAACGTAGTCGTACGAGAGTTCGCGGGCGCTTTCGCGCAGCTGTCTGATATCATCCAGAAACGACTCTTTCGTGGCATCGGGCAGCAGATCGGCCGGTTGCCAGTTGGTCTCGATGGGCTTGAGGTAGTCGCCGAGGAGCGTATCGATTTTTTCGCCCACGAAGCGCATGACTTCAATACGGGAGCCGGACAGTGTCATTGGGGAGGTCACGATATATCGGGGTAAGGGGTACTGGCTTACGCTTGTTTACCGAATCGGAAGGCAGTAACCGCTGTGAAGATTAGGTTAAATAAAAAGACAAAGTACGTTTAAAACGCGCGATCGTTCTATTGAATTCCACCTTTTATCTATGCGTAGCGACCTGCGTTGCTAAATTTGGTCCAAAATGCATGTTCGGAGCGAGTCTGCTCTGGTCGGGTGGTATGAAAAAACTTCTGGATTATGTGCTGAGCAGTATCTATCTGCTCTATTTCGGGTTGGTCCTGCTGGTCTTCCACGTGCTTCAGGTTGGCGCGTTTCACCTGTTTGGCAAGTCGGCCCACAAGACGGTCGTCGACTGGCTGAACGCCAGTATTGCGTTTGGGTGGTACCTGACCGGCTCCCGTATCCGGTTTAGCGACGTGAGTCACCTGCCCACCGACCGGCCCATTATCTTCGTGGCCAACCACCAGAGCATGTTCGATATTTCGCCGATGATCTGGTTTTTGCGTCGCCACACGCCCATTTTCGTGTCCAAGAAAGAGCTGGCCCACGGGATCCCCAGCATCTCGTACAACCTGCGCCGGAGCGGGGCCGCCCTCATCGATCGGAAAGATCCCAAGCAGGCCATCACCGAAATTGCCCGGCTTGCCAAACACATTCAGCAAACTAGCCACTCGGTGGTTATCTACCCCGAAGGAACCCGATCAGCATCGGGCCAGATGCGGCCGTTTGCTACGGGTGGCCTGGCGGTGCTGCTCAAGCGGGCCCCTGCTTCGCTCGTAGTACCGATCGCCATCCGCGGTACGGGTCATTTTAACCCCACCGGCATCTTCCCGCTCCGGTCGTTCTCGCGGCTGTCGTGGACGGTGCTGCCTGGTATAGAGCCCGCCGGTAAGTCGGTCGATGAAGTGGTTCGCCAGACCGAAGAGGCCATTGCCCACGAGCTGAACGTAGCCGTACCCGGCACCCGGACGGGCGCTATCGACTGAGCCGACTACAAGCCGAACTTCTCCAGCCGCCGGTACAGCGCCTGTCGCGACAGCCCCAGTTCCCGGGCCACATCGGTGATGCTCCCCTGGTATTTCAGCATGGCCTGCTGAATGGCTTTGCGTTCCAGATCTTCCAGTTGCAGGGTTTCGCTGACGGGCGAAGCGGTAGAGGGGTTTTTCCGGAATACGAAATCGCCCGGTTCGAGGGTGGAGCCTGCCGACAGGATGACGGCCCGCTCAACGGCATGTTGCAGCTCGCGCACGTTACCCGGCCAGCCGTACTGTTTCATCTCGGTCAGCAGCGCCGGACTCAGGCCCGTTACCGGCCGGTTATACTGTTTGGCGTACTGCCTGACGAAATGTTCGGCCAGGGGTTTGATATCGTCGGGGCGCTGGCGGAGGGGGGGCAGGGCCAGCTCGATGGTGTTGATGCGGTAGAGTAAATCCTGCCGGAAGGTTTTCTCGGCCACACGTTCGTTGAGGTCGGCGTTGGTCGCGCAGATCAGCCGCACATCGACCGGCCGACCTTTGTTGCTGCCTACGCGGGTCACCTGCCGCTGTTGCAGAACGGTGAGCAGACGGGCCTGCTGCGACGGCGTCAGGTTGCCGATCTCGTCGAGAAAAATGGTGCCGCCTGCCGCTTCTTCAAACCGCCCGGCCCGGTCGTCGCGGGCGTCGGTAAATGCCCCTTTCACGTGGCCAAACAGTTCGCTTTCGAACAGGCTCTCGGTCAGGGCGCCCACGTCGACGCTGACAAACGGCTTGTTGTGGCGGTTCGACTGCTCATGGATAGCCCGCGCAATCAGGTCTTTACCGGTGCCGTTTTCTCCCAGAATCAGCACGTTGGCATCGGTAGGAGCTACCCGCTCAACGGTGTCGAGAACGGGGCGCATGGCCGTTCCGATGATCGATGTAGTTTTACCGGCGGCCGGGCTGCCTCCCGGGCCCGACCGGCCCCCGCGGTTGGCGCCGGGGCGACCCGACGATTTGCCGGTATCGCTGGATGAGCTATCATCGTCGGGTCGGTTGATGGCCGCCCGGATCGTTTCGAGAAACTTGTCGTTCTGCCAGGGTTTGAGTACGAAGTCGACCGCTCCGGCTTTCATAGCCCGCACGGCCATGTCGACATCGCCATAGGCCGTAAAAAGCACCACCCGCGCCTGCGGGTCGATATCCAGAATCCGCTCGAGCCAGGCAAATCCTTCGCGACCACTGCTGACGTCGCGCTGAAAATTCATATCGAGTACAATGGCATCATATCGGTTGTTGTTGAGCAGGAATGGTAGTTTTTCGGGATTTTTCTCGATATCTACCGTACCCAGATGGCGTTTGAGCAGCAGCCGGGCCGCCAGCAACACATCCGGATCGTCGTCTACGACTAGGAGTTTAGCAGTTTGCATAGACCAAAGATAGGGTGATGAGGTATTTCGTTGCTTACTTTGGGAAAAATCGCTTACGGGCACTACCTGCCGAATGACCCAGACTTATGTTTTGCCGGACCGCTGGTTCTATACCCTCACGGCGGTTGGGGTGTTGCTGAATGCCACGGGCCTATTTCCGCCCGTACTCGAACCCGACGGAGCGCTCTACGCCTGTATTGCCAAAACGATGGCGCAGTCGGGCGATTTTGTCAATCTCTACGCCGTAGGGGCCGACTGGCTCGACAAGCCGCACTTCCCGTTTTGGGTGGTAGCGGCCAGCTTTCGACTGTTTGGGATCAATACCGTGGCGTATAAGCTACCCGCGCTGCTGTTTTTTCTGGCCGGTGTAGTCTACACCTATCGGTTTGCGCGACTTACATATACAAAAGCCGTGGCGCAGGTTGCCGTACTGGTTTTGCTGACGGCTTTTCACGGGGTATTGTCGAACAGCGACGTCCGGGCGGAACCCTACCTGACGGGGCTCATCATTGGGGCGGTGTATCATTTCTGGCGGGTGTACTGCGGTTCCGACCGGGCGCCTGGCCAGTGGCTTCAGCTGGGGCTGGGGTCGTTGCTGACGGGCTGCGCGCTGATGACAAAGGGAGTTTTTGTGCTGGTGCCCATCGGCGCCGGCCTGGTGCTGCACTGGTTGCTGACGGGCAACTGGCGCGAGCTGCTGCGGCCGCGCTGGTACGGGGCGGTGGCGCTGTCGCTGCTGTTCACCCTACCCGAAATCTATTGCCTGTACCAGCAGTTCGACCTACACCCCGAAAAAGTGGTTTTTGGGCAAACGGGCGTGTCGGGCGTGCGATTTTTCTTTTGGGACAGCCAGTTCGGCCGGTTCTTCAACACCGGGCCGATCAAAGGCGAGGGCGACAAGTTTTTCTTTGTTCACACGCTCCTGTGGGCCTTTTTGCCGTGGTCGTTACCACTCTACCTGGGCGTTGGCCGGGCCGTGGCCGGGCTAATCAAACGCCGGGATCCGCTGCCGGAGTACGTATCGCTGGGGTCGGGGCTGGCTACGTTTGCCCTGTTCTCGCTGTCGGGCTTCCAGCTGCCGCATTACATGAATATCGTCTTCCCCTTCTTTGCTATCCTGACGGCTCAGTATCTGGTAAGCCTCTCTCCTGCGGTGCTGCGCCGGTGGACCCTTGGCCAGTCGGTTATCGGGGGGCTGCTGGTGGTGCTGTCGGTTGGATTGCTGCTGGTGGCGCAGCCCGACTACCTGAGCGGAGCGCTGGGCTGGGTGGCGGCCATGGTGCTGGCTACGATGCTGCTGTTCCGGACAACGGATCTGCTGTCGCTGATGGGGCGTATGGTGGCGGCTGTGCTGGTGCTGTTCGGGGTGGTGAACCTGTTTTTGTATCCGGCCTGGCTCGATTATATGGCGGGTCGTACGGCGGCCCGGCTGGTCAATGAACAACCGGCCCGCCCCCGGCCGGTCACCCTGCTCTACATGCCGGGAACGGGCGTTGGCGGGGGCAGTTTCTGGTCCTATGAGTTTTATGCCAGCGGACCAGCGCGCTACGTCCGGTCCGACTCGGCGGTGCAGGCGCAGCTCCGCCCGGGGCCACAACTGACATTTACCACGGCTGCCGACGCTGACTCGCTGGCGGCCCGTGGATTTGGGATTCGTCGGCTGGCTACCCTGCCTTATTTCCACGTCAGCACCCTGTCGTACGAGTTTATCAACAAACAGACCCGCGCCAAAACCCTGGAGCCCTACGTGCTGGTGCAGATCTGCAGCCGGGCTGACTGAGGGCCGGGTGCTGAAAGCGGACAGGAAATGTCCGATAGCGGACAGCCAGACTCGCGAATGTGCTGGTAATTGCTTCGTTATCAGGGTTATAGTAAAATTGGCATAGCATTGGCACAATCAGGGGTAAATGACCAGGTTCGAGTCGTTGCTGCTCGTTTGCCTTTTGACACGTTAACTTATGGATCGCGCCTTACCTAAACGCTTCTGGACTCAACAACGCCTGCTGCTTTCGGGCGGTAGTGTATTGATTCTGGGTTTGCTGGCTTACACACTTTTTTTCGCCGACCGCCGTTCGAAACTGAACGTCGAGAAAGACAAGATCACCGTATCTGCCGTCACGACCGGCCCCTTTGAAGATTTTATTGCGGTAACGGGCGTGGTGATGCCGCTGAAAACGATCCGGCTCGACGCCATCGAGGGGGGCTACGTCACCGATAAACTGGTGGAGGGCGGTACCCAGGTGCAGAAAGGGCAGGTATTGCTCAAGCTGGAAAACCAGAACCTCAAGCTCAGCTTCCTGCAATCTGAAACGGAAGCCAACCGGCTCGTCAACGACCTCCAGAACACCCGTCAGCGGCTGCAGATCGAACGCTTTACCCTCCGCAAAACCCTGGCCGACCTCGACGCCCAGATCGAGCAGGCCAAAGATGCCTACGACCGGCAGGTCAAGCTTTTCAAAGATAAGGTCGTTTCGGAAGAAGATTACCTGAGGGCCAAACGCACGTACGAGCGGCTGTCGGGGCAGCGGAAGATCGAGATCGAGTCGCAGAAATACCAGGAAGACAACGCCCGGATACAGATCAAACAGCTCGAAGAGACGCTGGCCCGCACGCAGCGGAACGTAGCCCTCTGGCAGCAAACCCTCGACAATCTGGTGGTGAAGGCACCCGTAACGGGCCAGCTCTCCAGCATCGATGTCGAGGTAGGGTCGAACATCAACCGGGGGCAGAATATTGGCCAGATCGATGACCTGAACGGGTTCAAGATGCGGGTCGGGGTTGATGAACACTACATCAGCCGGGTGTTTGCCGGTCTGAACGGCTCTTTCGAGTTCAACGGTAAAACCCACGCCCTGACCATCAGCCGGGTATATCCGGAGGTGAAAAGTGGCCGCTTCGAGGTCGATATGATCTTTCCGAACGGCGCTCCGGCGGGTATCAAACGGGGCCAGTCGTCGCCAATTCAGCTGGAGCTGGGCAAAGCGGCTCAGGCTACGCTGCTGCCGGTGGGTGGTTTCTTCTCCGATACGGGCGGTAACTGGGTTTACGTGGTCGACAAGTCCGGCAAACGGGCTACGAAGCGCCCGATCACCCTGGGTCGTAAAAACCCCGAATATTATGAAGTGCTGGAAGGTCTCCAGCCCAGCGAGCAGGTCATCACCAGCAGCTACGAGAATTTCGGGGATAACGAAGTGTTGGAGTTTTAATCTTTTGCCAGGAAAACCTAGTCTGTCTATCCCTGCCCATCGTGCAGCCCTGTCCAGAATATAACTATGATCCAGACAATTAACCTTCAGAAACTGTTTGCTACCGAAGAAGTAGAAACCACCGCCCTCAATGGCATTTCGATGGACGTCAAAGATGGGGAGTTCGTCGCCATCATGGGTCCGTCGGGTTGCGGCAAATCGACCCTGCTCAATATTCTGGGTCTGCTCGATAACCCTACCGACGGCGAATATAATTTCTACGGTACGGCGGTGGCGAGGATGACCGAACGCCAGCGGGCCCAGCTGCGCAAAGGCAGTATCGGCTTTGTGTTCCAGAGCTTCAACCTGATCGATGAGCTGACGGTCTACGAAAACGTAGAGCTGCCGTTGCTTTACCTGAAAACCCCCGCCGATGAGCGCAAACAGCGCGTAGAGGCAGCCCTGGAGCGGATGGCCATCATGCACCGCCGTAATCACTTCCCGCAGCAGCTGTCGGGTGGTCAGCAGCAGCGTACGGCCATTGCCCGGGCGGTAGTGGCCAAGCCCAAACTGATTCTGGCCGATGAGCCGACGGGTAACCTCGATTCGAAAAACGGCGAAGAGGTCATGAAACTGCTCGGTGAACTGAACGACGAGGGAACAACTATCATCATGGTGACCCACTCGCCCTACGACGCTGGTTTTGCCCATCGCATCGTAAACCTGTTCGACGGTAAAGTCGTCACCGAGAACTTTCACGTCTAAAGACCCGCCCGGGTGATTGCGATCGCCCGGGCCATCCGGATAAGTGGTCCGTGGGGACACAGACCGTGGTACGTGGGGTCGGTCACCGTGGTGCGTGTCCTCACGCACCACCCATGCGTCAGAAAAGCCATCCGGATAAGTGGTCCGTGGGGACACGGACCACGGTGGTGGGGGATCAACCACGGGGACTACGGCGCCGACCGTACAGGCCGTTGTCAGGAGACAGCTTGATTTGGTCATAAACATTACCCATTATGTTTCGGAATTATTTGACAATCGCCCTGCGGACGCTGTGGCGTAACCGGCTGTTTACGGCCATCAACGTAGTAGGGCTATCGGTCGGGCTGGCTTGTGTGGTTGTGCTGGTGCTGTTTGCCCAGCAGGCACTGACTTTCGACGGGTTTCATACACAGATCGATCGGATCTATTCGGTGCAGACGCAGTCTGACGGCCAGGCTTACAACCAGACCGTATACCCGATTCTCGATCAGATGCTTCGTGATTACCCCGAGATCGAGACCGGAACCCACGTGCAGAGCTGGAACAACCCCTGGATCCAGTATGGCGACAAATACATTCAGAAGCAGACGGCCTATGTCGACTCTACCTTCTTTCGCATTTTCAGCTTTCCACTCAAGTATGGCGATCCGGCTACGGCCCTGCGCCAGAAACGATCGGTCGTTCTCAGCGACGAAACGGCACAGAGCCTGTTTGGGGATGTGAACCCGGTTGGAAAGGCCGTCACCCTGGACGATTCGCTATCCTACACCATTACGGGCGTGCTGGACAAAATACCGTCTAACTCGTCGCAGCAGTTCGAGGTGCTGATGCCAGCGGCCAACCTGATGGATTTTCCGGGCTTCAGCGAAAATGCCGACTGGTACAACGGCTTCGCTACGGTCTTTGTGCTGCTTCGGCCCGATGCCGACAAAGCCGGGCTGGAAGCCAAACTGCCGCAGCTCGTCAAAAAACACTTTGCGCCGGAAGGGCAGAAGCGCATCATCCGGCTGGGAGCCTATAAAGAGTTCATTCATACCGAAAACCCTACCTTTTCGAACCTGATCTACGGTGCCGTTACGATTGCTGCCTTTCTGCTGATCATCATCAGTATCAACCTGATCAACCTCAATACGGCGTCGGCGCTGCCGAGGGCCAAAGAAGTAGCCATGCGGCAGGTGGTTGGCGCCACGCGCCAGCTGGTGCTTCGTCAGTTTTGGGTCGAATCCGGGCTGGTGGTGCTGGCGTCTCTGGCCTTGTCGGTCCTGTTTGCCGTATTTTTCCTGATTCCGCGTTTCAACCAGCTGCGCGACGGGCGTATGCAGCTGGAAATTGCGTGGGCAACCGACTACCCAACCATACTGACTGTTGCCGGTATTGCCATCCTGGTGGCGCTCGTAGCGGGTACGTACCCGGCTTTGTATCTGTTGGGCCTGAAAACGACTGAGGCCGTAAAAGGTAAACTCGCGGCCAGTCCCGGCCGGGGTCGCCTGCGGCAGAACGCCCTGATTGTACTCCAGTTTACGCTGGCTGTCATCTTTATCCTTGGCACGATCGGGTTGCGGGAGCAGATCCAGTTTATGAAACAGGCCGACCTGGGCTACGACAAAGACAAGGTGCTGGTATTTAAAACAGACCTGGCTTACCGGAACGAAGCGGCTGCCCGATCGCAGGGCCAGGCTATTCTGGCTAAGCTCCGGCAAGACCCTAACGTGGTTTCGTTCACCAGCTCGGAGCTGACGCCGGTTAACTTCTGGAACAACTTCAACAGCTACTACCCCGACGGCGACGAAGCCCGGCAGGTGCGCATTCGACACGTAACGGGGGCCGTCGGCTTTACCGAAACGTTCAAAATTCCGCTCCTCGAAGGGCGCAACTTTTCGGACAAGACACCGGCCGATTCGGTCAACCACGCCGTCATCCTAAACGAGTCGGCCATGAAAGCCTTTGGCTGGACAACGGCGGTCGGTAAGAAGCTGCGCCAGCTGAATAACAACGAGGTTTTTACCGTGGTCGGCGTCACTAAAGATTATCATTACCGCAGCCTGAAAGAGCGGGTCGAGCCCATGCTGCAGTGGTACGGCGGTCGGGAGCAGCTGAGCAGCTTCCTGTCGGTGCGGCTGGCTGATGAAGACAAGGCCCCGGCGCTGATCCGGGAGCTGGAAACCCAGTTTGGGAAAATACCGGCCCGCCGAACGCTGTCGTATGTCTACCTGGCCGACGAGATAGGAAAGACCTATCAGTCGATCGAAAGCATCTGGCGGATGGTCAGCTTCGTGACCATAATAGCCATCCTGATCGCCTGCGCGGGTATTTTCGGGCTGATCTCGCTCGTGGCCCGGCAGCGAACCAAAGAGATTGGCGTTCGAAAAGTGCTGGGGGCCTCGGTGGTCAGTATAGCTGCGCTGCTCTCGTCCGACTTCATGAAACTCGTGGCGCTGGCCATTCTGATTGCTTCGCCCCTGGGCTGGTGGCTGGGGGTTAAACTGCTCTCTTATTTTGCGTACCATACCCAGGTGCAATGGTGGTACATTGTGGTAGCCGCTTTGCTGGCTATCGGTATCGCGCTGGGGTCGGTTATCTTCCAGGCCGTTCGGGCGGCTCTGGCAAATCCGGTGACCTCTCTACGGTCGGAATAAAAAACAATGAATGGATGATGTACAACGAATAGTGTTCATCAGCATCCCCATTATCCGGTACTCCCCAACGTCATGCTAACGAACTATCTCAAAATCACTTTTCGCGGTTTGGCCAAGAACAAGGCCTTCTCGTTTATCAACATCGTTGGGCTGGCAGCGGGACTGTCGTGCTGCATGCTCATCTGCCTCTACGTCTACGACGAACTGAGCTACGACACGCATCACCCCGACGTAGCGCAGTTATACCAGGTCGGGACGGTGTTCGTAAACCCCGATGGGGAGGAGAAAACGGCCGCCACCCCCTACCGCCTGGCCGATGCGCTGCAACAGGAATACCCCGAAATTGGCAGCACAACCCGACTGGTGGGTCTTTTCGGCGACGACAAGACGTTGCTCCGCGCCAACCCTGTCGGGAACATAGCGAACAGTAAACCAGCCGTCTTCTACGAATCGAAAGGTTACCTGGCCGACCCAACGTTCTTCTCCTTTTTTCGGTATGACTTTGTAGAAGGCAACCCCAAACAGGCCCTGGCCAATCCACACGCTATTGTGCTGTCGGAGACAATGGCGCGTAATCTGTTCGGTAATCAGTCTGCCCTGAACCGGACCATTCACATCGAGAGTAATACCAACGGCGTGGGCGACTACACCGTCACGGGTGTGTTCCGGCCCGGCACCGTGCCCTCGCACATCGACGCCCGGTTTTTTCTGTCGTATGCCGGGGGGGGCCTGTCGCAGTACATCAACGGCACTACGGGCATGGTAAGCAACAACATGTTTTTTACCTACCTGAAGCTGAAGCCCGGCACCGACGCCCGCAAGCTGGAAGCCAAACTGCCCGCCTTCGTGGAGAAATACATGCGGAAAGACCTGGCCGTGGCCGGGCGCGACAAAAAGCAATTTCTGACCGCCGTGCGCGATATTCACCTCCATACCGACCTGACGCACAACGTAACACCCAACGGGAGTCTGACGTACCTCTATGTGCTGGGCAGTATTGCGCTGTTCACGCTGCTTATTGCCTGCATCAACTTCATGAACCTCAGCACGGCACGGTCGGGCAAGCGAGCCGCCGAGGTGGGCGTCAGGAAGGTACTGGGCGCCGAGCAGGCGTCGTTGGTGCGACAGTTTCTAAGCGAAGCGCTGCTGTTCAGCGTGTTTGCGTTTGGGCTGGCACTGGCGCTGGTTTGGCTGATGACGCCCGTTTTTGAAGCCGTATCGGGCAAAACGCTGCACTTTTCGGTAGGTCAGCGGCTGGGGCTGGTGGCTACGTTCTTTGGGATTAGTTTGGCCACGGGTCTGCTGGCGGGCAGCTACCCGGCTTTCTACCTGTCATCGGTCCGGCCCATCACCGTGCTGAAAGGCGGGGTCGGCCGGGCGGGTGGGTCACTGGCAGCCGTATCGTTGCGCAAAGGGCTGGTGGTCATGCAGTTCACGCTGTCGGTGATGCTGATGATCGCGCTGGTGGTCATTGCCCGCCAGATGAATTACCTGCGCTCGGCTGATCTGGGATTTGCCTCAGCGCATCAGCTCATTATTCCGCTTCGGAGCGAAACGGCAAAGACCAGCTACCCAGCCCTGAAACAGGCATTGGTCAGCACGGCGCAGGTACGTTCGGTGGGGGCATCGGCCTATTATCCAGGTATTTTCAACCCCGAAGACGCCCGGCTTTACGGCGAAAAGCAAGTTGCGGCCGATGCCAAAGTGACTCGCATGAATCGCGTCGATGCAACGTACCTGCACACAATGGGCATCGAACCCGTGGCGGGTCGGCTCTTTTCGGTTCAATTTCCCGGCGACACGAGCAACCGGGTTATTTTGAACGAGAAAGCGGTGAAGGAACTGGGCTACCCTTCGGCTCAGGCAGCTATTGGCAAGCCCGCCATCGCCAACCGGGATTCGGAAAACTACCGCAGCATAATTGTCGGCGTAGTGAAGGATTTTCACTTCGAAGACCTGCACGTACCCATTACACCCTTTGGGTTCACGCTCAATCTGAACGGCAACTACAATTACGTCGTGGTGAACCTCAAGCCCGGCGATATGCAATCCACCCTGCAATCACTTGGCAGCGTCTGGCAGCGGTTCAATTACGCCGAGCCGTTTGAATACAGTTTCCTGGACGCCGAATTTCAGAAGAATTACGAAGCCGAAAACCGCCTTTCGACGCTGGTAAGCTACTTTACGTTTATCGCGATTCTGATTTCGTGTCTGGGTTTGTTCGGGCTGGTATCGTTCAATGTAGAGCAGCGGGTGAAGGAGATTGGCGTTCGGAAGGTGCTGGGCGCAACCGTCGGCAACGTGGTGATGCTGTTGTCGAAAGACTTCCTGAAACTTGTGCTGATGGCGGTGGTGCTGGCCTCTCCGCTGGCCTGGTGGGCCATGCACCGGTGGTTGCAGGGCTTCGCCTACAAAATCGATATTGAGTGGTGGTACTTCGCGCTGGCGGGTGTGCTGGCGGTGGGCATCGCGCTGCTGACCGTGAGTTTTCAGAGCGTAAAAGCCGCTCTGATGGACCCGGTAAAATCACTAAGAGCAGAGTAACTATGCTTAGAACCTATTTTCTCCTCGCCTGGCGAAACCTACTCGCCAACAAACTGGCCTCCCTCATCAACATTGTGGGGCTTTCTATTGCAGTGGCCTGTAGTATTACGGTGTTTCTGACGTTGCGAAACTTCTGGACACTCGATGATTTCCACGCCAATGGCGACCGGATTTACATGCTCGAGTACGTGCAGAAACATCAGGACGAAACCCGCACCTTCGGCGATGCCCCCGCACTTATGGCCAACGCCCTCGCGGCCGATTTTCCGCAGGTGAAACACACGGTGCGGGTCGAGCGAGAAAACGTAACGGTCTATCGGAACGAGAGCGTCATCAGCGAGATGATTACCTATGCCGATGCTAATTTCTTCGATGTCTTTACGTTCCCACTCGCCCAGGGTAGCCCGGCCGCCCTCCGCGACCCGTCGGCCCTGATTCTGAGCCACGACATGGCCCTGAAATACTTCCCCGATCAGAATCCCATCGGGCAACCGTTCACCGTTTTGACCGGCAGTCGTGAACAGAAACAGTTTGTGGTGCGGGGTGTGGCCGCGGACTTTCCAGACAACATCGGCTTCAAATTCGCACTACTTACGGGTTACCATCCGGTGCATACGGCTCTGAAAAATCAGGACTGGAGCAGCCACATCAGTGCGGTTTTTGTGGAATTGCACCCGCGCGCCAACATTGCCACGCTGGCCCGCCAGATGAAGCCCTATATGGCCCGTTACAACGCCCGCAACCCCGAAAAACCCATCGAGTCGTTTGTGTTCGATAACCTTCGGCAACCGGCCCAAAACGCCTACGACGTGGATCGCCGACCCGCCGAAGCCAACCATCCGCTCATTTCGCTGGTGTTTGGCGCTATTGCGCTGGTTATGATGGCCATATCGTGCGTCAACTACGTCAACATTTCGCTGGGGGGTGTCACACGTCGGCTTAAAGAAATCGGGATGCGGAAGGTGCTGGGTGGCACCCGGCAGCAACTGATCGGGCAGTTTATGATAGAGAACCTGCTGCTGTGCGCGTTTGCGCTGGCGTTCGGGCTGCTCATCACCGAGCTGTTCCTGATTCCGCTTTTCAATGACATCATGACCATGACCATCTCGCTGAATGTTGGCCAGAACGGTACACTTTGGGTGTTTCTGATCGGTTTGCTGCTGTTTACGGCGGTGGTATCGGGCGCCTATCCGGCCCTGTATGTGTCGGCGTTTCGGCCCACGGTGGTATTTGCCGGGAAGCTGAAATTCAGCGATCGGCGTACCGTGGCGCGGGTGCTGCTGGTGGGGCAGTTTGCGCTGGCGTTCATTGCCGTCATCATTGGCGTAGCACTCACCCACGCGGGCAAGCAGTGGCAGAATATAGACTGGGGCTACACACCCGACAACGCGCTGGTGCTACGCCTGACCGACAGCACGCAATACACCATCCTGAAAAACGAGTTAGGGCAACTGCCCAACGTTCGGGCCGTATCGGGGGCGCAAAGCCACGTGGGCGAGTCGATGAATAGTCAGTCGGTTTGGGTTGGTGGCATAGAAAAGCAGGCGCTGGTGTTTGACGTTGGTCCTGACTACCCCCAAACGCTCGGCCTGAAACTGGCGCAGGGCCGTTTCTTCGACCCTCAGCGTCGGGCCGAAAACACGCAGTCGGTACTGGTGAATCAGACGTTTGTGGAGCAACATGGCCTGAAACAACCCGTTGTGGGTCAGAGCATGCGGCTCGACAGCCAGTTGGTGACTGTGGCCGGGGTGGTTCAGGATTTCAAATGGTTCGGGTCCGGTGCCGAACGCCCGGCTATTTTACGGCCCGCGCCCGAATCCCGTTTTACGTATCTGATTGCTGATTTTGAGCCGGGCCGTGGGCCACAGGTCGCTACAGCCGTTACGCGCATCTGGAAGGCCCATGTGCCGACTATGACCCCGTCCTGGTTTTACCAGAAAGATGTTTTCGAAAACTTCAACACGACGTCGCGAAAGCTGTCGGCAGGTTTTGGGGTGCTGTCGGGGCTGGCGTTGCTGATTGCCTGCATGGGGCTATACGGCCTGGCTACGCAGCATTTCGTACGCCGGATCAAAGAAGTGAGCGTTCGGAAAGTGCTGGGCGCAACCGTCTCGCAGGTCATTCTGCTGGTGAACCGGGAGTTCATCAGCCTGCTGCTGGTAGCCGGTGGGCTGGCCAACGCCCTGTGTTTTACGGGAATTCAGTTGCTGTTGCAGCAAACCCAGCCGTTCACAGGCGGTTTGCAGCTGGGTGTATCGCCTTATCTGGTGGCCAATGGGGTGGTGTTGCTCACAGCGGCCCTGGCTGTGAGTGTGCAAAGCTGGAAGGTCGCTACCGTAAAGCTGGCCGAGTCACTGAAAAATCCGGACTAACACCATGCGCTGAAATAACCTCAAAACCGCTTTTCGCAGTCTGGCCCAATACCGGTTCGTTGACTTTAGCGCATCAAAGCCGCCCTTGTGAATCCTGTCAAAGCCATCAGAACCGACTGAAAACGTATCTCACTTCGTTGCTCCTCGGGTCGGGCCTTTGGGCAGCCGCACAGGCGCGCAATACTAACCTGACGACCCGTATCGAGAACACCGACAACATCATGTCGATTGAGGTCAACGGGAACGCCCGGGGTAAAGACATTAGCTACATACGGCAGTTTCGCGTGGCCGGCATGAGTCGTAGCCAGAAAGAAGCGCTGAAAAAAACGGTTTCCCGACTCGCTCGGTGTTGATAAATCCACTCGATCTTCACGAAAAATGCGGGTGAGAAAAAACGAAGCGAAGGCGAGATTACATTACAGGAAGCTGTTCAGGTCCCGCTGGAGCAGGATGGAGAACGAAGACGGTTCTACCAGGCCGCCGTCGCCGGAACGATAGCGGAACCACTGCCGGGTCTTGTAATTATAGACGAACCCTTCCTGTATACCATAGTCGCAGTCGTCCATCAATCGAATTACCTTTCGGATGTCATTTTTCTGCCCGCTGGTTTGACAAATTTCAATAATCAGGCGGGTAGACTCCGTATGGTGATCGAACAGAAGCAGGTCTGGAACCGGGTTCCCGTACCCTTCAGTGAGCATGGTTTCGGTCAGTGGCTCGTATGGAATACTATTGGTTTTGTAGTAGAGTATACCTAACTCAACATGCAGCTTCGAGATGACCTGCTGGTGGCGAAGGGGGGCATTGACACCCATGTCGTCCTCATGGGCGAACCAGGGCGAATGCTGCGATTGGTACATACGGTTGGCGTGATGAGTACGTCTGAAAACCAAAAATACTCAAAAGGATAGCGCTGCGCAACAGCGTTCCGAGAAACGAACGGGACAGCGGGTATTATGTAATGTGCTGTTTTTGAGTTATATATGCTATGTGCCTGCCTCTCTGTCTGGGTTTCTATGTTGTCAGACCTGGTCGGGAATGAGCCGAGAGGCCTGGCGCAGACGCTGCATCCTGGTGGGGTCATAAGGCCGGGGCGCCGGGTGGGTGAGAGGAGTAAGACCGGGCGGGAAGTTTCTTTTCGGGGCAATGACATCGATTCGTACCACCGTAGTAGTCGTTATGGGCGGCTGGCTGCTGACCGGCTGGGCTTCGGCGCAAAAACTGCCGGCTACGCGGGCCATCCGGCAAACCATGACCCTGGCCAATGACTACTTTATGAAGACCTGGCCCGACCCCGGTCTCGACATCGTAACCAACAAAGTCCGGCCCAGCAACATCTGGACCCGCGCCGTGTACTACGAAGGGCTGATGGCGCTCCACGCCCTCGATCCGCAGCCGCGCTACCTCGACTATGCGCTGGACTGGGGGCAGAAGCACCGCTGGGGACTTCGGTCGGGCGTTACTACCCGCAACGCCGACGACCAGTGCTGCGGACAGACCTACATCGACCTTTACCAGCTTGACCGGCAGCCCGAACGCATCCGCGCCATAAAAACATCCATCGACGCCATGATGCAAAGCCAGACCGTAAGCGACTGGACCTGGATCGATGCGCTGCAAATGGCTATGCCGGTGTTTGCCAAACTGGGCGTGCTGGAAAAGAACCCGGCTTATTTTGAGGCTATGTACCGGCTCTACTGGCATACGAAAACGGTAGAGGGCGGCAAAGGCCTGTACAATCCGGTCGATAAGCTGTGGTGGCGCGACAAAGACTTCGTGCCGCCCTACAAAGAGCCCAACGGTCAGGACTGCTACTGGTCGCGGGGGAACGGCTGGGTGGTAGCCGCGCTGGTTCGGGTGCTGGACATCATGCCCGCCGATGCGCCCCACCGCGACGAATACCTGCAAACCTACCTTGATATGATGCAGGCTATCAAACCGTTGCAGCGTCCCGACGGGTTCTGGAACGTCAGTCTGCACGATGCCAGTCATTTTGGGGGTAAGGAGCTGACCGGTACCGCGCTGTTCGTATACGGCATGGCCTGGGGGATGAACCACGGTTTGCTGAACCGGAACGAATACGGGCCGGTGGTGGCTAAAGCCTGGAACGCCATGGCTACGGAAGCCGTACATTCAACCGGTTTTCTGGGCTACGTGCAGGGAACCGGTAAAGAACCCAAAGACGGACAGCCCGTTACCTATACCAGCAAACCCGATTTTGAGGACTATGGATTAGGGTGCCTGCTGCTGGCAGGTACCGAACTCTGCAAACTGAACTGAACCTATGCTGCCCATTGCCTTCACGATGCAGCTCAAGCCCGGCAACGAAGCCGAGTACAAGCGCCGACACGATGAAATCTGGCCCGAGCTGGCGGCTGCACTCCGCGAAGCGGGCATCAGCGACTACGCCATTTTTCTCGACCACCGCACCGGTACGCTGTTTGCCGTACAGAAGCGCACCGACGGGCACACGGCTGATCAGCTGCCCGACCTGCCGGTTGTACAGCGCTGGTGGGCCTACATGGCCGATCTGATGGAGACGAACCCTGACCACTCGCCCATTACGGCCCCGCTCGAGCCGGTGTTTTACCTGCCCTGAACGGCTGTCCGCAAACGAACGGCTCCGTCCGAATACGGACAGCTTGGCTCATATTTACGAAATATAGTAACTGAAAATCAGTGATTTATAGCCTGGTATGACATTTGGGAATGACGTTGACAGTTCAACTTTTGGTAGGCTGTCATGATTCGTAATTACCTCAAAATCGCCTTTCGCACGCTCTGGAAACACAAGACCCATACGGGCATCAATGTCGTTGGTCTGGCCGTGGCCTTTGCTACGGCCACGCTGCTTTTCCTGACGTCCTGGTTCGAGTGGAGCTACGACCGGTTCCATACCGACGTTGACCGCATTTACCGGGTGTATCTGCAGGAGTCGACGGGCGATGTAACGAGTATTATGCCCTACCCGCTGTCGCCGGCGCTGCAGGCCGAGATGGCCGATGCCGAATCGGTAACGCGGATGATGTGGTCCCAGACCGAATTTGTTGGGGAGAAACACGTCGCCAAGGATATCCGGTTTGCCGATCCGGGGGTGTTTAAGACGTTTACCTTCCCGATGCTGGCCGGCGACCCCAATACGGCCCTCCAGGATCTGAGCAGCATTGTTATTACCGAAGACATGGCCCGGGACCTGTTCGGCGATCAGAATCCGATCGGGAAACCGCTGCGTACCGACGGGCTCAACATGGGCCGCGATTTCATCGTCACGGGCGTACTGGCCAACATACCCACCAACTCGACATTCCGTTTCGACGCCCTGGTACGCCCCGAAACCCGGGCAGACTATCAGGCGGCCAAAGCCGAATGGGGGAGTCGTAATCACGAAGTGTTTGTCCGGTTAAAGCCGGGTGTCGATGCGCAGACGGCCGAAAAGCGACTCCGCTCGTTTACCCGGAAATACTGGCAGACCGATATCGCCGAAGCGAAACAGCGCGGGCAGAAACCCGACGCGCAGGGCGAGTACATAAGCCTCCGGCTGCAACCCCTGACCGATATCCGGTTCGATACCAAAGGCGTTATGGGCGGTGGGGTGAGCCGCACCTACGTGTACGCCCTGGCTCTGATTGGTCTGTTTATCCTACTGATTGCCGGCATTAACTACGTCAATCTGTCGCTGGCCCGGTCGGTGACGCGGGCGCGGGAGGTAGGGGTGCGAAAGTCGCTGGGCGCGCAGGCGGGCCAGCTATTCGGGCAATTCTGGGCCGAGTCGCTGGTGATTTGTCTGGTGGCGCTGGTGGCCGGTGTGGCCCTGGCCATTGGGTTGCGGCCGTTTTATAACCAGCTGTTCGGCACGCGGCTGTCGTTCGATCTGCTGACGCATCCGATCACGATCGGGTGTATAGGGGTCGCCTTTCTGTTCATTACGCTGCTGACGGGCGGATACCCCGCCTGGATTATGGCGCGCTTCGAAGCCGTTACGGTGCTGAAGGGGAAGGTAAAAGGACCGAAGTCGGGTGGATTGCGGAGCATCCTGATCGTGGCCCAGTTTGCGCTGGCCAGCCTGCTGATCATCTGCACCTTGCTGATCGGGCAGCAGCTGCGTTACCTGCGCGAGCGCCCACTGGGTTTTTCGGAAGAGCAGGTCATCAGTTTACCGCTCCGTAACCGCGACAACCTGACCGGGGCCCGGGCGCTGCAACAGCTGCGCGACCGGCTCCGTAACAACCCCGACGTGGTCAGCATCTCAGGAACGGCCACCAACATCGGCAGCGGGCTGGACGGGTCTACGTCGCGGAGCATGAGCGGCTGGACCCATAAAAACCGGGAGGTAGAAACCGACTGGCTACGGGTCGATTTCGACTACCTGAAAACCCTGGGTATGACCCTGAAAGCGGGCCGCGACTTCAACCCGGCCTTCCGTACCGATACGCTTTCGGCGGTGATTATTACCCAGAGCCTGGCGAAGCAGCTGGGCGAAAAAGATCCGGTAGGCGTCGTGATTCAGCCGGATACCGCCGACCGGAAATACGAGATTATTGGCGTCATCCCGGACTTCAACCTGTTTTCTCTGCATCAGAAAGCCAAACCGATCACCCTCCACCTCGATAGCCGCACCGGGGTTAGTTACGCCCTGATCCGGACAACGCCCCAGGGAATGGTCCGGACCATGGATGCGCTCAAGTCGCTCTGGAAAGAGATGGCCCCTTCGGCTCCCTTTCAGGCATCGTTCGTGAATGAGAACACCAACCGCTGGTACGATAAGGAAGAGCGATTCTCGACCATCTTCAGAATAGCGGCTGGTCTGACTATTCTGCTGTCGTGCATGGGCCTGTTCGCGGTGGCCTTACTGACCATCGAACAGCGCACCAAGGAAATTGGCGTTCGGAAAGTGCTGGGCGCTTCGGTAACCAGTATCGTAGCCCTGTTGTCGAAAGACTTTCTCAAGCTGGTCGTTATTGCGATCGTGATTGCGTCGCCCCTGGCCTGGTATGCCATGAACCAGTGGCTGCAGGACTTCGCCTACAAAATCGACATCGAGTGGTGGGTGTTTGGGTTGGCGGGTTTGCTGGCGGTGGGCATCGCCCTGCTGACAGTGAGTTTCCAAAGTATCAAAGCCGCCCTGATGAACCCGGTCAGAAGCTTACGATCTGACTAAAAAACGCCCGGCCCAGCACCGGTTCGCTGGTGTATTGCTGTGGCCGTAGGTCGGTTCATTCCGTGTCACCCGAGGCCGTGTCCTCACGGTCTCCTATGCGTCAGCCATTGCCGTCTGGACCGGGGCCGTGTCCGCACGGCCCCGGGTGGTTCGGGGGTTGATTTCCCAGCCCTGGGTAGGTACGTACTGGTTCATTAGCTCTCTTCTCTTATGCTTAGAAACTACATCCGCATCGCTATTCGTAACCTGTGGACGCATAGAACCTTTACATTGATCAACGTAGCCGGGTTAGCCACGGGAATAGCCACCAGTCTGCTTATTCTGGAGTACGTGAGTTTCGAGCGTAGTTATGATCTGTTTCATCAGGATGTTGCCGACATCTATCGGATTCGGTATAACCAGCTGAACGGGGAGGGGGAGCTGGCGGCCAAAGCAACTACGGTGGCATCGGTCGGGCCGGGGCTGCAGCAGGCCTTTCCAGAGGTCGCATCGATGGTGCGGTTTCATCGTTCCCGCGCGCAGCTCAGCTATGAGACCCCGCAGCTGGTCAGGCGGTTTCGCGAAGACAACGTGCTGGCGGCCGACCCATCGTTTCTGACCTTTTTTTCGTTTCCGCTGCTCAAAGGCAACGCGGCAACGGCCCTCCGGAACCCGACATCGATCGTTATCACGCAAACCCTGGCCAGGAAGTACTTCGGCAACGAAGAGCCCGTCGGTAAAACGCTGAAGATGACCGGCGGTTACGGCGACTGGGCCGGGGGCAGCTACCGGGATGTTAGCTACTATACCGTAACGGGCGTACTGGCCGACAGTCCGGCCAACTCCCACCTGTCCATCAACGCGCTTGTTTCGTTTACCCTCTTTTCGCGGGGTGAGGCTGAGCTGTCGAACTGGGGCGACTCGTTTTATACCTATGTGCGGCTCCGACCGGGGGCGTCGGCGGGGGGGCTGGACGCCAAACTGCCCGGTTACATCCGGCAAACCCAGGGCGAAGCCAGCAAGGATGGGTTGCAGCTCCAGCCGCTGAGCCGTATTCATCTGGACCCGCCCCTGCTGGGCGAACCCGGTACCAACGGCAGTCGGCTCATGGTGGGGGTGCTGCTCGTGGTGGCGCTGTTCACCTCCCTGATTGCGTGGATCAACTACGTCAACCTGGCCACGGCACGCGCTACCGAGCGGGCTAAGGAAGTGGGAGTTCGGAAAGTAACGGGCGCGTCGGGTGCCGATCTGCTGCGGCAATTCCTGCTGGAAGCGCTCCTGCTGAACACGATCAGTATGGCCCTGGCGGCTGGGCTGGTCTCGCTCGTGCAACCCACTTTCAACGAACTGGTGGGTCAGCCTTTATCCCTGCGGATGCTGACCGATCAGGGATGGCTGCTGGTCTGCGCCGGGTTTTTTGCGGGTGGCGTGCTGCTGTCGAGCCTGTATCCGATTTTTGTCAACATCACGGTTCAGCCCGCGGCCGTCTTGCGGGGGCAGTGGGGGGCGCCCGCCCGGGGGCTGTCGCTCCGGAAAGGGCTGGTCGTGTTTCAGTTTGTCCTGTCGATGCTGCTGATTGCCGGGGCGCTGGGTATGTATCGTCAGCTGACGTTCATGCAACGGTACGACGTGGGCATCAGGCTGGACCAGCGGCTGGTCATCAACGGGCCGGCCACAACCGACTCGACCTACCGGACCAAACTGAACGAAATCAGGGCCCGGCTGCTGAATACGCCCGGTGTTCAGCAGGTTACGGCCTCGAACCTGATTCCGGGTAAACCCATTACGGGCTTGTCGCGGGCGGGGCTGGTACGTCGGTTGAACCAGCGGGAAGAGGAGTCGGCCGGGCGGTACTATTTTTCGGCGGTCGATTATTCGTTTCTGCAGACGTTCGGGGCCCGGCTGGCGGCTGGTCGCTGGTTTTCGCCTGCTTTCGGCGCCGATGCCGCCGGGGGGCAGTCGGTGGTGATCAACGAGACGGCGGCCCGGATGCTGGGCTACGCCCGCCCGGCTCAGGCCATCGGGCAGCGGATCAACTACCGGATGCAACAAACGCCAACGATCGTCGGGGTGCTCCGCGACTACCACCAGCTGTCGCTCCGGAAGGCGCTCGACCCCATTATTTTTGAACTGGGCGACGCCCCTGACGGCTACCTCACGGTCAGTCTCCGCCCGGATCAGCTGCCGCAGACGATGGCCAGCATTCAGCAGATCTGGCAAAAGACGTTTCCGGACAGCCCATTTTCTTCGTTTTTCCTGGACGAGTTTTTCAACCGGCAGTACCAGTTGGACTGGACATTCGCTTATCTGGCCGGCCTCTTTGCCGGGCTGGCCATCGTCGTGGCGTCGTTAGGTCTGTTCGGACTGGCCTACCAGACCACCGTGCAGCGCACCAAGGAAATTGCCGTTCGGAAAGTGCTGGGAGCCTCGGTGGCCAGCCTCGTAGCCCTGTTGTCGAAAGACTTTCTCAAACTGGTGGTAATCGCGATCGTGATCGCGTCGCCCCTGGCCTGGTATGCCCTGCACCGCTGGTTGCAAAATTTCGCCTACAAAATCGACATCGAGTGGTGGGTGTTTGGGTTGGCGGGTTTGCTGGCGGTGAGCATCGCCCTGCTGACGGTGAGTTTTCAGAGTGTGAAGGCCGCGTTGATGAACCCGGTGAGATCACTACGTTCCGAATGATGAATGCCACAGTCGTTATCAGCTCATTCATCATTTATCACTCATCATTTTTTAAGAATCATGCTGACGAACTACCTCAAAATCGCCTGGCGGAACTCGCTTCGTAACAAAACCTACAGCGCGCTTACGTTACTGGGGTTGGCCGGTGGCATGACCTGCGCTTTACTGTTGGGGCTTTACGTCAGCGACGAACTAAGCTACGACCGATTTCACGCGAACACCGACCGGATTTTTCGCCTGAATCTGCACATTAAGTGGGCCGACAATGAATACAAAATGGGCGTTGGATCGGCCCCAATGGCCCCGGCTCTGCAACAGGAATATCCCGAAATACAAAACGTATTGCGGGTAAAAACGGGCACTGAAACTCTGCTCCGGGTTGGCGAGAAAGCCCTGTACGCCAAAAACGTCATCTTCGCAGACTCGACGCTCTTTACTTTTTTCGATTATCAATTTATCGAGGGAAGTCCACAAACCGCGTTCATCAGCCCGAACAGCTTGATTCTGACGCAGACGATGGCTCTTAAGCTGTTCGGGAAGACAGACGGCATACTGGGTAGCGTTGTCAGGGTGAAAGAACAGCTACCGTTTACGGTGGCGGGTGTCATCAGGGAGGTACCCCTGAATCATCACTTGCAGTTCGACGCGATTCTGCCTTACTCCAATACGGCTGCCAGTACCATCAATCTGAATGGTTGGGACAATTTTGGCTCAAAAATCTATGTGTTGCTGAACCAGGCAAGTGACCAGCCACAACTGGAAAGCAAAATGGCCGCGTTCTACCAAAAATACATAGCCAGGGCCATTGGAGCAGAGGGTGATTCGAAGGTGACTTTCGAGATTACGTTTCAGCCATTGGCCGATATACACCTGCACTCGACGCACCTGATGGGCGAAGAAAACGGCGGGAATATGGCCTTCGTGTACACGTTTTCAGCCATTGGCTTATTTATTCTGCTCATTGCCATTGTCAATTACGTGAATCTGGCCACGGCTCGCTCTGCCGGGCGAGCCAGAGAGATCGGCGTTCGCAAAGCCATTGGCTCAGGTCGGCTTCAACTCATTGGGCAATTTCTGACCGAATCGCTGTTGGTGTCGTTTCTGGCTATTCTTTTGAGCCTACTGTTGTTCGTTTTACTGCTGCCCTTTTTCAACGCCATTACGGACAAATCGCTGACACTTGATGTAGCAAGTCCTCGAACGGCTGCGCTACTCGTTGGCTTTACCTTACTAATTGGCTTGATCAGTGGGCTTTACCCGGCCTTTGTGCTCTCCAGGTTTAAGCCGGCTCTGGTGCTGAAAGGAAACGTTTCAGTCAGTGGGAAAGCTGCTTTACTACGCAGGTCGTTGGTCGTGCTTCAGTTCACGATTTCGACAGCCATGATTGTGGGGACACTTGTCGTCTACCAGCAACTGCAATACATGCGCCATACCCAACTGGGCTTTAATCAGGAGCAGGTGCTCAACATTCCGCTCAAAGTGCCGTCGGTTCAATTGTCTGCCAATTCTCTAAAGAACAGGTTGTTACAAAGCCCGCTGATCAAAGGCGTGAGTTTAACCAATGGCTCAATTGGTGGTGAAATGAACAACAAGAGTACGTTCGATTTCTACGCCCGTGGAACCGAGCAGCCAGTCAGTACCGAGCATTTCCGGGTTGACGAACACTTTCTTGACGTGCTCCAGATAAAACTGAAAGAAGGCAGTGCCTCTACAGCCGGGCCAATGGCTGACTCGGCTGGTGCAGTATTTATCAATGAAGCGATGCTGAAGCGCCTGGGCTGGAAAAACCGCACCACGGGCTTAGTCGAACTCGACGCAAAACGAGTGGAAGTTGCCGGTGTCATCAGCGATTTCCATTTGCGTTCGTTGCACAACAGGATCGAACCGCTGGTGCTGGTTCGTTCTAAAAAACCAGGCGACCATCTATTGATTCGGGTATCGCCACAGCAGGTACCGACTGCTTTGGCCTACGTAAAGAAAATGTACGAAGCCGTTAACCCAAATCAACCGTTTGAATACACCTTTCTGGATCAAACCTTCTCGTCGCAATACCGCTCCGACGAGCAGAAAGGGAGCTTGTTCCTGGCATTTTCGGGTATCGCTATCTTCATTGCCTGCCTGGGTCTGTTTGGTCTGGCCGCGTTCACCGCCGAGCAGCGCACTAAAGAGATCGGTGTCCGCAAAGTGCTGGGCGCGTCGGTGGCCAGCCTCGTCGCGCTGCTCTCTAAAGATTTCCTGAAGCTGGTGCTGGTAGCCATTGTGATTGCCTCGCCCATTGCGGGGTACGCCATGAACCGCTGGCTACAGGACTTCGCCTACAAGATCGACATCGAGTGGTGGGTGTTTGCGGGGGCCGGTACGTTGGCGGTAGGCATCGCCCTGCTGACGGTCAGTTTTCAGAGCGTCAAGGCGGCCCTGATGAACCCGGTGAAATCGCTGCGTTCCGAATGATCTCTAAGCGCTCGTTTATGAAAACAATCTTTGTTGCTCTTCTCGGGCTGTTGTCAGCTACCCTGCAAGCGCAGGACCCCAAATACAGCTCCGCTCATGAGCTGCGCGGCAGCGGACGCGTCGTGCGGGAAGTTAAGTCTGTGCCCCCGTTCACCGAGATTCAGACGCAGCAGTTTCCGGCCAGAATTACCGTTGAGGTCGGTGGTCCTGAATCATCGGTGGCCATCAGCCTGGACGATAACCTGCGCCCGTTCCTGCGGATCGATCAGCAGGAGAACATCCTGAACCTATCGTTTGCCGAGCCATCAGGTAAACCCTTCTGGATCAGTCAATCGACCATCAGCGTTACGATCCGAACCCCCCGGCTCCTTGGTCTCCGACACGGGTCGAACAGCGACGTGCTGGTGACTGGCCTAAGCGGAGTATCCTTCGACCTGACTAACCAGGCCAATGGCAACGTCACGCTACGGGGCAAGGTCGAGATCTTCAATGTGGCCAGTGCCGCCAATGGTGGTGTTCGAGCCGACGGGCTACTTACGCAAACGACCAATGTGGTGGCACAGGCCAACGCAACTCTTCGCGTCAATGCGCAAACCGTGAACGAAGTCAGGACCGGACACGCTCGGGTTATCAATGTTGCCAAACCCTCTAAATAAACCAACGCCATGCTTCGCTCTTACCTCAAAATCACCCTGCGCAGTTTTTGGAAAAACAAGGTTTTTTCAATCGTCAACATGGTCGGCCTCGCGCTGGGTATTGCCGTCTTCGGGCTAATTATGGAATATATCAGCTTTGAGCGAAGCGTCAATAGGTTTCATGAAAAGCTGCCGTCGCTCTACCGCCTGACGGGTCAGAATGAAGATGGGAACGTGTATACCGATATGGCCCCGGCCATTGCCCCACTGGTGAAGCAAACGTTTCCCGATGTGCGTGCGTACTGCCGCATTGCCGAGCATTCGGCCAACGGAATCATTACCGCAGAACGAACCAAGGGGGCGCCACAGGCTTTCCGGGAAGACAAACTGGTGTATGCCGATGCGAGTTTCTTCACACTCTTCACGTTTCCGCTCGTGCAGGGCAGAGCCGCTATGGCCCTGCTTCAGCCCAACACGGTGGCCCTGTCGGCGACAAAGGCCCGGACCTATTTTGGCACCGATAAGGCCGTTGGACGGTCGCTGACGCTCAACAACCGATTTGGCAAGACCCTCTACACCGTGTCTGCCGTTTATGCCGATATGCCGCCCAACTCTGATTTTCAGTTCGACGCGGTGTTTTCGCTACAAACGCTGGCCAACCCCGCCAACCTCAATGGCAACGACTGGGCGCGGCTCGACGGGTTCAACGGGAACTACCTGACCACGTTTCTTCAGCTAACCGAACCTAAAGGCCCCGGCACCGCCGATTATCACGCACTGGAAGCCAAGTTCAACGCTTACAAAAAACAAGCCACCCCCGACGATAAGAGCATTCTACTGCTTCAGCCCGCTACCACCATGCACCTGGCCGCTTCGCTGAGTACGCCCTACCGGACTGCGGGAAGCTTAGGGTTCATTTACCTGCTCGGCGGCATCGCGGGCCTGATTCTGGTGATCGCCTGGTTTAACTACGTGAATCTATCGACGGCCGGGGCACTCAAAAGGGCCAAAGAAGTAGGCGTTCGGAAGGTGGTTGGCGCGGGAGTGGGGCAACTCATGGGGCAGTTTCTGGGCGAATCGGTACTGCTCAATGGGCTGGGTGTAGGGCTGGCTTTGGCGCTGATGGTGACTCTGCAGCCTTTTTATAATGATTTTGTGCAGCAGGATTTATCAGTAGGTATGTTGGCATCGGGTGGTTTTGGACTGGCCGGGCTGGGGCTGCTCCTGGTCGGCACGTTGGCATCGGGCGGCTACGTGGCCTTCGCGTTGGCCTCGTTCCAACCCCGACAAACCCTGAAAGGCAGCCAGCAGGCAGGGAGCGGGTGGCTGCGGCAGACGCTGGTCGTGGCGCAGTTCAGCGCGTCGGTAGCCCTGATGGTCGGTACGTTCGTGCTCTACCGCCAATTGCAGTATATGCAGCGCACGAACCTCGGCGTTCAACTGGCCCAGCGAGTCGTGATTCAGCGACCGTCGGTTGGGGAGGAAGCGGCCCTAAAACCCCGCATGAATGCGCTGGAACAGCAGCTTTTGCAACGGCCCTACGTAAAAAGCTTTTGCCTGACGGGCAGCGCACCTGGTAACCCGCATGACTTCTCCACAACGGGCATTGCCAAACAGAACCCACGCCCGCAAGCCGACAAACAAGGCTACTCAATGGGCGTTATCGACAACCGTTTTCTGGCTACCTACGGTATTCAACTGGCCGCTGGCCGGAACTTCACCCAGCAGGAGGCCGAACTGGCCTGGGAGAAAAGTGCGAAACTACTTGTCAACGAAACGGCGGCCCGGCAGTTGGGGTTTGCCTCGGCTGCCCAGGCGGTTGGTCAATCCATTAACTGGGGAACGACTGGCTACGAAATTGTGGGGGTGGTAAACGACTATCATCATCAGGGATTGCGGCAGTTGATCGACCCCGTTATTTTCCTGCCCCGTCGTTCGGTGGGTGATTTAACCATACAACTCACCACCGACGATCTGCCGCGCAAACTGGCTGAGTTAGAGCGGCTGTACAAGGCTGCCTATCCCGGCAACCCTTTTGCCTATTATTTCGTGGATGACCATTACAATCAGCAGTACCGCCGTGAGCAGCAATACGGGCAGGTGTTCACCATCGCGTCGGTGCTGGCCATTTTCATCGCCTGCCTGGGCCTGTTTGGTCTGGCGACGTTCACCGCCGAGCAGCGCACCAAAGAGATCGGCGTTCGTAAAGTGCTGGGGGCTAGTGTTGCCAGTATTGTTACGCTGCTCTCCAAAGACTTTCTGAAACTGGTGCTGGTGGCTATTGTCGTTGCCTCACCCCTGGCCTGGTATGCCATGAATCGGTGGCTACAGGACTTCGCCTATAAGATCGACATCGAGTGGTGGGTGTTTGCGCTGGCCGGAACACTGGCCGTGACTATTGCCCTGCTGACGGTGAGTTTTCAGAGCGTCAAAGTGGCCCTGATGAATCCGGTCAAATCGTTACGTAGTGAATAAATGCTCAGAAGTATGCTGACGAACTATCTCAAAATCGCTTGGCGGAATTTGCTCCGTAATAAGATCTTTTCGGCTATCAACATCGTCGGGCTGGCGGTTGGACTGGCTACCTGTCTGCTTATCGTTCTCTTCGTGTTGCACGAACTGAGCTACGACCGTTACCATACCCACGCTGACCGCATCTACCGCATGACTACCCACGGACGGATAGGCGGAACCGACATCAACGCGGCAGGGGCTGGCGCACCTGCGGCATCGGCATTAGTCCGGGATTATACGGGTGTCGAAGCAGCCACGCGCTTAAATACGGATGGTTCGTTTATCGTCAAGCACGGCACGGATAGTTTTAAGGAAGAACACGTTGCGTTCGTCGATTCCAACTTTTTTACCATCCTGTCCATTCCGCTGGCAACGAATTATTCGGGCATAAATCCGAAAACGATGCTCACCGAACCCAACACAGTGGTGCTGACCCAGACAACGGCCCGCAAGTATTTTGGCGATCAAAACCCGGTTGGTCAAACGCTGACGATGGGCGATAAGGGCGCGTTTCGGGTGACGGGCGTATGCGAAGACGTACCGTCGAACACACATTTCCACTATGATTTTTTCTGTTCGATGCGCTCCATAAAACAGAGCGGCAAGTGGCTGAACGACGCGATGCACACCTACCTGCTGTTGCGAGAGGGCTACTCCGTTGACCAACTCCGGGCCAAAAGCACTGAAATGGTGGCGCGGTATATCGGGCCGGAATTACCGCAGTTTCTGGGAATCAGTCTGGCAGAATTCCTCCGTAAGGGTGATCAGCTCCGGTTTCAGTTTCAACCCATTACCGACATTCACCTGCACTCAGACTATGAAGATGAACTTGAACCCAACAGCAATGTCCAGTACATCTACATCTTCGTGGCCATTGCCGGATTCATCCTGTTGCTGGCCTGTATCAACTTCATGAACCTGTCAACGGCGGGTTCGGCGGGGCGGGCCAAAGAGGTGGGCGTGCGGAAGGTGATGGGGTCGGAACGGGGGCAACTGATGGGTCAGTTTCTGGCTGAATCGGTATTGCTGACGTTTCTGGCCCTGCTACTGGCGTTGGTTTTGGTGGCCGTGTTGTTGCCGGGGTTCAATCAGTTGGCGGGCAAACAGTTCGGAATCGGGGCTATCGTATCCGGTTGGATGTTGCCGGGCATTGGGCTGGCCTGCCTGCTGATTGGCTTGCTGGCGGGGAGTTATCCGGCCTTTGTGCTGTCGGCATTCCGGCCCGTGAGCGTGCTGAAAGGCCGTGCCGTAAACATTGGCGCACGGAGCGGCTGGCTGCGCAATACATTGGTTACGGTGCAGTTTGTGGTATCCATCACTATGATTGTCAGCACGATACTCGTTTCCCGGCAACTGAACTATATCCAGAACAAGAAAGTGGGCTTTGATAAAGAGCAGGTGCTGATTCTCAATGACACCTATACGCTGGCCTCGAAACTGGATGCGTTCAAAGCCGAAATAGCCAAACTCTCGCCTGTGGTGCGGGTTACGTCGGCGGGGTACATGCCCGCCGGTTCGTCCAACAGTGGAAACAATGCGTTTCAGCCCGACAACGGATCGGTCCAGCCCGAAACCTACCGCAACCGCCACTATTTCGTTGATGAAGATTATCTCCCTACGCTGGGCATTGGCCTGGCTCAGGGCCGTAATTTCTCCAAAGCCTTTCCGTCCGACAGTTCGGCGATACTGATCAATGAAGCAGCCGCCCGACAATTCGGCTGGAAAAACCCGATTGGCCAGCGGCTCAAAACGGCCGGCGATGGGAGTGGCGAAATCCAGCGACTGTACACCATTGTGGGCGTAGTGCGGGATTTCCACTTCGAGTCGATGCGGCAGCGAGTTGCCCCGTTGGTCCTGTTTCGTGGACAGGATAATTACCAGATGGCTCTGCGGGTGAAAACCGACGATATGCCCGCCCTGCTGAAAACGATTGAGCAACGCTGGAAAGCGCAGACTGATATGCCATTTACCTATTCGTTCCTGAGCGAACGCTTCAGCCTGATGTATGCTTCGGAGCAGCGCGTGGGGCAGTTGTTTGGCATCTTCGCGGGGCTGGCCGTGCTGATTGCCTGTCTGGGTCTGTTCGGTTTAGCGGCCTTCACCACCCGGCAGCGCACCAAGGAAATCGGGGTTCGGAAAGTGCTGGGAGCCTCAGTGGCCAGCATCATTACGTTGCTCAGCAAAGACTTTCTGAAACTGGTGCTGATTGCGATCGTGATCGCGTCGCCCATTGCGTGGTACGCTATGAACCGGTGGCTACAGGACTTCGCCTATAAGATCGACATCGAGTGGTGGGTGTTTGCCCTGGCAGGTTTTCTGGCGGTGGGCATTGCGCTGCTGACGGTGAGTTTTCAGAGTATCAAGGCGGCCCTGATGAACCCGGTGAGATCACTACGTTCCGAATGATGAATGCCACAGTCGTTATCAGCTCATTCATCATTTATCACTCATCATTTTTTAAGAATCATGCTGACGAACTACCTCAAAATCGCCTGGCGGAATCTCGCCAAGAACAAACTCTTTTCGGGTATCAATGTGTTTGGCCTGGCCCTCGGTATGGCCTGTAGTTTGCTCATTGGCCTGTGGGTGAGCGACGAACTGAGCTACGACCGGTTTCTCCGCAATGCCGAAGCGATTCATTACGTGCGGGTCAATTTTCAGCATCCGGTCACGGGCGAAATAGCAACAAACTCTGTTACCCCCGGCCCACTCCAGGAAGTCATTGCGAAGAATATCCCCGAAGTAGCTGCTGTGACGAAGATCAACTACGGCCCGGAGTTACTACTAAAATCGGTGGGGCCATCGGCTGCCGACAAGTCAGATAAAGTAAAGGGGTATTATGCCACCGACGATTTTTTTGGCGTGTTCGACCTGCCGGCGCTGGCCGGTAACCCCAAAGCTGCGTTGGCTCAAACCAATCAGATTGTCATTACCCGCGCCGTTGCGGAGAACTTCTTTACCGGATCAGGCACCGACTACCAACAAGCCCTCGGCAAAACACTTCAGCTCGACAACGACAAACTCTACGTCGTTGGCGCCGTGATCGAAAACCTGCCGCATGCGTCCAGTCTGCAATTTGGCTGGCTCGTAAACTGGAAGGTGCAGCAGCAGGACTGGATGACAAAGTGGGGAAATGTCAGCTTTTATACGTTTGTCAGACTACAGCCCAACGTAACGATGGCCCAGGCCGAAACGGCCATGAAGATGATTTATCCCCGCTTTGCCGGCAAAAATTTCGACATAGGAAGGCCGGTGCTGCAACCGATCACGGACCTGCATCTGTATGCCGACTATAAAAATGGAAAGGCTGTAGGCGGTCGCATCGAGTACGTGCGAATTTTCTCGTTGGTAGCCCTTTTTATTTTGCTGATTGCCTGTATCAACTTCATCAATCTGGCCACGGCCCGCTCAGCCCTGCGGGCCCGCGAAGTAGGGGTTCGGAAAGTGGTAGGCGCCTTGCGATCGTCGCTGATCGGGCAGTTTCTGAGTGAGTCGATGCTGACCAGTTTGCTGGCGGTTGTACTGGCGATTGGGCTGGTCTGGCTGGTCTTGCCAACCTTCAACACCACATTTGGAAAACAACTGGCCATCGACCTGGCGAGTCCGGCTTTCTGGTTAAGTCTTGCCGGGCTGGTCTTGATTACGGGCTTTCTGTCTGGAAGTTATCCAGCCCTGTTTTTGTCGGGATTGCAGCCGGTCAGGATCCTGAAAGGTAAAATGCAACTTGGCCATGGCCCCGCTCTATTCCGAAAAACACTGGTCGTTTTTCAGTTTTCGCTGTCCATTTTCCTGATTGCGGGTGTGCTGGTCGTTGGTCAGCAGATGATGTACCTGCGCACCAAAAACCTGGGTCTCGACCGGGAAAACCTTATTTACATGCCGCTGGAAGGCACGTTGACCGAAGGTAATAAAACGGAAGCATTCCGGCAGGAGGTGATGCGTCAGCCATCGGTAGTGACGGCCACCACATCCAGCGATCTGCCCATGAACGTACAGAATTCATCCGGCGATCTGGAATGGCCGGGTATGACGCAAACCACCGAAAGCAACGTATCGATTTTACAGGTAGGGGGCGATTTTATCCGGACAATGAATATAAAGTTGCTTGATGGCCGTGATTTCAGAACGACGGGTCTGGCCGATTCATCCAGCTATATTATCAACGAAGCGGCTGCCCGGATGATGTCGATGAAATCGCCGGTAGGGCAGGAGGTGAAATTCTGGCGGGGAAAAGGGCGTATTATCGGCTTGATGAAAGACTTTCACCTAAAGTCGCTCCACGAAGCCATTAGCCCTGTCATTCTGCTGTATAATCCGTTGGGAAACAGCTACCTGCTGGTGAAATCCCGCGCCGGGAAAACCCCACAGACCATCGCCGATCTCGAACGCCTGGCCAAACAGGTCAACCCCAACTACCCCTTCACGTACCATTTCGTGGATGAAGCGTACGAAAAGCTTTACAGTGCTGAGCAGCAGGTCAGTACACTGGTCAATTATTTCGGGATACTGGCCATTCTGATCTCGTGTCTGGGTCTGTTTGGGCTCGCGGCCTTCACTGCCGAACAGCGCACCAAAGAGATTGGCGTCCGTAAAGTACTGGGTGCCAGTGTTGCCAGTATTATCGGGCTGCTCTCCAAAGATTTTCTGATGCTGGTTATGATCGCGCTTGTGCTGGCTTCGCCACTGGCCTGGTATGCGCTCAGGCAATGGCTTGGTACGTTTGAATACCGCACCGATTTGTCGTGGTGGGTCTTCGCGCTGGCGGGTTTGCTGGCCGTGGGCATTGCGCTGCTAACGGTGAGTTTTCAGAGTATCAAGGCGGCCCTGATGAACCCGGTCAAGAGCCTGCGCTCTGAATAAATTGCTACTTACCAACGCCCCCTTGTGGCCGTTCTCTGATGGCCACAAGGGGGGCGTTGGTGGTTGACAGACCACAAGTGCACATCTGAGTGCTGGCTTACTGTTAGCGAACCACATAGACCCGGCGTGGGGCCACGTAGACCGGATGCGGGGCTATTACGATGAGTATGCGCTGAAAGCCTTCCAGCTCAACAGCATCGACTACTTGCTGAAACCCCTGGAAGAAGCCGACCTGAAACGCAGCCTGGACAAACTGGCCACCCTGCGGGAACACCTGGGCGACTGGCCCCAGAAACTCCTGAACTGGTTCGGCCAGTAGCCCCCCCGCCCGGCCGTCGGGCGGAAAAACCAGCTTTCTGGTGTCGCTCAAGGGCTAAATGTTTCCCGTATCCACGCAGGAGGCCGCCTATTTTACCATTGAGGATGGGCTGTCGTGCATGATTACCTTCGACGGGCGTAAACTGCCGCTGCCGCAAACGCTCGATGTGATTGAGGAGCAACTGGACCCACACCAGTTTTACCGGGCCAACCGCCAGTATCTGATTGCCTTTGGGGCCGTGAAAGAGGTAGAGCCATATTATACCCGCAAACTGGCCGTAAAGCTGAAAAGTGTGAAATCCGAAACCGTGTTTGTCAGCCGCGAAAAATCAACCAGCTTCCTGCACTGGCTCGAAAACCGGTAATTAGCATATTCACTGAAAAGAAGCAGAGTGCGTAGTCCTGGTGAAGTCGTATGCTACGGATAGCAGTGAACAGTTATTAAAAGAGGTGTTGTCCTACAAAACGCCCCATTTTTGAAGCAGATACATGAAGACTCTGTCGTTTCAGGCAGGAGGGTTATTTGAGAATTCAAAATTTCCCAGCTTACCAACTATTTCTTGAAAAGATTAGCTCGTTGTTCATTTTACAGCTCTCTGTACATCCTGGTGACAAATTGGTTGCCTTGAAACTGCTGCTTTTCTTAAGAAATTTGCGTGCTTTCCATTACACTATTCAACTACTTTCAGAAATAAGTGCCCTCGTATGCGTCTCCCACCGCTCACTTAGTTCTATTTAACTGCCCCATCAAGGTGCGCTTCAGGGGTAATGCCCTGACTTAGGTACGGTGTCGCCGGGGACGCCCCACTAATAGAGTCCATCTGAGAGGTCTATCAACTCTGAGTCTCGTAGAAAATGTACCGCCCGTCGACGCCCTAAGGCGCAAAACAAAGGGTTGGTCCGGGTAGGTATCCAGGGGTCGAAGTAGATAAAGCGATAGTCTTGACAATCGGCACTTGTCATCCGTCAATAACGACGAACTCTTCGGAAATGAGTATCCCACCTTGTGTCATGTCGAGGAAGTTCGAATGGTCAGGGGCAACTTTGGTCTGAAAGTTTTCGGAAAAAAACAACGCGTTCAGGTCATCCAGGCTGTCAAACCAAGTTTCCACAACCGCATCGTAGCTCGGCTCGCCAAACCCAGCGGCAGGAATGGGATAAGAAACGACGAATCGACGCATGTACTGTGCTTCGGGAATGGCTAGTAGCAGTGGCACATGCACATCCCGGCGATAGTCTTCAAACGCCTGCTGGCTCATGCCGACCCGGCGCTTCAGGGTAAAAAGCATTTTTATCATGGCAAAAGTGGGGACTCGCACAAAGCGGATGTTGGTGAATAAACAGGGTTAAACCGCTGCACTGGGAATAGCACAAAGTCCCGCTTGAGGAAAACCTGCTGCCACCATGCGGCCCGTTTAACGACGGCAAAGGTCGGTCGATGACGTTGCCCTTGTTTACCTAATTTACAGGGATACTTACCAAATTCAAATACGCCGAAAAGCAGATGGCGCGAGTCCGGTTTGCTTTTTAAAGAAGTAATTGAAATGCGCAGGCTCGTCAAACCCTAGACTGTAGCCTACTTCGGCGATGTGCCAATCCGTGTGTCGGAGCAGGGCTTTGGCTTCACGGCTCAAGCGGTCAGCAATGTGGTCGGTAGTGGTTTTGCCGGTCGTGGCCCGCACACAGTGGTTGAGGTGGTTGGGGTGCACGGCCAACTGCCGGGCAAAATCGCGGGCCGAGCGTAAGGCAAACCGCTGGGTGGGGGACTCAATGGGAAACTGCCGTTCGAGCAACTCTAAAAACAAGGCCGTTAGGCGCGCTTTGGCATCGGGAAGCGGGTAGCTGGTATCGGCGGGCCGCAATTTGAGGGTGTAGTGCAGCAACTCAGTGGCATAGGTACGCAGCAGGTCGTATTTGAGCAGGTAGTCGGAGACGAGTTCGGTCAGCATTTTCTCGAACAAGGCACTCACCTCTACCGCTTGGGGAACCGTGAGGGGGTAGACAAGAACGCTGCCGGGCCAGAAGAACGATTGTTCGGAGAGGTTTATCCCCCCGCGTTCCTGAAAGAAGTCTTGGCGAAGAATGCAAAAAAAGCCGGTTATTTCCTCGGAGAGCAGTTGTCGGGTGTACGGTATTTGCGGGTTAAACAACAGTAATGCGGGGCCAATGGCCTCTACTCGTTGGTCGGCGTAATGATACACACTGTGACCGCGGTGTAGCAGCGCGATTTTATAAAAATCGCGACGGCTGAACTGCACTGGCTCGGAGCCCAGGATGAGTGACTCTTCCAGGCGAAATACATTGACTTGCCCCAGGTCTGTTGGCCGGGTATCCGGGGTGTTTTGGAAGTGGTGCTGATAAAATTCGGGGAGACCTTCGGGCTTCGACATGTGGTAAACTTACCAAATTCACCTTTGCTGGTAAAGTAACATTCTTTAACGGTGGACATAGACGCTTAACTGTGCTTCGGGAGAGTCATTCATCGTTTGGACTTGGATATGCCCAGGGTAAACGGATACGAGGTACTGAGGCCATGACAAAACACGGCCACTCTGCAAGCGATTTTGATACTTATCTTGAGTGGCACTCGGGATGAAAACACCGTTCGTATGGCCTATGAATCAGGAGCAAATTGCTTTAGAAGTAAACCCAATGCCATTACGGGTTTTGACCACCTATTGACACTAACCTACGAATACTGGCTAAAAACGGTCCCTACCCTTCGACATCCCTGAAGTCGAAGCTACCCAAAGAAGACGATTTGTATAAACATCTGAAGGAACGATACACCACTGCAACGACCCTTATCCCTGAAAGGTGACTGTTACGAAACGGAAAATTATCACTTCAAACGCCCCATTTCTGAAGCAGATATATGAAACTTGCTTCGTCTCTAGAAGGGGGATTTTGTGAGAATAATCAACTTATATCTTCCTCCAACGGATGGTAAGCCACTGCTGGCAGCTGTACACGTCAAGTAACCTATAGCTGTCAAGTGCAGCAAGCATGGCTAACCCCTATGCACAATAAGGATATCCCGATTCCATATCGACGGGCGTAGCCGCGGGGCCTGCAAACTGCTCCCTGCAGGCGAAGAAGCAAGTATGCAGACCTCGGTCGCCAGCGTGTCACCGATTACGTCGTTGTTCTACCACACGGCATCGGCTAACAACGGAGCCAATTTTGTCCGCGCGAAATCTTCGAACCGGGTAGGGGTATGGGCTTCCGGGGTGCGGGGGGTAGCATAAGCCCCATTGGGGTCGCCCAGGGCAACAAACAAATCAAGCAGTTCCTGCTGGACGGTTTCGGTAAGGCCCCCCTGTCGTAACTGATCTTGTACGGTTTCCAACGCAAGCCGCTCGTACCGGATGGGGTGGCCAAGGGCGTTCGACAACCGTACGGCCACCTCCCGGAGGGTAATGTTTTCCGGTCCCATCAGGTTGAGCGTCCAATGACCGGCCCAGGTTGGGTCGAGCAGGTAGCGAGCGGCTGCATCGCCGATGTCATCCGTACTAATGAAGGGAATATCATGGTCGGGATCGTACGTGAAATGAAAGGCGCCCTGCTCCAATAAGCTATGCGTTTGAAGCAGCAAATTTTCCATGAAATAACCCGGACGTAGCGTCAGGACATTGGTCGGGAGTGCGTTGAAGGCCCGCTCCGTATCGCTAATGAAACTGATTGTGCCTAAGTTTTCGCCCGCTCCGGCTCCCAGGGACGACACCAGCACCACGCGTTTGATCTCATTCCGGCTAACGGCCGCAACCCCTGCCTGCGTTACCCGTCGGTACCAATCGGCTAAACTGCCAACGTGGTTCACCGGCGGTACTATCCAAAGCAAGGCATCACAGTCCCTCGTGGCTGCCGTGACCTGATCGACATCGCTCACATCAGTAATCGAAAGTATGGCCCCGTCGATGCCCAGGGCGGTTAGTTTGGCTGCGTCCCGACCCAGCAGGACAGGTGTCGCTCCTCCGGCGGCTACGGCACTGGCGACCCGGCTACCAATATTTCCGGTAGCCGCTGCAATGGCAATTTTCATTTGATCAGGATTTTAGGAGGGGCGTAGTAAGCGTATCCTGACCAGACGCTTGCAGAAAAGCAACTGGATTCCAGTACTCCCGGTACCGGCTAAACTGGTTGCCAGCGATCGTGAAAAACATCACATAATCCTGGCGGTACAGATTGCCGGTTGCGGGCATCGTTGTTTCCCCGTGAACCTCCGCCCAGTATGTATAAGGCTGTTGAAGCGGGTAAACCCGAACATTAGAAAATGCGATGCCAGGCATCTGAGGCAGAATATTCTGTAAGTGAGCCCGGTAGTTGTCCTTATTGAGCCGGGCCGGTACACCGATAGTGTGCGCGTAGGGGTACTCAATAAAAGCGTCGTCGGTAAATAAGTCGATGACGGTTTGCCAGTCCTGATTAAAGGCATCCAGTAATGTCTGGAAGAGGGCCTGCCCCTGATTTGGATTCGTTTTCATAGCATTGACGTTATTCTTTTGCAAAAGTGTAGCCAATACTTTACTTTAGATAGTAGGCACCCGAAAGTGGTGTAAGTACCCTAGGGAACTATATGGACAAATACATCGGAGAAGGCTCTATGGAGAATCAAAATTTTTTAGACTTACAGAAATCGTTGATGGTAAAATCCATTCTTGATGAAAGTTGCATCCTCAATCAGTCGCTGACGCTGATTGCGGATAAGTGGACGCTCCTGATTTTAATGGCCCTGATGCAGGGCACCAAACGCAACAGCGAACTCAATCGGCAGATCAACGGGATTTCGCCCAAAATGCTGACCCAAACGCTGAAAACACTCATCCGCTACGGCATGATCGAGCGGACGGTGTATCCCGAAGTACCACCCCGCGTCGAGTATACGCTCACCGAATTTGGGAAAAGTACCGCCGACCCGCTGATGGCTCTGCTGAAGTGGTCGGTAGACTGGGAAGAGCAGTTGACCACGTTATACAAAAACCGCCAAACGGGGCCAGCCGGAAACGATCAATCGGCTACAAACTAAACTGGCAGGCCGATGGCCAGGTCATCATGACTGTGCGAACACCTATAGTCCTGATGACCAGGCTATCGGTCAACGCCCTGCGTTTTGGGACAGCATTAAGCCTAAAGAAGGTTTAGTAGGGGTTTTGTGTCAAGTAGAAACGAAATAGTAACTTACTTTTGATCGACTACTTAACACCACCGGGTCAGACTAGTGGCTTCGAAGCAAAGACATATGCCAAACCTATTCCACACTAGGGTTATAGTGATCGGTCGGAATGCCAAGCGTGGCCCGGCCTGGATTGGCCCGGCCAAGCGTGGCCCGGCCAATCCAGGCCGGACCACCACAGGTGCGGGACGATTAAGCATGTATTCGTAGGGTACGTAGTAGAGTTGATATGTATTAAAACTAGCTTTCCACTTAATTGAGCGTTAGAAGGGAATACAAATCAACTTTGACTTTGTTTCCCTAAGCTTAGAAAAGTGTTGATTTCTGCAAAAAACAAGACTTGTAGGGCCGCATTTTGAGTAATGTGTCCTTAGGCCAAAGAATTAGTAAGGAAGAGCTTTTTGAAACTACACTATACTAATTCATCGCTTAATTAAACGATTGTCGGTATTGTAAGGGAGTCACGTTAGTCTTGTTCTTGAACAACCGGCTGAACGATTGTGGAAAAGTAAAACCTAGTCGCAAGCCTATTTCGCTAACGCTTAACCTAGTTTGCGTGAGCAATTCTTTGGCCCTTTCGATAACGTAGCGATGAATGTGCTGCTGGGTGTTTTGACCCGTATACGTTTTCAGAAGGTCGCTTAAATAGCTATCCGAGTAATTCATCTTTTCGGCCAGATAGGAGACTGAAGGCAACCCTTCGCTCAGGGTCTTATCACTGGCAAAGTAATCTGATAAGATGGTTTCCAGCCGGATCAGTACATCATGACTAATTGGCTTCCTGGTTATAAACTGCCGACTGTAAAATCGTTGCGTGTAACTCAATAACAGGTAAAGATGGGCTATAAGCACAGCTTCGGAATACTGGTCAATCCGAGAGTTAATTTCATGCCGAAGCATATTCATCACCGAAATCATCAACGTTTCTTCCTGATCTGACAAGTGAAGTGCCTCATTAACGGTGTAGTCGAAAAAACCATACTGCTTTATTCGCTGACAGAAAGGATGCCCTCGGATGAAATCGGGATGGAACACGACACACCAGCCGCTTGGTTTGTGATCGTCGGTAATGTTACTCGTCACTTGGCCTGGCGCGGTGCAAAACAGGATGCCTTCGTCAAAATCACAGTAGCCCTGTCCGTAGCGCACTTTACCCGTTACATTGCGTTTCAGCGAGATGCAATACAGGTCAAGTAGAAGTGTTGGCGGACGTTTGTCGGCCCGGATATGATCTATGTCATCGAAATTGAAAACGCTGATCAATGGATGCACAGGTTTGGGCAATCCAAGGATCCGGTGTTGCTCCGAAATGGAATGGATCAGGTGAGGTGATTGCTGTTTCATACGCTGAGAATAAGCTGCAGGCAAGGCTTAAACCTTGCCTGCCTGATTGGCTATTGGTCAATGGCTTGCATGCCCGCCTGATCATACCGATCACCCGTCTGGGTTCCTAGCGGAATAATTGCTTCCAGACGCTCCAACTCGTCATCACTGAGCCGGATTTGGGTAGCGTCGATATTTTCGTCCAAGTAGTTCCGCCGTTTGGTACCGGGGATCGGCACAACGCCTTTCGCCAGCACCCAAGCCAGGGCCAGCTGGGACGTGGTGACCTGTTTATCGACCGCCATTCCCTTAATTTCGGCCAGCAGCTCCAGGTTTTTATAAAACTGTTCACCCTGAAAGCGCGGTAGGGAACGCCTGAAATCATCGGGGGCCAGATCGTCCGGACTTTTCAATTCGCCCGTAATGAAGCCTCGGCCAAGGGGCGAATAGGCAACAAATCCAACGCCCAGTTCGCCAAGGGCACGCAAAAGGCCTGTTTCTTCCGCGCTACGTTCGAAAAGCGAGTACTCTGTCTGTACAGCCGTAATGGGGTGGATCGCATGGGCTCGCCTAATCGTCGCTGAGGATACTTCTGACAAGCCAATGTAACGGACCTTACCTTCCTTGACTAACTCGGACATAGCTTCCACAGTTTCTTCAATGGGTACAGCCGGATCCAGCCGATGCAGATAATACAGATCAATGTAGTCCGTACCCAGGTTTTTTAAGGATCGTTCGGCTGCTTTCCTGACATAGGCCCTGTCGGCTCTGAATTGCCAGGTTATCTGATTTGCATCATCAATTTCCCAACCGAATTTGGTGGCAATGAGATAATCGTCCCGTCGGCCTTTGGTCGCTCTTGCGATCAATTGTTCGTTGATCAAGGGCCCGTATAAATCCGCCGTATCGAGAAAGTTCCCACCCCGTTCGCGGGAGCGATGAATCGTTGCAATAGCCTCCGCTTCATCCGCTTTTCCATATATATCCATGTGCGCCATAGCTGTCATACCCATGCAGCCCAGACCCAGTGCGGGTACCACTAGTCCCTGACTTCCTAACTTTACCTGTTTCATAAGACAGTATTAATCGGTTTAGTTGACCGCTACAAAAGTAGGGTAGCGCTAGGGGTGCAGATGAACCGTTTTCGGCCGGGTTGTATCCGAATTCAGGACATTAGACCTTCAGGGGCTTCAGAGAGGAACAGTTATTGACTACGTCCTATTCAGGATAGGATCGTTTGTCTTAGGAAGGAGCGTTTCAGGAGACAGACAATTTTCGAATACCTCTCAACAGCAATCCGTCGCATACGATTCCGCTCGTGGATGGGAAGACTATCATTCCTGCTGGCGGCAAGCATATAGATTGGGACTTAGGGCACGGTAAGCTGGCAATGGCCGCAAGCGTAGAAAAGTGGGTTTAGAATCCCGCTGCTTTCTGGGGTAGGGACACAACACGCTTAGTTAAGCCAGGGCCTTTTCGCGGGCGAGCCGTTGATACCGCTCAACAGCCGCGTCTTTCCCGGCCTCCAGTTCTTCCATCAAGCCAGGGTCGACGACGGTAGAACCATGTTTGCTGCCCCACTGAACGAGCGCTATAATAATGGGTATGGTATCTACCCCTTTTTCTGTCAGGCGGTAGGTGAACTTCGATTTCTTATCCGAAGCCACGGACTTGCTCAAGATGCCTTGCGACTCCAGGACCGCCAAACGATCGGCCAGAACGTTAGTCGCTATTTTTTCCGCTGACTGCACAAATTCCCCGTACGTAGACTTCCCCGCGAACACCATATCCCGCAGAATGAGTAAGCTCCATTTATCCCCCAGTATGTCAAGCGCTGTGCTGACGGGGCAGGTAGACCGCTGTTTTAGCTCCTTCATACAAACAATTTGTCCTTTCACTTGCAAAAAGCAAGTAATTTATTTTACCTTTACACTTGCAAATTGCAAGTAAATATACGTGAATTTTTAGTTCGGTTGATCATGATTCTAGTAACTGGAGCCACTGGTGGGTTAGGCCACCAAATCATCGACGTTTTGCTCACCACTACCCCGGCCACCGAAATAGCCGCCCTGGTGCGTGACGTTAATAAAGCTACCGACCTGGTGAAGCGGGGCGTAGACGTCCGGCAAGCCGACTATGTTGACTATCCCGCGCTCGTGCAAGCCTTCCGGGGCGTCGATAAGGTGCTGCTTGTTTCCGCCGTGGCCTTTACCGACCGGGTACGTCAGCACCGCAATGTCATCGATGCGGCTAAGCAAGCCGGGGTGAAGCACCTGTTTTACACCAGTATTCAACGCGATACAAACTTTGTCCTGTCGCAGGTCACCGAAAGTGACCTGGCCACGGAAGCCTACCTCAAAGCGTCCGGGCTGACATACACCATTCTAAAAAACGGCTACTACCTGGAAGGCCTTGAGTCGATGATCGGGAGTGAGTTACCGGACACCGAGATTCGTTTCCCGGCCGGCGAAGGTAAGATAGCGTTCGTTAAGCGGACTGAACTGGCCGCTGCCACGGCTGCCCTACTGACCAGTGAAGGGCATGACAACCAGGATTATACCCTCTCCGGGAGCGAAGCCTATTCGTTTCACGATATTGCCCGGGAGCTCTCCGCGTTAGCGGGTCGGCCCATCGTTTACCAAAGTAGCGAGCTGGCTACCTACGTCGCGCAGAAAGTAGCTGAAGGTTTCCCCGACTTCGTCGCCACCTTCGTTGCCCAGTGGGGTGCCGCCACCCAAGACGGCATGCTGGCCGGCACGCACGATACGGTCGAGCGTCTGCTGGGCCGTAAGCCAACGTCGCTGCGGGAGTACCTGAAAACGACTTATTTTCCGGGTACCTAACCCTTGAAGTGGCGGGCAATTCTTCTGTATGTATTCATCCAGCTCAGGCCAGTGAACTTCCTTCAGGAGTCCACTGGCTTGATCGCAGCCTATTTATACGATTATTTTAACCCGCTAAAAATCAGGTATTTAATACCCTGCCTAGCCAAGAAAATCCTGGATGAATCTGATCGTTTCCAGGGGCCTCTCCTCCTGCACAAAATGGCCTGATCCTTCTATTTCTTTTATGTCTAACTGGTCAATGTAAGGGGGTAAGGCATACGAAAGCATCTGGTAGCCAGCTCGACCCGCTAGGCCAAGGGTGGGGGCCTCGATTCGCTTGCCCTTACTATCGTCAATGTCTTCAGGAAAGGTCTGGTACCAGCCATTGGAAGCTCTAATAGCATCCTGGCTGGTATAAGCCTGGGCATACACTTGCCGGTCAAACGCGTTTATGGCCGTCTTGTCCTCCAGCAGTTGGTCAAAAAGCCAATTCTGTACGAAATGGAATCGCCCTTCCAGTACTTGTTCGGGCAGATCTCGGACTTGGTTAAAAGCGACCCACCACGGATGAACGCCCCCACCCGTGGGGAGCATGGGAAGCTTATACAGGTTCTCATCAGGATGGGGCGTGTCCAACAAAACCAGCTTTTCGGTCTTTTGAGGAAAATGGGCCGCGAAGCTGAAGGCTACAGCAGCCCCGATGTCATGACCGGCGATGTTGGTTCGCTCAATGCCCAATTGGTCGAGTAAAGCCGATACATCACCCGCCATCCCTTTTTTCGAATAGCCTGCCATCGGTTTATCCGAGCTCCCCATGCCCCGCAGCTCAACCACAATGACCTGATAACTTTCTGCTAGCAAGGGCATGATTTTGTGATAGCTCCACCAGGTTTGAGGCCAGCCCGGTAACAAGACGAGCGGCTTACCCTGCCCCCCCAGGATATAATGCAGTTGAATGCCATTAACCGTTCGATAGTTGCTGGTGAAACCGGGAAGCTGTTTGACTAATTCGCTATCGATATAGGTGTCGGATGTGTTGAGTAATTGCATACGTTGGATGGCTGGTTATTGAAGGCCGATACTTCCTTTGAATGAGGTCCATGAAAACGATTTAATGTCGTTGCGAGCAACATCGCCGGCTTGCTGGGCTTCAATAGCGATATCGACCATGCCGCCAAACAAATTGTAGATCCAAGGAATAGAGAGCTTTTTATCAATGGCTCCTTGTTGCTGAAGGATCTCGACTAACTTGAACCAGTTGGCTTTAACGTCATCATAGGCCCGTTCCTGGTTGTTGACCAGATTCGTGTACTGATTTCGCTTGAACAGTTTTTTGACAAACGAGTATTGAATCCCCACTTCCAAGGCGGCATAGAACATGTTTTCTAGCTGGATGGCAGGTTGCTGACTACTTTGATAGGCCTGCGTCATTTTGAGATTGCAAACTTGGAGCATGGTTTGTTTACATTCCTGGACTAATGTATTACGGTCGTTGAAATAGCGATGGACCGTTCGTCGGGTCACTCCGGCCATGGTAGCAATCTGTTCAATGGTGGCTGATTCATCCTGGTTAAGGGCGACAACTGCCGCTTCAATCAATTTGTCTCTCGTCACGCTCATGTCACAAAGATAGTACAAATGACTCATAAATGTGACATTTATTAGTGTATGTTATGAAATAGCCTACTCTCACTAAACGCCCGTTTTAAGGAACAGCCGTTATTTTACTTCTTGCCAGGCTAAGTAACGGTAAACCGTCGCTCGGCTTAGGTGAAATAATTGGCCAGTCTCTAAAATCGTGTGAGTTTTAAGAGAATACATAGACTTAACAGCCCGTGCTTTCGCTTAAGCTGTTGGAGCCCACCCCAACTCCTCGCCCAATCGCCACGACAAAACGAGGGGCTATTGATTGGAATATTAGGCACACCCTGTACCACTGTGGGCAGATTGGGCTCATTAAGCGGGTGGTAGATAAACGCTACGATTTCGGTTTAAGGCTAGCGAAATGACTCATTTCTCGAAGCAGACACTCACTATTCCCGCCGTCTCCCTGGGGAGGGATTCATGAGACCAGCCAGCTTGTGGCACTATGTACTTCGTAAGGACTTTACGGGCTTTATCAGGGCGGCTTTAATGCTTTGTGAACAGATGGTTAGCAGGGCAATGCTCATCGCTGGCAGACCCGCTACGGCGAACACCCACCACTCAATGTTCACCTTATAAGTAAAGTTCTCTAACCACCGATGCATGCTATACCACCCCAGCGGTGAGCTAATCACGATGGCGATAAATACCAATCTGAGAAAATCTGTACTGAGCAGCTCAACGATGCTGGGCACACTCGCGCCCAGCACTTTTGCGAACCCTAATTTCTTTTCGGCGCTGCTCGGCGGTGAACGCTGCCAGGCCAAACAGACCTAAGCAGGGAATGAAGATGGTCAGACCCGCAAAAACCGTAGACAGTGTCCCAACAGTCGTTTCGCTTTTGTAGACTTGCTGATAGGCAGTAACCAGAAGAGCCGGTTTAACCACCGGTTAGGTCGGAGATTTCGGTCGTATGATTCGGCCAGTTCAAAGATTCACGATAATCTCGGGACGTTGGGCATACTCTTGCATCAACAAACTTGGCGTAACATGGGCAAACTGCTTAAAATCTTTCGCCAAGTGGTAATAATCAGTGTAGCCAAATTTAACAGCTACGGTCAACCAATCCTGATCAGGGTGCCTTTCTTTATAATTTATCGTTTGAAAAAACCGACCAATCCGACTATAGAGTTTGGGCCCAATACCAATACGTTCATTAAATTTTCGCTCAAATTGCCGGGGACTTAGGTTGGCTTGATCCGCCAGCCAATCCAACGAAAAAGGTACTGGGTGATGAAGTAATAGCTCCCCAATCCGATCAATAGGATGAGCGTCCCGCCTGGCTTTTTTCAGCTTACTTACCATGTACTGCTCAACCCGTTCGATCATCTCAGTCTCGTCTTTCGCATTCGCCAGCTGATCATGTACGGTCTGTAGTTCCGAATTAAGGACGGATTCCCCATCACAAAACTGGCCGGTCAGCGCCGTACCTGGTATTCCTACTAGACGAAAGAGGGCCCCCGGTTGAAAAATAACCTGTACCATGAGGAAGTCGGTCTGCGCAACGCATTGAAAGTCAAGCCGGGACACTTGTTGGCCAAACAGGGCGTTCTGAGCGATAGGTACCGTTCTTCCTGTTAAGGGATCATAGGAGGTAATTAAGCCCCGAACGAAAAAGACCAGGGCTTGCTCGATCCGGGTTGGATAGGGCGTTTTGGGGAAATCAGCTGGATGATAAAACAGATTAACCAGCAGATAATTCCTTACATAAGGCTGCAGGGCCAGACAAGGACGTACTTCACGAAAGGTCATAGCGCCTGAAGAATGGCCACCAGTTTTTCGGGCATCGAGAAAAACGGGGAATGACTACTGGCTAAGGTATACATTTTCTGGATCGGTACGTTGTTCGCTATACTCCGTTTATCCAGGTCTTTAGCCCGGGTACAAAGAATATATACTTTTGGAATAGCCCCATACTGAGCATCTGACACCTGTACCGGTGTCCCCAGACAACCCATTGGTTGAGGCCCTAGATGCGCTTTGGCAAAGGCTACGTCGTCGGCTGAACAATCATGGTAAAATAATTGGGCGACTCGATCCAGATCGACCCTGGAAGTCTGCTTATCGTCCGATAGCAGAAGGCACTGACTGAGGGAGGGTTCTGTCGTAGGTTTACCCTCGGCTTTATTCAACTCCTCGGCTTTGGCAGCCAGGGCAAAAACAGACTCGCCATTTTTAGGCATAAAGGCATTCAGAAAGACCAGTTTTGCCACTTTTTCTTTACCTAAAACCTCCGCAGCCTGCGCAATAACAACGCCCGCCATGGAGTGCCCAACGAGAATAACGGGACCCGTTTGCGCCTTGGCAAGCTGAACGACCTTTTTCGTGTACTCATCCAGGGTAACCCCAGCGGGGGACGTTTTGTCGTCACCGTGCCCTGGCAAATCAATGGCTACCACCCGACTGCCATTCGTTTCGAGCAGGGGAACTACCTTTTTCCAGCACCAAGCCCCATGCCAGCCCCCGTGAACGAGCACATAGGTTCTCGATTGAGCGTTCGAAACGGTTTGACATAGTGCGGTGATTAGCAGCAGAAGAAGGCTGATTTTCATGTTTGTAGTGGTTTAATGTCCGCTACAAACCTATCCGTCTTAAGGCAAATACAACAAGTAAAAAATCGACATCTATTTCCGTGTAGTACAGCCTGTTACCGATCGTACATGCCCTGCTCTGCCAGTGTATTAAACGCTCTGTGAGAAACCGTATCCTTACTGGCCCGAATGATTGAGCAGATGTATGAAGCATTCTTTGTCTCACATTAGAGTGCATTTTGAGAATTGATATGCATTAGCCGTTTCGTATAACATCCACCAGTTGGAAGTTTCTATCAGTTTAGAACACAGTTTGGTATTTGTAAAATTCTTAGTCAATTTGTATATACTGGTATTATAGTAATGAACTATTGGTAGATTGAACCCGTCCACTACGAGTAAAGGACCGTTGAAAATGGCCTTAGGTAACATAATGTAGTTATACAACTCAACGACATGAACAAATTTTGTTTAACAGCAGGCCTTTGTCTGCTATCCTACCATTTCTCTACAGCTCAGGTAATTAACTACAAAAACTCAATTCGGGTAGGCACTGACTACATGAGTTTAGATGCCCCGGACGACTTAGGCTTTAGGTATGTCGCTCGTTATGCCCGGCACTTGGCTAATGACCGTTTTGTCTTGGAAGGGAGCCTTGGTTATCTCAGTATTGAGAACAGACGATTGGTATTTAATAATTTTTACTTTACAGGTCGGCCTCGACAACGGGTCACGGCTGATTTAACGGTTTCGTTTGATTTCCTTCGTACAGCTCGTCATGCCCTACGTTTAGGTGGGGGGCCTTCCGTCTGGTATCGGAAGGATGATCGTTTACGAGAAGCCAGATCAGTTGTCAATCAGAGCGGGCAAGTGACAGGGGTAACAATTCTTAGTGAAAAAGCGGATGAAGCAAACCTTGGATATCACGTAGCTGCTGAATACGACTACGCAATCAGCCCTCGAATTACCTTAGCTGGTAGAGTAGGTATGGCCAATCTGAGTAAGGCTGGAATTAGTTCGGCGGCCGGTGTAAATGTTGGCTACCGATTTTGACTTTTCCAAGACGAAAATCTTTTGGTCAATTTAATGATTTATAAGTTTCCTCTCCTAACATAAGCGTAGTTATTAAACGAGTCTGGGAAATGTGCAAATATCTAACCCTCAGTTAGTTTGCATTTATCGTAGACCCGTTCTATACCTAGACTTATGTTAATGAACAGAAAATAGAATTACCTAATCTTTTGTGCAGATATAGAGTTTGATTAGTGCAAAACAACCGGTTATGAAAATTACACTATATCTGCTCTTTTTGATTAATTGTTCCTTTTGCTTAGCGCAAACTAGTAAAGGAACTTATACTATTGAACGAAAAAAGAATGCCTTCGGCAATAAAAGTATAATTAGTGGTACTGTAGTCGAGTTTGCTGCCAATCAGCCGCTTAAGGTGGCCGTTGTCAAGATAGACAAGACTTTGATTCAAACCGATACGTTGGGGCGTTTTCGCTACGAAGTATCTCCTGGAAAACATCAAATACGAGCAGGGTTTATTGGCTACTACCTGATTGATGTAGGTAAAATCAGTTTACGAAAGGGGGAGCTGATCAATATCTTATTTCGAGTCGAAGAGGATACTAGACCTTTAATAGATTAGGGCCTCAAAGTTGTTGCATAAGTGGCACTATGTTAACTAAAGTACAAAGTTTCTGGCGCTAAACGCTCTGTGAGAAACCGTATCCTTACTGGCCCGAATGATTAAGCAGATGTATGAATACTTCGTCGTCTCACATTAGAGCGTTTTTGCGAGACAGTGATTTTTTCTACTATCTGTCAAAAGTAATCCGTCGCAGAACTGGTATCAGTTATGAAAGCTTTATCGTTCCCTACTGTTATCGTTTTATTTTTCACGAACGTTTTTCTTAGTGTTTATTCATTATCAGTAAATAAGGAGTGCCTTTGCAGAACGTTCACCAGGAGAAAAACAAACGATTGAACGAAGCAACTATCTATAGTTTGTCCGTCACTGGAATGATTGCCGGAATTCCAAAGGGGTCTGATGCGTCTTTTCTTTAAACAACCGGCTAAACGATTGAGGGTGTTCAAAACCTAACTGATAAGCAATCTCACTCACCGATAAACGGGTGGTCGCTAGCTTCTCTTTGGCTTTCTCTAGTAGTCGCTGGTGAATGTGTTGCTGCGTGTTAAGGCCCGTTAACTGGCGGAGTAAGCCACTTAAATAATCAGACGACGTGTTTAACTGCTCGGCAACGGCCTGCACGGTCGGCAGGCCGCTGGACAAGCGTTCTTCATCCGCCAACCAAGCCGTCAATAACTGATCTACCTGATCTAAAAGCTGATGACCACTAATGCGACGGGTAATAAATTGGCGTTCGTAAAAACGTTCCGAATAGTTCAGTAGCGCTTCCAGCTGCGTGAGAATAATTTGCTGACTAAACTTATCCAGGTTGGTCTGGTATTCCTGGTTGATATGGTCGATGAGCTGATTGAGAATCGCTTCCTCTTTATCCGATAGAAATAAGGCTTCGTTGACCCCATACCCAAAAAAATCGTACTGCCGAATTTGCCGGGCCAAGCTAGTATTCCAAAAAAAATCGGGGTGTACAAACAGCATCCAGCCCGATTGGGTATGACTGCTGAATTTCTCTACATCCAGTCCGAACACCTGACCGGGGGCCATAAAGGAAAGCACTCCCTCATCAAAGTCGTAGACCTGCTGACCGTATTTAATCTTGAGGGGTCCCCGAAACCCTTTTTTGAGCGAAATGATATATACATCGGTGACGACCAGCTTAGCCGATGCGCTAGGCAGTTCGGCAAAGGGCTTAATAAACACCACGCTTAGTAAGGGATGCTCTGGTTTAGGCAAACCGTACAGTCGATGCAGCTCACTAATAGTTCGGATTCGTTGCGGGGGGGCTTTTTCCATAACATTGCTTCATCATTGATTGCCCAACCCGTCAGGTTAGCGAGCCTGTTGGCGTTACGTCGCTATGCGTCCTAACGGTCTACTTTCGTCAACCTCTTTTTTGTCTTCTACTACGGCTGATAATAGCTTAAGTCGTAGGTGTGGATAGCCGAATTATCGCTTAAAAGGTGATAGTTATAGGTGGCACAATCGATAAAAGGAGCAATACTGAATTTCGTTTTAGACCTCGTTAAAATACCCTTGGAAGGGCCATCCCCATAGAGACCTGCCCTATGGACCATCCACTCAATATCTGGTGCTTCTTCAACCAAGTAGTTTATCACCGCTTCATTATCTCGGTGCTGCCCCAGCAACCCCGAAAAACGCACCAGGGTCTGTTTTAATAGCCAGTTCACAAACGGAAGTTCTTTTTTATATGGTCGGGTAAATCCTCCCGCCTGATACAGGAACCGTTTTACCGATTGGCGACGCATGGCAGGAATTAGTTTTCTGACAAACAAGGCATTAACAGTCTGTAGCTTCTGCATTTGCGCATCTCCCAGCATGCTTATCACAAAATCGACACCCTTCAACAGATCATCAATAGGTTCGTAATCAGTAACAGACCCTTTCACTAATTCTAGATTTGGATGGTGAATGTCTATCTTTTCTGGCTGACGAACTAATGCCTTTACTTTATGGCCATCATTAAGTACTACCGAAATAAAATGCCTTCCGGTTCGGCCTGTACCGCCAAAAACAAGATAAGTGTGTGTTGAATGAGTCATTTTACGGTTTTTTTAACGTTCCGGTTGCGCCCGAATAATCGGAGCTGCTCATCCGGGAAAGCGTGTCAATCGATTGCTACCTTAAGCAAGCGGAGATCCCCTTCTTAACACGTCACAAAGGTGGCGGTAACCCCTTTACGCCTATTAGCCAAATCCGGCTATGTTGTAACCAAAAGCAACTTGTCTATCTGGCGAAGACAACGACGACCTCAGGCCCAGGCCTTTCAAGGTATCGGGATTTGCCTCCTGGCTGCTTTCTCCTTCGCGAAATACTATATTGAAAGGACCACTTTCTTAGTCGACACTCCCTTCCGTTGCTGCTCCAGCCCGGCCTGCACATAAGCCTGGCGTATGCTACAGACACTACCGCGGTGGTGTACCACTTGACAGTCATTAAAATAAGCCGTTCAGTTAAACAGATTGTTCAAAGAGTAGATATATGCAAGCTCCTTTGTCTCACAGGGGAGCATTATTTGAGACGATTAATCCAGCGCCCTTATTAACGAATAGATGTTTAGATTTGTAGGAAAGTACGCTTCATCCAATGTCGATACTGCCTCTAATTGCTCATTTTGAAAGCTACATTCCACTAAAGGAAACGGAAAAACAGTTGCTGGAAGGTCGAGTAACCCGTCGGCAGATTAAACGGAAACAGGCCATCTTACAGGAGGGTTTTGCCTGTAGACACTATACATTTATTGTTGAGGGCTGCTTTCGGATGTATGCCGTCGACAAGAAAGGAACCGAGCATAATTTACAGTTTTCGGCTGAACAGGATTGGATTGCTGATATCGGAAGCTTTCATGCCGGCAGGCCCAGCGCCTTGTTCATTGAAGCCATCGAACCAGCGGTTGTATTACAAATCGAAAAACAGGACCTCTACTTTCTGTACACCAATATTCCCAAGCTGGATCGAATCTTCAAAGTCATCGTTGAGAACAAGTACGTAGAACTGCAAAACCGGGTTTTGCAAAGCATCAGCTCAACGGCTCAAGAACGCTACCTTACCTTTTTAGAGCAATACCCAAAGCTTGCCTTACGGCTACCCAATACACAGATCGCTTCTTATCTGGGTATAACACCTGAGTTCCTGAGCAAAATCAGAAAAGACATTGCTTCCTGATGCCGTCGGGCTTAAACTAGTTTAAGCCTATTTCTTAAGATACCTTATTGGCGCACCTGGGCCGTTGGACGGACCTTTGTCTGGTTATTTAGTCAACAAAGACCATGTCACAAACTCAGGAATTAAACGTCGCTATTATTGGTCTACGCGTTATTGGCCGCACACTAGCCATCAATCTAACAAAAGGTTTTCGGACGGTTATGCTAGCCTCCCGCGATTATACAGCGGCCCAGAATTTGGCGAACGAGTTGGGCAAATTCGCACAACCCAAGGAAATATCGGCGGCTGTTAAAGAAGCTGACATTATTGTTTTAGCCATCTGGTTCGATGCCGTTGGCGAGTTTTTACAGCAGTACGCCACTCAGCTAAAGGGTAAAATCATCATTGATTCGTCTAACCCGATTGCACCGGACCCTAAAGGTGGTTTTATCAAAATCATTGGCGAAACCGAGTCCGCCGGTCAGATCAACGCTTCTTTACTCCCTAAAGGGGCAAAGCTCGCCAAAGCGTTCGGCACACTAGGGGCAGCATCGCTGGCGCAGGCCTCCGGGCAAACGCCGGAGCAGGCGGTTCTATTTTACGCCACAGATGACCACTCTATTCAGCCAGCCATCGAGGAATTGATTATCGATGCCGGGTTTGAACCCCTGTACGTTGGTGGGCTAGATCAATCTATCCGCCTGGAAGTATTCGGTGATCTGCATGAGTTTGGGGCGTTAGGCAAAACGGTCCATTTAGAGGAAGCGAAAGAAAAGCTCCTGAACCCCGACTTGGCTAAGTAGGACAAAGGGAACTCGCTCTACATAGCCATGCGGCCTTGTTCATATGAAAGCGTACTCCTCGACAAAGACCCAGCTCTGCCTGGTTTTTACTATCAAAATGAAATCCCTATTTTTCTTTTTATGGCTGCTCACCAACGCAGCCGCATTCAGTCAAAGTCCCAATGGACTGCGCGCGTTCATGCAGCAGGCTCCTTCACCAGCACAGGCGATTCCCTACGGGAACAATCCTACAGCGGGCCAGTATGCGCAAACGAAAGACGCCAAGATTTATTACGAAGTCTATGGACAAGGAAAACCCCTGGTGGTCCTGCATGGTGGTATCGTGGGGTCTACCTACGAAATGGCCCAGTTTATTGATAGCCTGGCCAAAACCCATCAGGTCATTGCCATCTCTACCCGCGGACATGGTAAGTCGGAAATGGGTTCCGGCGTACCTTCTTACGAGCGTAAAGCGGATGATGTCAATACCATTATCGAAGCGGTAACCAAAGACAGCGTGCTTGTTTTAGGCTTTAGTGATGGCGCTTACACGGGCTATTTTCTGGCCGCGTCGCACCCGGATAAAGTTAAAAAGCTGATTGCCATTGGTGCCGGAGAGTGGAAAAAGGGTTGGCGAACATTTGACAATACGCGCCAATCACTTTTTGGTCTGGACAGCCTCTACTTTACCCAGCAATTGGCCCTACTGCCCCAGCCTGAACGCTTTGATGAGTGGCTCTTGTCGGTTAACCACTACTATAGTACCGTTCGTATCGGCAAACTGATACTAGGTATGATTCAATGTCCCGTGTTGGTTATGGCGGGAGAAAAGGACCAAAACGCTCCCTTGAAAACGGTCATAACGGCCTATGAGATGATTCCGAAGGCCCAACTAAGCATTATTCCTAATGCCCCCCATCCGGTGTTCCTGACGAATTTTCCGGCGGTCTGGGCAAGTATGCAGCCTTTTTTAAGGCGCTAGTTTTCCCCAGTAAGACAGCATAGCAAATGCTGATTCACAACCATTTTTTTTAGCAATGAACGCAAACGAAGCAATAACAAACGACATATTGAGCCATCACCTGACGGCCTTTGGCAACAACGACCTGGCAGAGATTTTGAAAGACTATACCGAAGAGTCCCAGGTATTAGCCCCAAACGGCCCCTTGATAGGATTAGCGGCTATCCGCCAGTTTTTTGCTGATTACTTTTTGGCCATCCCAACGGGTTCGGTCTTTACCATGAAACAACTGACGGTTAGGCATCAGGTCGGGTATGTTGCCTGGGCTAGTGATTCAGCCATTGCTCAGATCCCGATGGGAACCGATACCTTCTTTTTGGAGGGAGATAAAATAATCGTTCACACCGTCGCCGATTACCGGATATTGAAATAGCGGTTTTTGGGTAGCAGAAGCGTTTCTGCTACCCAAAAACCAACCCGATCTTATGAAAACTACCAAAATTAGCTATGTACTTACCGTCGTCATGGCGCTGCTTGCCATCCAGACGACGGCCTATGCACAAGAATATAGCTCGCCCACACAACCCGTTGAGGTGGGCAAAGCTCCCGGCGTCAAGGTCAAGTTACTGAGCACCAACGGACCCCTCAAAAACTACGTATTGATTTTCGCTATGGGGGATGAAATACGGTCGGGCTTGACGGAATTTGCTCAACAGTATGGGGTAAAGACGGCCCACTTTACCGCCATTGGCGATGCCACCTCAGCCAAGTTTGGTTTCTTTGATTACGGTCGTAAACTCTTCAAAGTCATCCCCATTAGCGAACCCTGTGAAGTATCGTCGTTAACGGGTAACATTGCCGTACTCAATGGTAAACCCATCGTTCATATTCACGCCACGGTGGCCGCCGAGGATGGCACCGTTCGGGGCGGCCATCTGCTTGAACTAGTTACCGGCCCTACTTTGGAAGTGTTTCTCACTGTTGAGCCAACAACGCTCTACAAAAAGGTAAACCCTCAGTTTGGGGCTGGCCTGATTGATCCCTCACTAACGAAGTAACTATTACGGATAGAAATCATAGTAGATCGAAACGAACCAGCTAGTACGTCGTTATTTTGGGAGTAGAGTAACGACCCTGAAAAATAGACTGCTAACTAGTTGCCAACGTGAAGCAGCCATAGCCTTTCTGTAGCACATACCGACCCCTTATGAAAGTAGCCGTAGTATATCAACCCGGAGGCCCGGAAAGCTTTGTTTTAGAGGAACGCCCCCTACCCACGCCAACGGGTGAATGGGTACTGATAAAGGTGAAAGCGTTTGGCCTAAATCGTTCGGAGTTGATGACGCGCAAAGGCTACTCACCCGGCGTTCAGTTTCCGCGTGTACTTGGTATCGAGTGCGTTGGCGAAGTAGAATATGACCCCTCTGGCCACTATGAAAAAGGTCAACCGGTCATGGCTTTAATGGGTGGTATGGGACGGGATTTTGACGGTAGCTATGCCGAGTATACGCTCTTACCCAAAAGCCTGCTCCATCCCTTTGAGAGCACGCTTACTTGGGAAACGCTGGGCGCTATTCCCGAAATGTTTCAGACGGTTTATGGCTCGCTGTATCCAGCCTTGGACATTCAGCCCGGAGAAACGCTGTTGATTCGGGGGGGCACGTCATCGGTGGGCCTGCTGGCAGCACAACTCGCTCACCAGGGGGGGCTGGCGGTAGTAGCGACCACCCGGAATCCCCAAAAAGAAAAAGCCATGCTGGACAATGGGGCCACGCATGTGCTGATCGATTCGGGCCAGGTAGCCGAATCGGTTCGGGCGCTTTTTCCACCGGGTATCGACAAAGTGCTGGAACTGGTCGGTACGGCTACGCTGCACGACTCCTTAAGTTGTCTTAAACCAGGCGGAACGGCTTGTATGAGTGGGATGCTGGCTGAAAGCTGGACGATCTCTGATTTTGCTCCCATGGAGTATATACCGGCTACCGTTCGACTCACCACCTATGACAGCGGTCAGCTTACCAGTCCGACAAGCGTGTTTCAGGACTTTATCCGTCAAGTTGAAGCCCGTCAGGTGAAACTCCCCGTTAGTCGGACGTTTAGGCTGGCGCAAATCGCCGAGGCCCACCAATTCATGGATAACAATCTGGCCACGGGTAAGCTTGTCGTCATACCTTAACTGACTCTTAATCAATTAAACACTTGCATTTCAGGATATGAAACAGATCGTATCGGCGCTGATCAGTAGCCTACTGCTCGGCGCAATGAATGGGAACGCCCAAACCATAAAGCTGGATAAAGCTAAGCTAGCTCCCAACCTGGTATCGATGTCGCTTGAACGAATAAAGGGCAAAGATGCGCTCCGGGTCATCAAGGATTCTACCCTACAACAGGTGGACGAACCTACGTTTGTGCGGCTCATCGACGTTGATTTTACCAACGGCACCATCGAAGTCAAGGTGCTGAGCCGACTCCTGAAAAACGCGCCGGAAACGGCCCGTGGTTTTATTGGGGTTGCGTTCCGGATCAACGCAACCAGTTCGAGTTTCGAGAGTATTTACATCCGCCCCACCAATGGCCGGGCCGACGATCAGATCCGTCGTAATCACTCCATCCAGTACTTTTCTTACCCTGACTACAAATTTGATCGGCTACGGAAGGAAGCACCGGAGCGTTACGAGTCGTATGCTGATATGGCCCTGAATGAATGGATCACAATGAGAATTGTCGTAAACGGGCAGGAAGCAAAACTTTACCTGAATGACGCAAAACAACCCGCCCTGCTGGTCAAGGATCTGAAGCATGGCGTAGGCGCTGCAACAGCGGGGGGCATTGGCCTTTGGGTTGACGTAGGTACCGAAGGCTACTTTGCTGACCTGAAAGTTACCCGGCAATAGAGGTCGTTACCTAGTTCAATTCCCATTGAGCCCGTCTACATTTACTTTTTCGTAATCTTTAAGTCTTTAAAGTAGCCTTCGGTTCCGATGTCTACCCACAAGCCAACGGCCCCTGATTTTAGATTTCCTTTTAGCTGTTTTATAGAAAGAGACGGTTCTTTTTTATCATTGATATACAGGGATGCTTGCTGACCCTCCACTTCAATACGTAGGGTTATCCATTCATCAAGACCAATATCGGCACTTGCTTCAAAGGGACCGCCCGGCGACCGGCCAATATTGTCCATTTTGTAATTAGGATACGAGTAGTACTGAATCGCCTGATTTCGCACAACTGGGTTTCTTACGCGCCCCACTTTAGGCCGTATGTACATCGACTCGAATGCTGAATTGTCGCTGTTGATTCTAAAGGCAAGGCCGATAAATCCCCAGGAATCGCGATAGGGCGTGTTCTTTTGTATCCGGCTTAGCACTTTGACTTCGATCGTTCCGTTTTCAAAATCGGAGTTTTTTAGCCTTGCATAGAGCGGACCGTTAACCGTTGCTCCCAACCGTTTCTCATCAAAAGGCAGTGCTTCTAAATCTCGTTCTACTTTCAGAACTTTCTCGCCATGAAGATCAGCGACCGATCCGGTCACGTTCACCAACTCGAATGACTGATCGTTGAGACGTACTTCCGGCTTACAGGCTACCAGTAAACCAAGGTAATAGACAAAAAATAGGCTATTCTTCTTCATTATCGTTGGTTGAATGATAATGCAAAGTTGCGGTAGCACGATTGGTAGGCCAATAAACTATCTTAAGAAGTAGGCTTAAACTAGATTAAGTCGGCCCAAGACGCTGGGCCGACACTCGGCTCACTGGTTGCGATTTAAGAGCCAGGTCTTCTCTGCTTTTATTCAAAAATTAGGGTAATGGTCAGGTCAACTGGCAAGAAATTCATGAGCTGGCTGAGCCTGAAACAAGGTCAGATGGCTATAATTTTATATATACATTAACAACAATATGTCAGGAATCCGTAATGTTGGTTGCCCCCTTTTGACGGCAAACTGACAACGTATTTTGCAGACCATGCGGTGTAAGGAAAGCGTCTTTTCAAACGCCCATTTAATGAAGCAGCCGTTATTTTACCTCTTGCCAAGCTAAGTAGCGGTAAACCGTTGCTCGGCTTATGTGGAATAACTGACCAATCTCTAAAATCGTATGAGTTTTGAGAACATATATAGACTTAACCGCCCGTGCTTTCGCTTGTGCTTCGGGCGTAAGTCCTTTGGGTCGTCCGCCGATGCGACCCCTAGCTCGAGCCGCAGCTAAACCGGCTTTGGTTCGTTCCCGGATCAGATCACGTTCAAATTCAGCTAATGAAGCAAATAGGTTAAACACCAAGCGGCCTTGAGCGGTGGTGGTATCAATCGCCACCGTGGCGCGGCATCATTTAGACTACGGAAGCCAATTCTTTTGGCTTGAAAGTCGTTGATCAGTGTGAAGAGTTCTTTCAATGACCTACCCAGTCGGTCGAGTTTCCAAACGATGACCATATCATCTTCTCGTGGCATTTCTAGTAACTTTCCTAACTGGGGCCTCTCTTTAGCTGAAGAAACCTTCTCCTGGAAGATCTTTTGACAACCTGCTTTTTTCAGGTCATCCAATTGCAAGTTCAGATTCTGATCTTGGGTCGAAACGCGGGCGTAGCCGAATAGCATACTATTATTTCAATAAAGAAAAGGAAGCGAGTCTGAACTAAGAGCCGCTAACCATATACTCCGTAAGTGAATCACTAAGGGTGGAGCCGATTGGCGAGCTATGACTTCTGCTATAGTTTCTTAGGGAGATGCGACTATCAATCCGTCAGTTGCATCTCCATAAGAAACTATCGTTTTGCGGTACGCTCACTATCACAGGCTATCAAGCTGGCCAAGCATACGGCAAATTTGATCGAGTGAACTTTTGTAGTTATTTTAGTGGAAAAATTCATTCCTATGGCCATCTCTTTGCCTTTCTTACCGCCTAATCAAGCCCTGTTACCCAGGCTCATGACCGAACAGGAGATTATCACTCGCAGTCGACAAGGCGTGCTACGAGCGGAAGCTGACCGCGTAGCAAGGTTAGTTGGGTTAACCGACAAAGAAATGGCTATTGCTTTAGGCTTATCAGCTTCATACCTGCATCGGCTGAAAGTCGATCAACGCATTAGTCAGGATGCCTCCGAGCGACTGCTGCTGTTAGAGAACTTACTTCTACACATGTTAGATACCTTTGAAGGACGTGCTTCAACTGCTCTCAACTGGTTGCGCGCCCCCTTACGTGAACTTGACTACCAAACGCCCCTCCAGATATTAGATACTGTTACGGGCTATACTTTGGTGGATCGGGTACTGGGCCGTATCGACTATGGCATCTTCGGATAAGCGATGGCTATTGTGTATCGAGTGGTGCGCCAGAAGTATGCCGCACAACCCCTAGATGTTACCGGTACATGGCTCAATGGAGGCCGTTGGAATCCACCGGGTGTTGGCATCCTCTATACGGCTGAGCATCCCGCTCTAGCTTTAGTCGAAATCCTAGTACATATGCCACAAGTGCCTTATGATGAGCTACCGGCCTACCGGTTGTTCAGTCTGGAGTTACCCCAGGATAGCCAACGGGTAATAGACGCGGTTGATCTACCGCCTTACTGGCAGGAGAATACCTATAACCGGAGTCAGCATCTTCTGGCTGACTGGCTAGCTAAGCCGGATGTGTTAGCTCTAGGTGTGCCCTCCTCGGTGATGCCATCGGGCATCAATTACTTACTACATCCTGCCCATAGTGGCTATGGCTTTATACGGGTAATTGAAGAGAAGCCTCTAGTGATTGATCCCCGCCTGTGGTCGAAGTAGCCAAGGCAACAGCAATTTTCTTCATCTCACATAGGAGCGATTAATGAGATAGTTATTTTCTAATAAATGTCAAGTGGCCCGCCACCGCGGTCCAGTTAGTAGTATAGGATATAAGAGGCTTTCGTGGCGAATTTAATTCCGAATGTGTTTGCTACCACAGCTATCAAACGCCATTGCGGATTTAAAAGAAAGCCTGCTCAGCTAGCAGGCCATCTAGTTGTTGTATGTGATAAGTGGTAGGCCATTAAATCGGCCTCTTTACCTGAAGTGCGACTAGTACCCTTATTTTGACGTTCGGCATATCATGCAAATACAGGTGATACATCCTGATATACTCGCACCGATTCAACCTGGCCCGTTTCATTTAAATCAGTGAAGGCTACGGCATGGACTGTTGCTTTTTGTCCATCGTGACGAACATAATGATTAAGCGCTTCTAATACATAGTTTCTGTCCGAACCGTAGATATTCGTCAAGTCATGTTCAAGGCCAGCAAACGATTGCCAGTACTGACCCAGACCCTGTAAAACGGCCTCTTTCCCACCTTGTATGGGCGTATCGTTGTTAAACTGCACCGTTATGTTATCGGCTAGAAATTGGCCATAAGCCTCAATGTCCCGGTCGTCCATGGCTTGTAGATAGGCCAGATAACGTTCATAGGCCTGGGTAGAAAGTTGATTGATACGGAGATTGTCAATAATCATGGCTGATCGGATTTGAGTTACTTGAATAACACAAAGTTACGCCAACCAATAGGGTTAGGGGTAGGACAAACTACGGCCTGACTGGCAGTTTCTACTGCATGTAAGCGAGTTAGCCACGATAGGCTAGGGGCGTAACCCCCGTCTTACTTTTGAACAACCGGGTGAAATAAGAGGGGTCATCATAACCCAGCCAGTACACAATCTCTTTGATGCTCATCGCCGTTTGTTTGAGCAGGCTCTTGGCCTCAAACAACACCAACTCGTCAATGCTTTGTTTGGCTGACTTGCCGGTTTCTTGCTTGAGCAACTCCGACAGGTGTTTCGCCGATACATTCAGTTGATCCGCATAGAAACCAACCTCTTTCTGTTGTTGAAAGTGGGTATGTAGCAGCTGGTTAAACTGGCTGACCAACTGGTGATTCCAGCCAACGGCAGTAGTCGAATGGCCCTGTTGGTCGTACAATGCGTTGATGTACTCCAGGAGTGCGAACATAAGTCCTGCCGCTATCTTCGGTACGTCACTATACTGTTGCAGCGGCCTCATCAAGTCCTTCACCCGAGCGTATTCTTGGTCTGACAAGACGAGCACGTGCTGGGCCCCTGCTCTGAAAAAAAGATAATCAAGTAAGAAGTTGTTGTAGAAAGGAGGGCCAAACAAGTCGGGCGTGAAAAAGAAAGTAGTATTCTGAACGTTCCAATTGTTATCAAGCCAAAGACGGGTTATACCCGGCCCAATCAGGGTTAGTGCTTGCTTAGGGACCTCAAAGTCACGAATACCAATTCGAATCCGACATTGATCTTCATGCATGAGCCCAAAGGCATAGAAGTAGCTCCGGTAGGGAAACGAGATGTTACCCGCCCTGGCAAAGTCGGCTTCGGTGGCCACATACAGGTGCCCATCAAGTGCAGGCGTGCCAACTACTTGCCGTAAGAACTGGTGAAACGCAAAGTTGAATGGAGTCTGCTGAACCATAGGGATATATGCTGGACACTAGGAATACTATTTATTTTCTCTTCAGAAAAAATCCCCCACCCTAATATATCGTTATACTTGGTTTGTCCAGTCCTGAAATAACTTTATATTGAGCTTATTAGGACTAGACACAGCTTATCGCGAAATACTCAACAAGCAAGCAGCCTCTGCTAGGGTTCATTTTGACAACAGCAACAGCCAATTTTCAGAGTCATCAGAATTGCAACATCTTACGTTGAGAGCGTATACTGAGAATAGATCAGGAGAACCCTTTTTGTATTATAATTAGTCAAGTTGCATACGAAATCTTATGTCAATGAACTTTTCTAAGTTCATATGCCCTGTACGTGCCCTGAAAATAGGCCGGATTGTACCTTGGAAAGGGGAAAGAAAGAGCCAGTATTATGTTAATGGAATATCTATCGATTAATCCCGCCAACTACGAGTAAAGGACCGCACAAAACGGTCTTATTGTTAACATAACCTTCACTTATACAACAAATTGGGGGCTTAACGAAAGTGTATTGATTGAAATAGTTTGTAAGCTGCAAATTGCTGAAGGGTATCTAAATTTCTCCCATAAATAGTTAGTCTAGTCCCTTTTTGATTTACTTCGGGAAAGTGAATCCCTGTAATCCCCTTTCCTATTCGCTTGGGTAAGACGATTTTCGCTCTTTTACCATTTATGGTGTCATAGAGAAAGTATTCGCTTAAGTGGATGGCTTGCGCTTCATCGATCTCTGGAGTTTTTGAAAAAATCATTCGACCGGGATAATGAAACTTAGCTGCGTCATAAATTTTTTTTCGCTCGAATGAGCGCACAGGTACTACTAAATCATCAAATGAATCCGAGTAAAGTCCGTAGTCTAGGAACAGAGTATCTCCGCTGTCTGTAACAATTCCTTGAACATCAGAGTCAATTCCTTGTAATTGGATCACTTTCCAAGTGTTCGGAGCTCTGGCTGTAAGAAAGGATAAGTTTATCGCCTGTTCACTAACATTTTTTGTTTGGCAAGAGGAAAAGAGCAATAACAGAACGAGACAGATCTTATATCGGAATTGCATTTTATCGATAACAGTTTCTAGAGCCAAAGTAAGACTTTATACTTTACATAAGATTAGGTATAGAACGGGTCTACGATAAGTGCAAACTCACTGTGAGGCAGGAGATTGTATTTTTCCAAGACCCGTTCTATACCATGAGTTATGTTAAGAGTTTTATCTAAGAAACCGGCGTACTACGTTAGATTACCAGATCTAGCAATAATTATATCTGATGGGCCGATCTGCATTAGCTATTTCACTGATATTATTTCTTAATACTTGCTGGACACTAGGGCAAGGTACAAACCTATGCTTGTTCTATGATCCGCTAAAAGCCCAACAAAATATCAGAGATGGCAAACCAAAACTGTTTTTGGAAACTGGCATAGCTCCCATCAGATATACAAACGACTCCACTGTAGAGAAACAGTTTGGTTTTGTCTATGAAGATTTAGGAGACCTTAAGAGTGAAAGTGATAGCTGCTTGATAGTGTATAGTAGGGTAGTTTTTTCCTACCTAGATAGAAGGTATGGCCGAGAATGGAGACGTAGATGTAGGAAGGATGTTCTCTTTTTAAAGTCAATTCGCTATCAATCAAGGTAGGCTTACCTGCTGTATAATCTAACGTTATGTTAGCCAAAGTACAAACTTCAGGCAAAATACCGGCTCACTGAACGCCCGTTTTTTTCAGACGGCTTGTTTAAGCTGAAAACAATAATTATAGAAATTCGCTGCATTCTCAAATTGCCATCTCACTAATCAACGTTTTGCTTTCGTACTATTTGTTGAGTTGATGATGCATTCCAGACTGCCGAGTGACGGACTTTACAGTTGGCCACCGCTGTGCGAAACGGCAAACCTACTCGCTGTGGGGCCCTGTTGCTTCAGATTCCTGCTGACCAGTCTCAAGTTCGAATTTGTCCATTCGATTATGTCAGGCTTGCGGGACCGGCTCAATCCTCCTTGCTTACGACGAACGGGCGTGTATCGTATTACAACGATCAAAGGCGTACGGGGCCATCGGTATCAAGTGACGGTACGCGTCGATCAGAATACGTACACGGCCCTGGCCACCATGCCGCCCAGGGTAGCCCTGGATCAGGTCAGCTACCGAACCGATTCCCGCTTTCAGAACACGGCTATTCAAAGGGTGGCCAGCTATCAGACCCCAGCCCAGCGACCCGCCCACCAAGCTGAGCGGTGGTGCCCTGGGCTATTTCAGCGCGCATACCGTGCAGCAACGAACTCTTGTGATCCCCTGAAGCAATGTATCTTCTCTCCCGTCAGGGGCTCACCATCGCCCTGTTTACCCTGATTACGGTTGCCCATGGGCAAGTATTAACCTATCCGCCCTTCATAAAATGGTATCAGAATCCATTGGGCTTCGAGCCGGTCAAGCTGCATACATCCAGCTGTTTTTCGAGTCCGGGGCCGGACTGATCCTGTTTGCGGAGCCATTCCCGCAACCCACCACTGGTTACGGCCTGTTCTCGGAGTCGCGAACCGGTACACAGCTCAATAGATCACCTAAATACGGCATCGGCAGCGAAATCCGGCTGGCCCGCACTATGTCCCTGCTGGCGGGCATTCGGCATGTGCATATCTCGAACGGAAATAATCCCGGTTACGAGCGCAACCCCGGCCACGACAGCAACGGATTTTACGTGGGCCTAACCTACCGACCAGCCAATAGCACCCGGTAATTTTTTGGATTGTTGGCTGGGCATACATACGAGCCAACAACCCTTCGGCGACACCAGTACCCAGTTTGCCGCTGCCGGGACCATGCTGAAACCGGACAGCTATTGTCCGGAAGCGGACAGGGGAAGCCCGTTTTTTCTGAGTCAAAAAGCCCTCAACAAGCCTCCAGGAGCCTTTCTCAGGAATTGGTCATTGATTTGCGAAGCGTATCGGCAAGCGCCTGTTTTTATCAAGCGCCTGCTCAGGACTATGCTCCGCAATTACCTTAAAATCGCCTGGCAGAATCTCGCCAAAAACCGGGTCTATTCAGGCATCAATGTGTTTGGCCTGGCCCTGGGTATGGCCTGCGCCCTGCTCGTGGGCCTGTGGTTAAGCGACGAGCTAAGCTACAATCGGTACGTTCCCGATGCTGACCGGGTATTTCTGGTGCGGGTCAACTACAACCTGAACGGGGGCGAAACCCAAACTGCATATGCTACGCCAGGTCCCCTACAGGCAGCTATTGCCCGCGACATACCCCAGGTGATGGGCACTACTAAGCTTACCTGGCCTACAGAAGGTCTCGTGCGGGTGGGCAACAGGGTGGCCAAAGAGCAGGGCCAATACGCGTCGGCCACTTTCTTCGATGTGTTCGACCTGCCTGCCGTGCAGGGCAACCCTAAAGTTGCGTTGGCCAACCCCAACCAGATCGTTATCAGCCAAACGATGGCCGCCAAATACTTCCCCGCCGGGCAGGCCATTGGCCAAACGCTTCAACTCGACAACAGCCGGGTTTTTGTGGTGGGGGCGGTGCTGAAAGACTTGCCCGCGACATCGACCCTTGCGTTCGACTGGCTGGCCAACTTTACCGTGCAGGAACAACCGTGGCAGAATCAGTGGGGGTTCAACTCGGTGCAGACGTACCTTCGGCTCCGGCCCGACGTATCGTCGGCGCAGGCCGAAACCGCCATGCGGGGTTTGTTTCGGCGGTATGCTACGTTCGACAACAAGGAGCGCATCGTATTGCAACCGATCACCGACCTGCATCTGTGGGGCGAGTATGAGAACGGTGTGGCTGTTGGCGGACAGATCGAGTACGTCCGGATTTTTGCGGTGGTGGCCCTGTTTATTCTCCTCCTCGCCTGCATCAACTTCATGAATCTCAGCACGGCCCGGTCGGCGGTGCGGGCCAAGGAGGTGGGCGTTCGAAAGGTCATTGGCGCGGGTCGGCGCGGGTTAATGGGGCAGTTTCTGAGCGAGTCGGTACTGTTATGTGCAGTAGGGGCGGGGGTGGCTCTTGGCATGGTGTGGTTCACGTTGCCCGAGTTCAATGCTGTTTTCGACAAACACCTCACACTCGATCTGACCGATCCACTACGTTGGGCAGGCATTATAGGACTGGTGCTGATTACGGGCTTACTGGCAGGCAGCTATCCGGCTCTATTCCTGTCGGGCCTTACCCCCCTTAGCATACTGAAAGGAGCGGGCTGGCGCCCGGCGTCTCGTGGGCCGGTGCAGCTTCGCCGGATGCTGGTTGTCTTTCAGTTTGCCTTGTCCACGTTCCTCCTGATTGGTATGCTGGGCATCGGTCAGCAGATGACCTACCTGCGCACCAAACACCTCGGTCTCGACCGCGATAACATGATCTATGTTCGACTGGAAGGCAAGTTAGACGATTACGAAAAGACAGAAGCCTTTCGGCAGGTGCTGCTCCAGGCCCCATCCGTTGCCGGAGCCACCACCACGGCCCACCTGCCGCTGAACATCCAGAGCCGCTCTACGGATCTGCAATGGCCAGGACGTAACCCTAAGCAGCTGGTGGAGGTATCGGCGATGTCGGTCGGCAATGATTTTATCAAAACAACGGGCATCCGGCTTATCGCGGGGCGAGATTTTCGGCCCAACAGCTATGCCGATACGTCGGCCTACATCATCAACGAAGCGGCCGCAAAACTCATGGGTATGACTAAACCCGTGGGGCAGCCCATCACGTTCTGGTTCGGCAAAGGGCCGATCATCGGCCTGATGAAGGATTTCCATCTTAACTCCCTGCACCAGTCTATTGGGCCTCTGGTGCTGACCTATATGCCGCCTAATGGGCAGTATCTGATGGTGAAACCCCGCCATGGTCAAACCCCGCAGGCTCTTGCCGATCTGGAACGATTGCTGAAACAGTTCAATCCAACTTACCCCTTCGCCTATCATTTTCTGGACGAGGCTTACGAAGACCTCTATCACCGCGAGCAGCAGGTGACTACGCTGGTGACGTCTTTCGGCCTGCTGGCTATTTTGATCTCGTGTCTGGGTCTGTTCGCACTGGCTGCGTTCACCGCCGAGCAACGTACCAAAGAGATTGGCGTTCGGAAAGTGCTGGGGGCTAGCGTGTCTAGCATTGTTACGTTGCTCAGCAAAGATTTTCTGGTATTGGTGCTGATCGCCATTGCGCTGGCAGTACCGCTGGCGTGGTGGGCCTTGCGGGCGTGGCTGAGCTCGTTTGCCTACCGCATCGACACCGCGTGGTGGCTTTTCGCGCTGGCGGGTTTGCTGGCGGTGGGCATCGCCCTGCTGGCGGTGAGCGTCCAGAGCATCAAAGCCGCGCTGATGAACCCGGTGAGATCATTGCGGTCGGAATAGGGGCGAAACGACGTCGCTTGCAGAGACAACGTATGCGTTGTCTCTATAACCAAACCATCCAATAGTTTCCCCATCCAAAAAGCAACCGGATGCCCGTTTGATTGGATCGTATGATCGAAAACAAGGCGTTCTATGCGACACATACTTTGGGGCTTTCTACTGCTGTTTATAACCAGTCACAACCCTGGGCGAAGGTGTGGTTTTTGAACCCGTCCAAACCGACGATTCCGGCTGGCCTGCCAATGGCAAAAAACTATACATCAAACCCGTGGTGGTGCTTACCAGCGGACAGACGTTCTCCGCAGCCGAGGATTTTGCCGTCGTCTTCGACGCCATGAAACGGGGTACCATCATTGGCGAACCAACGGGCGGCAGCACCGGTCAGCCGTTGTCCTTTGCCCTGCCCGGTGGCGTAATGGCCCGCGTGTGTACCAAACGCGACATGTACCCCGACGGTACCGAATGGAACGCCAAAGGTATTCAGCCACAGGTGCTGGTCAAGTCGACGGTTGCCGACTGGAAAGCCGGTCGGGATACCGTTCTGGAAGCAGCTATAGTACATCTGGGCGTGAGCGGAACAGCCGTCAAAGGAAAGAAAGGCAAAAGAGCGAATCAGGCGATTTCCAGCCCATAACCCGTACAGTTTCGGACGGGCGTTGTCCAGTTTCGGACATGACATATAGTAAAATAGCCTTCAACAAGCCCCAAACAACGTTTTTTAGTCGTGGCATGACAGTTGTCTAACAGTTGCTGGGTGATTCTGTACGACAGACGGACCCCGAGCGGTGGTACTCCGTTGTACAGAATCACCCAACCTGATTCAACAACTCTTCCCTTCGACGCATATGCTCCAATCCTACGTAAAAATTGCCTGGCGGAATCTGGTTCGCAACCGGGCGTTCTCGGCCATTAACATCGTCGGGTTGGCGCTGGGGCTGGCGACTTGTCTGCTCATCATGCTGTTCGTGCTCGACGAACTCAGCTATGACCGATACAATGACAAGGCCGATCGGATGGTGCGGGTTGTTTTTCACGCCGTTATGAATGGCGGAGAGATCAACGAAGCCAATGTTATGCCCCCCGTTGCGCAGACGTTGAAAGCGGATTATCCGGAAGTCGAAGACGCCACCCGGATTCACACCGTCGGCTCGCCGGGTATTACTGTTGGCGACAAATCGTTTCGGGATGATCAGCTAGCATATGTCGACTCTAATTTTTTGCAGGTGTTCACGCTTCCCCTCATCCAGGGTGATGCGAAAACAGCGTTGATTCAGCCCAATACGGCTGTGATTACCCAGGAGATGGCCCGCAAATATTTCGGCAATGAAAACCCACTGGGCAAGTTCGTAACGATCAAAAGCTGGAACGCCCTGTTTAAAGTTACCGGTGTTATGAACAAAATGCCGGTTAACTCCCACTTCCATTTCGACATGTTTATGTCGATGGCGGGCGTTTCGGATGCGAAATCGCCTACGTGGATGACGTCGGGTTTCTTTACCTATCTGGTTCTGAATAAGGGGTATAATCCAAAACAACTGGAGGCCAAACTCCCCCAAATGGTCAGCAAATACATGGGGCCGCAAATCCAGAAGGTGTTTGGTCTGAACATGACCCAGTTTCGACAAAAGGGAAACGACATTGCTTTTTTGCTGCAGCCCCTGACCGATATTCACCTGCACTCGAATCTGACCGGAGAAATGGACGCCAACGGTGATGTTCAATACGTGTACATCTTCGGAGCCATTGCTGTGTTTATGCTACTGATTGCCTGCATCAATTTCATGAACCTATCCACGGCCGGAGCCTCGAAACGGGCCAAAGAAGTGGGTATTCGGAAAGTACTGGGGTCTGTCCGGCAAAGTCTGGCGAATCAGTTTCTGATCGAATCGTTGTTACTAACCATGATTGCGCTGGTGCTGGCCATTGGCATCGTTTACCTGGCCTTGCCACTTTTCAATGACTTGGCCGGTAAAACCCTGACCCTGAACTTTGGCGAGTCGGTCTGGCTATTGCCGAGCCTGCTGCTGCTGGGCGTCCTGGTGTCTATACTGGCTGGAAGCTATCCCGCGTTCTTCCTGTCGTCGTTCAAACCCATCGTCGTGTTGAAAGGCACGAAGTTCACCGGCGACAAGAAAAGTATTGGCTTACGCAGCGGCCTGGTCGTAGTTCAGTTTTCCATTTCGATCATCCTGATGATTGGCACGACCGTTGTTTACCGGCAACTGAGTTACATTCAGAACAAGAGGCTGGGTTATTCCAAAGAACAGGTGCTGGTACTACCCGATACATGGCAACTGGCAAAAAAAGAAGAGGTTTTCCGCAACCAGATCATGCAGGACCCTCGGGTAGTGCGGGTGAGTATGTCGGGCTATCTGCCAGCGGGGCCAAGTTACAACAACAACTACATGATGTATTCGGAAAGCAACCCCGACCAGTTTGTGAAGGGCCTCCGGTACGATGTTGATTATGAGTACATCCCAACACTGGGCATGGAGATGGCCGCTGGTCGAAACTTCGCCAAAGAATATGGCACCGATTCATCGGGCGTAATTTTAAACGAAACGGCTGTCCGAACGTTTGGCTGGCATGGCAATGCGGTTGGTAAATCCATCGGCCATACCGAAAACGACGGGTTGAAGAGAACGTATCGGGTGATTGGCGTCGTGAAAGATTTTCATTTTCGCTCCCTGCACGAGTCGATTTCTCCTTTGGTGATGATCCTCGGACGGAATAACGGAACAATGATTGTCAAAGCCAAAACGAAAGACGTGTCCGGGCTGCTGGCTTCGCTGGAGAACCAATGGAAACAGCTTGCCACGGATGCGCCGTTTACCTATTCGTTTCTCGACAAGCGGTTCAACGATACGTACCTGGCCGAACAGAAAACCGGGCGTATACTTGGTCTTTTCGCCGGTCTCACCATCTTCGTCGCCTGCCTGGGCCTCTTTGGGCTGGCCACCTTTACGGCTGAGCAGCGCACCAAAGAGATTGGCGTGCGGAAAGTGTTGGGAGCGTCGGTCGCCAGTATTGTTGGCCTGCTCTCCAAAGACTTTTTAAAGCTGGTGTTGATTGCCATTCTACTGGCCGTTCCCGTGGCCTGGTACGTAATGGACAAATGGCTACAAAGTTTCGCCTACAAGATCGACATGGCGTGGTGGGTCTTCGCGCTGGCGGGTGTGCTGGCGGTGGGTATTGCGTTATTGACGGTGAGTTTTCAAAGTGTGAAAGCCGCCCTGATGAATCCGGTGCAGAGTCTGCGGAGTGAGTAGCGCAGCGCCCTATGCGCCTGCCATGCGTTGACGTTGGGGGGCGTGAGGACACGACCCTGTGTGGTTGGGTTGGGGTGAGATTAATGGGTTTTACCTTTTTTCTTTCTGGTCTTTCCCGGTATAATACGCAGGTGCGGAAAAGCCGCATCCCAGAAGCCGTTTCGGAACCGGCTTTATACGGGAATGGATGTAGCCGGTCGTTCGGCAGGGTAGCCCTGCTGTCTGCTCATCGCCTGTTGCTCGCCCGGCCCTGTTTCGTACCTTGCTGATCCTGTGAACGAAACCCGCCTGATCCCGGCAAAACCCATGGAACAACCGAAAGCGACCCTTCTGCAAGCCTGGCCTTACCAGCAGGATAAATTGAATTTGCCGGTGCAGAACCTCGAATCGGCCCTGCCGTTTTACGAAACTGCCCTCGGCTTTCGGGTGGTTTCCCGGACCGACCTGCCGCAGAAGTCGGCGCTGATCGTGCGCGACGATCTTCAGATTGGCCTGGCCGAAAACGGCGGTGATCCCACCCAGGACGGCTGCTTTTTTGAGGTCGACGACGTATCGGCGGCCCTGGCCGAACTGAAAGCCAGGGGGCTGACCCGCGAACTCTCCGGACTGAGCTTCCAGCAGCATGGCGACGTGAGCTGGCAGGTATTTTTCGTAGTAGCGCCCGACGGGCTGTGCTACAGTTATGGCCAGCGGCAATAAGCGTTGTACGACCTGCCCCACTAGCGGTGCGGAGCCGGATAATTGGGGATGTTGCGACCCAGGTAGATAGGCCGCTCGGCCTTGTACAGGTTACCCACGTCTTTCAGCTTCAGAATGCCGCTACCACCCCGGTTAGCCAGCTTCTGCCGCTTATTGACAGTAAGCAGCGGGTCGTCGTCGAACAGGAATTCGTCGATGTAGTATTCGGTCAGGCCCGGCTCTTTGAGAGTGATATGAATGTGGGCCGGCTCGTCTGCATGGGGTAAGGGGCCGGGCGGAGCGTAACGAACTTGTATTCGCCCTGCTCATTGGTGCGCATCCAGCCGCGTAAGGACCCATGCCGACGTTCCCATCCCCTGGCGCCCTGCCTGGCTACATAACGGCCGGTCTGGTCGGTATGGTACACGTAAAGGACAACGCCCGGCGCGGGGGGTTTGCCATCGGCTTTATAAACGGTTCCGTTGATGCTCAACGGCTTGTTGCCGGTCCAGGTAGCATCGGACATCGTCAGGAAGCTTGTTAGTTTATCGAAGGGAACCGGGCTTTCGTGAATGGCCTCGCAGCCTTCACAGGGGCCACCCACGCGTTGAGTTTGCCCCGTGACGTTCCGGGCCACGAGGCAAATCAATAGCAGCAGCAAACGCCGGCTTTTCATGGGCAGATCGGGTTATTTTACACCGGCTTCGGCCAGCAGTACCAGCAGAATCCGCTGCATACCCAGATAGCCTTTGTCGTTCAGCCACCATTCGTTCAGCGAGTGGGCGCCCCCACCTGTGCCCCCGCTGCCAATCGTGACGGTGGGTATACCCTTGGCAATGGGCGTGTTGGCATTGGTAGAGCCTACGCTCAGCTGGGGCGTAACCCCCATAAATCGGGCTACGGCCATGGCCCGCTGTACCAGCGGTACGGTTGGCTCGATCCGGCCCGATGGTCGGTCTCCAACCTGTTTTACGTCGACCGTCAAATCGGGTCCGGCGCGTTTCATCTGATTTTCTTCGGTGAGCGCCCGCTGAACGGCAGCCTGCAGGAGCTTGTCGATGCCGTTCAGCTTGTCGGGGCTTTCTGACCGCATGTCGACTTCCATCCAGGATTCGTACGGCACGGCGTTGACCGACGTACCGCCCCCGATCACGCTGACGCTGTAGGTGGTTTTAACCCCCTCGCGGGTAAACTTGTCGGCTTCCTGAGTGAAGTAGTAGATGGCTTTCCCGAGTGCGCCATGCGGGTTCACGATCCCGAATGCGCCGTAGGAGTGACCACCCGGTCCTTTGAAGGTAATCCGGTAGCGGTGCGAACCCAGTCCGCGGTGAACAATGCCGTCGATCCCATCGCCATCAACGGCGATGTACGAGTCGATTTTCGGGCCATTGGGTTTGAAGAGGTTCTTCACGCCCCGCAGGTCACCCAGCCCTTCTTCGCCCACGGCCCCCACGAACAGCACATCCGCGTCGGTTTCGATGCTGTGTTTTTCGAGACCTTTCAAGACCGCCAGTACGGCGGTCAGGCCGCGGGTGTCGTCGCCGATGCCGGGTGCATACAGGGTGTCTCCTTTCTGTTTCACTTTCACATCGGTACCTTCGGGGAACACCGTGTCCAGGTGAGCTTCGAGCACTACGGTTTTCCGGCGGCCTTTGCCCCGGCGCAGGGCCAGTACGTTGCTTACCTCATCGAGCCAGACCGAATCGGCCCCGGCGGCTTTCATCATGTCGGCGTATTTTCTGGCGCGTACCTGCTCCTTGAACGGGGGAGACGCCGTTTCGGTCAGGCTGATGAGATCCTGCCTGGTTTGTGGTTCCAGTTCAACGAAGGTTTTGAAGGCACTCTGGACGGCCGGGCGCTTCGCCAGACTTTGAATTTCGGTTTGGTAACGGGTGTCGATGGCTACCGGTTTTTCGTCCTGCGCCTGGACCAGACAGGCTGAGCCGATAAAAAAAGGAATAATACAAGCAGCTAAAGTTGGCTTCATCGGCATGAGATAAAAATCAGTAAGACAGAATAAAGAAGAAATGATATAATTCATTGTCCAAATTATATGGACTGTATTTGGCTATAATACTACAATAAATATGGCTATTGTCGTGGTGGGCGAGTTGTCATAACGACCATGAAGCAACGGAGTTGGTGCCGATTTGGCGCGTAATAGTAAGGTGTTGATCTTTTGGATGGGTTTGCCGGGGTATTCGGAGAAGCCGGTAATCGCTGGTCTGTCGCCCTCGCTGGCTATTCCTGTTTCGCTTAGTACAGGTACAGATGGTTTGGTAGTTCGGGGGCGCTAAGGTGCTGGCGGATCCAGCGCAGGCAAGCCTCCCGAGTGCTATCAGTGAGGTTACGTAATCGAACGGCTGCGTAGAGCTGCGTATCACCCGCTACCGCTTTGGCATATACATCACACTCAGCTACCAATGGACATTGTTCGATAATCTGCCGGATGTAAGCCGGGTAAACATTTACGCCCGCTATCTGTACGGCGTCGTCCAGGCGGCCCAACAGCCTGATCTCACGAGAAGACAGTTGTTCGAGCCGGTCGGGAATAACAAAGGTTTCGCTGGTGTCGGTGCGGGTAACCGTCGGCGGTTCTGAGCGGGATAGAACCACGTACGGGAAGAGAACGAAAGGCGCGTCGGGCGCATGACGGAATCCTAAACCACCCGTATCCGACGAGCCATACACTTCGGTCAATGACACCCCTGCCTCCATAAGCCTGGTAAACAGGCCCGGCGGCATAGGCGCGGTCGATGAAACACCCCGGCACGGGAGTTTAGCGGCTCCCAAAAATGACTGGTCTATGAATTGCCAGGTAAACGGGGTGCCAACAAGCAGCGAGTCAGCCTCAATATCGGCCATTGACACGTCGGTCAACAACCGCATTGGCCGTTTCCAGAGCGATGGGAGCAGAACCGTGTACAGGAATCCGTAGATGTGGTTGGCTGGCACCGAACTGATGATCTGACCTGGCGGAGCAAGCAGCTGAGCCAGAAACTGAGCCTCAGACACGAGTGACGCCATCGAGTGGGTAATGGATTTGGTAGCCCCACCCGTACCCGATGTGCGAAAGGTTAGAAACCGGTCATCGTCAGACCGCGCCCGCAAAATGCAGTTTGTCCAGTGTTCGAGCGTGGTTCCGGCCAGCAGGTAGTTGGTGGCTGACGTTTGTAAAAGGCCGAAAAGCTCGTTCAGGTAAGCGGCCAGCTCCATCCGTCTGAGGGAGTCCAGCCCCAGATCGAGCGAAAGGTCAAGGTCGGGCCGAACCTGTGTGGGAAGACCAGCGTGAGGGATCTTCAGAATTCGGCCCGCTACGTCGAGAATGATTCGCTGAACGTTGTCGGTAGTCCAGATCATAACCCGTGGCGCATGGCGTCTGCTTTGATTAAAAAATCGGTTACATCGTCAACGAAAACCAGCAGGGTGTCGGGCGATAGTTTCTCGATGGTGAGACAGAAGTGCCGATCAAACCAGGACTGCGAAACAGCAAACCGGATGGTATACGGCTCGTGGTCGATAATCAGGCCCGAGTCTGCACCAAAATCGGCAACTGCCTGACCAACGGATGGCAGGTAACCGGTCAGGACATCGAGCAGATTATGACCGGGTAAACCAAGGTGCGCAGCCAGGGGCATCATCAGTTGAACCGCTCTCGGATTGAGCTGACTGATAACTCCCTGCGCATTGATTTCAGCCATTGCCAGGGGCGAATGGTGAAACAATGGGAGTAGCCGCTGCAGGTGTTGCTGGGCCTGTTGCGCTGGATTCGTCATTAGTCCACAAACTTGCGATTCACCAGGAAATACTGGTACTGACTCTGGGGCGACTTGAGCAGTCGCAATGTGACTTTGACGGGTTCACACACGTAGGTCAGGATATAGTCTAATTCTTCATCCAGAACCGGTTGCGCGTATTTGGCGGCAACCATCATGTTGTTGGCGCAGGGGGCAATCTGAGTAAAGTAGTATTTACCTACCGCATAGGCGGGGTCAATACCGGTAATGTGCGATTCGGATTTGCAGTAGGCCACCACCACGCCCTCGCGGGTCATGCGAACCACACCAAAGGGGGCATTGTCCAGTTGGTCGGGGGTTTGCTGTTCAAGCCAGTCGAGCAGGTTAGGATCGGAGAAGGTAGGCGAGGAGGTCATGTAGGCCGGGTTTATCGGGGTAAGTAGGGTGTTCGGGAATGGGTTTGTTTACGCCAGGTGAAGTTTGTCTTTGCTGATGGGTTCGCCAACCGGCAGGTAGACCCGGAACGTTGAGCCTTTACCGGGTTGACTCGTAGCCGTCAGAAGGCCCCGGTGGGTTTCGATCACCTTCCGGCAAATGGCCAGTCCTATGCCCGTCCCCGGGTATTTGCCTCTGCCGTGTAGCCGCTGGAACACCTGAAAAATGCGGTCGAGATAGTGCTCTTCAAATCCGATTCCATTGTCAGCCACGCTGATTTCATGAAACTGCAAATCAGACCCATCATCCATAGTCAGGATAGCCAGTGATTTCTCGATCAGCGCCGGGGGCATTTCCCGGATACTCACCGTACGGGCGGTCAGGTGGACCTGGGGCGAAACGCCTTCAGGCCGGAATTTTATCGCGTTCGACAGTAAGTTCTGGAAGAGTTGGTACAATTGATTTTTATCACCAACGATCATCGGTAGCGGGTCCCAGGTAACCCGGGCCTTCGATTCATGTACGACTACAAACAAATCACCGAGTACCTCATTCAGCAGATCGGACAGATGAACGGGCGAAAAGGGCCTGCGGTGCGTGGTAATCCGGGAGTACTCGAGCAGGTCTTTTATCAGCCATGACATCCGGGTGGCCGAGTCCTGCATGCGGGTCAGCATATCTTTGGTGCTATCATCCAGCACATGGGCATTGCGAGTGGCAATAATGTCGCCGAACGCCTGAATTTTACGCAGGGGTTCCTGTAAATCGTGGCTGGCGATATACGCAAACTGCTGCAGATTATCGTTGCTGTGGCTCAGTTCCATATTGGCTACTTCCAGCGCCTGCTGTTGCCGCTTTAGTTCGGTGACGTCGAGAAACGTAAACAGAATCTGCTCGCCGTGGGGAACCAGGGAGGCCTGGAACCAGCCCTGAATACCGTCGCTGAAATAGGGGAGCAGCCATTCCTGCCCCTGCCCCGTTTCGGCTACGGAAACCATCTTCTCGAATAACTGCTGACCGTCGTGGCTGGGAAACAAGGTTCTCAGCCGCTTCCCGATCAATTCATTAGCCGATCTGCCTACCAGTTCAAGCTCTGCTTTATTGGCCAGTTCGAACACAAAATCAACGATAGGCCCCGGCTGCCCCTCCTGAGTCGGCTCCCGCACTACGCCATACAGCACTATGCCTGCCGGTTGCCGGTTGATAACCGTCTGGAAAAGGTCGTATTGTGCCTTCTGGATCAGCTGGGCCTTGTACCCTTCGGAAACATCCATAAAGGTCATCAGGACGCCGTCGCCATGCCGCACAAACTGGGCATCGAACCAGGCACCGGGTCGCTCGTTGTAGTAGGTGAAAATCATGCGCTGGGTACGGCCTGTTTCAATCACTTCGCGCAGGCAGTACTCCAGTTCGGTTCCTCTAAACCGCGGGAACAGTTCCAGCAGGTGGTTGCCGGCCAGATCACTGTCGGCATAGCCCGTCACCAGCGCGTTCATGAGGTTCGTCATCCGATAGCGGAAATCGATTACATTACGCTGGGGCGTATCATCTCGTACGGCCTCCCAAAGGACCAGACCCGCCGGGGTGTTATCGCTGATTTTCTGAAGGAGCTGGGCCTGGGTGCTATGTACCTGCTGCGCTTCTTTGGTGGCCGACACATCGGTCAGTGTCAGAATGAGCTGGCTGTCCTGGCAAACGATTGACACCCGGTACCAGCGCGTTGAGCCGTCTGTCAGATAAGGTAAATCGTATTCCTGTTGTTGCCCCTGCTCAAACGCGGTTATACAGGAACTGAGTAGCTCTGATCTGCCCGCTGCCTGGAAAACAGTTGTCAGGTAATGTCCATACGAATCCGACGCCGACAGGTTCAGCATCCGCCGAAGACCGTTGTTCATACGCACTACCCGAAAGTTGGTAGCGCGATTTTGGCCCTCTGCCTGATTGTAAACCGGGCTTAGTACGGCGATACCCACCGTAACGCTCTCCAGAATAGTCTCAAACAGCTGAGTCTGCTTAAGCGTTGCCAGTTCCGTTGTTTTGCGGGCTGTTATATCGACGTAAGTCAGCATAACACCACGCTCAACCGGTACGATGGATAGTTCAATCCAGATATCGTATTCAGGATAATAGTGTTCTCCGGAATAAGGCTGCCCCGTTTCGCATACCTGCACTTTCCGATCGAAAAGGCCATTGATTCTGGTAGCCGGGTAAATTTGCCATACACTCTTTCCGATCACCTGCTCATGGGTGTGGCCACTCATACGCAGGCCCGCTTCGTTGATCATCACGAGCTGAAAATCATCGATCACCCCTCGCTCATTGCGAACAGCCTTGTACACCGCAACGCCGTGGATCGATGCCTCGAAGGCCTTCTCGAGCCAGTAGGCTTGCTGGGCGGCTTTCGTATCGGCTTTGGCCTGCGTAACATCCTGAAAGGAGACTACCAGATTACCCTCTAGGCGCATGACCGATATAGCGAACCAGGCGGGTTGGGGTTGGCCGGGTCGGGTACACTGAAACTCAACGTGAGCGGCCTCGCCGGTTTCCATCACCTGCCGATACTGTTCCAGTAGGGATGTCTCTTTCAGGTGCGGATACAGCTGGGTAAACCGCTGTCCTATCAACTCGTGAGCCGGACGGGTCATCTCCCGTTCGGCCATGCTGTTAAGCATCACCAGCCGAAAATCGACGAGTGCGCCCGTGCTGTCACGTTCGGGCAGATAGACCATAACGCCGTTTTGCGCTGCTGTCAGTACGTTCTGGATCAAAGCTGGAGCCGATGGGGTAGTCGATTTCATAGCATACTAGTCAGTCAGACGGTTTACGGAAACCCGGTGAGTCATAGCCATTCAGTCCTCCGGGGTAAACCTATACGAACTTGTGATAGCACCGGGCAGGTGTGCGCCCGGACCTTGGAAAGCGGCCCAAGAGCTACCATAGCTAACTACTGTTTGTTGGTCTCATCAGGTACTTACCCTTACCCGGCCTTCGAACATAAGAAGGATGTGAGAGTATTTATAACTAAGTATAATAGCTAAAAATACTTAATTATAAAGTTATTTTTTTTGTTCAACAATTCATCAACAGGAAGTATGGCGCGTTCAAGAAAGAGCCAGAGTTATCGTTCGGTAGGGGGGAGATGCCATAAAAAGAAGATAACCGGCTATGCGGATAGCCGAAGGAAATGTTGTCCCTCAGCGATGGGCAGCCCCAAAGCAGAGGCAGACAGAGTTACTATGTAAGCCGCTTTCAGGTCTGTAATCGCCGTGAATAAACCTGAGTAAACAATAACAGTACCCCCGGGTGTGTTCCTCGTAGAGACGCGACCCATCGCGTCTCCCCTGCGTCAGCAATCATCTGCGCGTCAGCAACTCTTTTTTCTTCTTTTATCAATTACCGCCTATACGCTGGCAAGCAACCTAACCAGACTGATTGAAGCAGGAATAGGAGACGCCTGAATTGCTGACGCGTGTTAGACCTAAGGGATAAGGTAATTGCTGACGTACAGGAGACGCACAGAGACGCACAGAGACGCGAGGGAGATGTACAGAGATGTACAGAGACGTACAGAGATGTATAGAGATGTATAGAGACGCACAGAGACGCGAGGGAGACGCACAGAGACGCGAGGAGACGCACAGAGACGCGAGGGGTCGCGTCTCTACTCGCGACGGATGGCTTCGACGGGGTCGAGCCGGGCGGCTCGCAGGGCGGGGTAGGTGCCGAAGATGACGCCGATCAGCATGGCGATGACCATGATCAGGATAAAGGTGTTCCAGGTGTAGGCCACCTGAAACGATACGTCGGTCAGCGCTTTCACGATGGGGATAAACGCCAGTGTGCTCAACAGACCCAGACCCAGCCCCAACAGGCTGCCAAAGGTCGAGATCGTGATCGATTCCGACAGAAACTGCCACATGATATCCCGCCTTTTAGCGCCAAGCGCTTTCCGAACGCCAATTTCTACGGTTCGTTCCGTGACCGAAATTAACAGTACGTTCATCACGCCGATGCCGCCGACCAGCACCGAGATGCCTACAATCAGGCCCATGATCAGCCGGAACAGTAAAAAGCCCTGGGTCGCCTGGCTGACGCGCTGCTCGTTGGTGATAAGTACGAAATCATCCGGCTGACCCTTCATGTTGGCTTTCAGCCAGGCGCCTGCGTCGGTTTTCAGTGCTGGTACATCTTCTACGGTATTGGCTTCGATGACACCCATGGGCGGAGATGCCCGCAACGCACTGTCGGGGAGCAGCGTTATCGGCATCAGCAGCTGGCCGGCTTTGGCATCCTTGTCGGCCAGAATACCGATCACGGTCAGCGTTGTTCCGCCGTAGCGTAGCTGTCGACCGAGGGCTGATTTTTCAGATTGTTTGCCGACCAGCTGACGGGCCAGAATCTGGTTGACAACCGCCACCCCACGCGCCCTCTGCAGCTCCGGTTCGGTGAAGGCCCGGCCGTGAACCAGCGTCAGGTCGGGGTGGAGGGGCAGCGTGGTCCCCGTAACAATCGTACCGATTTTGCCGGTGTCGGACACCACGCTGATCTCGCTGTTCTGCTGCCAGTAGAGGTAGGTCCCGGCGGGTTTGCTCAGCGATGACCGCATGGCCCCCCATCTTTTGGCGTCGAGGTAGTCGTACTCGCTTTTCCGAACCTGTACCTCGTTGACTACTTTATAGGGATTCGACTGCACCAGTACGGCTTTCAGCGAGGTGGTCCTGGTAATCTGCTCGCGCGCGTACTGCTCCATGCCGTCAATCAGTGACAGGATGGCAACCAGAGCCGCCACCCCGATCACGATCCCCAGGATGGACAGCACCGTATGAAAAAAGCGAGTGCGGATGTTTTGCAGCGCATGGGCGAACGACACCAGTATTTTTTTCATCGGGAAGGGTGCCCGCAATTAGAGGGAGGCTATACAAAATAGCAGCGTATGCTACAGGAAGCCAACCGGTATGTGACAAGCGGTGAGGCTATTTGCAACCCCATCAGAGTCTACAGGATTCATTTATGCAACATTGTTGCATAAATGAATCCTGTTCTCTACCTTTGCCTATCGATCAACCCATCTGGTATGGCTACACACGTACTCCGTCGCCGGGCCGACTACATCGGTATCACCGGTTCGCTGCTCTGCCTTATTCACTGTATTCTCACCCCGGTATTGCTGATGACCTCTACCTGGCTCACGCATGATTCGCTTCGGGCCGGCTTTCTGAGTCTGGATTATCTGTTCATCATCGTCAATATGGGGGCGGTCTGGTCAGCTACCCGACGTACCGCCCACTCGATCCGGTTTGCCCTTTGGGGGTTCCTGGGGCTGTTCGCTACCGGGCTGGTGTTCGAGGAACTGAACGATGGATTCGAATATCTGGCCTACGCGGCCTCCCTGGGCCTGGTTGTGACGCACCTGGCCAATATCCATTACTGCCGTACGCATCACGTTCACTGAGCGGCCATTGACACCAACCAACATACAACATGACAATCCGCGAGCATTACGATGTAATTATAGTAGGGGGCAGCAGTGCCGGGCTTAGTGCCGCGCTGGTACTCGGCCGGGCGGTACGTCGGGTGCTGGTCATCGACGCGGGGCAGCCCTGCAACCGGCAAACGCCCCACTCGCACGGTTTCCTGACCCGCGACGGAGCAACCCCGGCGGAGTTAGTGACCGCGGCCCGCGAGCAGATCAGCCAGTACCCGGGCGTGCAGTTCTGGTCGGGCACCGCTACCCGGGCCGCCCGCACTGAGCACGGACTCAGCGTTACAACAACGTCGGCCGATGGGGGCGATTTACAGTTTTCGGGTCGTACGCTGCTGCTGGCAACGGGGCTGTTCGATATCATGCCCGAGCTGCCGGGCTTTGCCGAATGCTGGGGCCGGTCGGTGCTGCATTGTCCTTACTGCCACGGGTATGAAGTACACGGGCAGCCGCTGGGTATCCTGGCCAATGGCGATGTTGGGTACGATATGGCCAGCCTGATTCAGCAGTGGAGCCGCCAGCTCACCCTGTTCACCAACGGACCGGCCACCCTGACCCCCGATCAGCGGCAGACCCTGGCTCAACTGCAGATTCCGATTGTCGACACCCCAATTGCGGCTCTCGAGCACGAAGAAGGCCGGCTAACCGCTGTGCTGTTCGCTGATGGGACACGGGCCCATCCGGCGGCTGTTTTTGCGCGGGTACCCTTCCGCCAGCATACTGATCTGGCCAGTCAGCTGGGCTGTACCCTGACCGAGCACGGCCTGATAAAAACTACAGAGGCCGGCGAGACGAACGTTCCCGGTGTCTATGCGGCTGGTGATGCAACCACCCTGTTTCGGCAGGTGGCTATCGCGGTGGCCAGCGGAGCCAAAACGGGCGCGTGGCTGAACCGGCAGCTGATCGATGAAGACATTCGTCGACAGACCCGACTGGCGGGAGCCGACGCCTGACCGGCCGCTGCGCATAAGGTTGCTCAACTCAGCCCAGGCCGCTTATTGGTTGATTTGTTTTTGCAACATAGTTGCAAATTTTTTACTTTGCTGGCTAAACAACCAGCCTATGCAACCGAATCGACTTGTTTACACGCTTTGCCTGATGGGTGCTTTATCCGCCTGTTCATCGTCTGGTCAGCAAGATCCACTGCTGGAAGAAGCAGCAACGTACCACCGGCAGGCTACCGACATTCAGGCCGTGCTGGAGCCGAAAATCGATCAGATCGATTCGCTGAAGGCGGTATATACGGCCCAGAAAAAGCCAGCCGCAGTGGTGGTTTCGCTCGATAGCCTGAAAAAAGCCTTTGAAGACTGGGAGGCCAATCTGGTCGAAGTACCCGGTATGCCTCATACCCATACGCATGAACACGGACACCATAGCCACCAGCATGCCGACGCCACCCTGGCCGATCTGCCGGCCGAACAGATGCGCGATCTGCAGCGCGCCACCCTGACCAGCATCAAACAGATACAGGTTCGGCTCAACGAGCTGACCCCAGCTCCGAATCCATAATTCATACCCCCACCGTCCGCTACGAACCAGGCCGTCATGAAGCCAATCGTTAGCCTCTTCGTTGTTCGTACATCCTGCACAGGCTCAGTACCGATGGGGCTGCGATTCTGATGGCCGCGCACGACATTTTCCGGGCCCGGGAGCTGGAAGCCATCTACCTGCAAACGGTATAGCGACCGAGCCGGGCTCAGGCCAGGGTGATGACTACGTTCCCTATTTTTTGCCCGGTTTCTACGTACCGATAAGCGTCGACGATCTGCGACAGCGGATACCGGCGGTCGATAACAGGCCTGAACGCTCCCTGGCTGACCAGGTCTCTCAGAAAAACGATGTCGTCTCGGGTAGTTGTCGGGAGCGGGAACAGCACCTTTTTGCCGCGCTGCAGCGGGGCCAGGAGGGCCCGAAAAACGTTCTCCCCGTTTTTGCCGAGTTCGGTAGATATGTAGTTGCCCGTCTCGCTGAGGATGGGTTTGCACTGCCCGAAAGAGCTTTTGCCAACGGCATCGAACACCACCTGAAATACCTCACCGGTTTTGGTGAAATCCTCGCGGGTGTAGTCGATAACCCGGTCGGCCCCCAGCGATCGGACCAGACCTACGTGCGGGCTGGCGCACACCGCCGTAACGACCACCCCGGCCTGCCTGAGCAGCTGCACCGCGGCCGATCCAATGGCGCCGGTGGCTCCGTAAACAAGGGCTTTCTGGCCGCGCGTTATTCCGGACGCCCGGATGTTGCAGAGCGCGTAATGAGCGCCTTCGGCAATGGGCGCGGCTTCGTCATAGGCGAGTCCGGCGGGAATGGTCGTTACGGCCGCGTCTTCGGGCAGGGTCATGTACTCGGCATGGCCACCAAACTGGCTGTCGTTAAACCCAAATACCCGGTCGCCGGGGCGAAAGAGCGTCACGTCGGTGCCAACGGCTTCGACCTGGCCGGCAAACTCGCAGCCGAGCGTTTGCTGTTTGGGGCGCAGCAGCCCGCTGAACAACCGGGAAATTACGTACTCGGCGCTCCGAAATCCGCAGTCGGTGCGGTTCACGGTCGACGCATAGACCCGAATCAGAAGGTCGCGGGGGCCGGGCGTGGGTTTGTCGACCTCCCTGATCTGAACGACCTCGGGTGGTCCGTAGTGGGTGTGTATGGCAGCTTTCATGGGCGGTGAATGGGAACCGGCCAGCAGGCCCGGAAGAAGATGTTCGGCCCTGCTGGTCAGTAGTTTATCCGGTATTGGCCGGGCCCAAATGTATTCACCGCTGGCTGAACGGGCCGCCGGGTATGTGTTCTGTGGCTGAATAACGGGATAACCCCGCCGGTGGGGACAGATGGATGGTTACCTGGCCGGTCAGTGGCTGGCCGGGCGCCATAGCGGGCCTATCGCGATCAGCAACACGATTATATTGAATACCACATTCGACGGGTTGCCCGACAGAACGGAACCAGTGCTGTCGCAGACGAACCAGGCCAGAATGCCCACGACAACGGTTCGGCGAACGGCTTCCGGTGCTTTGTCATACACCCAGACCGACAGCGCCCAGACCATGACGCCCCACCCGATGAGAAACCCGCCCGTCAGCGCCGACAGAAACCGCGTATCGGGCGAGGCATAGGTCGTGGCGCCATCGATGGGCCAGCTTAACAGATCCAGTGTCAGCCGGGCGGGCTCGGCCGTAGCGACCATGGTTCCCAACGAGAAAACGGGGCCGAACGCGCCAACGACCAGGGCCGTGATTTTGATCCAGAACTTATGAAATCGGTGCGACGATCCTGTCGCCTGCTGTGTTGTTACTGTCTCCTGCATGATGAGTTGGTTTGTGTGCAGGTGCATAGGTAGTTATAGCAGACCTCCGGTTTTAGACGCTACCGTCCAGAACGGCGGGGGAAGCTGTTCCGGTTTTGCTGAATGCCCGGACCAGGCCCTGCAGGTCGCTGAAATACTGCGTCAGCCAGCCGTGGTTCAGGGTTTCTTCGGTTATCTGGAGGTAGAAGTTATCGAGACTCAGGGTAAGTACCAGCCCGGCCAGGTGCGACTGATCGGTCAGACCCAGGATGGCGGACCAGATACCCATGATGGCGGGCACCGTGAGCTGGTTCGTTTTTACGAAACACGCTTCAAACTCCTTGTTCGTCCGATGAATCCGCAACTGTCGATTGACCAGCAGGTCCAGTTTGTGGGTAACGATAATATCGATCAGCTCGTCCAGTGATGTACACTGCGATTCTTTCCGGGCAATCTGGCCAACCTGCTCCATGTGATAGTCGAGCAGGATACTGGTGAACACTTCCAGATCGGCAAAGTGGTGATAGAACGACGATTTGTTCTTGCCCACAGCCGCGGCCAGCCGTTCTACCTTGAGTTCCTGAGGCCCGCCATACGCGAACATCCGGTACCCTTTTTCTATCCAGCTTTTCTGTATCTCTTTCATCGGCTGTCAATCTAGGCGTTTTTCCATCATCGTTGACGGGGACGCAAAAAACGGCTTGGGTTCTCCCGGCTCGCCGGTGGGGTGCGCAGCGCTGCGTGGGGGTTAAGTTGATGTACCCGTTGATAGGTAATTCATAACAATAGCTGCGTTCGGGTGGTTACTTCGGGGTGATTCTATGCCCGATGAGGCTGTGCTGAGTAACCAGTCACAACGCTTTGACAAACTGCCCGATGGACCAAAACGAAAACCTGGACCTGTCCGACGACGAGAAAAAACTCTTCGAGGATCTGATGCCCGAAGACCTGACCGAAATCCTCGATACGGGCGTCAACCGGCGGCACTTCCTGAAGCTGATGACCCTGGCCGGGGGTGGGGTGCTGGCCGCTCAGTCGGCCGTGGCCGAGCAGCTGTTTACCAAACCGATCAGTGGCGCCATGCCCGAAGAGCTGTCGGCCGCTGCCATCGAAAACGGCGTCAACCTGGCCCTGAACGTGAACGGATCCGCCCGGAAGCTGACCGTCGACTCGCGCATGACGCTGCTCGATACGCTGCGGGAACGACTCGACCTGACGGGTTCCAAGAAAGGCTGCGACCACGGTCAGTGCGGTGCCTGCACGGTACTCGTAAACGGCCAGCGGGTGCTGTCGTGCCTGACCCTGGCGGCCAGCTGCGAGGGCAAAACCGTAAAAACGATCGAGGGCCTGGCCCAGACCGGTACGGGTCGATCCCGCGCGGGCGATTCGGGCGCGCAGCTGCACCCTATGCAGGAAGCGTTCCTGAAACACGACGGCTTTCAGTGCGGGTTCTGTACGCCCGGCCAGATCTGCTCGGCGGTGGCGCTGCTGGACGAAGCCCGGCGGGGCGATGCCAGCTACGTCACGGAAAACGTGCGCCGGAAAACAGGCCCGGTTCAGCTGTCGGCCGAGGAGATTCGGGAGCGCATGTCGGGCAACCTGTGCCGGTGTGGGGCTTACCCCAATATTGTAGCAGCCATTCAGGAGGTTCATAGCGGCAAGCCCGTAGAGCAGACCTTCCGGTTTTCGGCTTAACCCTATACCCCGTATTCCATGAGACCGTTCACCTATACAAGGGCCAAAGACCCGGCCGCAGCCACGCAGGCCCTGGCCGGTAACCCGACGGCCCGCTTTCTCGCGGGCGGCACCAACCTCATCGACCTGATGAAAGAGGATGTCGAACGCCCCACGGCCCTCGTCGATATAACCAATCTCAGCCTGGCCGAGATCAAACCCATAACGGCGGGCGCCAGCAAAGGCGGTCTGTCCATTGGCGGACTGGGCAAGAATACCGAAGCGGCCAACCATCCGCTGGTCCGCCAGCACTACCCCTTGCTTAGCCAGGCCATCCTGGCGGGCGCGTCGGGGCAGATCCGCAACATGGCTACCAACGGCGGTAACCTGCTGCAGCGCACCCGCTGTCCGTACTTCTACGAGGTGTCGATGCCCTGCAACAAGCGCGCACCGGGCAGTGGCTGTGGCGCACTGGAAGGTATCAACCGGCTGCACGCCATCTTCGGCTGGTCCGAAAAATGCGTGGCCGTTTACCCCTCCGATATGGCCATTGCCCTGGCGGCTCTCGACGCAGTAGTCAGGGTCAGAACGGCCAGCGGGCAGGAGCGGAGCATACCCTTCGCCGATTTCCACCGGCTCCCCGGCAATACCCCCGAGCAGGATACCAACCTGGCCCACGGTGAGCTGATTACCGCCATCGACCTGCCGCAGAATCGCTTTGCCGACAGGTCGTACTACCTCAAAGTGCGCGACCGGGCGTCCTACGCCTTTGCCCTGCTTTCGGTGGCAGCCGCCCTGGAGGTGAGCGAAACGGGCAACCGCATCGTTCAGGCCCGCATCGCAATGGGCGGAGTGGCACATAAACCGTGGCGGGCGCTGACGGCCGAAAAAATGCTGATCGGTCAGGAAGCCACCCCCGCCAACTTCAAACGGGCTGCCGACGCCGAGATGGCCGCTGCCCAACCGCTGGAACATAACAAGTTTAAGGTCGAGCTGGGCAACCGAAGCATAGTGCTGGCGTTGCAGATGGCCCTGAACGGAGGCAAAGCCTGAGGAACCCTTCACCAACCGCCATGCAAGACAAAAACAAACTAACCGGCACGCCCGTCAGCCGCATCGACGGCATTGCCAAGGTGACCGGAAAAGCGGCCTATTCGACTGACTATCCGGTGAAGAATCTGGCGTATGCCGTTCTGTTCAAAAGCACCATCGCGGCCGGCACCATCCGGTCTATCGATACGGCCGCGGCCGAAAAAGCCCCCGGTGTGCTGGCCATCATCACCCACCAGAATGCGCCGAAACTGAACGTCGACGGCGGTATCCGGGGTGGGGCGCTGCTCCAAAGTCCGGAGATCGAATTTCACGGGCAGCATATCGGGCTGGTCGTAGCCGAAACGTTCGAGCAGGCCCGACACGCTGCGCACCTGATTAGCGTCACCTACGACCGGAAAGAGCCAAAAGCCGATTTCGAGAAGCTGATGAAAAACGCGTCGGTGCCCAAGGATAAGGACAAAGCCGACGCCAAACGGGGCGACGTCAAAGCCGCCCTGCGCGAGGCCGAAATCAAGGTCGAAGAGGTCTACGAAACCCCCATCGAGCACCACCACCCGCTGGAACCCCACGCCACCATTGCCGAATGGACCGGCGATCGCGTTACGCTGTATAACAGCTCGCAGATTGTAAACGGTGCGCAAACCGCAGCGGCCAAAACCCTGAACATCAAACCCGAGCAGGTGCGTATCGTTACGCCCTATATCGGAGGAGGATTTGGCTCGAAAGGGGGGCAGTGGGCCAACCTGGTGCTGACGGCCGTAGCCGCCAGACAGGTCAACCGGCCGGTGAAGCTTGCCCTGACGCGGCAGCAGATGGTGAACTCGGTCGGGCTGCGTCAGCGGAACCATCAGAAGGTGAGTCTGGCGGCTACCAAAGACGGGAAGCTCACGGCGCTGGCCCACGAGACCACTACGCACGGCGCTATCAAAAACGAGTTCATCGAGCCCTGTGGCGACTGCTCGAAGATCATGTACGACACGCCCAACTCGCTGATTACGTACCGGATTGTTCCGATGAACGTAATTCTGCCAACCTACACGCGCGGCCCCGGCAAATCGACGGGGAGCTTCGCGCTCGAGTCGGCTATGGACGAGCTGGCCCATAAGCTGAAGATGGATCCGATCGAGCTGCGCCTTAAAAACGAGCCCGAACGCGACCCCTCTAACGGCAAACCCTGGTCGTCGCGCACAACGGTACAGTGCCTGCAGGTAGGAGCCAAAGCCTTTGGCTGGGACAGGCGCAAGCCCGAGCCGGGCCAGAACCAGCAGGGCAACTACCTGATCGGCTATGGCGTATCCTGCGGTACGTACCCCGCGCATCAGCGCCCCACCTCGGCCATCGTGAAGCTGAAACGCACCGGCAACGACGTCATGGCCACGGTCGAGCTGGCCGCGGCCGATCTGGGAACCGGCACCTATACGATTCTGGCCCAGACAGCCGCCGACGCCCTGGGCCTGCCGCTCAACCAGGTGAAGGTCGTCATCGGCGATTCGGACCTGCCGCCGGCGGCCGGGGCTGTGGGGTCGGTAGGGGCGTCGAGTTACGCCAACGCCGTAAACGATGCCTGTCAGAAAATCACCGACGAGTTGCTGGCTCGGTCCGGCAAGCAGTTTTTTGCCCGTCCGACGGCGTCGCAGCTGATGCTTTCCGAAAAGCTGACCGACTTCCAGACCCGTATCGATGCCAAACCGCTGGAGAGCGCGGAGGAGTACTCGGCCCATAGTTTCAACGCCAACTTTGCAGAAGTGGCCGTAAACCGGTTTACGGGCATGGTTCGGGTCAACCGATTCCTGGCCGTAACCGGCGCGGGTACGATCCTGAACCCGAAAACGGCCCGTTCGCAGATCATCGGCGGCAACATCTGGGGCATCGGCATGGCCCTGACGGAAGAGTCGGTGGTGGACCCGCGCTGGGGCAACTTCGTCACCCGCTCCTTCGCCGACTACCACGTACCGGCCAACCTCGACATTGGCGAGATGGAGGCTATTTTTATCCGGGAAGACGACCAGAAAGCCAACCGGATGGGGATTAAAGGCATCGGCGAAGTGGGCATCGTTGGGGTAGCAGCCGCCGTAGCCAACGCCATCTTCAACGCCACCGGCAAACGAATCCGCGAACTGCCGATCACCCCGGACAAGCTGCTGTAAACCCTGACACAACGAACGCCGTCCGGTACGACACCTTATAAACGGGTATCGTACCGGACGGCGTTCGTCTACGAATAATGATTTGCTGAAGGCAGTTGCAGCCGAAGTATTGACCATTAAGTAATCTGGTTCAGTAATTTACCCGGCCGTTCCGGTTGTCCGATTCTAATAACAATCAAGAAAGCCGATTAGAATCGGTTCGTGTTTCGTCTAGCCGGGCTTTTTCGATGATGTCGTTGATGAATGCCGTTGCCTGCTGCTCTTTCAGCTGGGCGTAGCGCTTTCGGTCCTGGTTGGCGGCCCGGGCAAGGTCATATTTTAACCGCTGGTAGTGCGCTCTGGCGTCCTCGTGGGCAATCAGATAGTTTCTGAACAGCCGGTGTTTCTGCCATTCGTCACTGTCGGCCCGGCAAACGTACAGGTGGTGGGGGATGGAATCGAGTACAGTATGGGCAGGGTCAGCGTGGGCGCGCTTGAATACCTCCCGGCCAGCAATGCCCTGATCGCCAGCATGGTAGTACCCAATCGCTTCGAGCCTGCTTTTGATATCATCAAAGACTATCGGCTGATCGAAGATCAGATCGATATCGATGACTGGTTTGGCTGCCAGCCCCGGAACCGACGTACTGCCTACGTGTTCAACGGAAACGGGCAGGTTTGTCAGCGCTTCCTCAAGCACCCGTTTCAGGGCGCTGAAGTCTCCGACCCAGGATTCTTTATACGGTTCAACTACCATGCAATCTTGCCGGACCTTGGCGAGTCTTGTTCAATCCGTTATGTATCAGCTAAGTGTGCGGGCCGTGAATTTGTTCCGGCCAGTCGCGGAGGTACCCCGACAACCCCGCTGCCAACGCCTGCTTATGCTTATGAGCCAGACAGGTTCGGGAACCAGTACGCCCTGATACGCCAGAAGGCCTGCAGGACGCCCGTAAACCGGGCACCTGCAGGCCTTCTGGCAATAGACGCTATTGATCAGGTACTTATTTTGTTTTTTCCAGCTTCTCCGCCAGACCGTTTTTGAACGAGTAGTCCTGTGTGAATCGTATGGAATCCTGAAACAGAATCTGATACGTATCCTTGTAAAACCTGATTTTGAGCTGTTCGTCTTCGTTCTCGAAGAGTATAGGCATCGTTTCGCCTTCAACTACCTCTTTCTTTTCCAAAACAGCGGGTTTATCCGTTTCGCCGAAAAAGACTTCCGCTTTGGAATGGTCGTCAGACAGAACGACATAGGCGGTAGTGACCGGATTTTCGGGGGCCGTCGATTCGTATTTCTCAAACGGGGTGCCTTCTTCAAAAAAGCGGATACACTTTTTCTTTACGGCCGACCAGGTATAGCCAGCCGATCCTTTGCAGCCGCTGGGGTCGACGTCGTTCCCGACCATTACCGGTGAATCGGGCTTTTCCGAAGCCTGCTCAGACTCCCCGGTGCCAGACTTTTTACCTGAACAGGCCATAACTAAACACAATAGGGCAATAGATAGGGTCGATTTCATGATTTGCGTTTTACAGTGGGTTTCCTGATTTACTTTATTGTGATTGCCATCTGACTGGTTGTTTTGTGGAAGTAACCGGGCAGCTGACTCATGATTACCCGCAAATCGTATGCCGTTTGCAGAACTACCCGCCGATCAGGCCGAAAAAGCGGCCTGCCTGACCGGGCTTGAAAAAGAAGTGGTCGGCGCTGTAATGTTTTGCCGGCTCGGTCGTCTTTGCTCATGACATGGATCTACAGGCGTTCAAACAACAGATTCTGCCCATTCAGAATCGACTCTTCCGGCTGGCTACGATGTTTTTGCGCAACCGCGAAGATGCCGAGGATGCGTTGCAGGATGTGCTGATGCGGCTGTGGTCGAACCGGCAGCAGCTGAATACGTACCAGAGCGTAGAAGCCCTGGCAGTACAAATGACGAAGAATCTGTGTCTGGACCGGCTCAAGTCACACGCCCGGCAAAAAAACGTCGACAAGGCGGATCTGGGCAGCGTGGCCGCCAGCCAGCTCTCGCCTTATCGGCAACTGGAGCTGGCCGACAGTGCCGACCGGATGCGGCAGCTGATCGATCAGCTACCCGATGTGCAGAAGCTGGTACTCCATCTGCGGGATGTAGAAGAGTACTCCTTCGAGGAAATTGAGCAGGTAACCGGGCTGTCGATCAACGCGATCCGGGTTGCGCTCTCGCGGGCCCGGCAACGACTGCGGGACGGTTACCTTAAACTGAACGACTATGAAGCCGACTATTGACCAGTTGCTGGCCCGTTATTATGAAGGCGAAACCACGCTGGATGAAGAGAATCAACTGCGCGCCTATTTTCAGCATACCGAATCGATACCAGACCACCTGCTGCCCCATGCGTCGCTGTTTCAGTACGTGACCAGCGCCAGGGCCGGGCAGCTGTCGCCCGACTTCACCACCCGGCTGGATCAGAAACTGGTCCCGCAACCCGTACGGGCCATGGGCCGGGTTCGGCAACTGACTACCTGGGGTATGCGGCTGGCCGCCGGGGTGGCGCTGCTGCTGATCGGGTTTGCGGGCGGGCAGTTCTACTCGCGCCAGTCGCCTGATGCCGCCGAGTCGGTCGAGCTGGCAACGACCGGGCATCCGGCTGGCGAGTCGATCCGGAAAACGCTGGCGTTCGATGCAGTGGCGCAAACGTCGGCCAGCGATCGGATCCACGCCATCAACCAGAGCGCCGAGCTGGACCGGGCCGACCGCGAGATTACGCAGTTGCTTATCAACACGCTCAACTTCGACGCGAATGTCAACGTCAGGCTGGCGGCCTGCCAGGCTCTTGTGCGCTTTGAGCAGGAAGAAGGCGTTCGCGAAGCGCTCATTCAATCACTGCGGATACAGAAAGATCCGAATGTGCAGCTTACCCTGATCGACGCGCTGGTGGCGATCAAGGAAAAACGGGCAGCCGCCGACATGCAGCGACTCGCCCGCAACCAGCAGGTGCTCGACATTGTCCGGCTCAAAGCCGAAGAGGGCGCCGGAGCCCTGAGCCAGGTTGCTCGCTCGACATCGTGATCGGCGCCATCACCGTGGTCCGTGTCCGTCGTGCGTCACCGTGGTCCGTGTCCCCACGGACCACCTGACCGGATGGTCTTGCTGTCGCGAGAGTGGTCCGTGGGGACACGGACCACGGTGGGGGGGCATGGCGTGGCGGGACCACTGAACATCATTTGTATTAACTAGTCAACCACATATTCTTATGAAAAAAATGCTGTTACTAGGCATCGGATGCCTATGGCAATGGACTGTGCTGTATGCGCAGGAGTACAAGACGAAACTGGCTAACAATGGCGATCAGAAAGTGATGCTCATGCTGGACGCCAGCAATCTGAAAATTGAGGGTTACAACGGCAACGAACTGGTGATCCAGACCCAGAGTAAGATGGAAGCGCCCCCGGAGCAGGCAAAAGGGCTGCGGCCGCTGTACAACTCGGCCGTCGACAATACCGGCATCGGACTGGCCGTAACGACAGAAGGCAATACCGTCAGAGTCGAGAAAGCGTCGCGCCGGCACATGGCGTATACGATCCGCGTACCTAACAAAGCCGCTATCCTGTACGAACAGGTCAACTGGGGTAGCAACGGCAATGTACACATTCAGAATATGGATGGCGACCTCGAAGTCAAAACGCTGAACGGCAACATCAGCCTGGTCAATGTGACGGGTCCCGTCGTGGCCAACTCGACCAACGGCGAAGTCAAAGTGGTGTATTCGACGCTGAATCAGAGCAAGCCTACCGCCATTTCGACCATTAGCGGAGACATCGACGTCACCCTGCCGGCCAGCACCAAAGCCAGCTTCAAACTGAACTCCATCAACGGCGAAATGTATACCGACTTCGACCTGGGTATGGCCAAAAAAGACGGCCTGAACCGCATGGGGGGCGGCCACGTCATCAACGGCACTGCAAACGGGGGCGGAGTGGAGCTACGGCTCAAAACCATCTCCAGCGACATCTTCATCCGCAAGCAGAAATAAGCGTTTGTCCCACTCTCTTTTCCTCTTTCTCCTGCAATTATGAAAAATCACTTGCTTCTGCTCCTGGTTCTGTTTCTGGCCAAACCCGTTTTCTCCCAGAAAATCATTACCAAAACGTTGCCGCTCTCGGCCGGTCAGGCCGTGCACCTTAATCTGAAGTTTGGCGACAGCATCGACGTACAGTACTGGGATAAGTCCGAGGTGTCGATGCGGATTGCGGTTACGATCAACAACGGCAAACTCAACGATGCGCTGGAGGTCAGTACCGAATCGACGGCGGACGCGGTCAGCATCACGACCGATTTTGACCATGAACGGATCAAACAGGGCCGGTCCGAGGATTGCCCCGGCAACCGCCAATCTACCTGGCGGACCGACAAAGACGGCACCTCCCATTCGATATGCAGCACGATCAACTACACGGTCTTTCTGCCCAGAAAAGCCCCCCTGCGCGTCGAAACTATTTCGGGGAATATCCACATCAAGGGCGCTACGAGTGCCGTGTCGGCGAAGTCGATCAGTGGGTTCGTCGATATGAGCTGGCCGGGCTCGAAAGGGGCCAACGTAGCCATGAAAACCATTACGGGCGAAGTGTATTCTGACCTGACGATCGATTTCAAAGGAAAGCGCCCCAAAAATCCGTTAGTAGGCTACACGCTGGAAGGTACACTCCTCAGCGGTGGCCCGCAGGTGCGGCTGGAGTCGATCAGCAACAACATTTACCTGCGGAAAGAAAAATAATTGGCCGGTTCCCAGCCGCCGATGCAACACTAAGTTGTTTATCGTCTCTTTGGTAAAAACCGATAAACACAGGTTCATGACAGCCTGAAAGGTCCTGCAGGCCTTTCAGGCCTGATAGGCCCCGTCTCACCCCAGTTTAAGCCAACCTCTTATGAAACGTTTATGTACCGTAGCCGCCCTGGCGCTATGGGTTGGGAATGCTTTGGCCCAATCCAGCCCGACCGCCAGCGTAACCGGGTCGCTCATCGACTCAACAACGGCTCTGCCCGTGCCGTTTGCGACGGTGGCTGTGCGGGATGCCGCCACCCTGATTGCGGGCGTGACGACCGATAGTGCCGGGGTGTTTGCGCTGCCCAACCTGCCGCTGGGCAGCTATACGCTTACGCTTTCATCGGTGGGGTACCAGGCCCGGAGCCAGTCGCTCGTGCTGCGGGCCGACCAGCCGTCGGTTCGGCTGAGCGGGCTTCGGCTGCGGTCGGAGAGCCGTACGCTGGGCGAGGTGACGGTAGCCGCTCAGAAAGCGCTGATCGAAGAAAAAGGGGACCGGCTGGTTTATAATGCCGAAAAAGATATTTCGAACGCAGGCGGTTCGGCGGCCGATGTGCTGCGCAAGGTGCCGTCGCTGAGTCTGGATCTGGACGGTAACATTCAGATGCGGGGCAACAGCAACATCAGGGTGTTGATCAACGGCAAACCCTCGGCCATGATGGCCCGCAACCTGGCCGACGCGCTCAAACAGATGCCCGCCGACAATATCAAGTCGGTGGAGGTCATTACCAGCCCCGGCGCTAAATACGATGCCGAAGGGGCCGCGGGTATTATCAACATCATCACCAAAAAGGCGCTGCAGGGGTTCAACGGCTCGATCATGGCCTCGCTGGGGAACCTGAACCGCAGTACGAATACCAAGCTGGCCCTGAAAACTAAAAAGATCGGCTTTTCGCTGTCGGCCAACGGCTACCAGTTTCGCAACATACGGGAGGTGCAGACCACCCGTGCGACCCTGCTGGCCGGGCAGCCGCTGAACTACCTCTTCCAGCGCAGCACCGCCGACAATACCGGCACCGGCGGCTACGGCGAGCTGAGCCTCGACTACGACCCGGACTCAACCAGCCGCATCAACTTTTCGGCCAACGCCTGGGGGGGCTATTATCCCAACAACAGCACCCAGATCAACCGGCTGACCGACCCGTCGGGGGCCATCCTGCAAAACTTCCGCAACGACATCCGGTTCAGCAACCCCTACGGCAACAGCCAGTTCGACCTGGGCTACACCAAGACCTTCCAGAAACGGGCCGGGGTGGCTACGCCCGCCGAGTTTACCCTGCTGACCCAGTACAGCCGCATGCCGGACAACTATTTCTACGACACCGACCGCTATACGCTGGGGGAGAATGAACAGCTCAGTTTCCGGCAACACAGCACCAACTACAGCCGCAACAAAGAGTATACGTTTCAGGCCGATTATACCTACCCCTTCCTGATCCGCACCGGCAGCGACACCACCCAGCTCAAACTCGAAACGGGCCTGAAGGCGATCCGGCGCGATATCGGCAGCGAATACCGGGTCGAGGAGTCGCTGGATGGGCAGCTGCCGCTGGTGCCGGACCCCCGCCAGTCGAACGACTTTGATTACAACCAGCGGATCGTTTCGGGCTATACCGCGCTTCGGGTCGAAACCAAACAGAAATGGACCCTCAACCTGGGCGCCCGGCTCGAACGGACCTTTATCGACGGTAATTTTCTGACGACCCAGACCACGCTGACCAACCAGTATACCAACCTGATACCGAGCGTAACGATCTCGAAAGGGCTAAAAACCCACACCCTGAAAACGAGCTACACCCAGCGGATTCAGCGGCCGCAGCTCTGGTTCCTCAACCCCTGGGTCAACGCCAGCGATCCGCGCAACCTGCAGACGGGCAACCCCTATCTGGACCCCGAACTGAACCACGCCATCGAACTGGGGCATAGCGTCACCACCAAATCGAACCTGTCGGTCAATACGGCCTTTTACTGGCGCATGACCAACAACGCCATCGAATACGTGCGGACGGTCGACGAAGCGGGGATTGCTCTCAGCAAACCGCAGAACATTGCCCGGCGCATCGCCTACGGCATGAACATGAACCTGTCGGGCCAGGCTACCAAAACCTGGACCCTGAACGGTGGCCTGGATGTTCGGTACGTCGACCTGAACAGCCCCATGCTGAACCAGCGCAACAGCGGCCTGGTGGGTAACGCCAACATCAGCAGCACGTACAAGATGCCGCACAACTACACCTTTCAGGCCAACGGGAATTTCAACTCGGGCTGGGTCAATTTACAGGGGAAAGGGTCGAGTTTTTACTGGTACGGCTTCGCGCTGAAACGGGAGATGATGAACAAAAAGGCGAGTCTGACGCTGGGTGTCAACAATCCCTTCAACCGGGGCGTGTCGCAGCGCCTGCGCCAGTCGGCCCCCACGTTCGAGTCGGATACGCGGTTCTTCTTCGTGTCGCGCTCGGCCCGGCTGGCGTTCGAGTGGCGCTTCGGGCAGATGAGTTCGGGAGGCAAGCAGAGCCGCAAAGTACAGAACGACGACGCCGGAAGCCGGTAAAGTCAGGCTGCCTGGTAACTGAACTGGATGATCACCGGGTCGGGGTCGGGGGGCAGCTCGTACAGGGGCGGGTCGGTTAGTTCTTCGATCTGCAGATCGGTCGGAAAAACGCCGGCCTGGTTGGCGGCTTCGGTGGCGTAGGCGCTGGCCACCCGATGAATCAGCGCCAGCCGGGAGTAGACCGAACCCGCCGGCGACTGGCTGAGGCTCAGCTGCCTGAGTCGCTCGCTGAAATCAGAAGCTGGTATGGAGATCGTTTGCCAGTGTCGGTCGGTTGGTGGCTGCATAGGGTTATAACCGATCCGGACCGGCTGCGGTTAAACCGGCGGGTTAGTCCGTACCAAATCGTTCGGGCGTCAGTATAGGCCAGCCGTTCTGAAAGCTGAGTTGACAGAACGCCAGTTTGGATTTGCCCCGATCGTTCGGATCGTAGACATGAATCGATACCAGGTTACGCCCTCCGTCGCGAAGCAGCCCCACGTGGCCCGGCCCCAGGTAGTTGCCTTCGGTGCGCAGCACGAGCGTACCACCCCCGGCCGTCAGGTCGCGGCCCGACCGGTCGACAAACGGCCCGAGCGGACTCGACGACCGCCCGACCACCAGATAATAGGTACTGTTGATACCCTTGCAGCACAGGCCGTTGTTGGCAAACAGGTAGTAGAAGTTGCCTTCTTTGATCAGCGCAGCCGCTTCCCAGTCGGACTGACGCCCACCCGCCACCGTTTTCACCGGGGTGCCGGCTCTGATTTTACCGGTTGTCGTATCGATTTCGGCCGCGCCGATGCCCCCGTGAAAGGAGCCGTAGACCATATACACCCGACCGTCCGTATCGCGCATGAGGCTGGGGTCGATGGCGTTGATGTCGGTTCTGACTTTGGAGGATACCACCATACCCTGATCGGTCCAGCGGTAGGCCGGCGACTGCGGGTCGAGCACCGGTGAGGTGGCAACCCCGATAGCCGATACCGGCGAGCCAAACGTGGAGCAGGAGTAATAGAGGTAATAGTTTCCGTTCATGCGGATGGCGTCGGGCGCCCAGAAATGACCTTTAAATCCCCTTACGGTACTGTCGACCCAGCCGGGCCAGGTATTTTTTTCGAAGATCGGTTTTTCGGATTTCCAGCTTCGCAGGTCGGCAGAGCTGACGACCTGAATGCCGTTTCCGGTCGAGAAATACCAGTAGCGACCGGCTGCTTTCAGGATCGTACTCGGGTCGTGGGTGGTGAGGGGCGCTTCCTGAGCCTGCGCAGCGAAGCGTCCGAGCAGGGTCAGCAGTACGAGCAGGAGCGTGTAGAATCTGGTCATAGCAGGACGGGGTTAGACATAAACAAAACAGAAAACCGGCTGAAAGTAAACGGGATCACTTTCAGCCGGTTCGGTGTTGGGGTTGATTTACAGCGTAATTTTCTGTACCGGCGTATAAATCATCTCGGCCACGCCAACGGTTTTGACGCCCAGCCGCGCGTAGCAGTATCCCTTGGCCACGACCGATGCGGGTGGCGCCATCGAGAACGACAGCGGCTTGGTCAGGTCGGCCAGGGCCGCCCCGGTCAGACTAACCGACCCGGCGTTGTTATTGATGTCTACGTACTGGGTGGTGCTGACATAGAGGGTAGCCCGCTCAATGGCGCGACCGGTTACCACCTGCGCCACAGTGGCGGTGGCCGTCAGGCTGGTCCCGCTTTTCTGCATGGTCGGGTTGCGGATCACGAAGAACGGCTGTACCGGCACGTCGATCTGAGCCGCCCCGCGCACCTGTACCGGAATCGTATCGGTATTATCGACCCACGGCCCGTTGCCCCGCAGCCGAACCAGTTTGTAGTCCCCATCGAAGACCGTGGCCGAGAAGGTGCCATCCTGCGCGATGTATACCGGAATTTTGGTAAACAGCTGAAATCCCGGTTGCCACAGCTCCAGCTGAACCCCGTTGGTACGAACCCCAACCGGCTGGTTGTCGTAGATGACCCGGCCCGTAATGGTGGAGGTAGGCGGTTCGAAGTTGTCTTTCGCGCAGCCGGCCAGCAGGGTCAGAGCCGCCAGCAGGCCCATATAAATAGCTTTCATGATCGTTAATGGAAAGGATTACGAACAATTTTCGGGTTGTTGTTGATCACCGCCTGATCGATGGATGCGTAGTAGTTACCCAGCTGGAACAGGCGCGGAGCGCGGAAACGGGGCGCTACCAGCTTCACGAACACGTACTTGCCATCGCGTGGGTCGCCGGGGCGCACGATGCGGTAGGGGTAGAGGGCGTACATGACGGCATCGGGATTGGTGGCGTTACCGTTCCAGATCTCATGGGCAATGCGCCAGCGCTTCAGATCCCAGACGCGGTGGTCTTCAAAGGCCAGCTCGACCCGCCGTTCGTTCTGGAGCCGGGCCAGGGTCAGCGTGGTCAGGCTGTTGGCCGGGAAGCCCGCCCGTTCGCGCACCTGGTTGACGTAGGTCAGCGCTTCGCCCGTCTGGCCTAGCTCAAAGGCTGCTTCGGCTGCGTTGAGCAGAATCTCGCCCAGCCGGAACCGCACCCACCACATATCGCTGCGGATACCGCGGGTACTCGCCAGGGGCGTTGGATCGATGTATTTCCGCATGTAGAAACCCGTATTCGACACCTCGGTCTGCGACCGCTGCGGCCCCGACGTACCCGTCAGGAGTTTCCCGTCGGTATAAACCTGGCCCAGGGTGTTGCCTTCTACTACCTGGTAGTTGTTGCTGGTGGCATTCCAGACCATAACGCCAGCCTGAATCTGCACCTCCTGCCCCCGGAAACTGGTGCCGGGGTAGATAACGGTACCGTAGAGCCGGGCATCTTTGTTGGCAAACGGCCCGCTGAGGTTATCGTAATAGATAAAGTCGCGGTCGTCGGGGGTGCGGGTTTTCAGCTCGCCCGAGCTGCCGTCGAGGTATTCGAAATCCTCGACCAGGTTCAGGGTGGGCGTAATGTTCGACGACGAGAGGTTGTCTTCGCGGACGTTACGGGCAATGTTGTCGTAGGTGAACCCGTGCCGTTTGTCTTTGGCCGTCAGGAAATCCTTGGCCAGGATAACCTCCGAGTTGTTCAGCTTTTTGGTGATGGCCTCGAAGAAGTTTTCGCCCAGGTTGGGATTGACCCGGTAGAGCCGATAGGGACCGGCAATCACTTCTTTGGCGGCTTCCAGCGCTTTGGTATAGTACTCCTGCGCCCGGGCGGCCGGAATGCCAACCTCCCCACCCGGTGTGCTGATCGGCGCACCCATGCGGTTGTTGTATTTAGCGATCGACCCGGCGTAAAGCATGGCCCGGCTCTTCAGCGCCATGGCCGTATAGCGGTTGGCGCGGGTGTTGCTGCCCGTATTGCCCAGGTCGTTCTTCACCGCATCGAGTTCGCTGGCAATGAAGTCATACACCTCCGACTCTTTATTGCGCGGGAACTGGAGCGAACTTGGGTTGCCGCTGAAGTCGTAGATGAGCTGTTTGGTAATGATCGGTACGCCACCCATCCGCTTCACCAGCTCGAAGTACATAAAGGCCCGCAGGAACCGGAACTCGGCCGAAAACTGGGTTTTCTGAGCCGCCGTCAGCGCCGTACTTTTGGTTTCGATGTTCTCCAGCGCGAGGTTGATATCCCGAATCAGGCCGTAGTCCCAGAGCCGCCAGCGCTCGAAGCCGTACGAGATGATGTTGTTGGGGCCGTCGTTGTTGCCCGACCAGGACGCTTCGTCGTAGGCGGCAAACTGATCCCAGCCGTTATCGATCTGGGTATGAGCGGGGAGCCGGTCGTAGTAGTTGGCCAGCAGGCTCGTAATCAGTTTAGGGTCGTTCCAGACCTGGCTCTCCAGAATGATATTGGGCGGCTGGCGTTCCAGAAAGTCTTCTTTGCAGGCCGTCAGGCTGAGGGTCAGCAGGCCGATCGACAGGAATTTATGAATAGGCTTCATGCGTAAAGTCGTTTGTGAGGGTTAGAAACTCAGCGCAAAACCGGCGTTATACAACCGCTGGGGCGGATAAACCAGCGCGCCGTTCGACGAGATTTCGGGGTCGACCTGAATGGCTTTCAGGTTGTCGAACGATACCAGGTTGGTGCCGTTGATGTAGACCTTCATGGCCGATACGCCAATCTTGCTCAGGAAGGGCTTGGGAATGTTGTAGCCGATTTCGAGGTTGCGCAGGCGCAGGTAACGTACGTTGGTGACCCAGAAGTCGCTCCGGCGGCTGTAGTTCACGTGGCTCGGGCTGTCTTTCCGAACGGCGGGATAGGTACCGGCCACCCACGGACTGTCGTTATTGAACGGGTCGGCGCGGTGCCAGCGGTCTTCGAAGAGGTAGTTGGGCGAGGTCCCGTTGTTCTGGAACGGAATTTTCTGCTCCACCTCGCGCCGGAACGTTTGCAGACCCGCGCCCACCACATCGACCTGGAGCGTAAAGCCCCGGTAGCCCAGCGTACCGTTGAAGGCGTAGTTGAAGTAGGGCGTAGCGCCTTCGGCATAGCCGATGGGCCGCTCGTCGAGGCCGTTGATAACCCCATCGCCGTTGACGTCCTTGTAGATGAAATCGCCGGGTAGCTGGGTGCGGTTGCCCTGGCCGTCGTTATCGACGCGGTAATCGTCGATCTCCTGCTGCGACTGGAAACGGCCTACTACCTGATAACCCCAGTTGATGGCCGACCAGCGGTCAACGGCCGAGTTGCGGTACTGATCCCAGGAGTTGCCGAAGCGGGGTTTGTAGATGTCCAGGCTCCGCTGTCGCGCCAGAGTAGCGTTACCCCCCACGGTATAGGTCAGCTCACCCGCTTTGCCTGTGTAGGACAGCGCCCCTTCTACGCCCCGAATGGCGTCGGAGTTGAGGTTGGCGTTTGGCAGGGTGTAGCCCACTTCGCTGGGGAGCAGTACGTCATACTGCGCGGCAGGCAGTCCCGACCGCTTCCGCTCGAATACGTCGAACTGACCCGAAATCTTGCCGCCCAGCAGCCCGAAGTCGATCCCTACGTTGGTCGAGATGTTGTTGACCCACGACAGGGTGGTGATGGGCAGGCCGCGCGGCTGAACCCCGATTACGTAGTTGCCATTGAAGATGGCACTGCCCGCCAGGAAGTTGTAGCCGGGCAGGTAGCTGAACGGCGCCACAATGAAATTGTCGTTGATCAGGTCGCTACCGGTGCGGCCGTAGCTGGCCCGCAGTTTCAGCTCGCTGAGCGTATTGCCCAGGTTTTCCTTGAAGAACGGCTCTTCGCTCACCCGCCAGCCCAGCGACGCGCCGGGGAAGAACCCGTACCGGCGACCGGGCGCAAACAGGAACGACCCGTCATACCGACCCAGCAGCTCGACCAGGTACCGCTGTTTGTAGTTGTAGTTGAACCGGCCAATGTAGCCCGCCCGCGCCGTCACGTTCCACTCGTCGATGAGCAGGTCCTGGTTGGCAAACGACATCAGCGGGATGTAGTTATTGGGCGGAACCGTATGCACGACCATGTATTTGTTATCGGTGTCGTAGCGTTCGTAGGCAGCCACCGCGGCCAGGCTGTGATCGCCCAGCTGCTTGTTGTAAGTAGCCTGCATCTGCATGAATCGGTCGGCCACGTTGCGCTTCCGCCGTTCGCGCCAGGGGTTCTGGTTCCCCCCGCCCGGCACCGCGTTGTAGGTATCGGTGGCTGCGTCGTAGGTGTAGGCATCGTAGGTGTACTCGAAGCCGTCGAAGTCGAAGTTGGTGAAGTTGTAGGAGTAGGTACCTTTCACGCTCAGGCCAAAATCGAAGTCGTACTGCGCGGTGAAGTTGGCTTTAACGGCCCGCCAGGTTTCGTTGATGTAGCCCGTCACCTCTTTGCGATAGGTAGCCGGGTTTACGTTTACGTTGTGCGTCTGGTTGATGTACTTCGGGTTGTCGTTGGCGTAGGGCCGCTCGGTGGGCCACATTGAGAAAATACTCAGGAACGGGTTGAAATAATCGTCCAGGCCCGGCACCCCGACCTGAAAACGGTCTTCGATCCGGCCGCTGATCTGCGTACCGATCCGGAGCTTTTTGCTGAGGCCGGCTTCGACGTTAGCCTGGAAGTTGCTCCGCTTGAAGTTATAGTCCCGGATCAGGGCATCCTGGGTCAGGTGGCTGGCCGATACGTAGTAGGTGACGTTCTCCGACCCGCCCGATACGCTGCCGTTCAGGTAGGCCTGCGGCACGTTGGGGCGCATGACCATGTCGTAGTAATCGAAGCTCTGGAACCCTTTCTCGGTGCCGATCCGCCATTTTTCCAGCTCGGTAGGGGTAATGGTCGTCGGAATGCCCCGGTTCTGGTCCGACTCGGCCAGGGCCCGAACGTGCTGGTAGGCGTTGGCCGGGCGCGGGTAGCGGGTGAAGTTCTGCAGACCGTAGTAGCCCGACAGGCTGATGACGGGTTTCTGACCGGCTTTGCCGCGTTTGGTGGTAACCAGCACAACCCCGTTGGCGGCCCGCAGACCATAAATAGCGGCTGAGCCGTCTTTCAGAATGGAAATGTTCTCAATGTCGTTGATGCCTAAGTTGTTGAACTGACCCACATCGGCCACAATGCCGTCGATGACGTAGAGCGGAGCGCCCATATTCCGGATCTGGATATTCGTACCGCCACCGGGCCGGGCGTCGGTTTGTCGGGCCGTAATACCCGGAACGCGACCCACCAGCGCACTGGTAGCCGCAACGGCCGGCGTCCGGATAATCTCTTCGGCTTTTACCGACGCTACCGAACCCGTTACGGTGCCACGCGACTGGGTGCCGTAGCCCACTACCACCACTTCGTCGAGCGACTGATCATCGGCCACCAGCTTGATGGCGAGCTGACTGGCGTTACCGGCAACGATCTCCTGGGTGCGATACCCCACGAAGGAGAAAACGAGTACCGTGTTCGGGTCCGGCACCGTAATGGAGAAAAGTCCCTGCGCGTCGGTAGTGCTGCCGCGGGTCGATCCTTTGATCACCACGTTGACGCCGGGCAGGGCCTCTCCCTTGTCGTCAGTTACTTTTCCTGAGACAACCACATCGGCGTGCCGGGGTATGGCGTGCCAACCTTCCGTCCGAAATTTCAGGGCCGTCGGTCTGGCCAGCGCGTCTTTACACGGCATAGCGCAGGCCAGCGGAATGAGGGCGTACGCTGTCATTTTACGGGCAGTATACCTTTGTACTGATCGTCTCATAATGCTGACTGTTTAGGATGGAGTAAAAAGTAGAGGAGAAAAGAGCGGTTCATATTGGGTTGTTATCATTCAATTTACAAGTAGAATAATCCTAAAAATCAAAGCTATAGTGTTGATATATTAAAAGGAAATTAAAATCAAAATACAGTCAGCATTAGTCAATCCTTGCCAAATAAACAGCACAATTTGTAGGTTCGATGTAAATAAAGAGAAGATGTTGACCTTAATTTGACATACGTCTACTGAATTGAGTTTAAATACAGTCTATATTGATCAACTATGAATTAGTTGACAACGATTCGGTCGTCTGATTGAGTTGGTTAGCCTCACAGGCAACTTCCTCCGGGCGCTGTGTCAGGCGGTACGCAGGTGGCTGCCGCGGTTTGTTTGGCGTTGGCGGGCCGCGAGGGACTGGGGTCCGATTAGCGTCCATGTTTTTACCCGCAACGGGGTTTTTGCTATATTCGCCCCATGAGGATGGCACCCATGTTATAAACTTCACTTGCCTGCTTTTCCAGACAGGCGGCCCTGATCCCGGGCCCCATTATTTCTTTTGTCTTTTCTCCAGTATATACGCCGGTTCGGCCCGTCAGCTGAACGGGGTTCCGACTGTCTCATCTGCCTAACTGAAGCTGGCTCGTGGCCAACGGCATCGGTATGGGTCGGGGCAGCGCATAACCGGCCAGTCAACGCTAGTATTCTACTGATTCCTCATGGGCGATCAACTCACCAACCAACAGGTCGAACAGTTTATCCGGGATGGATTTGTTCGTATAGATCAGGCCTTTACGGCCGAAACCGCGCAGCAAGCGCGTACGATTCTCTGGGCCGATATGCAGGCTGAGCCCGATGACCCGGCAACCTGGCTGGAGCCGGTGGTCCGGCTCGGGATGTACAGCCAGCCCCCTTTTCAGGAGGCCGCCAACACGGCGGTGCTGCATCGCGCCTTCGACCAGCTGGTCGGGCCTGATTACTGGATTCCGTGCCGCAGCATGGGTTCGTTTCCCGTTCGTTTCCCGTCGGCAACCGATCCGGGCGATACCGGCTGGCACGTCGATGCGAGCTTTCCGGGCGCCGATCCGGCCAATTATGTTGAGTGGCGGGTCAACGTCCGATCGACCGGGCGTGGTTTGCTGATGCTGTTTCTGTTCTCCGACGTGGGCGAACACGACGCGCCTACCCGCATTCGGGTTGGGTCTCACCAGGACGTTGCGCAGCTGCTGGAACCCGCCGGTGAGCAGGGCCTCTCGTTCATAGAGCTGGCTGAGCAGCTGCCCCGGCTGCCGGCGCGGGACGAGGTTGTTGCCACCGGAAAAGCCGGCACGGTTTACCTGTGTCATCCGTTTCTGGCCCACGCGGCTCAGCCGCACCACGGCACCGCTCCCCGATTTCTGGCCCAGCCTCCGCTGCTGCTGCGTCGTGAGCTGGAGCCAACCGTCGAAAAAGCGACCTACTCGCCCGTAGAAGCAGCCATCCGGGCCGCACTGGCGTAGAGGACGGGTTTATTCCGGCTGATCCGGTAACCACTGGGTTAGCCGGAATAAACCCGAAAGTAAAGCACGGGCTTTGTTCCGTATGGTGGGCTGGATTGGGCGCCGGGGCTACTATGTTGTCTGCCTATGGCTGTCCGCAACTGTACGAAGCGCTGTCCATTTCCGGACAGAATGCGTGTTTGGTTGTGTTGGTTATTGACTGATTGTCAGTATGTTGGCTTTATGGTACAGGTTTTGGTGGTACAGAGACACAGGTTCGTATCTAAACATTGCAGACTCATGGTTCGTAATTATCTGAAAATCGCGCTCCGCAACTTGTGGAAAAACCGGCTGTTCAGCGGGCTCAACATGGGGGGTATGGGCGTCGGCATTGCGGCCGTTGGGCTGATGAGTCTGTATGTTATTCACGAGCTGAGTTACGATCGGTTTCATGCCAACGCCGATCGGATCGTTCGGGTGGTACACCACGCCAGCTGGCCGGGCGGCAGTCTGAACCTGGCACCTACCTCGGCCCGCTTTGCCGATGCGCTCAAAAGCGAGTACCCCGCTATCGAAAAAACGGTGCGGTTTCATCCCGAAGGCGGTGGCCAGATTACCTATAAGGATAAAAAGCTGGACGAACCCGCAATCCTCTTTGCCGACCCATCGGTGTTTGAGGTGTTCTCGTTTCCGTTTCTGTACGGAAATCCCGCTACGGCCCTGACCCGACCGCAGACGATCGTACTGACCAAAACCCTGGCCGAGAAGCTGTTCGGCGATGCCGCCCGCGCCGTTGGACAAACCGTTACCTTCTCCAACAACTTTCCCAATCAGGTTACCGGCGTCATCGACGATCTGCCCGCCAACTCGCACCTGCAATTCAGCGCGTTGCGGGCATTGCCGGCCAACTACACCAGCGGCTGGCAAAATTTTGAACTATACACCTATCTGCTGCTCAACAAAGGCGCAGACTACAAGGCGCTCGAGTCGCGGCTGGGCAGTTTCTATCCCAACTACCTGAAGTCGGAAATGGGCGAGCTGAACTACCGGATGGCGCTTCAGCCGATCACCTCGATTCACCTGGAGTCGCATCTGGACTATGAAATCAGCCCGAACGGCAACCTCCGGACAATCTACACCTTTGCGGTGGTGGCCGCGCTGATCTTACTGATTGCGGGCATCAACTACGTAAATCTGTATACGGTTCGGGCGGTGGCCCGGACGCGCGAAGTGGGCGTCCGGAAGGCGATTGGCTCCCGGCGGGGGCAGCTGATCGGCCAGTTTCTGACCGAGTCGATGCTGATGGCGGTGCTGTCGTGTGGGCTGGGGCTGATCCTGGCCAATATGGTCCTGGCGCTGTTCAACGAACTGGCCGGTACGAACCTGGCCCTGACGCAGTATGGCTGGCTGCCTACGATACTGGTTGTTCTGGCCTTCACGGTGCTGCTCGGGCTGGTGAGCGGGCTGTACCCGGCGCTGCTGATGTCGGGTTTCCGGCCGGTGGTGGCGCTGAAAGGGCGTATCAGCAGCCCGCTGGGTGGGGGCCTGTTCCGGCAGTCGCTGGTCGTGTTCCAGTTCGTAGCGGCTGTGGTGCTGATTGCCTGTTCGTGGGTCATTTACCGGCAGATCGGCTATGCGCTGCACAAGGATCTGGGTTTCAACAAAGACCAGGTGTTAACCTTTCACCTCGACAGCGACGACGTTCGGAAGCAGGTTCAGGCCCTCAAAAATGAGTTGCGGAAAAGTCCGCTGATCGAGCAGGTAGCGGCTGCCAGCAACCCCATCGGCAATAACAATATCGGTGACAACGGGATGTTCTTCGAGCAGAACGGCGCCATCAGCAATACCGCGCAGGTGGTACAGACGTTCTCCGTCGATGCGGATTACCTGCCTACGCTGGAAATCAACCTGCTCGAAGGCCGCAACTTCCGGGAGTCGGCCAGCGACGGCCCGGGAGTGGTTCTGGTCAACCAGGCGCTGGTTCGGCAGATGGGGTGGCAGCGGCCGCTGGGTAAGCGGGTTAAGTACTTCGTCAACAAGGATGTGTCGTTCGAAGCGCAGGTGGTGGGTGTGGTCAGCGATTTCCATACGTATTCGCTCCAGCATAAGATTCAGCCGCTGGTCTTGCAGATGCCCGCGCCGACCGAGAAAGACAACCTGTACGTGCGGGTCCGGCCCGACCAGGCTACCGAAGCCCTGGCGTACATCCGGGCTGTCTATAAAACCTTCGATCCGTCGGCCGACCTGACGTTTCATTTCCTGGACGAGAACTTCTCGCGGCAGTATCAGGCCGAGCAGAAGCAGGCGCAGGTGCTGCTGTCGTTTACGGTGCTGGCGGTGCTGATTTCGTGTCTGGGTTTGTTCGGGCTGGCTGCGTTTGCGGCCGAGCAGCGGACGAAAGAGATTGGCGTTCGGAAAGTGCTGGGCGCTTCGGTGGCCAGCATCGTAGGCCTGCTCTCGCGGGATTTTCTGAAGCTGGTTCTGATCGCGATCGTGATTGCCAGTCCGCTGGCCTGGTATGCTACCCACCGCTGGCTCCAGGATTTCGCCTACCGGATTGAGGTCGAGTGGTGGGTGCTGGCCCTGACGGGTTTGCTGACGGCCGGTATCGCTCTCCTGACCGTGAGTTTCCAGAGTATCAAAGCTGCCCTGACCAACCCGGTAAATTCGCTGCGATCGGAATAGGATTGTGAGTGATGAATGATGAGCGATGAGCGATGAGTGAGTGCCTCACCGTGGGTTCGTGAGGACACAGACCGCAGTGAAGAATGATACATGGTTGGGTTGGTGCGGTTGTCCTATCCCTTTCTCTTTTTGTTATGCTAACGAATTATCTAAAGATCGCGCTGCGGAACATCAGCCGGAACAAAGGGTTTTCCTTCATCAACATTGCCGGGCTGGCCATGGGGATGGCGGCTACGCTGCTCATCGTACAGTACGTTGCCTTCGAGCGAAGCTACGATCGCTTCCACGAAAAAGCCGACCGGATCTTCCGCGTCACGGCCGAGCGGTATGAACGTGGAGTTCTTTCGACCGAATGGGCGGGCGGTCCTTTTGCCGTGGGCAATCACCTGAAAAGCGCCTTCGACGAAGTAGACGAGTACACGAAGGTGTACATGCGGGATAAGCTGCTGCTGGAGGTCAACAACCGGAAATACAGGGTAGATAAGGGCGCGTTTGCTACGCCTTCGTTCTTCTCCGTTTTTTCGTATTCGCTGCTCACCGGCGATCCCCGAACCGCCCTGGCCGAACCCAACACGGGGGTTATTTCGGCCTCTCTGGCGCAACGCCTGTTTGGAACCAACAACCCCGTGGGACAGGTGATCACGATTGAGCGGGAATTCCCGATCCGGGTAACGGGCGTTTATCAGGACTTCCCCAAAAACTCACACCTGGCCGCTGACTACCTGATGTCGTTCAGCACGTTTCAGCGCATAGTCAACCCCAAAAATGAGCCCGACAAAAACTTCGACAACGCCTGGGACTGGGACGGCTGCCTGACGTATGTGGTCTTGAAAGAAGGCGCTAATCCTGCCCGGTTGGCGGCCAAACTCCCCGCCTGGCTGGCGACCCTGGATCAGCGCGACCCCAAAACCAACAGTGGGCTGATGTTGCACCTGCAAGCCCTGCCCGATATTCATCTGTACTCACATCTGATGTTCGAGGCCGGTGCCAACGGCGACGGCAATTCGGTGTATGTGCTGCTCTGCGTTGCTTTTTTCATCATCGCCATTGCCTGGATCAACTACATCAACCTGGCTACGGCACGGGCTGTTGGCCGGGCCCGGGAAGTAGGGGTGCGGAAAGCCATAGGCTCGTACCGGCGTCAGCTGATCAGCCAGTTTCTGATGGAGTCGGCTCTGCTCAACTTCATCGCCGTTGTGGTGGCGTTTGGTCTTATTCTGCTGGCCCTGCCGCTGTTCAATCACTTCACCGATCAGGAGCTGACGTACTCGTTCGTTCGGTCGGGGCGCTTCTGGCTTGGTCTGGGAGCGATGTATACCGCCGGCACGTTGCTGTCGGGGGGGTATCCTGCCTTTGTGCTCTCGGGCTTCAACCCGGTTTCAGTCCTGAAAAATGGCGTTTCCGCTTTCCGGGAAGGGGTTATCCTCCGAAAATCGCTCGTCGTTATTCAGTTTTCGGCTTCTGTTTTTCTGCTGGTTGGTACGATCACCGTATTCCGTCAGCTGCAGTTCATGCGAGCGCAGAGTCTGGGCATCGACATTGGACAAACGCTGGTGCTCAACAGGCCGATGAACGATTCGACTCGTATCAGCCAGACCCGGGCTTTCAAAGATTACCTGCTTCGTCAGTCGGCTATCAGGCAGGTGGCCGTATCGGGGAGCATTCCGGGCGAAAAGGTCGAGTTCAACGCTGGCGGCATCCGGCTGGAGAGCGCCCCGCAGGATGAAGGCAAGCAGTACCGCGTTATCGGTGTCGACTACGACTTTGTCGACGCCTTCGGCATGAAGCTTATTGCCGGCCGCAACTTCGATGCCGGTCTGGGCGAGAAAGGAGCCGTCGTGTTCAACAAAACGGGAATCCGGCAGCTGGGTTTCAGCGATCCGGAAAAGGCCCTCGGCAAAAAAATCGACTTCTGGGGCGATATTCTTACCATCGTAGGGGTCGTCGACGACTTTCACCAGCAGTCGCTTCGGGAAGCCTACGAGCCGCTCATCTTACGGCTGGATCCGGGGGTCAACGGATCGATCTCGATCAAACTGGCTGACAAGGACCCCACCCAGGCCATTGCGGTGGCCCGGGACGCGTGGTCCCGTTTTTTTCCTACCGACCCGTTCGAGTATTCGTTCCTCGACGAAAGGTACGACAAGCAATATCGGGCCGACGAGCGGTTCGGACAGGTGTTTGGCTTTTTCACCCTCATGGCCCTGCTGGTGGCCTGTCTGGGCTTGCTGGGCCTGGCTACCTTCACGGCTCAGCAGCGGACGAAGGAGATTGGCGTCCGTAAAGTGCTGGGCGCTAGTGTGGGGAGTATCATTTCGTTGCTTTCCGTTGACCTGCTGAGGCTGGTGCTGGTCGCTATCGTGATTGCCTCGCCGGTGGCCTGGTATGCCATGCATCAGTGGTTGCAGGGCTTTGCGTACAAAATCGACATTGAATGGTGGGTGTTTGCAGTAGCCGGGCTGCTGGCGCTGGCGATCGCCTTCCTGACGGTGAGTTTCCAAAGCCTGAAAGCCGCGCTGATGAACCCGGTGAAAAGCCTGCGATCAGAATAGAGCGATGAGCGATGAGTGATGAGCGATGAATGAGTGCCTTCTCACCGTGGTCCGTGTCCGCACCGGTGAGGCAGTCGGGCCACTTGTTCGGATGGTTTTCTACGGCTGAAGCGAGGTGGCTGTATGCTTCTGCCAAATTCGGCAACGGCATGGCGGTTTACGTGGGCAGAAGCTTCTGTCATACGTAGCGTTTGACTATCTTGAGGGCAGGTTAAACACTAGGTCTCGCGGCTATGAAGTGTGCTGGCATCAAGACAGGATTTGGTTGGCTGGGGGTTTTCTTCTGGTTGTTGTCAGAACCGGCTATAGCGCAGCAGGGCCTGAAAGGAGAATACTACAACGGCAGCAATTTCGAGAAGAAGATCCTCACCCGTATCGACCCTGAACTGCGGTTCTCCTGGAAATCCAGCAGTCCGGCCTCGGGCCTCGACTATTCGTACTATTCCATACGCTGGACTGGAAAGATCCTGGCGCCGGCCTCGGGTCGTTATACGTTTTACGCCAAAGTGGATGATGGCATTCGGGTATGGGTCGGTAACCGGAAGGTTATGGACGTCTGGCAACTCAATGACTCCAATCATTTTACGGGAACCGTAGTGCTGGAAGCCGGGCGTTATTATGATCTGAAAGTAGAGTATTTCAACGCCATGCTCGGGGGCGTTCTGGAATTGTTCTGGCAACGGCCCGATCCGAAAGCGCCCCTGTCGGTGGACATCAACCGCCCAATGGAGCCCATCGCGGCCCGTTATTTCCGGCAACAGGCTCCACCTGTTGCGGCATCGCCCCAACCAGCTGCGCTGCCACCGGTGTCGGGGCTGGTGCGGGCCACCCCGCCCAAACCGGTTGTCCGGCCGCCGGTACTGGCTACGGTAAAGTCTGTCAAACCGGCTCCAAAGTCTGTCAAACCAGCTTCTGCTCGTCCGGTGCCGCCCGTTACTGCCGTTCAACGGCCGGTGCCGCTCCCTGCGTCGTCATCAGCAGCCGTTGCCAGGGTGGTGCCCAGGAATGAACCGCCCGCTTCTGAATCGGTGATTGCCACGCCTGTTACCCTGCGGCATGTCCAGTTCGAGCAGAGCAGCTATGTGTTGCTGCCCGAGTCGTTTCCCGAGCTGGACAAACTGGTTGAGCGCTTGCGGCAGCAGGCCCACTGGCGTATCGAGGTGATGGGTCATACCGACAACGTGGGCGATCCGCGCCTGAACCAGGTGCTGTCGGAATACCGGGCGAAGGTGGTTATGAATTACCTGATCCGGCATGGTATTGCCGATGATCGTATCGAAGCGAACGGATACGGTGGGTCGCGTCCCATTGCCGGCAACGACACCGAAGACGGCCGGTCCCGAAACCGGCGCGTCGAATTCATCCTGAAATAAGGCGTATTACCCCCAAATCGTGCTGGCTACCGACATGCTACCGACATGCTACCGACGCTAGCTGTTACGTCCCTATGGGACGGTGGGTGGGGGGCGGTGCGATATTCCACAGAGGTTAATAGTATCACATCGTAGATAACTCTTTGTCCCGTAAGTAAATATCAGCGCAGCGTCACTGACAACGAGCGTTCGCTAACTCCTTGTCCCGTAGGGACGTAACAGCTAGCCCCGCTAGCGTCGGTAGCCAGGTAGCCACCCCAAAATACGGTAAAGTCTGTCAAACCGGCTCCAAAGTCTGTCAAACCAGCTTCTGCTCGTCCGGTGCCGCCCGTTACTGCCGTTCAACGGCCGGTGCCGCTCCCTGCGTCGTCATCAGCAGCCGTTGCCAGGGTGGTGCCCAGGAATGAACCGCCCGCTTCTGAATCGGTGATTGCCACGCCTGTTACCCTGCGGCATGTCCAGTTCGAGCAGAGCAGCTATGTGTTGCTGCCCGAGTCGTTTCCCGAGCTGGACAAACTGGTTGAGCGCTTGCGGCAGCAGGCCCACTGGCGTATCGAGGTGATGGGTCATACCGACAACGTGGGCGATCCGCGCCTGAACCAGGTGCTGTCGGAATACCGGGCGAAGGTGGTTATGAATTACCTGATCCGGCATGGTATTGCCGATGATCGTATCGAAGCGAACGGATACGGTGGGTCGCGTCCCATTGCCGGCAACGACACCGAAGACGGCCGGTCCCGAAACCGGCGCGTCGAATTCATCCTGAAATAAGGCGTATTACCCCCAAATCGTGCTGGCTACCGACATGCTACCGACATGCTACCGACGCTAGCGGGGCTAGCTGTTACGTCCCTACGGGACGATGGGTGGGGCGGGGCGTAATATACCCGCGTTGACCGACCGACGCGCGTGCTACCGACGCTATGCTGTTATGTTCCTATGGGACGATGGGTGAAGGGGAATGTCTATGTTGACCGTTCCGACGCCCACCCCAGAGGGCTGGCATGTCAATAGAAGTAAGTCAACCAAGGTGGTTAATAGCTCCAGAGGGGCGGCATGTCAATTGACACAACCGAAACCTAAAAATTCCGGGA
>NZ_MVEC01000014.1:0-112429 GCF_002006735.1 Spirosoma sp. 209 | reverse complement strand
GGGCCGTACCGAGATGGTCATACGGGCACCCGACTTGTAGCTGTCGGGAATACTCCACAGGAAGCCAAACTTGTTGTAGCCGTAGCCGAAGGCGCTGGCCACATCACTACGCACCCGGTCAGCCGCGATGGTGGCGACTTTGGTGCCGTTGATATAGACGTCGAGGCTGATCGACCGGTTGGGGTTGTTGGCGTCGAGAACCCAGCCGCCAATGGTTTCGCAACGGGCATGCTCGAAGGAGGAGCGATAGCTGGCGTTGGGGGCGGGCGGGGTCACCACCGTGGTGGTTGGTGGCGTCGTTACGGTCGTCGTGGGCGGGGTGGTTACCGTCGTGGTGGGCGGCTCGGTGGTGACGGGGGGTGTACCGCTCCCGGCGCAGACGTCGGTGGTGCGTGGGCTGCTGTTGAGCTCGATGCTGGTGCCGGCGGGCCGTACCGAGATGGTCATACGGGCACCCGACTTGTAGCTGTCGGGAATACTCCACAGGAAGCCAAACTTGTTGTAGCCGTAGCCGAAGGCGCTGGCCACATCACTACGCACCCGGTCAGCCGCGATGGTGGCGACTTTGGTGCCGTTGATGTAGACGTCGAGGCTCACCGACTGGTTGGGGTTGTTGGCGTCGAGAACCCAGCCGCCAATGGTTTCGCAACGGGCATGCTCGAAGGAGGAGCGATAGCTGGCGTTGGGGGCGGGCGGGGTCACCACCGTGGTGGTTGGTGGCGTCGTTACCGTGGTCGTTGGCGGGGTGGTTACCGTCGTGCTGGGGGGCGTGGCGGTCGTGCTACTGGGCGGGGTGGTTACCGTCGTGGTTGGGGGCGTCGTTACCGTCGTGCTGGGCGGAGTGGTGGCCGTTGTAGTGCTCGGTGGCGTGGTTACGGTCGTGCTGGGGGGCGTCGTTATCGGCGACTGGCCCGAACCAACGCAAATCTCGGTAACGCGGGGACTGTCGGTCAGTTCGGTCGTGCTGCCGGTAGGGCGTACCGACACGATCAGCTTATCGTTCGACTTGTAGCTGGCCGGCAGGGTCCAGGTAAATCCGTATTTGTTATAGCTGCTGCCGAAGGCGCTGGCGACGTCGTTGCGGGGCTGGTCGGCGGAGATGGTGGCTACCTTCAGCCCGTTCAGATGAATATCGAGGCTGACCGACTGGCTGGGATTGTTGGCGTCAATGACCCAGCCGCCAATGGTTTCGCAGCGGGCGTGTTCGAGCGATGACCGATACGACGGAGCAGCCGCCCGAGCGCCGGCGGTTGTGGCTGCGGGCTCCGGCTCACCAATCACCATCAGCGTCTGGTCGTCGATGGTATTGGATGATGAAGAGGCTCTGGGCTCTCCGGGAACCGCTTTCAGGTGAAGCTGGGCTTTTTCGATGAAGAGGCTCTGGTCCGTGGCCTGGCTATGCCCGCGTAGGAGCCGGAATGAGGTGCCTTCGGTGATACTGCGGAAGCGACCCTGAATGCGATAGGTGGCTACAGGGTGAGCCGGGTACGATAGTTCGTCGCCAATAAAGTCGACATAGTCTCCGCCTGTCTGTTCGAAACCCGGTGGCAGCAGCAGCTTCAGCCGGTAGGCATTGGCTCCGGGCAGGAAGAACATGGAATTGGGCGACAGGTTAAGCAGCTGCGCTGTAATGACCAGTTCGACCGATTCTCCCAGCCGTACAGACCGACGGCTTACCTGCAGGTTAAACCGAATGGGATCGCTGTAAATGAGATGAGGTAGAGGTTTGTATGCAACAGGAGATGCTTTTGTTTTAGTGATCGGAGAGACAGGTAACGCGACTTTGGGCGGGGCCGTTGATGATCGATTGGGTGGAGCGTCCTTACCGAAAAGGAGCGGGGCTGAAGAGCCGATGGCGGAATGTCTGACGCACGTCAGCAGGCATAGCAGTAGCAGGGTGCACGTACGTACACAAGCGCTCTGCATGAGCGAAAAAGGATACATGAAATTTACGGATAAAGCGGTTTGGTTGCAAAGAAAGCAAGGAAAAACTAATATGCAATAGGTATGATAGAATAAGTGTGCTAAATAAATATCCTGTCATACGTTATGTTATAATGTAAATTATTAGTAGTGAGGTTACTATATGTATTCTTGAAGTTACTTGTTTATCATAATGGAAACAACCGTTTGAAAAATATATCTGTACTCTGGAGGTAGTTGGTCTATTTTTGCTTATTCCCTATTTTCCCTTATCCTCATGAGAAAAAGAATACGTAAAGCCCTGACGTTCCTGATCGTCGGGCTCCTGGTTATTGTTGGTGCTGGTCTGGCGTTTATCCGGCTGGGACTGCCCGACGTAGGGCCTGCGCCCCTGCTGGAGATTGATTCCGATGCGGCTCAGATCGAGCGGGGGCGGTACCTGGCCAACCACGTAGCCGCCTGTATGGATTGTCACTCTACCCGCGACTTCACGAAACTAACCGGGCCCATGGTAGCCGGTACCGAAGGAAAAGGGGGCGAAGGATTTTTACGGGAGCAGGGTTTTCCGGGTAATTACTACGCCCCGAACCTGACCCCCGCGCATCTGGGTACCTGGACCGACGGGGAAATTTACCGGGCCATTACAACCGGCGTCAGTCGGGATGGCCGCGCTCTGTTCCCGGTGATGCCGTACCAGAATTTCGGGCAGATGGCCCCGGATGATATTCACGCGATTATTGCTTACCTGCGTAGTCTGAAGCCCATACAGCACGTGGTACCCGCGTCGGAGTCGGATTTTCCAATGAATTTTATCATCAACACCATACCCGCCAAACGGGAAGGTGGCAAACGGCCGGCCCCAACGGACCAGATTGCGTATGGGAAATACATAACCACGTTTGCGGGCTGTGGCGATTGCCACACACCGGTCGATGCGCAGGGGCAGGGGCTGCCCGGTATGTCGTTTGCCGGTGGGCGTGAGTTTCCGATGCCTACCGGTACGGCCCGCGCAGCTAACATCACTCCGGCTCAGTCGGGTATCGGCAAATGGACCCGCGAGGCATTTATTGCCCGCTTCAGGGCCTATACCAACGCGTCGGCACAACCCACTGTCGGGGAGGAGGGTACCAACTCAATCATGCCCTGGACCATGTATGCCCACATGACCGATCAGGATCTGGGCGCTATCTACGACTACCTCCGAACGGTAAAACCCGTTGAGCACACGGTACCGCCCTTTACGCCCAAACCCCGGATGGTAGCCACCCGCTAACAGCAAAAACGCCCCGCATCGATCGATACGGGGCGTTTTTTACGGGTGGTAACGCTAAGCCGTTCTGACCAGGTCGACCAGGGTTTCTACCCAGATCGGGCTGTCGTTCAGGCTCTCTACGAGCTGCCAGTGTTCTCCGCCCAGCTCTTCGAATAGTTCTTTGTACTCTTCGCCCACTTCGATAGTGGTTTCCAGACAGTCGGCCACGAAAGCCGGTGAAAAAGCCAGCACCCGTTTTATGCCTTTCCCGGCCAGCTCCCGGATGGTATCTTCCGTATACGGCTTGATCCAGGGGTCGCGGCCCAGTCGGGACTGAAAACAGGTGGTGTATTTACCCTCCGGAATGCCGAGCTCCCGCACGAGCCGGCGGGTGGTTTCGAAACACTGTGCCCGGTAGCAATGCTGATTATCGGCACGGAGCGATGCGCAGCACTCCCCCAGCTGACAAACCGTTTTGGTTATATCGCCTTTGCGAATCTGGCGCTCGGGCAGGCCGTGGTAGCTGAAAAGAAAATGATCGAAGTCGTGCTCAGCCATGTACTTGCGGCCCAGCTGCACAAACCCGTCGATGAATTTCGGATGTTCGAGAAACCGGTTGATGAAGCGAATCTCCGGAATGACCTGCCAGGTTTTTATAATGTCCATCACCTTTTCGTAGACCGATCCTGTGGTAGCCGAGGCATACTGCGGAAAGAGCGGAATCACGATGATGTCGGTCAGGCCCAGCCGCTGAAACTCGCTCAGACCGGCGTCGATACTGGGGCTCTGGTAGCGCATGGCCAGCCGAACTACGTACTCGTCGCCCAGCGCCTGCTGCAGCTGCCGTTCGTTGACCTGCCCGTAATATTTAAGAGGAGAGCCGTTTTCGGTCCAGACTTCCTTGTAGGTCTTGGCCGACTTCGGAGCCCGAAATGGCGCGATGATGCCGTTGACGAGCAGAAAACGGGGAATAAACGGAATATCGATGACGCGCCCGTCCATCAGAAACTCCCGCAGGTATTTGCGTACGTCGGGAACAGAAGGGCTATCGGGGGTGCCGAGGTTGACGAGTAGAACCCCCGTTTTGCCGAGCGGCTTCGGGGTGGTGGTAGTACGATTCAGAACAGGTGCTTCCATGCTGGCAGAACAGCAATTTTAACGAGTTAGTTTACCGAAAACGAGCCGGGGGCGGGGGGCCTCCCAACGCGGTGGCCGTACCCCCGGCCTGTTTACTTCGCCTGCGGATAGCGATTCAGGTCCGGGCGGGCAAAATCGCTGAACACCTCGCCGGGCAGGCCGGTGAAGACCATGATATCGGTCAGGTCACGATCACCGCGTTCGCCCGACAGCAGAATGCCGCCGTGCTTCTGGTAGTCGATCCAGGGCAGCGTGAAGCGGGGCTGCTCATCAGTGAACTTGGGAAAGTAGGCCCACTGCCAGACCAGATGCGTTTTTTTATCGACCCAGATCTTGTACTTGTTATCGGGCGTATTGCCGACGCTCTTGAACGTAAGCTGAAGCACATCGGCAGGCTTGCCGCCCTGGGTCGTCTCTTCACCCAGGTACTTGAGCGTTACGCCCGAGTCTTTCAGTTTGAAGGGCATAACCAGCCAGTACGAATCGTTGATCCAGGCGGCTTTGCCCTGTTTTACGTACTTCGCTACGGAGTCGGCGTCGGTTACTTCGGCACCCTGCCGAAAAACGCGCCCTTTGTCGTTGTTGACGTTCAGAATAACGGTCTGGTCGTCTTTGAGGTTGTCGACCCGGACGGTGCCGCTCCATTTGTCCCAGATCAGTCGGCGCGACCCGAAGAAGTTCCAGGCAATCAGGTGTGTGTTGTCCCAGGCTTTCCGGCCGCCCATGGCCGCCATCACCTGGTCGGCAATCTGTACGGCGCGGGCATCGGACCCGGCTACATCAAAGCCCGCTGCGGCCGGATTAACCGACTTGGCCGACTGGGCAAATCCAACGGTCTGGGTCAGGACGAATAAAAAAATGAAAAGTTGACGTGTTTTCATGCAGAGTGGTTGTTTCATCAGTAAAAGTATTGGAATTTCGATTTATTACCGCCAAAATCGGAATTAGTCCCGCCCGGCGGCTGTGCTTAAAATTGTAATCACCTACCGGATTGACGCTCACTCAACTCGATTATATAGTAGCCGTTGACACCTTTCGGCATTTTGCTACGGCTGCCGATGCCTGCCATGTTACCCAGCCTACGCTCAGTATGCAGATCCAGAAACTGGAAGATGAACTGGGGGTGCTGATTTTTGATCGGTCCAAGCAGCCGGTTGTGCCTACCGAGCTGGGGCTGGCCATTCTGGCCCAGTCGCGCGAAGTGCTTCGGACAGCCCGGCGTATCCCGGAGCTGGTCAGCGAGTCGAAAAACGATTTTCGGGGCGATCTCCGCATCGGCATTATACCTACTCTGGCCCCGTATCTGCTGCCGTATTTCATCGGCGAGTTTATCCGGAAATACCCGGCCGTATCGGTTCGCATCCAGGAGCTGGTGACCGAGCAGGTCGTTGAACGGCTGCGGAACGGACTCATCGACGTTGGGCTGGTGGTGACGCCACTGACCGAGAACGGCATTACCGAGGTGCCGCTTTTTGAAGAGCCCTTTGTCCTCTACGCATCGGAAGGCCATTCGTTATCGGCCAAAAAAACCATCGCACCGGCCGACCTGCATACCGATGGGTTGTGGCTCCTGACCGAGGGCCATTGTTTCCGCAACCAGGTGATCAACATCTGCGGGGCCGACCGCCAAACGCCCGACGGCTCGCTGCTGGAGCCCGCCCGGCTTCAGTACGAGACGGGCTCGCTGGAAACCCTTATCAAACTGATTGACCGCCAGAGTGGCTTCACGCTGCTGCCTTACCTGGCCACCGTCGATATGGACCCGGTTCGGCGGGCGCGGCTTCGGTCGTTCGAGTCGCCCCAGCCCGTTCGGGAGGTGAGTCTGGTCATGCACCGCAGCTTTCTGAAGCGGCAGCTCATCAACGCGCTGAAAGGCGAGATCCTGTCGCACCTGCCCGGCGAGCTGGTGCATCAGAAAACGGACCGCGGCCTGGTCGTGCAGCTCTAGGCGATGCGGTAAGCCCGGGCCGATACGGGATCGCCATCGGCCCGGGCAACACACTACCGGCCAGCCGCCAGCCGGTCGGCCAGCAGTTTTATATAGTAGCCACCCACCACCGACCGGGCCTGAAAACCAACCTGTTTGGCGTTGGTCGTTTCGTGCCAGTCGGAGAGTGGTACGCGTGTCGGCGTTTCATTCGCATATTTCCAGATGGGATCGACAAAGGCCTGGAAATCGGTGTTCGAGTCGGCCATTGTGGCGGTCCACATGATCCAGTCGGACTTGGTATAGGTCCGGCGGCTGTCGAGCGGGAGTCCGTATGGCTGCTGATTTTTGAGGTAGAAGGCCACTTCTTTCCGGGCTACCTCGGTCGGGAACACGTCGAGTCCCAGCAGCTTATCCCAGACGATATTGTATTTCTGGCTCCAGCTACCCGGTGTTTTGTCGAACGTCAGCGCGTAATGATCGCCGTCGGCATCCATCTGCATCCACCGCCGGGCCAGCTCACGCGCCAGGGTCAGGTGTTCGTCGGCCGTTTTCTCATCGCCCAGCATCCGGGCCATCTTGCCGTAGCACGCAATGCCTACAATCGCTTTGGCGGAGAGGTTGGCGTTACGGGCCAAATGACCGGCAAAATCGTCGGTGCAGAGCTGGTTGGCCGGGTCGAAGCCGTCGCGTTTCAGAAAGCCTACCCACTTGGTCAGCGTGGGCCAGTGCTCGCGCGCGAAGTCGGGTTTCCCGTCTATCTGTACCGAAGCCGCCGTCAAAATCATCATGTTGCCGGCTTCTTCAACCGGCATATCCTCCCCGTAGGTTTGCCCGTTTGCCAGCGGATAGGTGCCTACGTCGTGGGCCGGGAAGTCCTTTTTCCAGTTGCCCGATTCGCTGTAGTCGAAGATGAACCGCAGCAGCCCCTTGGCCAGTTCGTTGTTGTACAGCAGGAAGAGCGGAGCCGACGGATACGTCACGTCGACGGTACCGATGGAGCCGTTGGAGAAGTTCTCCTTCGAGAAAAAGAGGACATCGCCTTTGGGGCCAGCCACGATCTTGTGGGCCGCGATGGCCTGCCGATAGGCCAGCACGCACAGGTCGGCATAGGATTTCCCGCCCGACTTCTGCGCATCGGCCAGCAGCTGCGCATCGAAGGCGCTGCTTTTCTGCCGCAGGCGGGCGTAGTCTTTTTCGGCGGTTTCCAGCAGTCGGGGCATCGTCATCGTCTCATCCCGACGCCACCAGGCCCGCAGGTTTTTGCCGAAATACTGCACGGAATACAGGTCGTCATAGGCCAGCAGCAGGTGTTTCTGCACCGGTGTTGTGCCAACCGACCCCATCGACAGGCTGAGTGCCAGCCCCTGCTCCTGGGCGGGGCCGCTCGTTTTCTGGCCGGCGGGCAGGGTGCCCTGTTTCAGAAAAGCCGCTTTGAGGGTGGCCAGCGATCCCGGCGTCAGCTGGGTGCCGGCCTGTTCGGGTACGGCCAGATACGCGTAGCCCCAGTCGATGCGGATATTATCACCTTTTTTCTGAAGAACGGGCTGCTGCTGTGTACCCACGTTCAGCCAGCGCAGCCCCGCCGTACGGCCTGCGTCGGTAATGACGTCCTGACCGGGCGTGTTGGTAGCCACCGTGGCCGACGCCCCGAAAAAGACCTGTACGGTATGCGGTTTGCCGTCGCGGGCGCTGGTTTCGAACGTCACGTACGTAACCGGGCGGGCGGCCACCTCCAGTTCGTCGAGCAGCAGGGGCGACAGGAAGTTCAGCCGCAGATTTACCGGGCCAGCCTCAAACGTATACGCTGTCTGCGTGGCCGAAACCGTTACGCCGGTCTGGTTGGCGGTTGCCATGGCCGTTGAGGTGACGGGGTTAACGATCCCGACATCGACGAACGAGCCGCCCCCGGGGCTGACGCCGTGGAGCGCCAATACGTTTTTGCCGGGGCGCAGTGCCTGCCGGGCTTCGGCCGGGAGGGGCAGGTAGATGTATTCGCTGATATAACCCGGCTTGTTCAGGATTCGGATTCCGTTGAGGTAGATGGTGACCTCGTCGTCGTGGTTGAGGGCCAGCAGTAGTTTGGCCGGATCGGATTTGCCGTCGTAGGTAAACTCACGCCGGAGGTAGATGCCTTCCTTATGCGTCTGGCTGTTGCGCCAGGTCGTGCGGGCGTCGGGCGTATCGCCGAAGGGGCCGGGTGCCGACTGCCAGCTGCGGGCGTCGAAGTCGGGTTTCTCCCAGCCGTCGGTGGGTTTGGTCAGGGTATAGAGCGCCGTATACGGTTTCGACTCACCGGTGGGCAGAATGGGCTGGTAGGTGGTAGGGACAGCGCCCAGAAACTGATACGCCTTGCCATCGACCCGGATCAACCCCTCGAGCGACTGCGGGCGACCGGTCCAGTGGCGGGTGGGGGAGTCGGTCAGTTTATCGGTGGTACTCCACAGGCTGAAGTACGGGTCGTGGGTAACCAGCGGGTAGGCGGGTGGGCGGAGCGTCTGGGCCTGAGCCGAAACCAGCGCCAGGGCCGTCAGGAACAGCGACAGGCGGGAAGCGAAGGAACTACACATGGACACGTTCATTAAGGGGCGGCAAAATAGCGTTTAGCGCATAAAGGTAACTTACCGGGGCTGGTCTACTGATTCGTGGGCGGTAAGGGAGTAGATAGGGGAGCTGGGTTTCGGTACGTCGATGGCAATCAAAGCCTGGGCCGGGTGCCCACCCGAGGGGGCGGTGTCTGCCCGGCTACCGGTAGATAAATAGACAAATGATGGAGCGTTTGAGGGATAAGTAGACTGGTAGTTGCAGTCTATATTTGTAGTAGTCTATCCACACTTTTCTGTTCATTCATGACTCAACGTCTACGTCTAGCCGTGAGCTTACTGCTTGTTTGCAGTACCATGCTCCGGGCGCAGGACCCTCTACGCTCATCGGCCCCCTCGCCAGCCGCTATCTGTCCGGGTACGTTCCCCAATGGTTTTTTCGATATTGCCGGTACGCAGGAACAGGCGTATGCCGCCTTTGTTGTCCAGCTATCCAGCGGGAATGGGTTTCGTACTATACCCTCCGTAATCCTGAGCAATCTGGGCCGATACGGTGCACAGGTACGGGCCACCGTTCCCGCCGATATACCAGCCGGCACCTACAAGGTGAGACTGGTTGGAACCCGTGATACAACCCTGGTCAGTAATATCACTGAACTTACCGTTAAGGCAAAGCCTGCCCCGCCTAGTGTTACTGCCGAGAGTGAAGTGTGTCAACGGCCGATGGGGTCTAATATTACTTCTTTTACAGTACCTGTTAAACTAAGTTCACCAGAAGCAATCCCCCGGCTATATGATTCAAATGGTAATACCGTCGGCTCTTTGACACCCTACGGAACTGCTACCGATAAATCATTCGAAATTTATTCTGGTAATGAAATTCCTGGCCAGAGGACGTTCTTTGCTACTCAGCAGATAAACGGTTGTGAGAGCGATCGGGCACAAGCCCGAATTACTGTAAAGCCCAGGCCTTCGTCATCTATCAACGTTGATAACATTGTTGGCGTAGGCAACGGAGCTGTTTACGGAATAATAGATTACTGTCAGGGCGACAAAGCTCTACCCTTGAACGAAAAAGGACATAAACCGCTGACGGATGGATCTATAGTGCTATACTCAAAGGATGTTTTTGGTTTAGGAGGAGAATCTAAACCACCTACGCCCTCTACAGATCAGGTCGGCAGTATTCAATTTGCTTTGTCTCATTATTTGAACGGTTGTCGAGCTTCACTGCAGCCTACAGCCTACATTACCGTAAAAATCAATGCACGACCTGAAAAGCCGACCGTATCGACCAACACGGTTACAGTCTGCCAGTTTCAGACGGCCGGCGGGCTGAGTGCTCAGACCAATGCGGATGGTGCCTCGCTGGTGTGGTACGGCACAAACGCAACGGGGGGGACGGGGTCCGCACAGGCGCCGGTACCATCGACAGGCAGTGCCGGCACGTTCACCTATTACGTAGCACAGAAAGTCAACGACTGCGAAGGTGAGCGGGCGGCAATTACCGTAGAGGTGAAAGCTGCCTCACCCGCGCCTACGGTATCGGCCGTGAGCTATTGCCTGGGTGCATCGGCCAGTCCCTTGTCGGCCATAGCGGCCAGTGGCGGTACGCTCAACTGGTACGCGGCTGCTACCGGGGGCACAGGCTCTCCGGCGGCACCATCGCCGGTTACCACCAGTACCGGGCAGCAGACGTACTACGTGTCGCAGACGGTGAGCGGGAGTTGCGAAAGTCCACGGGTGGCGTTGCCCGTAACGGTCTATGGTATTCCGCCTGCTCCGCGGGTCAGTACCGCCGAGGTGTCGCTTTGCCAGTTTTCGGCCAGCCAAACGCTCACCGCAACGGGCGAGAATCTGAAATGGTATGAGCAGGCATCGGAGGGAGAAGCCCGCGGCTCGATTACCCTTACTACCGATGCGCCCGGTACCCGAAGCTATTACGTCAGCCAGACTGTCAATACCTGTGAAAGCGCCCGTACCGGCGTCAGCGTGACGATCAAAGAGGCACCGACGGCCCCGGCCGTTCAGAAGACAGCCTATTCGTTCTGCTTCGGCGACCCCGGCGCCGTCATTCGGACGGAAGTAGCGGCTCAGTCCGGCACCTACACCTGGTATGGCGTGGGGAACGGCCAGCCAACCCTCACCGATGTTAACACTGGGGAGCGGCTGCTCAGCGCGCGGGTACCGGCTACCCAGACCGGCACGTTTACTTACTGGCTGACCCGCACCGTCAACGGCTGCGAAAGCGTGGCCAGCGAAAAAATATCGGTTACCATCCACGCTATTCCGGCGGCTCCCGGGGTTGGCCCGGTGGCGATCTGTCAGAACACGGCCGCCCCCACGTTGCAGGCCACGGGCGAGAACCTGCGCTGGTACACCCGCGATAGCTCGGCTACCGGCTCGGCAACGCCCCCCGTAATCAGCACCGGGCAGGCGAGCCAGATGACCTTCTATGTAACCCAGACGATTAACAACTGCGAAAGCGCCCGGGCCACCCTGTCCGTGACGGTTTACCCCATACCCGCTGCACCGGGCGTAGCCAGCAACGGCCCCGCCTACTGCCAGAACGCGCAAGCTCAGCCACTGCAGGCCAGTGGCCAGGGCTTAACCTGGTACCGCGAATCAGATACGCGGATCGGTGAAACGGCCATTCCGGAAACCAATAGCCCCGGCCGGTTTACGTACCGGGTCAGCCAGACCATCAACGGCTGTGAAAGCCCCCGCAGCGACCTGACCGTAACCGTAACTGCCCTGCCCGAGGCACCGGCGGTTACTAGTCTGGTGAGCTACTGTCAGCAAGCGGCTGCTTCGGCGCTGACTGCGTCGGGTAATGAACTGCGGTGGTACGATATGAACGGAAACGGCAGCAGCCAGGCCCCCACACCCTCGACCGAAAATCCGGGCACAACGACCTATTCGGTTAGCCGAACCGCGGGCGGTTGCGAGAGTCCGCGGGCCGAAATCAGGGTTATTGTCAAACCTACGCCCGGCAGCCCGGCTACGGCGCCCTTGGCCATCTGCCTGAACGAACCGGCCCGAACCGTATCGGCTGGCGGGCAAAACCTGCTCTGGTACACGACCGAGGCTGGGGGCTCCGGCTCGACAGCCGCCCCCACCGTGACTACCGGGCAGGCAAATCAGACGACCTTCTTTGTCACCCAGACGATCGACGGTTGCGAAGGCCCCCGGGCTGCGCTGGTCGTAACGGTTAAGCCGCTGCCGGCTCCGCCCGAGGTAAGCCCCCGAACGATCTGTCAGTTTGCGCCCGGCGAAACGGTTACGGCCAAAGGCGAGAACCTCGCCTGGTACAACCCCGATGGGAACCGGTTCACGATGCCGCCCACGATCAGCACCAGCCAGGGAGCTACCTTTACCTACCAGGTTACGCAGACAGTTAACGGCTGCGAAGGGCCCAAAGCAACCCTGACCGTCAGAATATTGACCACCCCGGCGCCGACCGTAGCAACTACTACAGTCGAGTTATGCCAGGGCGCGACCGCACAACCGCTGGAAGCCAGTGGCAGGAACCTGAAATGGATTGACCCGAAAGGTGTGGTCAGCACGACCGCCCCGGTGCCGCCAACGGCGTCGCCAACAGCCAGCGCCGAGGGGGATATCTATTACGTGACCCAGACAGACACCAACACCTGCGAAAGTCCACGGACGGCTATTCGGGTCTTTGTGCAGACGACGCCCACCCTGTCGATCGGCGGAACGACTGCCGTTAACCTGGGCATAGAGGTACCGCTGAAGCTGGCGTTTACCGGGGTGGGCCCCTACCGCTATCGGCTCTCGAACGGGCTGGCCGGAACGGCAACCAAAGACACCACCCTGCTGGTTCTGCCCGAGCGCACGACGACCTATCGGGTGGCCGAAGTAAGTAATAAATGCGGGCTGGGCCAGCCGGGGGGCGCGTCGGCGACCATCACCGTAGCGATCCCGGAGATACAGACCCTGGACCTTGCGGCCTCTTCGGTCTGCGCAGGCACGAGCGTTTCGACGGCCTTTACCACAACGGGGGTTTTCAATCCGGGGAGTGTGTTTAGGCTACAGATTGCCCGGGTCGAAGCGGATAGCACGAAAAACGACTTTATCACCATAGGCAACCAGACCATAAACGGGCAGATCTCGGGTGTTATTCCGACCAGTGTGGCCGCGGGTACGTACCGGGTGCGCGTGATGGCTACCAACCCTAAAATTCCGATCAACGGGACCTATAGCCCTTCGTTGCTGACGGTACGAGCCCGGGCAACGGCTACGATGACGGGCAGCCGAACCATTTTTGAGGGCGAGTCGGCCAATCTGTCGGTGGCGTTCACAGGCGATGCACCCTGGGTGTTTACCTATCAGGACACTACCGGGGGGGTACTGGGCAGTCCGAAAACGGTGCAGACGGCCTCCAATCCGCATACGCTTACGGTGATGCCCGCCCGAACAGCCACCTATTTCCTGACCGCCGTCAGTAACGTTTGCGGGAACGTAACCCCACCCCACAAAACCGTGCTGATTACAGTGGCTCCGCTGCTTTCGATCGATGATCAATCGCTGGCTAGTGTGGTTGAGGTGTATCCCATACCGGCTACAACCACGCTGACGGTACGTATTCACGGCTTGCCATCCAGCCAGACGGCCCGGCTGGAACTGGTCGATCTAACCGGCCGAGCGACCTGGCAGCACGAAACCCGTCGCGATGCGGCTCTGGTGCCGCTAGACCAGCAGCCGGCCGGGACCTACATACTGCGGATTCGGGTTGGCGACCGAATGGCATCGAAGCGCATTACGAAGTTGTAGCGAACTGATGCAGACGATAAGCGCTTGAGCCGCGACCGGGCTGGTCGCGGCTCAATTTTGTACACACAGTCAGGTAAGTATCTGGCTCGGTACGCGTCATTGTATATCAGCGGATGATGTGATAATATTACCCGCTGATTGCTTCCTCTTGTTCATGAACATCTTTGCTCGTTTCGGCGCAACGGCCTGCCTGTTGTCGCTGCTGGTATGCCTGACGATCACGCCCCTGCTGGGCCAGGGACAGTTAACCCAAACCCTGCGGGGCCATGTGGTCGATAAAGAATCCAAATTTCCGCTCGTGGGCGCCACGGTACAGCTGGCCGATAAGGGCGTACTGACCGATACGGCCGGCCTGTTTCGGCTAACCGGGATACCCGTTGGGCGGCATACCGTAAAGGTGACGCTGGTGGGCTACAAGGAGATGGTGCTCGCTGATGTGAGCCTGGATGCCGGGCGGGAAAAAATCCTGGACATTGAGCTGGAAGAGGAAATCCGGCAGCTGGTGGCGGTAACGGTGCAGGCGCAGCGAACCGGCGAGGCCCGTAACGAAATGGCAGTGGTGTCGGCCCGGCAGTTTTCGGTGGAGGAAACGAACCGGTACGCGGGCAGCCGGGGCGAACCGGCCCGGATGGCTTCCAATTTTGCCGGGGTGCAGGGCGCCGACGATTCCCGAAACGACATCGTTATTCGGGGCAACTCGCCCCAGGGAGTGCTCTGGCGCGTCGATGGCGTAAGTATTCCCAGTCCCAACCATTTCGCTATTGCGGGTACATCGGGCGGGCCGGTCAGTATCATCAACAACCGGTACCTGGCCAACTCCGACTTTTTTACGGGGGCTTTTCCGGCCGAATTTGGCAATACCGTGGCGGGCGCGTTCGACCTGAAGCTACGCAACGGAAACAATGAGCGCCACGAAAAAATGGTGCAGTTCGGGTTTCTGGGCACCGAAGCCATGGTCGAGGGGCCGCTGTCGAAGAGCTCGAAAGCGTCGTATCTGGCTACCTACCGCTACGCCAACCTGTGGCTGTTCAACAAAATCGGTATCGACATCGGAACCCAGGCGGTACCGACCTATCAGGACGGTTTTTTTCGGTTCAACTTCCCGCTCAGAAACCGACGGGGCGAGTCGGTCGGGGCACTGGCGCTCTGGGCCCTCGGCGGAACCAGCACCGTCGATATCCTGATCAGCGAACAGGAGGTGAAAGACCGCAACATCTTCGGCAATAACGACCGCGATCAGTATTACACCGCGCGTATGGGGGCCGCCGGACTGACCTACACCCGCCCGCTAAGTTCCCAGACGTTCTGGAAAGCGACGCTGGCCGTATCGGGCAATTCGCAGGATGCCAACCACAATTACCTGTTTCTGCGCAGGGACGGCGACCGCAACCCGCTGGTGGTGAACAACCGCTACGTAATCGACTCGCTCCGGCCGATCCTGGACTACCGGTTTTCGGAGGTGAAGTACTCGCTGGCTACCTTCGTCAACCATAAGATCAGTACCCGCGCTACCCTGAAAGTTGGTCTGAACACCGATCTGTACCGCTTTCGGGCGTTCGACAGCGTTCGGTCGTTTACCGATCTGAGCTACACCCGCTTCACCCCCTGGCGCACGCGCTGGAACACGAACGAAACCTTTGCGCTGGTACAGCCCTATGTCAGCTTCCGCCACCGCCTGACCGAAAATCTGACCCTGACGGCTGGCCTGAATGCGCTCTGGTTTACGCTCAACACCAGCAGTGTAGCGCCGGTAGAGCCTCGGATCGGGTTGAGCTGGGACCTGCCCGCCCGGCAGAAACTGAGTCTGGCCGCAGGACTACACAGCCAAATACAGCCGCTCTATACCTACTTCTACGCCGAAAACCCGGGCAGTGGCTCGGCCGCGGGGCCGCTGGCCAACCGGACAATGGGCCTGACCAAAAGCTGGCATTATGTAGCCAGTTACCAGCGGCTGCTGGGGCGTAGCATTCGACTGCTGCTGGAGACGTATTACCAGCGCCTGTTCAACATACCCGTCGAACAGGCGCGGTCGTCGTTTTCGATGGTCAACACGGGGGCGGCCTTCTCCCGAATCTTTCCGGGTCCGCTGGTCAACACCGGAACCGGCCGTAATTACGGGCTGGAGCTAACGGTCGAGAAGTTTTTCAGTAACCACTATTATTTCCTGCTCACGGGCTCGGTCTTCGATGCAAAATACACCGGGTCTGACGGGGTGCTGCGGAATACGGATTTCAACGGGCGCTACGCCTTCAATGCCCTGTTCTCGAAAGAGTTTGTATTCCGGCGCTCGTCGCTTAACCTCGGGTTCAAATACACCACCACCGGCGGGCGCTGGTACGGCCCGGTCGATGAGGCAGCGTCGCGGCTGAACCAGGAGATTATTTACCAGAGCGCAAGCCGCAACACCCTTCAGTTTGCGCCTTACAAACGCTTCGATCTGAAGGTCGATTACAAGATGAACCGCGGGGCAGCCGACCGCCGGGGCCTGACCCATACGATCTCGGTCGATCTGGTGAATATCCTCGGTATACAGAACCTGCTGTCGCTCAGCTACGCGCCCCAGCCCGACGGCAGCTTCATCAAACAGGAATACCAGCTCGGGTTTCTGCCGATTTTCCTGTACCGCGTCGATTTTTAATGGCTGTTTAGAGGTGGCCGAAGCGCGCGAACGCCTGCCGTTCCAGCTCTTCGCGGTGGTCGGGATGGGCAATGTTGATCAGGGCCCGGGCGCGCTGGCGCAGGTTCTGCCCATACAGGTCGGCGATGCCGTATTCGGTAACGATGTAATGCACGTGGGCGCGGGTCGTGGTGACGCCGGCGCCTTCTTTTAGAAACGGAACGATCTTGCTCAGGCCCTTGCTCGTTACGGAGGGGAGGGCAATTATCGGTTTGCCGCCTTCCGACAGCGACGCGCCCCGTACGAAGTCCATCTGCCCGCCAACCCCCGAGTACTGCATGGTACCGATGGTGTCGGCGCAGACCTGGCCGGTGATGTCGATCTCGATGGCCGAGTTGATGGCCGTTACTTTCGGGTTACGCCGGATGATAGAGGTGTCGTTGGTGTAGCTGGCCTGCTTCATAGCCACCCCGGGGTTGTCGTCGATGAAGTCGTATACCCGCTGACTGCCCATGACGAAGGCCGATACAATCCGGTAAGGTAGCACGGTTTTGTGCTCGCCGGTGATGACGCCCCGCTCAACGAGGTCGATGACGCCGTCGGAGAACATTTCGGTATGAATACCCAGGCCTTTGTGATGAATCAGTTCGGCCAGGGTGGCGTTGGGAATACCGCCGATGCCCAGCTGTAGCGTAGCCCCATCCTCAACCAGGCTGGCTACGTACTGCCCGATTTTACGGTCGTCGGCGCTGATCTCGCCCGTGTGTACTTCGTAGATCGGCTCGTCGACCTCCACGGCCGCGTGCAGCATACTGGCCGGAATCAGTCCATCGCCGTGGGTGCGGGGTACGCGGGGGTTCACCTGCGCAATGACGTACTTGGCCGACCGGATGGCCGCCAGCGACACATCGACCGAGGGGCCAAGCGAGCAGTAGCCGTGCTGATCCGGGGGCGACACCTGAATCAGGGCCACATCAACGGGTAGAATCCGACGGCTGAACAGCAGCGGCACCTCACTCAGAAACACCGGCACATAATCGCCGATACCCTGCGCGAGCTGTTTCCGCATGTTGGCGCCGATAAAGAACGAATTGGGCCGGAACGACTCGCGGTACTGCGGCTCCAGATAGGGCAGGGGGCCTTCGGTATGGATGTGGCAGACTTCTACGTCGCGCAGCTCGGGCGCCCGGTCGACCATAGCCCGGATCAGGACATGCGGAGTCTGGGCTACGCTGTGGATAAAAACACGATTGCCCGACTGGATGGCCGATACGGCCTGCTCGGGCGTGGTAAGAGGAAGGATAGTGGACATAAACTGGGGAACAGAACGGATTATGATGAGTGGGGAGCGATGCGGCTGGCCGTTGTTCGGTTCGTATCCCTCCCCGCTCGTCACAACGCGTTAATTAGGGGCGTTACTGGCGGTTTTTACGTTGTCGAAAAGGGGCGCATAGTCGTCGGACAGGGTAATCCTGAGTTTGTGGAGCTCGCCCTCCGTGACCATCGGGCCGAATACCTGCATGAACTGGTGCGTATAGCGTTGGCCGGTATCGGTGTCGACATTCAGTTTGTCCGCTACACGCTCATAAAATTCGGTTAGTTTAAAGCGTTCGCCCTGGTCGCGCTCTTCGGGGCTGATTTCGCGGATGATATCGAGCAGCGGAGCCGGGAGCTGGGCGCCGAGGTTATCGGCTGCGTTGCCGGCCAGGTGCTGGGTCAGGGTGTGCAGAAAAGCGCGGGTAATATCGAGGACTTCCTGTTCGGTGTCGACGCCGAGTTTTTCTTTGCCTTCGTGGATGAATTCAGGGTATTGCATAACGTTGGTTTTGGTTTAGAAATACAACTGCTATGAACGGCGAAGTGTTGGTAATTAGCGGCAACGGGGACCGCCGGGGTCTACGGGTTTATAGTCGTTTCGACGTTTCGTTTTCGGCGGTCAGAAACTGCTGAAACCACCGCCCCGACGCCTTGACGATGCGCTGCTGGGTGCGGAAGTCGACGTAGACGAGTCCAAACCGGGGTCGGTACCCTTCGGCCCATTCGAAGTTATCGAGGAACGTCCAGGCAAAATACCCATCGACCGGAAGCCCCTCCTGCCGGGCCCGGAGCACCTGAGTGAGGTACTGCTGATGATACTCGGTGCGGGCCGTATCGTTAACCATTCCGTGCTGAACGGTGTCGTAAAAAGCCGCTCCACTCTCGGTAATGATCAGCTTTTTTATGCCGGCATACTGGCTGAACTGACGGATGATCCGGTACATGCTGTCGGGATACACTTCCCAGCCCATCTCGGTGATGACGGGCACGCCCCGCCGAAGCGCCGTGACTTCCTTGGCCCAAAGGTAAGGCATGAACAACGACTGCTCAACGACTGCCCGGAAGTAATGCTGCAGGCCAATGAAGTCGAAATCGAACGCCAGCCGCTCCATGTCGCCGGGTTTGGCAACCTTCCGGGCAATGTCGCTCAGGAAAGGCAGGGTGTCGCTGGGATAGCCGAGGCCGAGGGCGGGTTCGATAAAAAGCCGGTTCATCAGCGCATCGACCCGGGCCGCTGCGTTCTGGTCGCGGGGGGTAAACGGATCGACCGGCGAGCAGGAGAAAGCCGTGCCGATCTGAGCGTCGGGCACATTTTGCCGTACCATGCGGCCTCCTTCGGCCTGCGCCAGGGCGGTGTTATGAATAACGGGCAGCAGATTCCAGAACCCCCGACGCCCCGGCGCGTGCTGACCGGTAAAATAGCCCAGTACCGAAAAGGCCAGCGGCTCGTTCAGTATGATCCAGTGTTTGACCTTGTGCCCGTAGGCTTTGGTGCAGACATCCACGAAATCGGTGAACCAGTCGACGATCTGGCGGTTGGGCCAGCCGCCCTGGTTCTCCAGCGCCAGCGGCAGGTCCCAGTGGTAAAGGGTAATCCAGGGGGTAAGGCCCAGCCGGAGGCAGTGGTCGATCAGCCGGTCGTAAAAAGCCAGGCCCGCTTCGTTGATGCGTCCACCCCGTGGTGGGGCCGTACCGTCGGGCAGAATCCGTGACCACGACAGTGAGAACCGGAAATGGTCGAGACCCAGCTCTTTATGGAGTCGTAAATCGGATTCATAGCGGTCGTAAAACTCGCAGGCTATATCGGCATGCTCGCCGGTTTTGATCTTGCCTTTCTGTTTGCTGAACGTATCCCAGATGGAGGGGCCGCGCCCGTCGCGGTCGACAGCGCCTTCAATCTGGTAGGCGGCTGTGGCTGTGCCCCAGATAAAATCGGTACCAAATGCCGGGCGGTTCAGCAGGGGCGGGGTGTCGGTTCGGGGCGGTTGGTGGGTCGACAAAATAGACGGACTAGCGATGAAGACATAACGATCGAACAAACGCAAAGGGTTTGGTCGTAACAAAAGCTTAATATGACACCGTCGGGGCGCCGGGGGCCAGCCCGCGAAACAACCCATCGTGTCGGCCCGTATCTTTACCCCGCCACCCAGCTACCGGTTGTCTATGCCTATCATCTCAAAGAAGAAACGTGCTTATCCCATCAGTGGCCCCCTGCGGGTATATCTGGAGCAGTACAATCGCGAGCATCGGCTGCCGATACAGTATACCGACCTGCTTCGGTACGATAATTCGGCTTCGCTGTTCGACAAGCGCGACCGCGATACGCTCTGGGAAACCGTTTATTACCCGGCGCTGGAAACCGACGATATCCTGCTGGCGCTCAAAACGATCTACGCCATCCTGAAAGCCGACGGCGATATGTCGATCACGGCCCACCTCACCATCGACCGGGTCGATCTGTGCCTGTACGGCAACACCCGGCCCTTTCGGGTGCGGGTGCGGAACCTGGTCAACGATAACTTCGACTATTTCTACATCAAGAATGCCGATGCCTCCCGCATTTACGGTCTGGAGCTGGAGCATATCCTGTCGCCCAACCGCATCAGCTACCTGACCAGCGGGCAGACCCTTATCGAAGAGCACATTGCCGGGATTCCGGGCGATATGTTTTTCGAGCAGCAGATGCACGACGAGGACATGAACCCGATCCGGCTCTGCAAGGAGTTCGTGAAGTTCAACGAGCGGTGTTTCGTGCGGCTCCTGGGAGATATGCACTCGAGTAATTTCGTGGTCGACATCACGCCCGACTTCGACGAGGTCTACTACCGCATTCGCGCCATCGACTTCGATCAGCAGTCGTACGAAGGCCGTAAATCGGTCTATATGCCGCAGTACTACCGGCAGAACCAGCCTATTATCGACCTCGGTACGAGCTGTCTGACCCCCGAGAGTGTGCGCCAGTACCAAATTGAGGAGCGCTCGCTGGTAGCGGGGCGGCTGCGGGTAGAACAAGCCCGGATCGGCGATCTGATGGCGGCCATGCGGGTCGACGAAATTGCCCCCGGGGCCAACGTGGAGCAGTTGCGGGGCGCCCTGAACCGGCATTACCGAACCCGCCACTTCGATGCCTGCCGAACCATGGGCGACCTGGTCTGGCACAGTCTGGACATGCTGGCGGTTCACTGACTGGCGGCCGGTTTTTCCCAAAAAAACAAAAGGAACCGGCATCACGCCGGTTCCTCGTTTCGTTACGGTGGGGTATAGCTTAACCTCTGCGACCGAAGGGGGCGTTAGGGCGACGGTACTGCTGCTGCGCAAACAGGCGCTCGCGCTGGGCGGAGGTCAGCACAGCCAGCATGTCCTGGCGTTTCCGGAGTTGCAGCTGGCGGTAGGCGCTGGGCGTCAGGCGGGCCGTAGCTACGGTATGGTCGTAATTGTCTTCGATCTTGTGGAGCTGCTTTTCCTGACGGCGCGACAGACCAACGATGGCGTCGATACGGTCGATCTTCAGCTCCTCCTGCAATTCATCCCGGTTGCTGTTGTATTGGGTTCCGCCATACTGGGGACCACGGTTCGGCTGCGGGTAGCCACGTTGAGCAAAGGTTACGCCAGTGGTCAGAGCGAATAAGGTAAGGGCGGCTGCAATTGTCTTTTTCATGATTCAGTTGTTTTGCGTTTGTGGTTTACTGATCGTTAGAGACAATCCACGGCCGGGCGTTTAACCAGGGTATGGGCCTATCTGGCCGAATGCCGCTTTCGGGTGGCTGAGTCGCCCCGAATCACTTCTGAATGACAGGAGCGGGCGTGTCCCGCTGGCGGGCCATCGCCTGCGCCAGTATGCTGGCCACGATAAGCTGCAGCGCATGGTACATCATAATCGGCAACAGGGCAATACCGGCCACGCTGGCTGGAAACAGAACATTGGCCATCACGCTGCCCTGCACCAGCGATTTCTTGGAACCACAAAACAGCGCCGTAATCCGGTCTTCACGGCTGAAGTGGAGCAGTCGGCTGATCAGGGTAATAAACCCGTAGATGAGGAAAAACAGACCCAGCATCAGCGCGGCCAGCGAAAGCAGATCGGCGGCCGAATAGTCGGCAAACAGCCGTCGCTCGAACGACTCGCAGAAGGCCGTATAAACGATGAGCAGGATGGTGAACTGGTCGAAGTAGCGCAGGTACGTTTTGTTTCGTTCGGCAAACCACCCCAGCCGCCGGTTCAGCAATAGCCCCAGCACCACCGGCACCAGCACCTGTAGCGTCAGTTTGCCGATAACCCCGCCCAGATCATAGTCGCCACCCGTACTCGACAGCAGATAACTCATCCAGAGGGGAGTGATGAAGACGCCGATCAGGCTGGAGATGCTGGCGTTGAAGATTGCCGCCGGCAGATTACCCCCCGCAATAGAGACCATCACGACCGACGACGAAACCGTAGAGGGCAGGGCCGCGACGTAAAAGATACCGAGCCATAGCAGTTCGGTGTCGGGAGTGAGCCAGACCGCCCGGGCCGCGAGCACAACCGCCGGAAAGACGAGAAACGTGGTGAGGTGAATGACCGAATGAAGCCGGTAGTTGCGAAGCCCGGCCCGTAACTGTTCGAAGTTGAGCCGCAGCCCGTAGAAGAAAAAGATCAGCGAGACGCCATAACCCGCCAGCGATGACAGCGAGAAAGGCCCCTGCTGAACACCCGGTTCGGGAAAAAAGCGCGCCAGGCCGATCATGGCCAGTAGGGCGAGAATAAACCAGTCGAGCCCGACGCGGGCCAGTAAAGAGCCGAATGATGAGTTTGCCATACCAACGGGTAACCGACCCCGGGTGGTTTTCGTTTGAAACCACCCGGGGTTTTGGAGGTGGGCTCGAAGGGTTGCCTTTTCTACCCCCAGCCCCCTGAAGGGGGAGATGACCCCGTCGAGTGGGCTCCCCCTTTAGGGGGCTGGGGGCAAAAAAGGCAGCCCCTCGAGCCGACTAAAGTCAGCAGATATCTTCCCCAGACAACCTCTTGGCTGAGCAGACTGGGTACTGGCCAGACCACGTTTTTTGATAATGAAAAATGAACTTATAAGATGATCATCAGATCATTAATTGTACGGCGGAACGACCGCTTACGAAAAGGAAGGCTACAGGTCGGTCATTAATTTGTTTCTAAGCCTGTATAATTTATATATTAGTGTCGGAATTCGATTCCCCTATCCATGCCTTCTTTAGCTAGAAATGACAGCCAGTTGGAGCAACTGATTGACGATCTGAGTCAATTGCCTGCCTATACCATCGGGCGTCGTTTCGACAATCAGATTGTGATTGCCAACGCCAGAGTAAGCGGCTACCACGCCCGGTTGATCCGCTGTACACCCACCACCTTCGTTCTCGAAGACCTCGCCAGCAAAAACGGTTCGTTCGTGAATGGCACCCGCATCGTCCGCAAAATTGTGGATAGCCACGATACAATCCGTTTCGCCGATGCTGAGCTAACCATCCCGGAGCTACTGGCTCTGCGGAAGTCCGACCCGGTAACGGTCGAGCCGACGCCACCCCCTGCCAACCCGGAGCCCACCGCTAATCCGCTGGATTTTACACGCGCTTTTGCCGACTTACGACAGGTGTTTGACCAGTATCCTAACCTGCGCCGGGACTGTCGAAACCGCGAAAAAATGATCCGGACGGGAAGTGTACTGCTATCATCGGTGGTCGGTATCGGTGCCGTACTGTCAACCGGTGGGCTGGCGTTTACGCTCCTCTCCAGTGCGGGATTGGGCATGCTGGTGCCTACGCTATGCTCTACACTCCTGTCGACCGACGAAAAACTCGAACTCATCGACAAGGAATACCGGGAACGTTACCGCTGCCCTAACCCCACTTGCCGCGATCCGTTTGGGAGCCGGGAGTGGGAGCTGCTGGCCCATCAGAAAGTGTGTCGACGCTGCCAGGCGATCTGGGTCCGGTAAAATTATCGTCAATAGCCACTTACCTTTTTCGGTCGACACCTATACAGAGTTATACAGGCACTTTTCATCTATAATCAACGTATTATCATGTCACAACTATCCACACCCATCGATCTGCAGACTGACGTTTATCCGTCGACGCCAGCCCCGGCTACCCCAACGCCAGCCGTTGTTACTACCCCGACCAGCCGCCCGGACCGGAAGAAACTGGCGGGCATCTCGGCCGCAGCCCTCTTGCTCGGCGGAGCCAGCTGGGTGGTCAGCCGGGCCATCCTCGACAAACAGGATAATCCGGAACCCCGTGTCAATGGTGACTCATCAGATACTGGTGTACCATCGTCGATCGAGTTGCCGGCCGAGCTGGACGTAGCCGGGACGGTTACCGATGCCATGCCGTTTGAGCAGGCCTTCGAGGTTGCGCGGCAGGAAGTCGGCTTTGGCGGGGTGTTCAGCTGGCACGGCCACTGGTACAGCACCTTCGAACAGGCCGAATGGAGCAGCCTCTCGCTGGCCCAGCGCCATCAGTTTGCGGAAATGATTACCCAGGAGCAGCTGCCCGTCAAACCCTATGCCGACCCGGATGCACCGGTTGCCTCGACTCCATCGGAGGCCGAACAGGACGTAAAAGCCGGGACCGAACCTACCGTCATTGAAGGGCACGTGAATGGTCAGCGGGTTATGGGCATCGACTACGATCAGGACGGCGTCATCGATACGCTGGTGATGGAAGGAGCCGACGGCCATGCCTACCGAGTGGTCGATGCCAGCGGTGACGAAGGGCTGGACACCCTCCTGCGCTACGACTCCCTCGACGGAGAACTGGTGGAGATCAAAAAGATCGACGATCCGTTCGTGCTGAGCAACGACCAGTTCAGCCAGGGGCTGGAAGCCAGTATGTCGAAAGAAATTGTGGACTCCATTCTGGAGCCGACCATGGCGCCGGTAACCCCCGCAGCACCGACCGATCAGCTGAACGACGCCAGCACCGAACCCGATGAGGTTGACTACGTAGCCGATGCTCACGAGCCGGACGATACCTACGTCAACAACGGCGATGTCAGCGAGATGGACGAGTAGGGCGTATGACAGGCTTCAAAACTACGCTTATCACCTGCCATCAGTGCGCCCGGCGCATTATGGTTCGGGCGGCCGATGCCGAGCGCGGCAGCATCATCTGCTCTCACCTGGGCTGCGGGGCCATCAACACCCTGCAAACGACGTTTCAGTATGACGAACGGCTGGTACAGGGGCTTCCCGGCTTTGGAAAGCTGGTTTGTCAGCGCGACCCGACGCAGGTATACCCGCTTCAGTTCGGCGATAACGTGATCGGCACAGCCAATACCTGTACGGTTCAGGTAGAACGGTTCATGCATAGCGGACAGTGCTTCGTCAGCCGGCGGCATTGCACCCTGACGGTTACGTTCGATCCCTGGGCGGGCCAGCTGCGGTACCTGCTCCAGGACGGCGTTGCTGATCCGCAGCAGCCCGATACCCGACAGTATAGCCTCAACGGCACCCAGCTGAACCAGGTCCCGATTCGCAAAACTGAACTGATCGACGTCGCTGACCAGGCGCTGATTACCCTGGGCGGAGTCGATCAGTTTCGACTATTTCATTTTTCTATCCCACAACCCATGCTCGACACCTATAAAATCGAGCTGGCCTTCAACCCCGATCGCACTCAATAAGTTATGATTATTCAGCCTGCTTTGCCGCTTGCGTTTTCGCAGGTCGGTCAGCGGCCTGTCAACCAGGATGCCCTGTATCCGCCGGTCGACATGGCCACGCCAGCGTCGCAGCTCTTTATCGTTTGTGATGGAATGGGGGGCGCCGACAAGGGCGAAGTGGCGAGTCAGCTGCTGTGCCAGGCCCTCGCCCGGTACGCCAGCGCCCGACCTGAACTGGTCTTTGACAGCCACCACCTGAGCCGCGCCCTCGACGACGCGTACGAGGCCTATAACGCCTATCTGCAGGCGCACCCGCTCGTTAGCCGCATGGGCTCGACGCTGGCCCTGGTACAACTCCACGAGCAAGGCGTTACGGTAGCGCACCTGGGCGACAGCCGGGTTTATCAGTTTCGGGATGGGAAAATTATCTTCTGCACGCAGGATCACCGGCAGGTGACCGACATGGTCGAGGCCGGCATTATCACCGCTGCCCAGGCCCGAACCCATCCCTGGCGAAACCGGCTCAGCCGGGCGGTACTGGCCGTTGCCAGCGCGTCGGCCGTTGACAAACCCGCAGCCCGGCCAGCGGCCGATGTGGTCGTGCTGACCGATGTTCAACCCGGCGACTACTTTTTCATGTGTACAGACGGGGTGCTGGAAACGCTCGACGATCAGATGCTGGAAACGATACTGGCCATCGACCGGTCGGAGCGGGAGCATATCCAGTCTATGCAGATCATGTGTGCGGGCCAGACCAAAGACAACTACTCGGCTTATCTGATCGGTATCCGTCAGGTAGCCCAGCCCGAACCCGCTAGCTCTATTTTGTCATGATCGTACACGCCTTGCTGAGTCTGCTGTCTTTACTGTGGCTACCGGGTCGGGTAGCTACCGGGCAGACCTATGCTGTAGTGATCGGCATTTCGGACTACAAAGCCCTGACGTATTCGACGGGTGATCTGCGGTTTGCGGATCGGGATGCCTGGCATGTGGTTTCATTTCTGAAGAGCCGCGCCGGGGGCAACGTACCAGCCGCCAACATCCGGCTCCTGACCAACCAGCAGGCTACGCAGGCCAATATTGCGCAGGCGCTCCGGCTGTTTCGGCAGGCCCGACGCGCCGATCGGGTGATTCTGTACTTTTCGGGACATGGGCTGCCCGACAGTTTTGTGCCCTACGATGCCCGCCCCGACAGCCCGGCGCGACTGCTGAGCTACCCAATGATCAAGGCTGCCTTCCACGACTCGGAAGCCCAAACCAAACTCTGCATCGCCGACGCCTGCATGTCGGGGGGCATGACCCAGCCCAGGACCAGCCGCCCGACCCTCGTACAACCGGTTCATGACGGGAGCAACGTGGCCATGTTGCTGGCCAGCCGGTCTACCCAGTACGCGCTCGAAGATGGCCGGCTGGCCGGGGGCGCCTTCACGTATTTCATACTGCGGGGCCTGACGGGGCAGGGCGATCTGGATGGTAACCGAATCGTGACCATCCGCGAGCTGCATCGATACATTGCTCCGCGCGTCCGGAAGATGACACGTGGTCAGCAAACGCCCCTGTTTTACGGCCGCTTTTCCGACGATCTGCCCCTGGCCTATCTGTAAGCGTTCACCTGACTGATTAATTACGTTGCTTGCTATGAATCAAACGTTTACTACTTTTCAGGACTTCAGACAACGCTACCCCATCCGCCCCAACGATGAGGGAATGCTGTTGGGCAGCGGCTCGTACGGGCGGGTTATCAAGGTTGAGGATCAGCTGGAAACGGAATGGGTTGCCATCAAGATCAGCGAGTTCAAAGGCAACGATACCAAATCGCTGAAGGCCGAAGTGGAGCTGGCCCAGCGGGTGCCGCGCCAGGCCAACATTGCCCGGTACGACGCCTGCTACCGGCTCGAAACCGACACGAGCGTCAGCGATTTTGCCATCATGAAGTATTACCCGGATGGCAACCTGGCCGATCTGCTCCGGCGGGTCACGCTGACACCGGCCCAGATCTATGATATTTCGCGGGGTATCCTGCTCGGCCTTCAGCACCTGCACCGTAGCCGAATCGTACACCGCGATTTCAAACCGGCCAACATCCTGATCTCCCGCGACAACGCCGGCCGGTTCATCCCCAAGATTGCTGATTTCGGACTGAGCAAACTGGTGCGTGACGATGAAATCGAAAGTTCTGACTTCGACCTGAGCGATGGGCGCGGCACTCCCTCCTATAAAGCTCCCGAACAGATTGAAGGGAGCCGGGTGAGCTTCAACCTCGACTTATGGGCGTTTGGGGTGATTCTCTACGAGATCATGACGGGCGAAAAACCGTTCCGGGCCGACCTGCGTGTCACCAGCGAACAATCGGCCCGGCGTGAGATCGAGAAAAAAATCATTACCGTTGAGCTGCCTGCCCGGCTCGATCAGGTGCCCCAGCCGTATAATGCCATGATTCGCCGGTGTCTGGTGCGGGACATCCACGAGCGTGTTCGCAAAGAAGATGAGCTGCTCGACCTGCTCGACCGGATTCCGCAGCTGCTGGCCGACGCCAAAGCGCTGGCCGATGCCCGTCAGTATAAGCAGGCCATTGCCGTTTACGAGCAGGTACTGACCAAGCGCGAAAACCAGGCCGAAGCGCAGGCGGGTATCCGGCAGGCCAGGGCCGCGCTGGAGCGGCAGCTGCTCAACGACCTGATCGCCGAAGCCGAAACGCTGGTTCGGCAAAACCGGTTCGATCAGGCCAAATCGGTCTACGAGCAGGTGTTGCTGCGAGATGCATCACATACGGTAGCCACGCTGGGTCTGGCCCTGTGCGAAGAGCAGCTGCGTCCCAAACCTCAGCCGATCGAGCCGGAAACCGATGCATTTGTCGGCGAGCGGACTGACGTGTACGTAGCCCCACCGGCGCCTAAACCCGCTGTTGTCCGGCGTCCACCCGTCGTTAAACCACCCGCGACGGAACGCGCCAAACCCGTTTCGGGGCCGGTCGTGACCGCACCGCCGGTACCTATCGGTTTACCCATCAGGCCGGTATCGGCTCCTGTGGCTGCGGGTGTCGATACGCGCCTGGCTACCCGAACGTTTCCGTGGCGGGTGGTTGCTCCGCTGGTGGGGCTGAGCGGTCTGGCCCTGTTTTTCGTGTTACAGCAACCCGGTTTGTTCGGTGGCAGCCAGCGTGTGGAAGAGCCGGGCACAAAGAGCGACAAGGCAACGGTCGTCCCGGCAGTACCGCCCGCTGGTGAGGATAAAAAAACGCCCAGGGAAACCGCATCCGAAACAGTTTTGCCGGCTCCCGCAGGCCGGGAGGCCATCAACCAGCGCGTTACGGTTGCTCTTCAGAAGGCCAGATCGGCTTTTCGGCTGAAAGACTACGAAAAGGCGTATGTGCTGACTACCAGTGCCCTGCAGCTCGATCCGTCCCGGCGCGATGTGGCGTATTTGCGTACGGCATCCCTGAACGAATTGCGTAAGGCCAAAGCTCCCATCCCGGAAACACGCCCCCTGGCGGAGACGCCCAAACCCGGCGAGTCGCCCGCCCCGACGGACGATGCCAAAACCAAGCCGGCTGATCCGACCCCAACCCCCAAAGAAACCGGAACCAGTGCAAAGCAGCTGGCGCAGGAAGAATTTGACCAGCTCATCGACGAGGGGATGAAGGCCATCACCAACGGCAACAACAAGGCCAAAGCCATGGCTGCCTTCACGAAGGCGCAGGGCCTCACCAAAGAATACGAACTCAACACCGCCCGGGCCGAAGCGGCTTACGCCTACAACATGAACAAGGCCGGGAAACTATTTGACAGAGACGAGCTGGAAGGCGCCAAAGACTGGTACCTGGTGGCCAAAGCTGTAAAAGACACCGAAGAAGTCCGACGGAAAATCAAACAATGCACAAACTAGTATCTCCATTTTATGCGTAAACTATTACATCTATCCATCCTGCTTTCGTTACTGACAGCCCCCTTTGTGACCACCGCCCACGGGCGCACCGCCTTCAGCCTGGCAGCGGTCGATGACGAATATGACCGGTACAAGAAACGGGGCGACGATTACTTCAAAGAAGGCAAGTACTTCGAAGCCCGCCGGCAGTATCAGAACTGCCTGGAGGTGCCCGGCTTTGAGAACGACGCCTACGCCAGGGGCCAGATCGAGGAATGTACTACGGGACTGAACCTGCGCAAACAGGCCGAAGATGCCCTGCGGCAGGGCAAAGGACCCGAAGCCGTGGCGCTGCTGAACCAGCTGCTTAACCTAAACCCCGACGACGTAATTACCCGCGCCCAGTATGCCGACTATTACGAACGGGAAGGGAACGTACTCTTCAACCAGAAGCGGTATCTGCTGGCCCGGGAGAGTTATTCGAAAGCCCTTACCTATACCACCACCCGGCAGGAGACGCTGCGGCTTCAGATCAGAACCATCGACAACCTGACCCGGCCCTCCCGGCGCGTGGGGCTGAAACTGGCCACGGGCGTTGTAGCCATCGGGGCCGGGGCCTACGCCCTTCTGCTGCGGAGCGACTACCAGTCGAAACTAGATGCCCTGAACCAGATCAGCCAAACCACCGACCCAACCAATAGTGGCGAGATTGCCGACCCGGCCGCGTATCAGCAGTACAGCGATGCTTATGACGCAGCCGCAGCGGCCCAGAAGAAGAGCGGCCTGTTCAAGGCCTGCATCGGGGTAGCGGCCGTAGCGACGGTGGCCGAGATCTACCTGCTGCTGCGTAAACCCAAACCCCGCACAACGGCGCTGGAGCTGAAACCGGCCTCGCAGTCGTGGGGACTGGCTGTATCCTACAAGTTTTAACTGTTTCTGTTCACACCCATTTTCGTGATAACACCCATGAATCGTTTCTCAACCTATATTATTTTCCTGCTTATGCTGGCCGCGGGCGGCACCCTGCTCGTAAGCTGCGACAACTGGGATCTACTGCCCAACAAAAAAACAAAGCGCAGCTGTGGTGAACCGAAAGGAACGTTGCGTGCGGACATACAACAGCTGAAAGTGAACTTCAGCATCGGGGAGGCTAGCGGCACCATTGACCAGGTCAAATGGAGTTTTGGCAACGGCAGTACGACCGTTACGACCGGTACGACAGCCACGCATACCTACGCCCAACCGGGTACGTACAATGTACAGGCAACGCTTACCAACGCCTGTAAGACGGAAATAACCCTGATCACGTCGGTTACGGTGAGCAATGCCGTTCTGCCAACGGTCACCCTCCAGCCGATAGCCGATATCTCGAAGACGACAGCAAAAGCTACGATGGCGATAACCTCCAACGGGAATGCCACGATTACGGCGTATGGAATCTGCTACTCGTCAAGCAATAAAGTGCCTGCATTAAATCAGTCAGACTGTAAAACGGCCCCAATTACAGGCACCGGCGATATCAATAAAGATTTTCCAACGTCAGTAACGGGTTTGTCTCCGAATACGACTTATTATATACGCAGTTATGCCGTCAATCAGGCAGGACCTGGTTATAGCTCCCCTGTGCTAACATTTACGACGGGCCAGGACCCGTCGGTAACGACACTGGGGTCTTCCAATGTCGCGTCAACCACCGCTACCGTCGGCCTGGTCGTCAACACACCTGGTACTCCGTCGGCTGTAGAATACGGTATATGCTACTCATTGAATAGTACGCCCGATCTAAATAATGGCAGTAAACATATAGTTACAAGTCCGCCGGTTGGTGCCAATGTGTCTGTTTCGCTTACAGATCTTACACCCAATAAGACATATTATTACCGGGCGTATGCCAAACTGCCGTCTGGCGAAATAATTTACAGCACTACGATTCTGTCGTTTACGACGCCACTGGACGCCGTAACAGACGGTCTTATTGCGTCAGTATCGTTTACAGGTGGTTCTAAGCTGGATATTAGCGGCTACGATAACCATGTGATTTTTGTTGACAACCCATCCTTCACAACAGACCGGAATGGGAAACCAAACTCAGCTATTCAGCTTGATGGTATCAACGATTATTTCTACATGGCCGATAATGCTAGCCTGAATAATTTGGATGAATTTAGTATCAGCATATGGATCAAGGCGAATCCAATCAATAATGTAAATGATCGGATACAAATATTTAACAAGTCAAAATGGGCTACCAGCGAAAATGAGATGTACAGCGCACTGATTAAGAAAAGTGAGAACGGGTCGAACAACTACATATTTATGGCTGACATAAAACAAAATAGCAACTGTCAAAAGGGTTTTAACTGGCAACCATCAACATTTAGTGGTAACCTTAGTACCGGCATGTGGAATCATCTAGTGTATGTGTACTCTGGAAACAGACTAAGTATTTACTATAATAACTCACCCCTAGCGCAAAGCGATCCTCTACCAGCCGCTAAAATGGACAAATGCCCCGGTGGGGAGTTGAAGTTTGGGGCTCAGATTGTCAATTTCCCTAACTACTTCAGCGGGGCTATGGACGATATCCGGATCTACAAGCGGGCGCTTAGACCTGACGAAATAAATTCGCTGTTTGGGCAGAAATAGCAGCTAGTTGCTGATTTTTTGCAGGACTCGCTGCGCCTGCGTGTGGAAAGGGTTGGCCCTGTCGTTGCTGATTTGCTTCAGTGTCGGCAGGGCTTTCTCTTTCTGTCCGTTTTTTACGTAGGCCAGCGCCAGAAACCAGTCGGCTTTTTGCCGAAGCGACCGGGTAGGGGAGGCCTGGGCTTTGGTCAGCAGCGGAATGGCTTCGGCGGGCTGATTGTTGGCCAGATGACTTAACCCCAGCAGGTAGTTTTTGTAATGGATGGTCTGCTTGTCGGCCGGGAGCGTGGCGAGCTGGTCGATGACCTGGTCGTACTTGCCAGACTGGTAGCTACGCAGGGCGTCCAGAAACTGGTTGCGGACGGAGGGCGGTAACTTTCCCGTCGGAAACGCTTTGCGGAGTTCGCTGGTCGGGTCGGCGGGAAGGGCGTTGTTGTACGCCAGGTCAGCTGCCGGGCGGGCGGTCTGCTGGTAGGCGTAGTAGCCAGCCCCCAGCACTACCACGACCGATGCGGCCGCGGCCCAGTACCGCCAGCTTCCCAACGGACGGACCACGGCCCGTTCGGGCGCAACGGACCGGGCTGCGGATTCGGTTTGCTGATACTGAAGCCGGGCCCGTTCGAGCGCCCGTTCGATCCCGATGGCCCGCAGGCCAAGCCGCAACTCACGCTGCCGGTCAACCTCGGCCCGTAGGTCGGCATCGGCCCGGATCTCGTCGTCAAAAGCCGCCCGGTCGGCGGCCGATAATTCGTTGGCCAGGTAGGCATCAATGATTTCGTATTGCTCCTCCGACAACTTCATAGTCCCTGATTGATGGCGGTCTGCCGATAATAGGTTTTTAACTTTTCGGCGCAGTCGTATCGTTTCGATTTGACCGACGATTCTTTCATACCCAGCCGCCCGGCAATTTCGCGCAGGGACAGTTCATCTACGTAAAACCATTCCATCAGATTTCGGCACTCGCCTTTCAGCTGATGGAGTGACGCCCGTACGGCCCGGATCACATCGGCCCGCTCCAGATCTCTCTGCACATCGTCGGTCTCGGCCGCTTCGTAGCCCTCGGGCAGGGTACCGCGCCGGCGTACCCGGGCCGATTTCAGTTCGGTAAACCAGACCCGTTTGCAGTATTCGAAAAGAACGGTCGTGACCCGCGTTTCGGGCTGATACTGGTATTGGCCGGTTTCGAGGTTGAGTAGAAAATTGAGCAGCCCTTTTTGAAAAGCATCTTCGGCGTCCATGGCTGTACCGCTATTGGTGATGACCCAATACCGAAACGGAGGCAACGATTCACTGTACAAAAGTTGATAAGCTCGCTCATCGCGACGGCGCAGGGCGTCGTACAAATCCTGATCTCTGGAAAAGATCGGTAGCGGTTGAGTAGACATAGTCGTGTGGAATAGACGAATATATGATCCAATCCAATACGGACCCGTCTGGCCGCTACTTATTGCTTAATCGGTCATGCGGCCAAAAGGTAAGTCGTCGCCCGGGAAAAAAACGGATAAAAAAAACTGAAAAAAATCAGGGCGAAATGACTCACCTTTTTACGGCGTCGCCGATACAGAGCTGTAACCAGATGCTGACACTGATGAAAAACGCGACCGCTGTCTATCGAGGCCCCTGACGTTCGTACTGATGCCCGTCATTTCCTCAAAAAATTATATCCACACCCCTTTATTCGTCCATGTTCGGACAACACAATGATGAACTCAACACTAACTGTCGAAAAACCAGCCGCTGTCAATGCTGACGATTATTACTTCTACCACACCATCGATCTGCCCGGCCTGGGCGAGATGAAAGGCGAATGGGACCTCCGCCAGTCGCCCGAGAAATACCTGGGCAACGTAAGGCTTACCAACAAACGGGTTCTGGAAATGGGCGCGGCCAACGGCTTTCTGTCGTTCCATATGGAGCAGAAAGGGGCGTCGGTGGTGAGCTACGACCTGTCGCCCGAGCAGGACTGGGATATTGTGCCGTTTGCCGATAAGAACGCAGCTGCGCTGGCCCCCGACCGGAAAAACCACATCCGGAAAATCAACAACGCCTACCGACTGGCCCATTCGCTGCTCAACTCCTCCTGCGAATATGTCCATGGCTCGGTATACCACATTCCGGACTCGGTCGGGCAAGTCGATATAACTACGTTTGGCAGTATCCTGCTCCACATCCGCGACCCGTTCCTGGCCCTGCAGCAGGCCGCCCGGATCACCCGCGAAACCATTATCATTACCGACATCCTCGACAATAACCGCCAGCGGCTTATCAACACGCTGTTTGGCTGGCTCGGCAAAGGAGCCGTACGTGCGATCCGTCAGAAGCTCTTCGGCCCGTCGATGATTTTCCGGCCCGACCCGGCCATCGGGCACCCGGAAGAAACCTGGTGGCACCTGTCGCCCGAACTGCTTGAGCAGGCGCTGGGGGTGCTGGGTTTCGGTGATATTCAGATCAGCTACCATACCCAGTATTTTGCCCAGCACCACAAGAGCCAGCTCATGTATACGCTGGTGGCGCAGCGCACCGTACCCATGCGGGCGCAGTAGCCACCAGGTTCTTTTTCTATCCACCCTTTCAGATCACTGTAATGGATATTTCGTCAAAATACTTTGCGTTGCTCCGGCAGCCCGATCCGCTGATTATAAAGCGCTTGTGGGATCTTGCCGTCGATCTCTACCGGGTCGGTAAACTGCGCGAGAGCGTTTCGTTCCTGCGCTGGGAGATTGTTCACCGGCTCCGCCTGTTCCGGCTTGGAAACCGATACGTTTCTTTCACGGATCAGTCGTTTTTTTCGATCACCAACGATCGGGTCTGGCTCCGGAAAAATACGGCCGCCGGTTCAGTATCCATCAACGCGGGGCTGTCGTTCAGGGCGGTGCCGGTCGATTGGAAGTACAGTTTTCAGGCGACCGATGGTCGATTGTATGGCTGCTTGTTTTCCAGGCCGAATGCGCTGGTTGTCAGCGTTGACCGGAGCCAGTCGGTCGAGGTGCTTCACGAATTTCAGCACCCCATCGCGTCACTGTTTGTGAGCCGGAACTCGACACTGTTTGTGTGTGTAAAAGGGGTTGTTTACCAAAGCCGGAATGGCGGACTGTCGTTCAGGCCGGTGTTGAACCTGTCGACGCCGATCAGCTATTTCCTGTTCAACAACGGCATGACCGAACTGCCCGATCATACGCTACTGCTGGGCGAATACGGGTCCATCTGGCACGGGCGGTCCTGGCAGAATCTGGCCTATGTATACTCGTCCGTCGACGGGGGCGAAACCTGGACTTCGTCCGACTTTCTGCAGCGGCAGGGCGTCAACAAACACGTGCACCTGGTGCGGTATTCGGCTACGGCAAAGACGGTTTTCCTGACCGACGGCGACAACAAAAAACAAATCTGGTCGAACCGGGCGCTGGTGAACGAATCGACTGGGTTTACGACGGGCTGGCAGCTGATCAACCGCTACCACCATCAGACGGGCGGCTACCTGTCGATGGCCGAAACGCAGGACGCGGTGGTCTTTGGCAGCGACTACCTGGGCGGCACCAACTTCATCGTCAGAACCGTTGACGGAGTTCGTTTCGAGAAGCTAACCTTACCCGATCCGTACCGCCGGAGTCCGGTGATGAACCTGGTAACGCGGCAGGGCGCATCGGGTAGCGAACTATGGGCTACGACCTACAGCTGTCTGTCGAGCCAGGCCAAAAGTCTGCTCATGTGCAGCTACGATTCGGGCAAAACCTGGACCCGGGTCATCGAGTTCGACGGAGCTAGTCACGAAATTCGGCTGGTGAGCTCGTCGCAAACGCCATCCGATGACCTGTACATATCCATTACAGAGTTCGACAGCCTGCATCGTCAGCAAAGCCATCGCGTGTACCGGCTCGAATGCGACTCTACCCCCCTGGTCCAGCCCAACTAAACCGCTACAATCACCGATACGGCAGCCCTCGCCAAACCCCCGCCCTCACCCGTTGGCGTGTCCTCAAGGCAACCCACGCGCCAGCCAGGTTTTCCCATCCGGGCAGGTTGCTGTGAGGACACCGCAACGGGTGAACATAGTGAAGGGGCACCGAACCATATTCGGTGCCCTTTCTTGGTGTGGTAGTTATCCTGGTTAAAACAGGTACCGCACGCCAAACTGGAACTGGCGTGGGGGCGCAGCATTTTTCTGTAGGATACCCGCCGATGGGGGGCCAACCTGAATCTGATTGCTCTGGGTGGCATTATTGGAATAGCCACTGAGGTTCACCGTGTTGAGCACGTTAAAGGCATCGGCGCGGATCTCGAGTCGGCTGCGGTCGCCAACCGGCAGTTGATACTGAACACTGGCGTCGATTGTTTCGGACCAAGGCAGGCGGTCACTGTTGCGCGATTGGCCGGGCTGCCGGTCGCTGTTACCCTGGTAGGCATCCCCAAACGAGCCACCGTCGCCGTTGAGGTCGTTGGTGAACCGGCGCGCGCCACCTATAAGAACGGGTGACAAGCGGCTGTTGACCAGGTAATACTGCGACGCGTCGGGAATCCGGTTGATGGGCTGACCACTCTGGATCAGGGCGGCCACCGTCAGGGTCAGGTTTTTGAGAGGATAGACGTTGACAATACCGTTGATGATATGCCGGCGATCGTTGACCGACGGGCCCCACTCGGCCGCGAAATTGTTGGCATCCTGCGCCCGGAAGTTAATATCTTCCGTATTGTTTCGCAGCGACGACAGGGTATAAATCAGGCGGTAGGCCAGCGGACCCGTGCCTCGGTCTTTCTGGAAGTTGAAGCTCAGCGCGTAGTATTCTGACTCGCCGGCGGTTTCGGTCACCACGATGCTTTTGGCCCCGCCCGCCAGTCGCTGGCCATTGATCGACACGAACTGTGCTCCACCGGCGCCGGTATATACGGGGATGGGCCGTGTCGAGTCGGCGGTGGCCGTAGACCGGGCAATACCAAGCTGTCCGCTCAGACTATAGTCCCAGGGGGCGGGAGCGTTCAGGTTGCGGGTCCGGAAGAGGTTATAGCCGTGGTTATACACTGCATCGACGTAGAACAGGGTGTTGCTGTTGATCTGGTACTGATAACCGATCGACGTCTGAACGGTATACGGGTTCTGGTAACCGTTGGGGTTCAGGATCCGGTTTTCGCCCCCGTTAAACGTGTTACGCTGCCCCGCAAACGATTCCGCCGAAGGGCCCTGCAGGTAACGAACCGGAGCGCCCCCGCTGCTGGTGCCGCCCACCGACAGGTTGCCGTCGTAGGTGATGCGGTCCAGGCTGGTCGATGCGGGCAGAATACCGGTATCGATCAGGGCCTGTAGCTGGCGCCGGTAGTCGGCCGAGGTGTTGTTCTGGGCCAGCGCATCGCTGTAGATCGTGTACAGAATCTTGTCGTAAAAAAGCCCGACGCCACCGCGCAGGCTGCTGCGGGGGCTAAGTTTGTAGTTGGCACTGAAGCGCGGAGCCAGGTTGTTGAAATCGCCGGAAGCCGCCCCGCCTTTCGACAGGTTGTCGTAGTCGTAGCGCAGACCCAGCGTCAGGTTCAGCTTGTCGCTGACCGACCACTGGTCTTCGAGGTAACCACTCAGAATATTCTGGGTTTTGCCGAATGAGTTGGGACGCAGTTCAACTGAATAACCCAGCACCGTCACATCGGCCGGAATATCGGACGGGCTAAGCGCGGCTCCGAGGTTGCGGCTCCGCAGCGCGTCGAGCTGGGGCTGGGTTAGCTGAACGGTATAACTGCCGTTGGGGTTACCTCCGCCAAACAGCGAATGGGTGCCGCTGATCAGCTCCACGCCGGCCCGGATGGTGTGGTTGCCCCGGTAAAGCGTGAGCTTTTGCTGCACCTGAACGGTGTTTTCGAGCTCGTCGAACAGGTAGCCCGGATGCCCCAGGAAAGCAATGCCGACGCCCTGCGGATCGAGTACCGTAACGCTCGGGCTATTGGGGTTGAGCGCCCGGGCGTAGTTCCAGCGAAAACGGGCGTACTGCAGATTGGTCTCGGAGGTGAACCGGTCGGTCGTGTAAATGTTTTTGTTGGCAATGGTGATCGAGTTGCGGTCCTGCGCGTTGGCTGCCGACGGAAAGGCATTGCCGCCGGTTAGCCCGCCTGCCTGCCGGCCAATGGCCACAATACCGACGTTGGCCCGCAGCGACGAATGAAACTTGCTGCTCCAGAACTGGTCGAGTTTACCCGAGATCAGATCGAACTGGTTGGTACCGCGAATGGTCTGGTTAACGCCCAGCGCCGGTGCCGTCAGCAGGTTGTCTTTCACGTCGGTGGTGTGTTCGTAGTTGAGGTAGTAGAAGGTTTTGTTCTTCACCAGCGCCCCGCCGATGCCGAAACCGCCCTGGAACCGCTGAAACCCATCTTTAACCTGATTGCCCGACAGATCGCGCTGCGCGTAGGCCGAGGGCGAATCGGTGAGTCGGCCGGGCCGCGACAGCAGAAATACCTCGCCCGTGGTTTCGTTGCTGCCCGATCGGGTTGTCAGGTTGATAATGCCGTTGCCGGTGTTGCCGAACTCGACGGTGTAGTTGTTGGTCAGCACCGAGATGTTACGCACGAAGCCAACGGGCATGGCAAACCGCTGCCCCCCCAGAAACCGCTCGTTGTTATCCTGCCCGTCGATGAGGTAGTTGTTGAACAGGCCGTTGGCGCCGTTGATGCTGACGTTGGGAGCCTCGGGAAAGAAACCCGTTGCCTGGCTGACGTTCGGCAGGCGGTACAGCACCCGGGTGATATCGCGCCCTTCGACCGGCAGCTCCTGCACCTTCTGAATGACCATCTCCGACGATACTTCGGCATTGACGGTGTTGATCCGCGAGGTGCTCGTGCTGCGAACCACCACCTCGTTCAGCGTTTGTTCGGTTCGGGTGGGGAGCAGCAGCGTTACCGATCGGCGGCCGTTGGTGCGGAGTTCGATATTGTCGGACGAGGTTTCGAGGTAGTTCGCATCGTCGCGGGTGAAAACGCGGTAGCTGCCGTTGAGAGGCAGGGCTCTGAACTGAATTTTACCCTGCGCATTGGTAATGCCGGAGGTCGACAGGCCAATGGCGTTGTTTTCGAGGTAAACCGTAGCGCCTTCGACCGGCGTTTGTCGGGTCAGCTGAAGAACCGTAATGTCCAGATCCGTTTGGGCCAGTAACGTTGAGCAGGTGCCCAGCAGGAGCACGAGTGTGTAGAGTACTTGTTTCATGAATGAATTGGTAGACAATAAACGAAAAACAGCCTGCCTTACTAAGCAGGGGCATCAGCGCACGCAGCCGGGTTAGCCAGACACGTGCCGGTTTGAACAGACCGATTATGAAACGATCCGAAAAAGGAGCAGGAAGAGGACGCAGCGCGTCAGGCGAAGAGGGGCGGAGCGCGGCCCGACGAGGGGTCGATAGCCAGTGCCAGACCGGAGCCGCAGTGCCCGCAACAGGCGGCCGTTCGGGTGGGCGACAGAGCTTGTCGGATGGTGTTGAGCAGACGACTGGCAACCTGCCCCGTCCATCGAATCCGGATAATGTCGGCGGAGTTGTTCAGGTCGGTCCGGACGGGGAGTTCGAGCAGTGCGGCATCCTGCGATGAGACGAACTGCCGCATCGCATCGGCCAGCTGACCGGTTTGCCAGGGTAGTTGAGCTACCACATCGGCCTTAAACCGGGCCTGATCGAAACCAACCAGGTAGAGCCCGCCCCGGCGGTCGGGGCCGACCGGCAGCTGGCCCGCAGCCAGCGCGCTGGCCGCCCGGCGCAGATCAACGGGCGATAGGTCGGGGCAGTCGTTCCCCACGCAGATGACCCGTTCGTAGCCGCGCGCAAAAGCTGCCGAAACGGCCGAACTGAGCTGGTTGCCAAACGAGCCCCGGTGGTCGATGAGCTGATCGGAAGAGAGCAGCGGCAGCCCCGCAGCCTGCGCCTTTTGCTCGACTAACCGACGCATGGCGCGCCAGGTCGACAGGCTGGCTACTGACTTGCGGCTGGCCTCGTGGGTATCGGGGAGCGCAATCAGTAAAACGACCGTCGACGGATGGAGCAACTGCATAGGTTGTTGAAAAAACAGCCAACGGCTGGGGTATCCGGCCGTTTCTGTTTATAGACTAAACGTACGAAAAGGCCCGACGGTTGGTTTTATCAGCAGCCGTCGGGCGGTGATTCTTTACATATTTCGGCGATACTTGCCCCCTACGGCGTACAGGGCATTGCTGAGCTGACCCAGCGAACAAACTTTAGCGGCCTCCATCAGGCTCTCGAATAGGTTTCCATTGGCCAGGGCGGTAGCCTGGAGGTTGGCCAGTGCTACCTCGGCTTCGGCGCGATGACGCTCCTGAAAGGTCCGGCAGTTGTCGACCTGGCTGCGTTTTTCGTCGTCGGTGCTACGGATCACTTCGGCCGGCACGATGGTAGGTGAGCCGTTGGGGTCGAGGAAGGTGTTGACCCCCACGATGGGCAGGTCGCCGTTGTGTTTCAGGGTTTCGTAGTACATCGATTCTTCCTGAATCTTGCTGCGCTGGTACATCCGTTCCATGGCGCCCAGCACCCCTCCGCGTTCGTTAATGGCCAGAAATTCCTGATAGACGGCTTCTTCGACCAGGTCCGTAAGCTCTTCAACAACGAACGAACCCTGCAGCGGATTTTCGTTTTTTGTCAGGCCGAATTCGCGGTTAATGACGAGCTGAATGGCCATGGCCCGCCGAACCGATTCTTCGGTAGGGGTCGTGATGGCTTCGTCGTAGGCGTTCGTGTGCAGCGAGTTGGTGTTGTCGTAGATGGCGAGCAGGGCCTGCAGGGTGGTGCGGATATCGTTGAACGCAATCTCCTGCGCGTGCAGACTCCGGCCCGAGGTCTGGATGTGGTACTTCAGCTTCTGGCTTCGGTCGTTGCCCCGGTACTTGTGCTTCATCGCCTTCGCCCAGATGCGCCGGGCTACCCGACCCAGAACGGTATATTCGGGGTCCATGCCGTTGGAGAAAAAGAACGACAGGTTGGGCGCAAAATCGTCGACCCGCATACCCCGGCTGAGGTAGTATTCGACAAACGTAAAGCCGTTGGAGAGGGTGAAGGCCAGCTGCGAGATGGGGTTGGCGCCCGCTTCGGCAATGTGGTAGCCCGAAATCGACACCGAATAAAAATTCTGGACGCGGTTGTCGGTGAAGTACTGCTGGATGTCGCCCATCATTTTGAGCGCAAATTCGGTCGAGAAGATGCAGGTGTTCTGGGCCTGGTCTTCTTTCAGAATGTCGGCCTGTACGGTACCACGAACTTTGCGCAGGGTGTCGGCTTTGATCTGCTCATAGACCTCGCGCGGCAGTACCCGGTCGCCGGTGGTGCCCAGCAGGCCCAGTCCCAGCCCGTTATTGCCTTCGGGGAGCGGTCCGTTGTAGGCCGGAGCGTGGGGGCCTGATGCGGTTTGCCGGCTGTCTTCGTTGTCGGCCAGCCATTTTTCGCACTGCTGGTCGATGGCTGCGTTGAGGAAGAAGGCCAGCAGCATGGGCGCGGGGCCGTTGATGGTCATCGAGACGCTGGTGGCCGGGTCGCAGAGGTCGAAGCCCGAATAGAGTTTTTTGGCATCGTCGAGGGTACAGACGCTCACGCCCGAGTTGCCTACCTTGCCAAAAATGTCGGGACGCAGGGCCGGGTCTTCGCCGTAGAGCGTTACGGAGTCAAAAGCGGTGGAGAGCCGTTTGGCGGGCTGCCCTTTGGAGACGTAGTGGAACCGGCGGTTGGTTCGTTCAGGGCCACCCTCGCCCGCAAACATACGGGTTGGGTCTTCGCCCTCGCGCTTGAGCGGGAACACGCCAGCCGCGTAGGGAAACTCGCCCGGTACATTTTCGGTCAGCAGCCAGCGCAGCACATCCCCCCAGTCGTGGTATTTGGGCAGGCTGACCTTCGGTATTTTCAGGTGCGACAGGGTTTCGGTATACAGCGGCTGCCGGATCACTTTGTCGCGGACTTTGAACTCGTAAACGTCGGCCGTATACCGCTGCTGCATGGCGGGCCACTGCTGTAGCCAGTAGCGACAGTCGGGATGAAGCCGCGCTTCGAGTTCGGTATACAGTTTCTGGAGTTCGGTGTGTACCGACACCCTGTCCGTGGTTGCAGACCCGGGGAGCGGTGTCGGTAGAGTTTCCCCTCTGCTCGCCATTCCACCCCTGTCCGGGTCTACGACCACGGACAGGGTTTGGAGGACGCCGTCAATCTGGTAGAGTTGGCGGGCGAGGGCTGTCTGTTCGTTCACGAAGGCGTCGTAACGGCGGCTCTCTTCCACAATTTCGGCCAGGTACCGCACCCGGTCGGGGGGAATAATGGCATGGGGGGGAGCAGGGGTTGTACCTTGAATTTCTGCGTTGCTCGCGACTGGTCCCGGCGAAAGTCCCAGCGTTTCCATCAGCCGATCGAACAGGGCGTTCATGCCCGGGTCGTTGAACTGCGAGGCTATCGTGCCCAGAATAGGCAGCGCATCGTCGGCCGTGTCCCAGAGGTTATGATTCCGGCGGTACTGCTTGCGCACATCGCGCAGGGCGTCGAGCGAGCCGCGTTTGTCGAATTTGTTAATGGCAATAACGTCGGCGAAGTCGAGCATGTCGATCTTCTCCAGCTGCGTCGCTGCGCCGTACTCCGCCGTCATCACGTACAGCGTCTTGTCGGCATGTTCGGTGATTTCGGTGTCGGACTGCCCAATGCCGGAGGTTTCGACGATGATCAGGTCAAAGTGGGCGGCTTTGCAGACGTCAATGGCATCCTGCACGTGGCGGCTCAGCGCCAGATTCGACTGCCGCGTGGCCAGCGACCGCATGTAAACGCGAGGGTTATGGATGGTATTCATCCGAATTCGGTCGCCGAGCAGGGCCCCGCCGGTTTTTCGCTTCGAGGGGTCGACCGAAATAATGGCCAGTGTTTTGTCGGGGTAGGTACGCAGGTAGCGCAGCACCAGCTCATCGACCAGCGACGACTTGCCGGCTCCGCCCGTACCCGTAATACCCAGCACCGGCGGGTTCGACAGGGCGCCATCTGGTCGCTGAGCCGCAAAGGCCGGTTCGCCGGGCCGTTGCTTCTCCGTGGCGCGTTCGTTCTCGGCCGTGGTGATCAGCCGGGGAATGGCGTGGACGTCAATGGGGTCGGTGGTGGGCAGGGGGGGGAGTTCAAAATCGCACTGCTGCAGCAGGTCGTTGATCATGCCCTGCAATCCCATGGCGCGGCCATCGTCGGGGCTGTAAATGCGGGTGATCCCATAGGCGTGCAGCTCGTCGATCTCCGAGGGCAGAATGGTGCCGCCCCCTCCGCCAAAAATTCGGATATGACCTGCCCCGCGTTCATTCAGCAGGTCGTACATATACTTGAAAAACTCAAGGTGGCCGCCCTGATAGCTGGTAATGGCAATGCCCTGTACGTCTTCCTGAATGGCGCAGTCGACGATTTCGGCAACGGATCGGTTATGGCCAAGGTGAATGACTTCAGCGCCCGACGCCTGCATCAGCCGGCGCATAAGGTTGATAGCCGCATCGTGGCCGTCGAAGAGCGACGCGGCCGTGACGATACGGATTTTATGGGTCCAGCCGGTTTCGGGCTGGGACTGGGGTTTAGCGGGAGTAGCGATCATATTGATGAAGGGAATAAGGCGGAGACGAGCAGGCTGATCGTGGTGAAACAGACCGGATCCCGTTGTCGAAATCGCCTGCCTGCCGTCTGCTGGTCTGCCGTTCTTCTCCTTTTTTGCCAAAGTTACTAAAGCAATCGGGAATGGGTTTCATCCCATCGTTGCTGCTGTTTGTCCCATCTTCGCCCGACTTGCCCCCATTTTGTTGGCAGAGCCTGTCCGTCTGTCGTAGCTTTGGTTCAACCAAACAGACAAACGCCTGCCAATCTCATGAAAAAACAACTAATCGCCGGTCTGCTGCTGGCCGGAACACTCATCGGCACAACGAATGCACAGGATAACGCTTTACTCTATGAAGTGACGGGCGACGGCCTCAGCCAGCCATCCTATCTCTACGGCACCTTCCATCTGGTCTGCCCCACGGACCTGAACATCACCGAGGCTACGAAAAAAGCCATTGGCGACGCCCAGCAGGTTTATCTCGAACTGGACATGGATGATCCGGCCATGATGGGGCAGATGCAGAAGGCTATGATGATGCCCAATGGGAAAAACATCAAAGACATGCTCAAGCCCGATGATTACACGGTGCTGGATACCTACCTCAAGCAGAAGATGAACGTGAGTCTGACGCAGGTGGGGGGCTTTAAACCCATCGGCCTGATGTCGCTCATGTACATGACCGTATTGCCCTGCCAGCCAGCTTCCTACGACCTGACGTTTGCGCAGATGGCGGGGAAAGACAAGAAAGAGGTGCTGGGGCTCGAGTCGCTGGAGGCTCAGCTGGCGGCACTGGACAAAATTCCGGAGCAGGAACAGCTGAAAGGCCTGGTCGATATGGCCAGAAAGCCCGATGAAGCCAAAAAAGAATTTATGAACCTGCTCGACGCGTACAAAGCCCGCGATATTGCCAAACTGATGAATATGGTTAAAACCAGCCAGTTCAGCAGCAACTCCGTTGAGTTTGAAGACAAGCTGCTCAACGAACGGAACGCCAACTGGATACCGGTCATCGAGAAGGCCGCCAAAGACAAACCGACCTTTTTCGCGTTTGGGGCGGGCCACCTCGGTAACGATAAAGGCGTCGTGAACCTGCTCCGCCAGAAAGGCTATACCGTTCGGGCGGTCGAATAAGCCAGAAAGACATTCGGCTCTCATCCGCGATAGACCTGAAAACGCAGCTATCGCGGATGAGAGCCGATGAACGTTTCGGCGGGGATACCGTTTCGGGTGAAACCCCGTTTTTCTACTTTTTGAACGCCAGCGCTTTTACGGGCTGAATGCGGTTGATGACGAACGTCGGTAGCCAGAGTACAAGGGCAATCAGCAGGACGGTAGCGCCGTTCAGCGCCAGAATCGTAGGCCAGTCCCAGGCAATGGGGACGTGGTTGACGAAGTAATTTTTAGGGTCGAGGGGGATGAGCTGGTACCGATACTGGAGAAAACAGAAAGCCAGCCCGACAGCGTTACCGATCAGCAGTCCCCAGCCCACCATATTGAGGCCGACGTAGAGAAACACCTTCCGGATCAGGGGATCGTCGCCCCCCAGCGCCTTCAGCAGACCAATCATTGGCGTGCGCTCCATCATCAGCACCAGCAACACCGAAATCATATTGAACGAGGCCACAAACGTGACCAGCGCCAGCAGAATGACCATGTTGCGGTCGAGCAGAACCATCCAGTCGAACAAGGGGCGGTACTGATCGGTAACGCGGGTTACGCGCATATCGGGCGTTGTCTGGTCGAAGACGGCGTTGCGGGTCGCTTCGAGCTGATCGAAGTCGTTCACGAAAATTTCGTAGCTGCCTACCGAGTCGGGCCCCCAGCCGTTGAGCCGCTGCACCAGCCGGATATCGCCGATGGCAATGGTCTTGTCGACCTCTTCGAGTCCTGTATCGTAGATGCCGACGACGGTCATGCTGCGGGCACGGGGCGGGTTACCCAGAAAATACATCGGTACTTTTTGACCGACCGAAAGACGCAGCTGCCGCGCCATGTACTGGCTGATAAGAAGCTGGGTGCTGCCGTTGCCTGTATCGGCCCCCACAACCGGTACGGTGCCGGCTACGAGCGATTCGCGCACCAGGTCCCAGCGATAATCACGGCCGACGCCTTTCAGGATAACCCCCGCCAGGTCTTCTTTAGTCTTCAGAATGCCGGCTTTCAGCGCCACGGCCTGCATATACTGAACGCCCGGAATGGGCTCGCGCTGCTGATACAGCGCCGTATTGACCGGCAGGGGCGACTCCTCGTACGAGAAGTTGTTGGTGAATTTAGACACCTGCAGATGAGCCCCGAACAGGAATATCTTCTGCTGAATGGTGCGTTTGTAGCCAAACAGGATCGCGAAGGCAATGATCAGAATGGCCAGCCCCAGCGCAATGCTGGCTACGCCTACCCGCGTTACCGTTGCCGAAAAAGAGCCGATCGGGGCGTGGCGTACCTTGCGGGCCAGAAAAACAGGAACGTTCAAAGCGATGGTTACTCGTTCATAAATTACCCTCCGATGGGTAACTTGGCAGATAACGACAAAACTACGCTTTTTGCCTGTTCCGGCCGACATAGCCCGGCTCCGGTTATGAACTAACCCGGTCGGTGCGTATTTTTAGCGACTAAATCACGAGATGTAATGGGGTTGTATGCCCGATTTTTTTGGCTGATCGTGCTGGTCGGCGGTTTCGGGTTCGCCCATGCCCAATCCCCAATCCAGGTCGACAGTCTGCCCGACAACGGGCTGCTCCTCAGATCGGGCTGGCGGTGGCATCCAGGCGATCAGGCCATATGGGCCAGTCCTGACTTCGACGACCGCCGATGGAGTCCCATTCAGCCCATCCAGTCCATTGATGAACTGCCTGACTTCCAGCGCTCACCCCTGGGCTGGCTGCGGATTACGGTCAACCTGGGTTCTGCCGTTGCCCGTCAGTCGATGTCGATGGAGCTGAATCAGTACGGCGCGTCTGAACTGTATCTGGATGGCAAATTGCTGGTAAAGCTGGGAACCGTCGGGAAAAACTACGCGCAGCAGCAGTCCTACACGCCCGCCACCTGGGAGCGCTACCTGCTGCCGCCGTTGACGGCTGGTCGGCATGTCATAGCCGTACGCCTATCCCAGCACAGACCACCCGGCTACGTGCCTCATCTGTATTACCAGAGTTTGCCGATTTTTTTTGTGAAGCTGGTGCGGACCGAGAAGACTACCAGCGAGGTGGCCGAGCAACTGTTTGCCTCTACCCTGACGAACTACATGCTGGTCGGGATATTTTTCATGCTGGGTGCCATCCATTTTCTGTACTTCTATTACCGGCGTCAGCGCATCAACCTGATCTTCGGACTGACGGCCGCATCCTGTTCGCTGTTTATAGCCCTGCTTACCTCGCTGGGGGTGATTACCAGTCCGGAAGCCGCGGAGTGGATGTCGCTGGTGGGAAATCTGATGGTCACCTTGTTCATGACCCTGCTGCTGGCGATCTACTACGTGTATCTGGGATACCGGTTGTCGTGGCTGTTCTGGCTGATAGCGGTTGTTCTTTTCGTATCGCGCCTGCTGCTGCATTATTCAGATTACTCAAAGGCGGGAAGTTTACTATATACTGTAACGGTTGTAGTCTTGTTCATTGATGGGTTGCGGGTCAGTATCCTGGCCAACCGGGCTGGTCGACCCAATGCGCGGCTGGTGCTGGGTAGCTCGCTGGCGCTGCTGCTGATTCTGGTTGTGGGCGGGTTTGCCAGCGCCTGGCTCAGTGATGCGTATCCGACCTATGCCGCCTACTGGGGAAACGCCACCAATCTGCTGTTTTTTGTGGTACTTCCGATCAGCTTTGCCATCATCCTGGCGCGCGAATACGCGCAGACCAACCGCAGCCTTGAGGCCCGGCTGGATGAAGTTGAACAGCTGTCGGCCGAGAAAGAGAGCCTACTCAAAAGCCAGAACGAGACGCTGGAACGGCAGGTGGCCGACCGTACCGCCGAACTGCGGCAGTCGCTGGCCGAACTGCGAAGTACCCAGCAGCAGCTGGTGCAGCGCGAGAAAATGGCCAGCCTCGGCGAGCTGACAGCCGGCATTGCCCACGAAATCCAGAACCCGCTCAACTTCGTCAACAACTTCGCCGAGGTATCGGGCGAACTGGTTACCGAACTGGAAGAAGAACGAGCCAAAGAGCCGGATAAACGGGATGACGACCTGGAAGCCGAACTGCTGGCCGACCTCCGGCAAAATCTGGACAAAATCAACCAGCACGGCAGTCGGGCGTCGGGCATCGTGCGCAGTATGCTCGATCATGCCCGTAATAATACCGGCCAGCCCGCCCTAACCAATCTGAACGCGCTGGCCGATGAATACCTGAAGCTGTCGTACCATGGCTTGCGGGCGGCCCATAAAGACTTCAACGCTCAGCTCATCGTCGATCTGCAACCGGATCTGCCTTCGGTAGCGGTGGTGCCGCAGGAGGTGGGGCGGGTGCTGCTTAACCTGTTCAATAACGCTTTTCATGCGGTGCGGGAACGACAGCTGCTGAGCCCGGCCGGCTACCAGCCCGCCGTTACCGTTCAGACCCGGCAGGTAGCCGACCAGGTCGAGATCCGGGTGAGCGACAACGGAACGGGGGTGCCCAGCGAGGCCGCACAGAAAATTTTTCAGCCTTTTTTTACCACCAAACCAACCGGCCAGGGCACCGGACTTGGGCTGTCAATCAGCTATGATATCATCACCAAAGGCTACGGGGGCGTTCTGTCGCTAGATTCTACTTCGGCCAGCGGTACTACCTTTGTTATTCAGCTACCCATCCGGCAGCGGCCGGGTGCTGATCAGCATACCGATTAATTACTGATTTGTTATGAATCCAATTTCCATTCGTTCGCGCATCGTCACCGCAGTTTGTATACTCTTAGTCATTGTCAGTCAGGGAGCGCAGGCCCAACCCGTTACCGGAGCCTCACAACTGCCGCTGTACCTGCCCGCCCTGCAGGGAAAACGGGTGGGGCTGGTCGTTAACCATACCTCAACGATTGGGCGTACCCATCTGGTCGATACGCTCCTGGCGCGGGGCATCAGCATAAAAACCATTTTTGCGCCGGAACATGGCTTTCGCGGGCAGGCTACCGATGGTGAAGAAATCAGCAGTGGGCGCGATTCGCGTACGGGGATTTACATCACCTCGCTCTACGGCAAGAACCGCAAGCCAACGCCCGAGCAAATGGATTCGCTGGACGTAATCCTGTTCGATATCCAGGATGTCGGTACCCGTTTCTATACGTACATCAGCACCATGCATTACGTGATGGAAGCCTGCGCCGAAACCCGTAAGCCCATGATCGTGCTGGACCGTCCCAATCCGAACGGGCATTACATCGATGGCCCTGTACTTGACCCCAAGTTTAAGTCGTTTGTCGGTATGCACCCTATTCCGGTCGTTCATGGACTGACCATCGGCGAACTGGCGCGTATGATCAACGGCGAAGGCTGGCTCGGGCCCGGCCGGATCGCTCCGCTGACGGTTATTCCCGTAAAAAACTACACCCACAAAACGCCCTACGTGCTGCCCATACCGCCGTCGCCCAACCTGCCTAACCAGCAGTCGGTGCTGCTCTATCCGTCGCTTTGTTTCTTCGAAGGAACGGTGGTGAGCATTGGCCGGGGCACCGATAAGCAGTTTCAGGTGATTGGCTCGCCCCTTACCAAATACGGCCCGTATACGTTTACCCCCGTCGATAAGCCCGGTGCCATGAACCCACCCCAGGAAGGTAAACTCTGCTACGGCCTCGATCTGTCGACCGTACCGGTGTCGCGCCAGAGCCTGGTGCTAACGTACCTCATCGACTTCTACAAACGCGCTACGGACAAAACCAGCTTCTTTCTGGCCACGAACTACATCGATAAGCTGGCGGGTACGGATCAGCTGCGGCTGCAACTGCAAACGAGTGTCCCGGAAAGCCAGATTCGGAAGAGCTGGCAGCCATCTCTTAACGCTTATAAGTTGACCAGGAAAAAATATCTGCTTTACCCTTAAATACAGCTGAGCCGTCAATCGAATCAACAGACTCTCACGTATATACGTCATGTAACTTGCTGAATCGGTTAGGTTAAAATAGTTGGCAGCAGTCTATTATGTGTACAGACATCTAAGTAGATTTGCGTTTTACTTACCGTCGTCTTGTGAAGTCCTTACGTATTGTCGCTTTCTTTCTGGGATTCTTCCCTGTCATGGTTCAGGCACAGTCTGTTGTCCTGGACCAATGGCCCACACCACTTCAACTCTACCCCCGCGATCAGTCCAGCCAGTGTGCCGTAACCATCAGTGGCCGTATCCCGATCGGGAGCGCCAGAGCCGTTTCTCTGGTTGTTCATCGAAACCAGACCCTGTATCAGCATAACCGGGTTGCTGTCGACTCGCTAACGGGGCGGTTTGCCTTCAGGCCCATCATCAAAGCGGAGCTGAGCGAGTACCGGTTTTCGCTGTTCGTGCATCCGTCGGCCGGTGATTCGGTGCGGGTTGCTGTTCGTGACAGCATCGTCTGTGGCGATGTGTATCTGGTCATGGGCCAGTCGAATGCGGTGGGCCGGTTCGATAACAACGCCTACCGGAGTGAGTTCTGCCGGACGTTTGGCGTCAATCGGGGCGATGTGCCCTACAACCCGGCCGATACAGCCTGGAGCCTGTCGAATACGACGGAAGGCAATAACGCGCTGTGGGGTATTGAACTTCAGCGCCTGATCGCGCAGCAGCAGGGTATCCCAACCGCTGTCATCAACGGCGCTGCGGGCTCTACCTCCATCAACAGCCACGTGATTCGGGATGCGACCCAGCCCACCAATCTGAATACGCTCTACGGCCGGTTGCTGTACCGGGCTACCAAAGCGGGCGTGGCCGGTCAGGTTCGGGCCATGATCTGGCGGCAGGGCGAAGCCGAAGCCGTTGGCGATCCGGACACCTACAGCCGGTTGTTTCCGCAACTGTATGCCAACTGGAAGCGCGACTACCCCGGCCTGACCAAAGTGTACCACGGGCAGCTGAACCTGCTGACCGAAAACAAGATACAGGCCGGTGCCCTGCGCGATTACCAGCGCCGGTCGAAAGCCATATTTGGCGATAACGAACCCATCGCAACCGTCGGCCTGCCCGGGTACGATGGCATTCACTATGGCGAGGCCGGTTACCGGCAGTTCGGTACGGAACTGTACCGGCTGGTGGCCCGCGACCTGTACGGCGCAACCGACACCAGCAACATAGCCTCGCCCAATGTGCGCAAGGTGTTTTACAGCACCCCCGAGCAGAATGAGATCACCCTGGAGTTTGAACCGGGGCAGGTGATGCGCTGGCCCGCCGACACCATCATTGTCAATACGATAAACGGCGCGCGCTACACCCAGAGCCTGCGTAATTTCGTGTATACCGATTACCCATCCGGTGAGTCGAACGTTGTACAGTCCGTGTCGGAACAGGGCAACCGGCTCGTGCTGAAACTGACCAAGTCCGTCAACGCCAAAAATCTGACGTATCTGCCGTCGTCATACCGGGATCTGGAAGTCGGGTATTACGTTGGCCCTACCATCCGAAACCAGCGGGGTATGCGGGCGCTGACCTTTTTCCAGGTGCCCATTGCGGCTCAGCTGCCCGGTGCTCAGGCGCTGCAGGCCGTTCCGATCGATACGATGGCGATCCGGCTGGCCTGGAAATCGCCCTCGGCCGCTATTACCCAATGGGTGCTGGAGCGGGCCGATACCAGCGGGCGGTTTCAGCTGCTGGCTACGCTGCCCGGTTCGGCTACCAGTTACCTCGATCTGCGGCAGACCTCACCACTCAGGCCTATGCGCATCGGCGCCATCTACCAGTATCGGATACGGGCCGTGAATCAGGAGGCCGAGTCGGCCTCCTCGCCCGTAGTTACGGCGTCGCTCCAGCTTATTCTGTCCATAAAGCAGGAGTTGCCGGTAAGCCGGACCGCGGTTGATACCACCTTCGTTCAGACTGCCGTGCTGATTCCGAACCCCGCCAGCGACCAGGTTCGGCTCAAGCTGCCGCCCGACTGGTCGGGCGATACGGTTTCGCTGCTGGTCACGAATGAGTCGGGCCGGGTCGTGCTGTCGCGCTCAGAACGGGTGCCGGCCGGCGCGTCGTCGATGCCGTTTTCGGTGGCGGCCTTACCGGTAGGGCCTTACCTGATTACCGCTCAATATAGGGGTGGCGGGCTGCGCTCCCGACTGATTGTGGTTCGCTAGTGACCCGTTCAGACAGGTGGTACAGGGGGGATTCCTGGTTTTTAGGTCAGCGTATTGAAAAATGCCCTACCTTTGTGCTTTAGAGACCAATCCATGGCCACCGAACAGATTCTGATTCTGGATTTCGGTTCGCAATACACCCAACTCATCGCCCGCCGGGTCCGCGAACTGAACGTTTACTGCGAAATCCATCCTTACAACAACATTCCAACCATCAGCCCGGATGTAAAAGGCGTCATCCTGTCGGGTAGTCCGTCGTCTGTGCGCGATGCCGACTCGCCTGATGTGCATCTGGCTGCTTTTCGCCATAAGCTGCCCGTTCTGGGCGTTTGTTATGGCGCACAGCTGCTGGCACACACCAGCGGGGGCGAAGTACAGGCGTCGGCCATCCGCGAATACGGGCGGGCCAAACTGGGCACCGTCAATACCGACAGTCCGCTGATGCGCGGCATCGACCAGCACTCGCAGGTCTGGATGTCGCATGCCGATACGATCACCAACGTTCCCGATTCGTTCCGGGTCATTGCCTCAACGGATACGGTGCGGGTGGCGGCTTTCGAGGTCGAAGGCGAACCGACGTACGGCATTCAGTTTCACCCTGAAGTGACCCACTCGCTGCAGGGTAAAACGCTGCTCCACAATTTCGTTGTCGACATCTGCGGCTGTTCGCAGAACTGGACCGCCGAGTCGTTTGCCGAAACGACCATTGCTCAGCTGACCGAGAAACTGGGCGACGACAAAGTCGTACTGGGTTTGTCGGGCGGAGTCGATTCGTCGGTGGCGGCAGTGCTCATTCACCGGGCTATCGGCAAAAACCTGTACTGTATCTTCGTCGACAACGGCGTATTGCGCAAAGACGAGTTTGCCGGGGTATTGGAGTCGTACAAAACGCTTGGCCTGAACGTGAAAGGCGTCGATGCCAAAGACCGCTTTTATACAGCCCTGGCCGGCCTGACCGATCCCGAGGCCAAGCGTAAAGCCATCGGAAAAACCTTTATCGATGTGTTTGACCACGAAGCCCATCTGATCGAAGGCGTTTCGTGGCTGGGACAGGGAACCATCTATCCCGATGTGATCGAGTCGGTTTCGGTCAAAGGACCATCGGCTACCATCAAGTCGCACCATAACGTTGGTGGTCTGCCCGACTTCATGAAACTGAAAGTGGTTGAGCCGCTCAACACCCTTTTTAAAGACGAAGTAAGAGCCGTAGGCCGCACCCTGGGTTTGCCCGATGCCATCCTGGGCCGCCACCCGTTCCCGGGGCCGGGACTGGCGATCCGTATTCTGGGAGATATTACGCCCGAAAAAGTGCAGATTCTGCAGGAGGTCGACGCCCTGTTCATCAACGGACTCAAGCGGGAGGGCCTGTATGACAAAGTCTGGCAGGCAGGCGCTATGCTGCTACCAGTACAGTCGGTGGGCGTTATGGGTGATGAGCGTACCTACGAACGAGTCGTGGCGCTGCGTGCCGTAACGAGCGTCGATGGCATGACCGCCGACTGGGCCCACCTGCCGTACGAGTTCCTGGCCGATATTTCGAACGAGATCATCAATCGGGTCAAAGGCGTAAACCGGGTCGTGTATGACATCTCGTCCAAACCCCCGGCCACCATTGAGTGGGAATAAGCAAACTGGTTGACAATGAGAACATGAGTCATTCCGGAGTTTGGAGGGCAATTGGGTGAGTAGCCACTAAAATGGCCAAAGCGGCTCGTAGTCAATAGAGCGGTGTCAGTACAGACTGGCACCGCTTTTCTGTTCTATGGCGCCAGCCTCGCCATACAAACAGGAGGTGAAAACTATTGCTGTCTCCATCAATATGACCGCGTTATTAAGCCCTTACGAGCGTTTTATGTCTAAGCGAGTTAGCTTCGTCTGTCTGCCTGTATTCATGATCAATACCGCGTTTTGTATTGCATAAACCGCGTTTCGTTTAGCTGACGGGGCGGGCACTGGGCTGACCTTTGTATCGTAATTAATGGTTCAAACCACAAGACGATATGAGCATATTGAAAACAATACCGCTAGGCAGTCAGGGTTTACAGGTCTCCGTACAAGGATTGGGCTGTATGGGCATGAGCGATTTTCCCGGCGGCACGATATACGGTACGCCCGACGAACGCGAAAGTATTGCCACGATTCACCAGTCGCTTGAACTCGGAGTAACCATGCTCGATACGGCAGACGTATACGGCCCCTTCACCAACGAACAGCTAGTGGGTAAAGCCCTGGCGGGAAAACGCGACCAGGTTACGATCGCGACCAAATTCGGTTTCGAGGTCGACGACGCCGGCACCATTACCTACGCCTTTAATGGCCAGCCGGCGTATGCCCGGAAGTCAATTGAGCGATCATTGAAGAACCTCAAAACGGATTACATTGATCTGTATTACCTGCACCGGCTGGACCCCAACACGCCCATTGAAGAGACCGTAGGGGCTATGGCTGACCTGGTTCAGGAAGGAAAAGTCCGGTATCTGGGTCTGTCGGAAGTGCCTTCGGACATCATCAGACGGGCGCATGCCGTGCATCCCATCACGGCCATTGAGAGTGAGTATTCGCTGTTTGATCGGGGCGTAGAAATAACGGGGGTGCTGGAAACAACGCGGGAACTGGGTATCGGCTTTGTGGGCTACTCGCCCCTGGGACGAGGGTTTCTGTCGGGTGCGATCAAATCGCCGGCCGATTTTGAGCCAACTGATTCACGCCGGATGTTTCCCCGCTACCAGGGCGACAACTTTTATAAGAACCTGGAGTTAGTTAAGAAGCTGGAATCAATGGCCGTAACGAAAGGCGTTTCCGCTTCGCAACTGGCCCTGGCCTGGGTACTCGCTCAACACGTAGTGGCTATACCTGGAACGAAGCGACGAACGTACCTGGAAGCCAATGTGGCCGCTGCTGCTATCACGTTGAGCCCTTCGGAACTCGACGAACTCGATGCAATTCTGCCAGTGGGCAGCGTAGCGGGCTCCGCTTATCCGGTTTTTAGCTAACCAAACTCCGTTTCGGGTTGTTGGATTGCCCATACAGGCGAATCAACAACCCGAAACGGATTACAGCCAATGGTTTATCGTATCGATGAAACACACGACCACCGACATCCAGACGCTACAGACCGTTACCGAGTATACCCGGTTCTACGACCTGCCCGCCCCCGCGCATCCCTTGCTCACCCTGATTGATCTGGGAGCGGCTAATCAACAGGTGGTGGCCCGTGGCGGCAAGGGTATACACAAACCAGTCGCCCTCCAACTCTACACGGTATTTTTAAAACGAAACCTGAATGGATTGCTGTACTACGGCCATCGCCCCTACGATTTCAGCGAGGGAGTCATGGGTTTTTCAGCGCCCGGCCAGGTATTCGCTGTCGATCCGTCACTAGATACCACCCAGGTGACGGGCTGGATGCTGGTCTTTCACCCGGACCTGCTGCGGAAATACCCGGTAGGCAAACGAATCGGCAGCTATGGCTTTTTCGCCTACGCCGTGCATGAAGCGCTCCACCTGTCGGAACAGGAAGAAGTTCAGCTTGGCCGATTGCTCGATAACCTGCGGGCGGAGTGCGACCGGCCGATCGACGCGTTCAGTCAGGACGTATTGGTAGGCCAGGTCGAGTTGCTGTTAACCTACGCCGACCGTTTTTACACCCGTCAGTTTGTTACCCGGCGTTCGGTCGAACACGACCGTGACGAAGGATCGGTATTGAGCCGGTTCGAGACGGCGCTGAAGGACTATTTCGCGCAGGAAACTGACCAGCCTTTGCCAACGGTTCAGTTTTTCGCCGATCAGCTGAACGTGTCACCCGCCTACCTGAGTGATCTGCTGCGCGTACTGACTGGTCAGAACACCCAGCAGCACATTCACCAGGCCCTGATCGAAAAAGCCAAACGGCTCCTGCTGACAACGTCTCTGTCGGTCAACGAGACGGCTTTTCAGCTTGGCTTCGAATACCCACAGTATTTCAGCCGCCTGTTCAAAAGCAAGACGGGCCTCAGCCCGGTGGCCTTCCGTTTCTCGGCGCAATAGCGACTTCGCTCCAGCAACAGCTATTAATGACACTGGCTGATAATCGTATACTGGGTCGCTCCGGCCTGGTGGAGACTGGACATCATGGCCTTTGGCAACACGGCCTGGAACTCGCCTGACGACACCCGCCAACTGATCTTTAATGAGTACGTCGATGCCGGGGGTAACTTGATCGACACCGCCAACGCCGATTCTGGTGGGCGCAGAGAAGAACTCGTCGGCCAGTGCATAGCTGATGGCGGGTTGCGCGACCAAATTTGGCTTCAACACGCCCCCGCGCATCCCGCGCGCGGGGAGCAACGGCCGCAAGCATATTCACCACGCCCTCGAAAACTTCCTGCGTCGGCTGAAGACCGACTACGTGGACCTTTACTGGCTGCACGTCTGGGATATGGTGATACCCGTGGAGGAGGTGTTGCACACGCTGGGCGCTCTGGTGCAGGCGGGTAAGATTCGGTATATCAGTTTTTCAGACATGCCCGCCTGCTACACGGCTCAAGCTGCAATCTTAGCCGACGTTCATCAGATACCCGGCCCCATTGCAGATGGAGTACTCGCTGGTGGAGCAGGGGCACACTCCTGCCGGTCGCAAATGCGGACTGAGTCTGTTGCCCTGGAGTCCGCTGGCTTTCTGGCGGGCAGGTACCAGCAGAGCAACGAAGGTGCCGACAGGCAGGGACGACTGGGCGGCTCACCGCTTAGTTGGTAGAAGGATAGATGTCAACGTACCCAGTATCAGGCTTGTGTGCGTCACGGTCCCGTCATCTTGTATCAGAACTCCTGGTAAACGGTGCCAAACCGCGTTCGTAAGCATTTGACAGTTTCCCTCCGATGACTGGTAGCTTGCCTGGTGGCGATTTATAGTATAGCTGGTTATAAAGTCGTCAAATAACAATTGCTTGGTTGTATTGTGTAAGTTTGTTCCATGGGGCCAACAGAAACAATAGCCGATTTTTACCGACTGAAATTTAACCAGCAACCGGCTGGTCTGCACCATGACGCCACGCATATCAATGTGTTCCGCTTAGAGGACTGCATCGGTCAGGGGACCGTTCCTGTTCAGTACAGCCGCCGTGATTACTACAAAGTTTCCCTGATCCGGGGAGACAACCTCTATCATTACGCCGACAAAAGTATCCGGGTTAATGGGTCGACCCTGCTGTTTTTTAATCCGCAGGTGCCCTATAACTGGGAGCCTCTTTCCGACAGGCAAACCGGGTTCTTCTGCATCTTTCGGGAGGCCTTCATGGCTGAGCGCATGCGCAGTAACCTGCAGGAGTTACCCATGTTCCGGATTGGGGGTAAACCGGCTTACCCGCTCGAAGCCGCCCAGGATGACCTGGTAAGCGGGCTTTTTGAGAAAATGCTAGCTGAAGTCAACTCAGACTATATCTACAAATATGATCTGATTCACAGCTACCTCTCCGAATTGATTCATACAGCCCTGAAATTCCAGCCCTCCGACAGCCTTTATCAGCACCCGGATGCTAAGTCCCGCACCACGGCTGCCTTTATCGAGTTGCTCGAACGTCAGTTTCCCATCGAGTTGCCGGGGCAGCGGTTCCGGCTACGGTCGGCCAGTGATTTTGCCCGGCAGTTGTCGGTGCATGTCAACCACCTGAACCGATCCATCCGTGATACCACCGGCCGGACAACGACGGCTCACATCGCCGATCGGCTTATCAGCGAAGCCACCGCCTTGCTGAAACATACCGACTGGAACATTGCTGAAATCAGCTACTGCCTGGGCTTCGACGAACCAGCTCATTTTACCTACTTCTTTAAAAAGCATACCCGACTGACCCCATCTGCCTTTCGAACTGTTTGAATTTGGTAAGCATTGGTTTGATTGGCGAAAGCCGGGATAGACCCTGCTCCCCGACCTTTGCTGCCAATAAACACGCAAGCAACATGGAGAACAAAAAAGTATGGTTTATCACGGGGGCCTCTAAAGGATTCGGTCTGGGTTTGGTCAATCAATTGCTGGAGGCCGGCCATGCGGTGGCAGCAACCTCCCGCACTATCGATGGACTGCGCCAGGCCGTTGGTCGCCAGTCGGCTGATTTTCTGCCACTGGCTGTGGATCTGGAAAACGAGGCCAGTGTTAGAGAGGCCCTCAACGCCACCGTCAGCCAGTTTGGCCGTGTTGATGTAGTCGTCAACAATGCGGGTTATGGCCAGCTGGGTAGTCTGGAAGAATTGACGAATGAAGAAGCCCGGGCCAATTTCGAGGTCAATGTATTCGGGATGTTGAATGTCATCCGGCAGGTTATGCCTTACTTACGGAAACAGCAGTCCGGTCATGTCATTAATATTTCTTCGATTGCCGGCATTACGGGTAGCTTTCCTGGCTGGGGTATTTATTGCGCCACCAAATTTGCCGTCGAGGGCTTATCGGAATCGCTGGCTGCCGAGGTAGCCCCCTTTGGGGTGAAGGTAACAATCGTTGAGCCCGGTTATTTTCGGACCGAGTTCCTGTCGTCAGGCTCGATGCGGGTCGCGCAGGGGCAGTTGTCCGATTACGCCCTGGTGCGGGAGTCAGAAGCTATGCATCGGGAACAAATCAGAGGCAATCAGCCCGGTGATCCGGTAAAAGCGGTAGCCGCGATAATCCAGGTGGCTAACGCGCCCAACCCGCCCCTGCATTTGCTGCTCGGTCAGGACGCTTACGATATGGCGTATGGGAAAATACAGGCCTTGCAGCATGATCTGGAAAACTGGAAAGCCGTTACCGTAGCCACCGGTTTTACGACGGTTGGCGATTCTGCCACGTCCTAAGCACGAACGATTAGGCAGATCCGTATGGTGTGGTTGACTGAGCACACCATACGGATTACTCGTCAGACGGCCGGTCAACGATAGCGGTGGGTCAATCCAGCAGGGCCAATTGTCCCGGACCCCTATCCAGGCACATGCATCTGGGTAAATAAGCCGTTGCGGCCACTCATTCTAAAGACCATTACCCGTACCCACGAGGATAGCTCTTATGCCTCCCCTGGCTGCGGGCGTCTACCCGTAACGGTATTTGACTGGGTTCGTTCAGATCCGAAGCCCAGCGAGAGCTTCCTGGCTGTCTATCAGTAAAACTCCCAAATGGATACTATGGAAGGCTAGGGTGTCTTATCCCCTGTAAATTGACCAGCTGATCCGGAAATAGCAGGTAAAACCCCAGGCCTGTTACCGTACACAAAAACAGGTACTTATACTCTTTCAGATGCCCTGTATGCCTTGAAACTTTAGGTGTCAATATTGACGCACCTAAAACCAACTTATCATGGCAAACACCTTTTCAATCTTTAAAGAAGGTACTTCACCTATCAAGGTGGAGGGCGCTTACCGGTCGTTTGATCACTACAAAGATTTAGTGAAATGGACACGCCGTCGAATTAGCGTACTGATCGTCGTTGACACCTCGGTTCGCATTGGTGAAAATGATGGTTTTGGCGTTGGTCGTTTTATCAAGCTGTTGCGGGAAACGACGGTGGGTTGTACCGTTTTTAAGGTAGACATTGCCCAACGGCCAACGGTCATAAACCCGGCCGATATTGTGTTCACGGAAGTAGCCTCACCCGGCCCGTTTGAGCCCAGATACATCGACTTTCGTTTCGACTCCACCTCCGGTGGCAATCCGGTGCTGAACCGCTACCACGAAGTATTCCTGTTTGGCTTCGCGCCAGACAATGCTGCCGGGCCAGACACAAACATCACCAGTCACCCCTGGCATAGTACCGACGCCGAGTTACGGGTATTGACCGACTGGATGAACCAGGGAGGGGGCGTATTTGCTACCGGCGATCACGACTACCTTGGTGCCAGCATGTGCCATCGGATACCCCGGGTGGGCAGCATGCGCAAATGGACCAACGCCGATGGTGTACCGCCAATTAACGGGCCATCCAGACTGGATACCAACCGGCCCGCCACCCCCGATGAAGATACCGGCGTTGATGTGATTGCCAACGCCAATGAAAGCGATAACCTGCCCCAGACCATTCAATGGGTGCCCCAACGCATTATTCGGCAGGGATTTTTCCGGTACAAATACCCCCATCGGATACTTTGCCACCCCACCCATGGCCCCATCAATGTAATGCCTGATCACCCGCACGAGGGTCGTTGCGAGGACCCCGCCACCATTGACTATGCGGCTACGGTGGGGTTTGGGCCGGAGAAGGAATACCCGGATGCAGGTGGCGTACAACCCAGGCCGCAGATTATCGCCTACGGAACTATTGAAGCCAAGTTGAACCACCAGAAAGGGCCAGTGAACGCTGCTCACTTCCCCATGATCAGTGTGTATGACGGCCGTAGCAATGGCAGCACCGTGGGCCGTGTTGTCGTCGATTCCACCTGGCACCACTGGTTCAATATGAATCTGATTGGGTTGGAGAATGCGGTCAATAAAACAAACTGGGAAAAAATAAGCCGCTATTTTATCAACGTAGCCCTCTGGATAGCCCCTCCTAACGTAGGTCGTTATTGCTATTGGGAGTTGTTACTCCTGCATTTTGAATACACCGGATTGCGGGAAATTAACCGCAATACGCCCCTGCTTGAGGTGGGCATCGTGGTGCGGCAAGCCCTTTGGGCACGCTTTGGACGCTGCTGGACCATTGACTTTATCCTCTCCCAAATCCCTATATTCCGGCCCCGGCTGTATACCTATTTTGACAAGTTTAACCCAGCCGAAAAGTTACAATCGCCATTTGACCTAAGCGATATTATACAACCACAGTTCGATTTGATCGAGCTGACTCTTTGGGGCCATATTTACCGCAACATGGAGCCCCTGGCCGATAAACTTCGCTATTCATTAAGTACTACTGACAGAAACTCATCGCTGGAGTTACAGGCCGAAGACATAGAAAAAGCAACGGTAACGGGCGTAGGCACTGCTTTTGAACAGATCGACAAATTGATGGACGTAGATTTACGAGAGATAACCCAGGCCTTCAAAAAGTAATAAAAGCCCGGCTGCACTCTTCAGAGGTTGTTTGGGGAAGGTATCTGCTGACTTTAGTCGGCTCGATGGGCTACCTTTTTACCCCCCAGCCCCCTAAAGGGGGAGCTCATTCGGCGGAGCTAACTCCCCCTTTAGGGGGCTGGGGGTAAAAAGGTAGCGATTCGGGCTAGTAGGATTCACATCAATTCCTTCCCCAAACAACCTCTTAGGCCGGGCCGCCGTCGCGGACCTGGGGGGTAGAAAAGTCAGCCCATTCGAGCCGATTAACGTCAGCAGATACCTTCCCCAAACTCCCCCTGCAGGGGCTATTCAGATTGCTAACAAGTATTATTCAGCCAGCCCCTGTAAGGGTTAATTCAGCTGCTGGCTGATTGCCCGACCCGCCCGGTGCAGGGCCTGTTCTATCTCTTTCCGACGGCGGGCGTTGCAGCGCACTTGAGGCAGAAAAACACTTAGACTGGCGATGACCAGGTCGCCCCGACGAATGGGGACAGCCAGCCCGATGATATGCGTTTTGGAAATGGTAACAGCCAGCTCATCACGCCGGATACTGGCCAGGCTGGAAGCCAGGCCCTCGGCCGTAGTGGCCTCTTCCCAGACATCCGATGCCGGTAAACCAATTTGATTAACCAGACTTTCCAGTTCACGGGGGGGCATGAAGGCGACCAAAAGCCGACCACTGGCCGTTTCATACACGTTTCGTTCGGTTCGGCTGCGAACCTGCAAATCCTGATCACTATTGACCAGGTGCAGAATGAACCGCTTGTTGTTGCGAATGACGCCCAGAATAGAGGTTTCGTTCAACTCGAGCGTCAGCGCTTCCATAACCTCTTTCGACGCCGACACCAACTGCTGCTCGTAGTTGGCGTTGTTGGTCAGGCTGAAAGCCATCGGACCCAGTCGGTAGCCTTTTTTACGCCCTACATGTTCGAGGTAATTTTTGGAGACCAGCGTCTGCAGGATGTTGGCACAGGTGGCCGGGTTGAGCTGCAACCCTTCGGCTATCTCGGTAAGCGTAGACGGCCGGGTTTGGTCACGGGCTACGTACTCCAGCACATCCAGCGCTTTAATAATGACTAGTACCATAACGGAATGTAAGCAAAATCGGATAAGTAACGGCTGACAGATTCGCTTCGTTTTCGGATGGAAAGGAGTTAACGCCCCATCCAGCCACCATCTACTGTCAAAATGGTGCCATGAACGTAATCAGCGGCCGCGGATGCCAGAAAGACAGCCGGCCCTTTAAAGTCGTCCGACTCACCCCAGCGCCCAGCCGGAATCCGGGATAAAATACTTTGGCTGCGGTCGGGGTCGGCCCGCAGGGCTTCGGTATTGTCAGTAGCAATGTAACCCGGTGCAATGGCGTTGACGTTTACCCCTTTGCCTGCCCATTCATTAGCCAGCGCCTTCACCAGACTCCCCACGGCACCTTTGCTGGCTGCATAGCCCGGCACGTTGATGCCGCCCTGAAACGTCAGTAGCGAAGCCGTGAATATTATTTTACCCTGGCCACGTTCGAGCATGCCTTTTCCCAGTTCGCGGCTCAGCACAAACTGCGCATTCAGGTTCGTTTCAATGACCGTATCCCAATACTCGTCGGGGTGCTCGGCGGCCGGCTTGCGCAGAATGGTACCGGCATTGTTAACCAGAATATCGATGACGGGAAACGCACGCTGGATCTGGTCAATGAACGCATATAGCGATGTCCGCTGACTAAAATCACATTGGTACCCGGTGAACTCCCGGCCCAGCGCTTTGATAGCCTGCTCTACCTCACTCCCGCTTGTCTCGAGTGACGCAGAGACGCCAATAATATCGGCCCCAGCCTCCGCCAGCCCTATGGCAATTGCTCGGCCAATACCCCGTTTGCAGCCCGTTACCAGGGCCACCTTACCCGTTAGGTCAAAAAGAGAAGCGACACTCATAGTGTATCATTGTTGTAGTAAGACGCAAGTATAACAGATAAATACGAAATAACACGACTGGTAAGCTGGACGCCCAGCCTAGCGTGAGCATTTCGTTGAAATTGGATTATTTGTAGCAAATGAGCTAATGTAATTAAGAAAAATGAGATAAAATTATAATAATACTTATACCTGAAAACATGGAATAATTATGATTTATAAAAAATAAGTGAAAATAATTGCTGGATATTGATAAAAGATATAGTATTGCATTATAGAATTGTTATTTACTATTGTCAAATAATAATCATTATGAACCCTGACTTTACTTCCCGCATTCGAAAGAGAACCTGGCTGCTGCTGATGCTGGGGCTGGCTGTTTTTCTGACAGCTCATGCCCAAACTACCCTGACCGTCACCGGCCGTGTTACCGATGAAACCGGCCAGTCATTACCCGGCGTGACGCTATTGCTCAAAGGCTCCTCCAACGGTACAACAACCAACGCGGAGGGGATCTACCGGCTATCGGTGCCTGCCGGTAATGCCGTACTGGTTGTATCCTACGTGGGGTACCTTAGCCAGGAAGTAGTCGTTGCCAACCGGTCGACGATTGATGTCCAGTTGACACCCGGCGATAAAACGCTGGGCGAGGTTGTGGTGGTTGGCTACGGTACCCAGGAAAAGAAAGATCTGACGGGCGCCATTGCTTCGGTGAGTTCAAAAGATATTCAGAAGTTACCCGTCTCGGGCGTCGATCAGGCATTGCAGGGGCAGGTAGCGGGCTTGCAGATTTCGCAGAGCAACGGTGCGCCCGGCGGCAACACCAACATTCTGATTCGGGGTATTGGCTCAATTTCAGGCGGAAACGAACCGCTCTTTGTGATTGACGGATACCCGGTGACCAACTCAGGCATCGGCAACCCGCTCAACACCATCAACCCCAACGATATCGAGAGTATCGACGTGCTGAAAGATGCCTCATCAACGGCTATCTATGGATCGCGCGGCTCTAACGGGGTTATCATGATCACAACCAAGCGCGGAAAGGCGGGTAAAGCACGCATCGAAGTGGACGCGTACACGGGTTTTCAGCAGGTAGCCAAAAAACTGGATTTATTGAATACCCGCGATTTTGCCCAGTTCGTCACCGAAGGGCGTAACAACGGCTATCTGGATAACGTGGCTACGGGAAAGGTAACGGACCCGAATTCTGTTCGCCCCAATTCGTACCAGATTCCGAGTATCCTCCAGGGCGACCTGTCTAAGCTTCCCGATACGGACTGGCAGGACGTTATTTTCCGCACGGCCCCGATTCAAAACTACCAGGTGTCGGCATCGGGCGGTACCGACAAGCTGCGGTATGCCTTGTCGGGCGGTTATTTCAGCCAGAAAGGCATCATCATCAGTTCCGGTCTGGAGCGCTACAGTTTTCGGCTTAATCTGGATGGCAAACTGTCGGATAAACTCACGGTGGGTGTAACGATGCTGCCAAGTTTCACTAAAATCGACGATGTCAGTGCCATTGGCCACTCGGGCGGGGCGGTGGTGCAGGCGGCTTTGTCATTGCCTCCGTATGTGCCTGTTTATGACGCCAACGGCAATTACACCATCACCTACCAACCCACCGAAGGCGACATTGCGTATCCGCATCCGGTGCAGTTGGCGAATGAATTACAGATCAACGGCACCCAGTTCCGCCTGTTTGGGAATGCCTACGCCGAATACGAAATCCTGAACGGCTTGAAGTTCAGGTCGACGGTAGGGGCCGACCTGAACTACTCGAAAAACCGCCGGTTCGATCCCAACACGTACAACCCGGTATCGGTGCTGACCAACGCCACCGCCACCAACAGCGAAGCCACCAACTGGCTCACAGAGAACACCTTTAGCTACAAAAAGCAGGTGGGTCGCCACGCCGTTGATGCCGTGGTTGGTTTCACCGCCCAGAATGCCTACGCCAATAGCATTCAGGCGCAGGCCACCCGCTTTCCCGACAACCTGATCGACAATATTAACGGGGGTACGGTCAATGCGGGGAGTGAGGGCACAACGGTTCATACGATGCTGTCGTACCTGGCCAGGGTCAACTACTCGCTGAACGACAAATACCTGTTTACCGCTACTGTTCGGCGCGATGGGTCATCCCGGTTCGGTGCCGACAACCGGTGGGGTACGTTCCCATCGGCATCCGTGGGCTGGCGGGTATCGGAAGAGAATTTCATGAAGGGGCTGACATTCGTGTCGGACCTGAAGTTGCGCGCCAGCTACGGCCTGACCGGTAACAATGCTATTGGCGATTATCGGGCCATTGGCCAACTGCGCGATGCCAACTATGTGCTGGGCAATGCGCTGGCCCCCGGTCTCGGCCGGTCGTCGTTCACCAATAGTTTGCTGGGTTGGGAATCGATGAAGCAGCTTGACCTGGGCATTGACTTTAGTCTGCTCAACAGCCGGGTTGCCGTCACGGCCGACTATTACGACAAGCGCAATACCGACATGCTCTTTAGCATTCAGACCCCATCGGCAACCGGACTGACGAGTGCGCTCGTCAACCTGGGCGAAGTGCAGAACCGGGGTATCGAACTGGCGCTCACCACTCGGAATACGGTGAAGGCGTTTAAGTGGACCACCAACTTCAATATTACCTTCAACCGAAACAAGGTGCTGGCCATGAGTGCCGAAACGGAGAAAATATTCTCGTCGGCACTGGGCCGGCAGGTATACGCCGTGACGCAGGTGGGCGACCCCATCGGAAGCTTCTTCGGTCGGCGGATGATCGGCGTGTTCCAGACCAACGAAGAAGCGACGACCTACGGTAAACAGCCCTTCGCCAAAGCGGGCGATTTCAAGTGGGAAGACATCAACAACGATGGCCGGATCGACGATAACGACCGGACGGTGATCGGCAGTCCCCATCCCGACTTCTTTTTCGGCTTTAACAACAATTTCTCGTACAAGGGCTTCACGCTCGACGTGCTGACTAACGGTATGGTGGGGCAAAAGATTTTCAACTCTACTTTCTCGATCAACACCTCCGGCGTTCAGAACCAGATTCAGGAGGCTTTTGACAACCGCTACGTATCGCCTACACAACCGGGCAACGGCGTGTATGGCCGCGCTATCCGCGGAAGCCGGAACAACAACACGGTGTTTAGCAGTGCCTACCTGTTCGATGGGTCGTTCCTGCGGATTCGCAATGTCTCGCTCGGCTACAACATACCCACGTCTGTCGTGAATCGGCTGCGTCTGGGCTCTGCGCGGGTGTATGCCACGGCGACGAACCTGTTCACCTTCACCAACTATAACGGCTTCGATCCGGAGGTGAGCGGATCGGGCGACGATGTTCGGGCGGCTGGCCTCGACTTTGGCACGTACCCACAGGCCCGTACCATCACGTTTGGTATCAATCTCGGTTTTTAACCCACCACTTTACCTTCACAAGACGATGAAAATCAAGTATATATCTTTGGTTCTGCTGGCGCTGTTATCGACCGCCTGTGAGGAGTCATTCCTGGAGCAGGTGCCGGTTACCGAACGAAGCGAAGTTAACTTCTACAAAACAACGGCTGATTTCAACAACGCCGTGGTGGGGGTGTATGCGACCCTGAAAAACCCCGGTTTATACGGCGGGGGAAGCGGTGCCCTGTTTTCGATGGCCGAAATCATCACCGACAACACTGATCTGGGTGTTACGCGTCAGCCGGTAAACCTCCCGATCTTCGAGATCGACGACTACCTGATTACGATCTCTAACGCTACCGTCGGGGCTGCCTGGACGGGGCATTACCTGGGCATTGCCCGGACCAATGCCATTCTGGATCGCCTGCCTGCCACCACGATTCCGCAGGCGAGTAAAGACAGGTTCGAGGGCGAGGCCAAGTTTATGCGGGCCATGTTCTACTTCAACCTGGTTCGGTTCTTTGGTGATGTTCAATTGCTTACGTCGGAGGTTAGCTCGCCCTACGGGGCTAACGACCTGCCCCGGAGTCCGGCGGCTCAGGTGTACGAACTCATTGTGAACGACCTGAAAGCAGCCGAAGAGAAATTACCCGCTACGATTGCCAACGCCGAAGCCGGCCGGGCGTCCCGCTGGGCGGCAAAATCATTGTTGGGTAAGGTCTACCTGACCCTTAAGCAGTACGATAATGCGGCTGCAAAACTAAAAGAGGTTGTCGATTCGAAGGCGCACGACCTGATGCCGTCGTATGCCAGTGTGTTTGCCAACACAACCTCGTTTGCGGCCAATCGCGAGGTGATTTTTGCGGTGCAATACCTGTCGGGACAAATCGGGCAGGGCTCCGATATGTGGTCGAACTGGGCACCGTTCAACGCCGGTACTGCCTTGCTCGGCACGGGCGGTGGCGGTGGTGGCGGATTCAATCGCCCCACGGCCGATCTGGTCAAAGCCTACGAAGCGGGTGACGTGCGCAAGGATGCGTCGTTGCTAACCACTTATAAAAACGCGCAGGGGCGCGATGTGGCCGATGCGTATGTGGTGAAATTCCGGCAACAGGGAGCACTAAATGCCGACTCCGACGTCGATTTTCCGATACTACGCTACGCCGATGTACTGCTGATGTATGCCGAAGCGCTCAACGAACAGGGCAAAACAGCCGACGCCCTGCCGTTCCTGAATCAGGTTCGGAAACGGGCCGGCCTCGCTGACAAAACGGGCCTCACCCAGGCGACAATGCGGCTGGCCCTCGAAGACGAACGCCGGGTTGAGCTGGCCTTCGAAAATCATCGCTGGTTCGATCTGCTGCGTACCGATCGGTATATGACGGTTCTGACGGCCAAAGGGCTGAAGGTGTTGAGCCATCAGAAACTGTACCCGATCCCACTGCGCGAAATTGATCTGAACAAAAAGCTGACACAAAATACAGGCTATTAAGCCATTGGCCATGTCACGACTGAGCGTCATCTTACTGGGAGTTGTCTTGTTGTTGTTGGAGTTTCCTCTGAACGCGCAGCCGGTGAAACGACTGTACCTGGCCAACGACGACCATACCGACTATATGTGGACGGGGAACGAAGCGCAGTACGACACGGTGTTCGTCCGTATGCTCGACTATTACCTCCGGCAGATCGATTCGACCCAGCATTTACCCGATGATTTTCAGGCGCGGTTCAATTGTGATGGCAGTTACTGGCTCAAAACGTACCAGAAGTTTCGGAGTCCGGCCCAGTTCGAACGGCTCATTGGTCGCATTCGGTCGGGGCATATCAGCAGTCCGCTCAATGGGTTGGTCAGCACGTATGGGGGCCAACCCACCGAAGCGGTCCTGCGGGGCATGTATTACGCCGGGCAACTCGAACGGCAGTGGAATTTACGGTTCAGGATGGCGGTATGCATGGAAAACCAGACGCTGCCACTCGGCCTGAGTTCGCTCTGGGCGGGGGCGGGGGCCAAATACAGTTGGCGGGGCGTGTGTGGCTGCGCGAGTAAAATATCCCACGAAAGTCTGGCGCACCGCCGAAACCAACTTTACCGCTATATGGGTCAGGATGGCCGGTCCGTCATCATGAAATGGTACAATCGACCCATCTATAACGGTCGGACACTGGGCGGCTACGCCGAAGCCCGGCGCGAGAAAGTGCCAACGGATATTGTGGGCGACATGGGTAAGGTGATAACCGACCTGAGCACGATGTGCGATACCGTTTCGGCCCGTTCGGTTTATCCGTTCAATGTAGCGGGTGCGTTTGGCTATGGCTGGGATGATCTGGATACCTATGTGTCGCCCGCCTTTACCACCGCAGCCCAACGGTACTCGACGGCCACTCGCCGGGTACGTGTCTCGAACGAAGAAGACTTCTTTGCCGACGTTGAACGTACCTACCCGAAGCTCCCGACTGAGTCGGTGAGTTATGGCAACGAGTGGGATTTGTACCCCGTCTCGATGAACGAAACCACCGCCCATATTCGCCGGGCCACCGAAAAACTACGGTCGGCCGAGGGGTTGGCGGCTCTGGTATCGCTCAAAGACAGCACTTTTGCCCGCGACCTGAAAACGGCCCGCGATCTGGCCTGGGAAGCCTATGGCCTGTATTGGGAGCACGACTGGACGGCTGATGGCCCCGTATCGAAACGCGAGCGAGCCAACTGGCAAACCAAACTGCACCATCGGATTGTCGGGTACGTAGATTCGCTCTATACCCGGGCGGTGTTGGCGATGGGTCAGCAGCTTAAGGCCAACCCGGGAGCGAGAGCACAGCGGTTTTACGTATTCAATCCCCTGAACTGGTCGCGAAACGATTTTGCTGATGTTGCGTATGCCGGAAATGGCCCTGTCCGGGTGATTGATTTGCAGATAAACCGGGAGGCTATTAGTCAGCTGATTCAAAAAGGCGGCAAATCATTCGTGCGCATCTGGGCCGAAAACGTACCATCCGTCGGCTACAAGGTCTATGAAATTCAGCAGGGATCGCCGACTCGATGGCCCGACGCGGCTGAGGTAGCGGGTGAGTTTATTCAGAACGACTACTACCGAATTCGGCTGAAAAAGTCGGGTGTCATCAGCGAACTCTATGACCGGAAAGCGAATAACCGTCAGTTGGTGAAGCCGACCTATGGGCGATTGCTGAACGACATTGGTACCACGAATCCCGACGCGGGTAATTCGCTGGTCGCGGAAAATAAAGGCCCCGTATCGGTCACGTTCAAAGCGGTTTCCAACGACCCAATTGCTCATACGGTACGGGTAACGCTGTTTCGGAACAACCGGATCGATATTGAAGACAGCCTGCAAGCCAATTTTGGGGATGTGAAAGCCTGGTCGTTTTCACTGAACCTCGATAAGCCAACGACTAACCACGAAGAGTTGGGGGCAATTCTGACCGCGAAAAAGGAGACTCGTGGCGGCCACTATGCCAGCCAGAATGCCCGGCATGATTACCAGACCTTCAACCACTTTGCCGACGTCGCCGAACCAACTTACGGGGTCACGATCTCGAATCAGGATTGCAGTTTCTTCAAGCTGGGTCAAAGCATCGCAACGGCGGCCCGGCCCGATTCGCTTTGGGAAACGTCGGCCCAGTTGAACGCGCTGGCTGGCGGGCAGGTAGATACCTATGGGTCCGGCAAAAAAGACACGCTCCGGCTGGGTATCTACAATCAGAATGGGGTAAAAGACCTCCGCTACCACTTTGCCCTGACGACTCACTCGGGTGCATTCGACGCATTGGTTGCCATGAAGTTTGCACTCGAACACCAAAATCCGCTCGTAGCCGGAGCCGTAACGGGTAATGCTGGTACTTATCCTGAAACGACATTCTCGCTGCTGAAAACCGACGCTCCGGGCTTGCTGATCTGGGGCTTGAAACCGAGCGAAGAAGGAATCAACAACGGTCTGATTGCCCGGTTCTGGAATCTGAACAAAACGGCCGCCACACCCACGCTGAATTGGGCATTGCCAATCCGCCGGGCCTGGCAAACCACGCATATTGAAACCAATGAGCAGGTGCTGAAGCCTATTAGTACCAGTCTGAAAACGAGTTTTAGCCCTCGTCAACTGAACACGTATCGGATTCAATTCTAAACGAGAGCTTGATTGTCCATAAATGTCAATACGTATTTGAGTAAACTGATTAATCATAGGTTGGAATGGAAAGGCCGTCGGGCCGCCGACGCGGGGAATCCTGGCGGCCTTTTTTGTCAAACAACTAATGAATGAGTACTGATAACCTACCTTAAAACACCATTATGCTTCGTCGTCTGTTTCTTGCCGTCAGCCTTCTGTTACCTCAACTCATTCTGGCACAACCTGATTGGAAGGTTGTAGGGCAACTTAAAACGCGTGATGCCAAATCCATCAAATCGAGCACCTGGAGCATCGGGGGCGAAACACTCGACCGCGATTACACCGACTACCAATCGTACAAGTCGTATTTGGGACCATTGGGGGCCAAACGGATCCGGTTGCAGGGCGGCTGGAGCAAGTGTGAAAAAACGAAAGGGGTATACGATTGGAAATGGCTCGACGTGGTTATTCCCGATGCGGCTTCGCGCGGGGTAGCGCCCTGGGTCGAGCTTTCTTATGGGAACCCAATTTATGAGGGTGGGGGTGAAGCCAAGCTGGCGGGCCACATCCCAACCTCGCCCGAAGCCCTGGCCGCCTGGGACAACTGGGTGCGTGCCATCGTAGCGCGCTACAAAAATCAGGTGCCGGAATGGGAAATCTGGAACGAGCCTGACCTCAACCCATCGCACACGGGTAAAGAAATCGGCGAGTTTTATATCCGCACAGCCCGATTGGTTAAAGCTATCCAACCCAACGCTCGACTGATTGCGCTCGGTATGGCCAGCGTGACCCGGCTTGACTTTGTAAAGGACTTTTATGAGACACTCAAAAAGGAAAATGCGCTCGATTTGGTCGATGTAATGACCTACCACGGCTACGCGCATAACCCCGACACCTCGTATCCAAGGATTGAAGAGATGCGTAAACTCGTCTGGAGTTATAAACCGGGCGTTGTGTTTATGCAGGGTGAAAATGGGGCACCGTCGACCCCCAAAGAAATTACCATCGGTGCTATGCGCGATCAGGACTGGAGCGAGCTAACGCAAGCTAAATGGGACCTGCGACGGATGCTGGGCGACCACGGACGGGGCATCGCCACTAACCTGTTTACCATCTCCGACATTCACTACGCGGCCGGCGACCACATGGTTGGCGTAAACACCAAAGGCCTGTTGCAAACCAATCCCGACAAGACCATCAAGCGCCCTAAACTAGCTTACAAAGCCGCTCAGCACGTTTTTTCGCTGTTCGACGATCAAATCGAGCGAGTGCCCGATGTCAGACCAACCGTAAATCAGGAAACGGTGAACGGGTTTGCATACCGCCACAAATCAACAAAGGGCAGTCTGGTAACCCTTTGGAGTAAAGAAGCCCGACCCGCCGAGGAATATGTGGCCAAACCAACGATGATAGCTATCAAGGGTCAGTTCAAAACTCCAGTTTTCGTGGATTTGATCACGGGTAAAGTTTACGAGATCCCCAAAAAGCAGTGCCAACAATCAGGCGACACCTGGACATTTTCCGAAATACCCATACCCGATTACCCGGTATTGATTGCCGAGAAATCGGCCGTACATCTGTAGAGACGCATCCTTGCCGCACCGGCGGACCGGTCTCACCGCCGGATGGTACGCCGAAAAACAAATTGCTGACGCACGGGAGACGCAAGGATGCGTCTCTACAAACACATGAAAAATCTCCTGTTCGCCTACTTACTGCTCCTTTCAGGCACCGCATCTGCCCAGTTTATCGATACCTCAACCGAGCGGGTTAAAACGCCGTTGTCGGTCAAATTTAAGCGAATCGGAACGCTGAAGCCACGGTCAACAAACGACATTGCTTCGTCGCGCATTACAGTGGGCTGCGAAACCCTTGACCGCGATTTTACCGACTTCAACGGGTACAAAGCGTACCTGCCTCCGCTGGGTGTCAAGAAAATCCGGTTGCAGGCAGGATGGGCCAAGTGCGAGAAAGTGAAAGGGGTGTACGACTGGACGTGGCTCGACGAGATCATCGACTTTGCCGTTGCCAACAAGATTGACCCCTGGCTCGAAACCTCGTACGGCAATCCGATTTATGAAGGCGGTGGCGGGCGGGGTCTGCTCAACAGTATGCCGACTTCACCCGAAGGCTTCGCGGCTTACGGCCGCTGGGTCACGGCGCTGGTCACCCGCTACAAAGACCGGGTGAAGGAGTGGGAAATCTGGAATGAGCCCGACCATCCGATGCAGAAAAATTCGCCCGAAACAACCGCCGAGCTAAACATCCGGACGGGCGAGATCATCAAACGCATTCAGCCGGAGGCCAAAATTGCAGCCCTGGCCCTCGCTACCCATACCGACACAACGTACCTGAACCGGGCCTTGACCGTATTTGCCGACCGGAAAAAACTGGATTTGTTCACCTGGGTATCGTACCACAGTTACGCCTTCCGGCCCGAACAATCGTACATAGGCGTGGCCTCATTCAAACGGCAACTGGCCAAATACGCGCCCAACCTCCTGCTCCGGCAGGGCGAAAACGGAGCGCCTTCCGGCTACATCCCCAGCTACGCCCTCGACAAGTACTACTGGACCGAATATTCGCAGGCCAAGTACGATATGCGCCGGTTGCTCGGCGATCTGGGGCGCGACATTGAAACGTCGGTGTTCACCATCATCGACATCCGGTATGCGGGCGACACGCCGGTGCTGAACATGAAAGGCCTGATTCAGTCGGATCTCGACAAGACCGTCATTCGCCCGAAAGTCGCTTACTACGCGGTGCAGAATCTGGCCAGTGTGTTCGACAACCGGCTCGAACTAATTCCCGGTTTCAACGCGACAACAACCGCTAGAGAGTCGATTTCTTTATTCGGATACAAGCAAAAAGCGGGAAAAAAGCAGTTGGTCGCCGTTTGGTTAGACAGCAAAACGCCCACGAACCTGTTCACGACCACACCCATCGACATCACCATCAGCGACGGAAATTTCGATACCCCCGTCTGGGTCGATCTGCTGACGGGGCACATCTACGAAATCCCGAAAGGAAGCTGGCAGAAAACGGGTACAACCTACACCTTCAGCAACGTACCCGTTTACGATTCGCCCGTATTGATCGCTGATAAATCAATTTTTAGACTCTAAACATCCATGAACAGCAAGCTTCTCTTTCTATTCGTTCTGATGAGTAATCTGCTGTTTGCTCAACCGGAAGCGGACAAGCGGGTCGCTACGCTGACCGTGGCCGAGCGGGTGCTGAACAAGGGGCTGGCTACCATCGATATGGGGTTGTACCCTGGCAGTTTGCTGATGCACGGCATGGCGGAGTTGAGCATCGTTCAAAAAGACCCCAAAACCCTGAGCCGGGCGCTTGAGCTATTCGCGCAGTTCAACAGTGGCAAGATCGACGGGCGGGGGAGTTTTATCAGCTACAAGGCCGGAGGCAGCGGGGCCGCTTACCTAACGTACCTGAAAAAGTCGCCCGCGCTGACTGATCAGGTAGCCCGCTTTGCGGAGAAGATGGTCAGTGAACAGAAGCGTTCTGCCGAGGGAATCCTGACCGCCAACTGGGCCAAAGACAGTCTCGATCAGGTGTTTATCGACATGGCTTTTGCCGTAACGCCTTACTTGCTTTACAGCGGGTTGGCGCTCAATAAACCCGAATACGTGGACAAAGCGGTGTTTGAAACGCTGGAGCTATTCAGGGTTCTTCAGGATGCCAACGGCCTGCTCCATCAGGGTAGGGGTTTTCAGGGGAAGGGCGTGATTTCGCAGGACAACTGGAGCCGGGGCAACGGCTGGGGCGCGTTCGGGCTGGCTTCGTTGGTCCGCGACTTGCCCGATTCGCACCCGCAGAAAAAAGCCGTCAACGCACTGGCGAAGTCATTCTTTACGGCGGTACTCAGCCATCAGAACAAAAACGGGTTGTGGCACCAGGAAATGACCGATACGTCGTCGTATGTGGAAACGTCGGGCAGTGGACTGATGCTGTATGCCATCGGTATTGCCATCGAGAAAAAAGTGCTCGATCAATCGTATCTGCCCGCCTTCAAAAAGGGCCTGAGCGGCTACATGGCCTATATCGGCGACGACGGATCGGTAAGCCATACCTGCGGCAGTTGCCTGTGTCCGGGAAAAGGAACCAAAGCCGATTACAAAAAGCAGGGCTGGAAATTCAACGATCAGCACGCATTTGGCCCGGCTGTTCTGGCTTTTACGCAAGCCGCCAAACTGGGCATCATTACCATTGACGCGCCAACGGCGGGCTATTTCGTGGCTAACGAAGCCTCGCTTCGCAAGCCGCAGACGTATGTTCGGTATATGCCCGAAGCCAACGGGAATATCCTCTGGGAAAATGACCGCGTGGCCTTCCGGGTCTACGGGCCACCCGTAAAAGACCGGGTCAGCAGTGGCATCGACGTCTGGACAAAATCCGTCGAGTACCCCATTACCGACAAGTGGTACAGCCTGAATGCCGAGGGGCTGGAATACCATATCGACCGGGGCGAGGGCTGCGATTTTTTCCACGTCGGTTTCGGGCGGGGCAACGGCGGAACAGCCATCTGGTCGAACGACAAGCCCTACATTTCACAGCCCTACGCCACGCACAAAATTCTAAAGAACACCCCCGACGAAATCGCGTTCGAGCTGGTTTTCGACCCCTGGAAAGTGGACGGCGGACCGGCGGGGCCCTTTATGGTGTCGGAACGCAAGGTGATCAGCATGAAAATGGGGACGAACTTTTTCAAAGTCGTCAGCACATTCGAGACAGATCATAAAGGGCCAATCACGGTCGGCATCGGCATTTCCTATGTCGGAATGCCGGACCACGACAAACCCGAAATCTTGACCGATCCCAAAACCGGCCTGCTCAACGTCTGGGAATCGTATTTGCCCGCTAATGGCGAATTGGGCACCAGCATCATTGCCAACCCCGCGCTCATCAGCGGGTTTGCCACCCACAAAAATGAACAGTTCGTGCTGGTCAACGTCAAAGCGGGTCAGCCCATTACCTATTACGTAGGCGCGGGTTGGACCAAAAACCCGCACGTAAAGACAAAGCAGCAGTGGCTAACGTACCTGGAAAATGAATTACCCAAACTGACCTTTTAGCAAATGAATAGCCTGATAAGGTGCCTTGTTATGAAGCGTTTGCTGCTGATACCGCTGATGCTATGGTGTACGTTGCCCGCTTTTGGGCAGCAGAAAGCACCGTTTGTATTAGTCAGTCAATCGCAGCGGGCTGTAATCGTGCTGACCGGGGATGAGACAGAACCCGTACGGTTGGCTGTTCGGGATTTGATTCATGATGTAGAAAAAATTACGGGCAAAACGCTGGGAACAGCAAACAAGAAAATGCCCGGTCAGGCAGCTGTATTCATTCAGACCAAAGCGGGGTCAGCCCCGGAGCAATTTGAGCTAAACGTCCGAAACGGCGATCTGTACATCACCGGAACCAATCCACTCGGTACCGTCTTTGGCATCTATTACTTCGCTGAGCAGTATCTGGGCGTTGACCCCATGTATTTCTGGAATGATCGCATGCCCCGAAAGCAAGCGGTGTTACGTTGGGAAACCATTCAGTACCAGTCGAAAAAACCGACCTTTAAATACCGGGGCTGGTTCATTAATGACGAGGATTTGCTGACCGAGTGGTACGCAAATACCGGCCGCCGAAACATCGACTACCCGTTTTACCAGCAGGTAGCCGCCCCCAACCTTATCGCCAAAGTCTGCGAAACGGCCCTTCGGCTTCAGTTCAACCTGATTATTCCGGCCAGTTTTATCGACATCCGAAACCCGGCCGAAGCGACTCTGATTCAGGAAGCATCCAAACGGGGTCTGTTCGTTTCCATGCACCATGTGGAGCCAATGGGCGTGAGCGCGTTTTCGTATTTCAACTACTGGAAAGCCAAAGACGGCAGTAGTCCGCTGTTTTCATACTTCAGTAATCGCGAGAAGGTAGAAGAAGTATGGAGGGTATATGCTCGTGAGTGGGCGAAGTACCCAAACGTAATCTGGCAGATTGGCCTGCGCGGTATTGCCGACCGCCCCATGTGGCTGGCCGACCCCAACACCCCCCAAACCGATGCAGACCGGGGCAAGCTCATCTCCGACGCGATGGCGTTTCAGATGCGGCTGATTCAGGAAGTAGACCCTCGCCCGAACCCACCTGTGACCACCACGCTCTGGGCCGAAGGCTCGGTGTTGAACCAGGCCGGACACCTTCGTATACCAGAAAAAGTAACCGTCGTTTTTGCCGACAATTCGCCGGGGTGGCGCTGGCAGGCCGATTTCATGCAAACGCCCCGTTCGCAAAAAAATACCTACGGCGTGTATTACCACCACCAGCTATGGGGTTCAGGGCCTCATCTGGTGCAGATCGTGCCACCTGCGCAAACCTATAAAGTACTGAGTCAGGCGGTGCAAAAAGGCGATACGACCTACTGCATCCTGAACGTGTCGAACGTGCGGGAGTTTCAACTAGGCATTGCGGCTTCGGCGGAGATGCTGCGTGACTTCGCCGGATTTGATACCCGGCAGTTCAACGACCAGTGGTTTGCCGAGCGATTTGGTTCGTCCGCAAAGGCGGTGGCCCAGGCTTACCAGACCTATTTCGACAGTTTTGTCCTCAACGACAACACGGGCACACCAATTCTGATGGACGGCCAAACGGCCAGCCTTGGGGCAGGTATGCTAACCGAGTTGAAAGCTCAACTGACCGACTCGGTTCAGTACCAGGCTATCCTGAAAAACAAGCAGACCGAAACGGAGGAGAGCAAATGGATAAAGTCGGCGATTGGCGATATGCGGTCGGGCGATTTGTCCCTTAGTGAACAGCTGGTTCGGGTTGTCCGGCAGCGAGAGGGACTGATGCGAGCCGACGCACTGGCGATAAAAATAGCCCCTCAGCTAACGCCCGAGCAGCGGTTATTTTTCGAAGTCAACTTTGTTGCCCAAATCAAAATAATGCTTGGACTGGAAGACTGGCTCATGCACCTTATTCAGGCGAAACTGGCCGCTGATGCCGCCGATAAGAGCAGCGTAATACAGCATTTACAGGAGGCTACGCGGGCTATTTCGCTCGCTCAGCAGGGCAAAGCGTTGAGTGCTAAACCCGAGAAATGGAAAGACTGGTACCGGGGCGACAAGAAGCTGAACCTCGCCCGAAAAGAGGCCCTGACCAACGAAGTGATAACGCTCCTGAACTAGTAGGCGCCTGACGAATGAACTGCCTCAGCCAAAAGACCATAAAGACCCGGACCCCTTTTACTCATTAACCGTATGAACCAACTTAAAGCGCTCGATTACACGGCCATTGTCCTGTACATGATTATGATGTCGGGCATCGGGATTTTCCTGGGCCGATTTGTCAAGAACATCAACGACTACTTCAAGGGTGGGAGTGGCGTGTCGTGGGTGGCTGGTGGGATCAGCAACTTCATGACCAAGTTCAGCACCTTCATCTTTGTGGCCTACGCGGGCATCGCCTACTCCGATGGACTGGTGGCCATTACGGTGATCTGGAGTACCGTGTTTCCTTCTCTGATTGCTATTGGCTTTTTTGCCAAACGCTGGAAACGGGCGGGCATCATGAGCCCCGTCGAGTTCCTCGAAACGCGCTATAACGCCCCCATTCGGCAATTGTTTTCGTGGAGTGGTGTGGCCTTCAAACTGCTCGACGACATGATCAAACTGTATTCCATCGGGCTCTTTATCACGGCGGCTTCGGGAATGCCGTTCGAAACGGCCGTCATCGGCTGTGGTATTGTTGTGACGCTGTACACGGTCGTTGGCGGTTTCTGGGCCGTGATTGTGACGGATGTTGTGCAGTTTGTAATCCTGTTTTTCGCCACGCTGATTCTGGTGCCCCTGGCCTACAATGCCGCTGGCGGCCTGGAGAATATGCAGGCGGTTATACCCCAGAACATGACCTGGTTCAACGGTAAGAAAGGCATTCCGATCTGGCTGACCACGTATTATATTCTGCTCATCATCCGGTACCTCGGCAACTGGACGTTCATTCAGCGTTTCTACAGTGCCAAAACCGAAACCGACGGGCAGAAACTGGCGGGGTTGTCGGCGGTCTTTTTCTTTATTTTCCCTATCATTTTCCTGTTTCCGCCCCTGGCTGCTCGGGTCATTCTGCCCAACCTGCCCAACCCCGAAATGGCGTATGTAAGCCTGTGCGTGAAGCTGCTTCCGTCGGGTATTATGGGGTTGATGATGGCCGCTATGTTTGCCGCCACCATGTCGGTGCTCAGTGCCGAATACAACGTGACGGCCAGCGTACTGACCCGTGATATTTACCAGCGTGTGTTCCGGCCCAACGCCAGTGGCAAAGAAAGCCTGCTCGTCGGCCGACTGATGACTTTACTGGTGGGGGCTATCGTTACGGTCGGGGCTTTGTTTGTGGCCGGGTTTGGCGGGGCGTTTGAAGCCAACAAACTGCTGGCGGGCATTTTCGCTGTGCCCATGATCGTGCCCGTTATCGTGGGTGTGCTCATGGCCAAACCGCAACCCTGGGGCGCGTTGGTAACCTTGTTCGGTGGGGTTGCGTTGGGTTTCTTGCTGCATGTGTTTTTTGTGAAAACCGATGCGTTCAACCTCGCCGGTCCGGGCGTCATTGATGAGGTGCGCTGGGCCATTGCCACACTGGTCGAAATCGGGTTCTGCTTCTCGGTATTCATCCTGTCGGGCTATTTTAAATCAGCAGATAGCGCCTACAACAAGCGCGTGGCGGCTTTCTTCCACAAACTGACCGTGCCGTTTGTGCCGGTCCAGGAAAGTAAAAACGACGATGCCTTTGCCGATGCTATCAAGTTGATGTATGGCATCGCTTTCGGGCTCACCGGCCTCATGTTCGTCATCATGGGCTTCCCCTCGCGGGCTATGCTGAGCGGGCAACTGGCGCTGGGAGCCGGGAGCGTGTGTCTTGCTCTCTCTGCTTTCTTATGGTACAAGGCACGAAAAGCAGCCGCTCTGCTTAAAGAAGAAGTTCCCACAGCAACAACCGTACACTAATCGAATCACAACCTTACACATATGAATAACCTCAACAATAACCGGGACGCCGACCGCCGGATCGCAGACCGAGTAATCTTCATCACCGGCGCATCGGGTGGCATTGGCAAGGCTACGGCCCTGCAACTGCTCGATCAGGGTGCAAAAGTCTTCGACTTCAGTCGAACCCGTCAGCTTTCCGATGAAGTACAGCACGAAAACCTACGCTCGTTCAAAGGTGATGTCAGCAAAGAAGCCGACGTGCAGGCCGGGTTTGCCGCCTGTCTTGAGGCTTTTGGCACCGTCGACGTGCTGCTCAATAATGCGGGTATGGGCGTGCTGACAACCGATCTTTCCATGACAGAACTGGATGCGTATGAGCAGATGGTCAACGTGAATATGCGGGGCGTTTTTCTATGCAACCGCGAAGCCCTGAAGGTGATGAAGCCGAAGAAATCGGGGCATATCCTGACCGTAATTTCAATGGCTGGACAGCGTACGAACCCCAATGCCCCGGTCTATGCAGCTTCGAAGTTTGGCGCTCGTGGTCTCAGCAGTGGTCTGGCCGATCAGGTCATCAAAGAAGGGATCAGAGTGACTGATATAAATCCCGGCCCTACCGATAGCGACTATTGGGGCGATCGCAAGGTGCCCCGTGAGAAGTTTCTGAAGGTAGAGGACGTAGCCAACGTGATCACGTTCGTGCTCAACCAACCGGATTACGTGGTGATCCGTGAAATTAATTTCGACAACATGAATTTTCTGGCAGGATGATAACGAACACACTCCATACCCACACGAACGGCAACGGCCAGGCTGTTGCGGCATCGCCTTTTCCCATCCCGGTTGCCGAGATGCGCGAGCGGTATTTGCGGCTCTACACGGGGGCGGTCAACGATGTGCTGCGGTTCAACTACAACATGCACGCCACCAGTTTGCCGCCCGAGTTTGCGCCCCTGCGCGAGGCCATGAAAATGGCCGGACTGGCCTTTACCGTGAAAGGTGGCCCCGACATTACGACCGACGGGGAGTTTGAGATGCGCGCCCAGATGCTCGAAGACCTGCACGCCGATTCGGTGGTTGTGTGGGATTGTACGGGCGACACCGTCACCTCACAATGGGGCGAAGTGATGACCATGGCCGCAAAAAAAGCAGGTTGCCGGGGCGCGGTAGTCAACGGCATTCGTGATACGCAGGCGATTCTGGAACTGGGTTTTCCGGTGTTTCACAAGTACAAAGCCAACACGGGCATGCTCGGTCGGTTTCGGATGCACCACTATCAAAAGCCGGTGCTCATGGGCGAGGTAACCGTAAAGCCCGGCGACTGGATTTTCGGCGACATTGACGGGGTGATTTCGATCCCGCAGAACATTGCGTATGATGTGCTACTGGCGGCCGAAAAAATCCTGCACAAAGAAGACGAAATCCGCGAGATGGTCGAAAGCGGCATGAAACCAACCGACGTAGTGAAAAACGGGGGGTACTTCTGATTTTTGTCATGCTGAGGAACGAAGCATCTTGCTTTTTAACCGATACCGAACGTACCCGGATTCTGACGGGTCTCCAAAACGGCGAGCCATTGGTAAGTCGTTTCTATGCGGCTTTGCACAAACGCGTCTACGAACGGGTTGCCACGAAGGGACTGCTAGGACCTGGTGCCACCGTAGCCTGGTATTATCCGGCAGCCGAATACCTGTCGGACGCGGCCATGCTGTATGCGCTGGAACCCGACGAAGGACTGGCCAACTGGCTACGCACCGTCACGCTCGATATTGCCCGAACATCTGCTTACGACTGGGCTGGACCAGCGTTTCGTGACCATTTGGAGCCGCTGACGGGACACCTGGAAACGGCGCATTTGTGCTGGGCGCTGAGTGCCGTTTATGATCTGGCTCGTGACGTCTTTTCTGAGTCGGAACAGGCCGAAGTACGGCAAGCACTGACCGAAAAAGGCATTATTCTCTGTCGGCGGTGGATCGATAAAAACACGCACCTGGCCAACTGGCGGGGCATTCTGATGTCGGGCGTACTGGTAGCGGCAGCGGTTCTTAACGAGCAGGAGTTGATCGATCAATACGTATCGGAATGGCAACGCTGTGCACTGGCATTCCAGCCCGATGGTTCCTACGGCGAGTCGTTGCAATACGGCAATTACCTGGCGTTTGCGCTCATGCTGGCCTATGAATCGCTGAGCCGAACGTACCCGGAAAAAGCCGCCCTGCTCGACGTAGGTACGTATGGAAAGGGCATTCGCTGGGTGGCCAGTAGCATGTTCTACGCCAAACCTCTTGCTGAGAATGGAAGCGGTTTCTGGGGCACCGAACCCCGCGCCCGGGCCGCCAATTTCAATGACAGCGCGGCCCTGTTCCGGCCTTCCGGCGACCTATTGCTACACCTGGCCGTTCATGCCGGAACAGACGACGAAAAGCAACTGGCGCGTGGCCTGTTTGCCAGCTACTACGAGACCGTTCCTACGCAGGGGCCGCACGAATTGGCGACCTTCGGGATGCACAACGATTGGGGTTTTCTGACCCTGCCGCTGCTGACCCACGATTCAAAAGCCGCCAGTCCACAAGAAGTGGGTTTGCCGCTGACGACGGCATTCAGTAACGGCCACACGTTTATGCGCGACGCCTGGGACGGAAAGACCATCGTAGCCATCAACGGTGGGGGAGAGGGGCTGCACGGTCCCGGCCATCTGCACGGCGATCTGAACAGTTTTATCCTCGTGCATAAGCGCGAACGGCTGCTGGTCGACCCCGGACATAGCTGCTACCGAAACCTGATTCACGGCCTGGAGAGCAGCACGCAAACACACAACACCTGCACCTTCCTCGTGGAAGCAGAAACGCTGGGTTTGCAGGAGGATAAGGCCAAAGCCACCATGCTGGAGCAGAAAAGCGTGCTGCCTCGTCGGTTGCTGATCAACGGCGTCCCCGGTCCGGCTGTCGACCGAGGAAATCGGCGGCTGATTGTTGCGCACGATGAACCCGTTTCGGTCGTTGGCTCGGAGATTGGTAACGCTTGCGGTGCGCCTATCGACACGTTTTCAAGATTCTGGCTCATGGCGGGGAGTAATGTTTTGTTCGTCATTGACCGGATCGAGGCAAGCCAACCCGTGACAACGGTCTGGAACTGGCTCGTCAATAACCGCGACGGTCAGGCGCAGGTCGATACGCAACCTACGTGCCTAACTGTTCGACGAAATGAGGCCGGTATGAAGCTGTTTCACTGTGGCAACGGTAAAATCGGGCACCCCGTTTATGGGTACGTCCACGATGCCTACCACGTACAGCCCAACCAGTATGGCGAAGGGAAACCCGGTAGTGGCCTGCTCTACCGCTGGACAGAAACGGCTCCCGCAACCACCCGGACGGTCGTTCACGCCATTGCCCTCGACGACGCTATCACGCTGGAGCGCTGGGCGTTAACCGTAGATAAAAACGCGTTCACGCTATCGAACGGGCAGAAAAAATGGACGCTAATCGTACAGGATGACGAAGCCCATCAGCTTTCGTTAGTTTCGGGGCATGGCCGACGTTGGGATGTGCTTAACGAATCGGGCCACTATTCTCTAAAACGAATGCCCGATCATGGCTAAATACCTGCTTCTGAATGCTTTTTTTCTCTCAAGCCAACTCAGCACGGTGGCTCAACCCTCCCTGCCAACTGGTTTGGACCGTGCCAATTTCCATTTGTATGTGTTGGCAGGCCAGTCGAATATGGCGGGCCGTGGCAAGGTCGATACCCTTGATAAAACCCCACATCCGCGTGTGTGGATGCTGAACAAAGCCAATCAGTGGGTGCCTGCTACCGAGCCGATGCACTTCGACAAGCCAGCGGTGGTGGGTGTTGGGCCGGGTTTGGCGTTTGGTAAACTAATGGCCGAACAGAACCCCAACGCGTTTATTGGCCTGATTCCAACGGCGGTTGGCGGGTCGGCCATCGACGCCTGGACTCCTGGAGGGTACCATGAGCAAACGAAGAATTATCCCTACGATGAAGCCATTAAACGGGTTCAACTGGCGCAACAGGCAGGTACGGTGCACGGCATTCTGTGGCATCAGGGTGAAAGTGATAGCAAACCCGACCTGGCGGCTGGGTACGAAGCCAAGCTCACGGAGCTAATCGGGCGCTTTCGGCAGGCGTTCGGCAGTCCCGATGTGCCGGTTGTGGTGGGTACGTTGGGGGATTTTTACTTATCGAAGAATCCGGCGGCTACCCAAATCAATGCCACGTTGTCCAATCTACCCAACCGGCTGTCGCGGGTAGCCTTCGCCGATGCATCGGGCCTGACCGATGGGGGCGATGCTACTCATTTCAACGCCGAATCGGCCCGCGAGCTGGGACGGCGATATGCAAATGCCATGCAGGCACTGGAAACGAAAAAGCCATGAATCCTCTAAAACTAAAAGGAATCGATCACCCCGGCGTCGCGGCCAATGACGTCGAGCAGCTTGCCGACTGGTACTGCGAGGTATTCGGCTACGAAAAGTGGTTCAGACACCCGAAGCCGGTCTGGATGCTCAAAGCCCCCGACGGCACCCTGCTCGAAGTGATGCCCAAAGATGACACCGCCCGTCCTGAACGCACCACCTGGACACCCGGCTGGTCGCACCTCGCCCTGCGCGTCGAAAACATCGACGACGCCATCGCTTTTCTCGACACCAAAGGGGTTCGCTGGGGTGGCTCGGTCATCAACGCCATCGGTGGCGGCAAAGTCCGTAACCTCTTTGACCCCGACGGGAATATGCTGCAAATTCTAGAAAGACAGGTGTTACTGTAGAGACGCGACACCTCGCGTCTCATCATGCGCCAGCACACACGCGTCAGCAATTTCATTCGCAAACAGGCGTCTCATATACCGGATGGTAGGCAGATGAGATTGCTGACGCATGCTGAGACGCGAAGGGTCGCGTCTATACGTAAAAAATCCAAACACATGAAAGCACTCCAGTTTACAGGAAATAAAACATTTGATTTACAGGACGTTGATAGTCAAACACCTGCCCCCGGCGAGGTTCGTCTGAAAGTAGCGTACTGTGGCGTGTGTGGTACCGACGTGCACATCTACCACGGTGCTATGGCGCAGCGACTCTCACTGCCACAGGTGATTGGCCACGAAGTGTCGGCCGAAATCGACACGGTGGGCGAAGGCGTATCGGGCTGGCAACCCGGCGATCGGGTAACGGTTCGGCCGCTGAAGCCTGGTCAGGAAATGCCGGTAGACAACGGCGTTCAGCACATTGGGCAGAACCTGAAATTTATCGGCATCGATACCCCCGGTGGTATGCAGCAGTACTGGAACGTACCCGCTAGCACTCTCCACCGCTTACCCGACAACTTACCGCTTACGATTGGGGCGATGATCGAACCGCTGGCCGTTGCCTGTCACGATGTGCGGCTGGGTGAGGTGAAAGCGGGCGAGAACGTCGTGATCATCGGTGGTGGGCCCATCGGGATGTTGATTGCGCTGGTGGCCCGACAGAAAGGAGCGAATGTGCTGATTTCGGAGGTAAATGAAACCCGTTTGCAACTGGCCGATTCGATGGGGCTGGCGACGGTCAACCCGAAAGGAACGGATTTGCTCGCTCATGTCGAAGACTTCACCAATGGCGCCATGGCCGATGTCGTTTTCGAAGTGTCGGGTGTTCAGGCGGGCGTCACGACCATGACCCAACTGCCCCGGGTCCGGGGTCGGATCGTGATGGTGGCTATTCATGCCGAACCCAAAGCCGTTGATCTGTTTCGCTTTTTCTGGCGGGAGTTAAAACTGATCGGTGCCCGCGTCTACGAATCCGAAGATTTCGACGAAGCCATCGCCCTGGCCGCGTCGGGTACCTTACAACTCGACGCGCTGATCACCCAGATTTCGCCCCTGGCCGATGCCAAATCGGTGTTCGAGACCATCGACAACAACCCGGCGGGCATGAAATATTTATTACAATGCGACGTATAAATTCGATCGTTCGTGTGGTCTGGGTGGTCTGGCTAGGCGCGTATGTCAGCGCTCAGGCCCAGATAGACGTGCGAACGTTGCCGGCACATCCGCGTTTATTGGCGAATGCGGCTCGCTTTGCTGAACTGAAGACCCAGAACGATACGGTCTCTCAACGGCTGAAAATCTATATACAACACGAAGCTGAACGGCTCCTGACCGCTCCCGAAATCGTGTATCCGACAACGGGTTTTAAGTTTAGCCAGATGAGAACCGTGCAGGGGCGTATTATTACCCTGGCGATGAATTATAGGCTTACCGGCGACAAGCGCTATCTGAACCGCGCCCGTCAGGAACTGGTACAACTGGCTGCCCTGCCCGACTGGGCTCCCAACCACTTTCTGGATGTGGGCGAAGGCGCGCTGGCCGCGGGTATCGGACTCGACTGGCTGTATGATGACCTAACTCCTGACGAACGCAACCAGCTTACCCAGGCCATCGTCAAAAATGCCTTATTGCCATCGCTGAACGTTGCGGAGGGAAACGGAAGCTGGGTAGATGGCGATTTCAACTGGACGCAGGTGTGCCATGGTGGCTTGACCGTGGGGGCGTTGGCCATTGCCGAACGGGAGCCCGAACTGGCTACGAAAATCATCAACCGGGCCATTAAGAACGTGCCCCATGCCGGAGCCGTTTATGCGCCCGACGGAGCTTATCCCGAAGGCCCCAGCTACTGGTCGTACGGAACCACGTTTCATGTGCTGCTGATCGAAGCGTTGCGCTCGGCTTTGGGTAAGAGTTTCGGGTTGGAACAGTTTCCCGGCTTTCTGAAAACGGCCGATTACAACCTGCAAATGGTGGGGCCGAGTGGTTTGGATGTCAACTATTCCGACTACCACCTCGAAACCCAGAATGAACCCATTATGCTGTGGTTCGCCCGGGAAACCCAACGGCCAGATCTGGCCGGGCAGGAACTGGCCGATGTGAACACCTTGTATCGGGCGGCTGTCTCGAACACCAAAAGCAGCGTGACTGCGAATCGGCATACACCCCTCGAACTGTTGTGGTGGAAGCCGGAACTGGCTGGACAATCGACCATTACACGGCCCCGCCACTGGACCTCGCAGGGTGTTTTGTCGATGGCGGTGATGCGGTCGGCCTGGCAGGACCCGGCGGCCACGTTCGTGGCCATCAAGGGCGGAACGCCCAATCATTCGCACGCGCACATGGACGTGGGCAGTTTTGTGCTCGAAGCCGATGGCGTTCGCTGGGCCATTGACCTGGGTACCGAAAGCTACGACAGGATGCGGGCCGCCAAACTCGACCTCTGGAACTACAGCCAGAACAGTACCCGCTGGACTACGTTCCGGGTTGGGCCGGAGGGGCACAATATCCTGCGCTTCGACCAGCAGCCACAGCAGGTCGATGGGAACGCCGGCATCAGCGTGCTGCCCGGCACCGATGGCAGCCTGGGTAACCGTATCGACCTGACGTCACTCTACCGGCATCAGGTAGCCAGCGTGACGCGTAGTATCCGGCTGTTGCCCGACCGTTCGGTGCGGCTGGATGATGTCTGGACCACCGCCGACCGCTCGGTGACCGCTTCCTGGCAATGGCTGACCAGGGCCAGCGTGAGCAAAACGCCCCGGGGTCTGCTGCTGCGGCAGGATAACCAGTCGCTGGAGCTCCTGCTATCGGCATCGGAACCCTATACGGTGGTCATTGACGATGTGTCGCAGCCCCGGAACAGGCAGGATTCGGCGAATCCGGGCGTCAGCCGCATCGTAGTTCAACTTCAAACACCTGCTCAAACAACGACAACCTTACAGGTGCGCATGATTCCCGGCCGCGCTACCGTCGGCCAGAAGTAGCCCTAACTCGCTAGTTGTACCACCATGAGAACTACCTTCTTTACATCCACCATTGCCCTGGCGGCCAACCTGCTGACCCTGATGGGTGAACCTGCGACTGCCCAGCCCATCGACACCCGTCCCGACCGGGTGAAAACCGATTTTGCCGTTGCCATGCCCCGCATCGGCACCGTAAAACCCCGCTCCACCAGCGAGATTACGGGGTCTAACTGGCTGATCGGCTGCGAGACGATGGACCGCGACTTCACCGACTACGACCAGTACAAAGCGTACATCGCCCCCCTCGGTATCAAACGGCTGCGGATGCAGGCGGGCTGGGACAAGACCGAAAACGTAAAGGGGCAGTACGACTGGGCCTGGCTCGACTACATCATTGACGATGCCCACCGGCGCGGCTTCCAGCCCTGGCTACAGACCTCCTACGGCAACCATAACTATCCCAACGGGGGCGGGGCCAACCTCGGCGCGGGCGTACCAACCTCGCCGGAGGCTCTGGCGGCCTGGGACCGCTGGGTGGAGGCCATGGTGAAGCGGTACAAAAACAAAGTCGTCGACTGGGAGATCTGGAACGAACCCAACTTTGGCGACAACCAGGAAAACACGCCCGACAAATTTGCGGCCCTGACCATCCGTACTGTCGATATCATCAAGCGTATTCAGCCCGAAGCGCGGGTGTCGGGCCTGGCCATGGGCCACATCGATCTCGACTATGCCGACCGGTTTTTTAAGATCCTGGCCGACCGTAAAAAGATTCTTCTGTTCGATAACTTCACCTATCACGACTACGTCTACAACCCCGATTCACACTACGGCAAGGTGATGAAGCTGCGGGCGGTGCTTGACAAGTACGCGCCCGGCATTCCGTTGCGGCAGGGCGAAAACGGCTGTCCCTCGGGGGGCGGAAGCGGCCGGGGCGCCCTCTGGGACTACGACTGGAGCGAGCTGACCCAGGCTAAATGGGACCTGCGCCGGATGCTCGGCGACCTGGGTCACGACATTGAAACGAGTATTTTCGGGCTCATCGAAATGGCCTATACCAGCGGCCCTATCAACCGGCTTAACTACAAGGGCATTATCAAGTCCGACTCGACCAAGCGGGCCATCCGGCCTAAGATGGCCTATTACGCCATTCAGCATGTAACGTCGATTTTCGATAACTCGCTGGAGCGGCTGAAGAAACTGAAGCCGTCGTACAACAACGCCTACCTGCCCGCCGATCAATCGGAGGTGGTCTACAGCCGCAGTACCGACCGCAGCCTGGCGGTGTACGGCTACCGACACAAAAACACCGGGAAACAGGTCTACACCATCTGGTCCGACGAGTATATCCCCACGGACTCCAACAAGACCCGCAACCTGACTTTTACCTTTATCAACGGCCACTTCGACCAGCCGGTCTACGTCGACCTCATCAGCGGGGGCGTGTACGAGATTCCGGCCGGTCAGTGGAAAAAGACGGGCTCGACCTATACCTTTACCAACATGCCGGTCTACGACGCGCCTATCCTGATTGCCGATAAAAGTCTGGTTAAGTTCCAGTAAATCGGTACGTGGCGAAGCAACGGTACAGTCCGTTGGCCGACTGAAATGACACGGCCAAAACCGGGAAAAAACCGACAGCGCGCTGTTTTGCAGAATGACGGATTCGCGGGCACCGGATCCCTTCGTTTAACTTTACCATTGACCTTCTGTGAAAACCCACGCAATTGGTATTGACATTGGCGGAACCCGCACCAAAATCGGCCTGGTCAACCTCGCCAGCGGGCGGGTTGAAGCCATGCATATCACCCCGACCGAAACCAGAGACGGCGGGCGTTTTCTGGCCCTGATCGGGGAAGCCATCCGTCTGTTTACCGACCGGGCCGCAGCCGAGGAGACTGAGGTGGCGGGGGTGGGCATCGGCGTGCCCGGCTTCGTTTTTGCCGGTGGTGTGGTCGATTCGACTTACGGCTTTCTCGACTTCATGGAAGACTATCCTCTCGCCGATCTCATCACGCGGCAGCATGGCCTGCCCTGCCGGCTCGACAACGACGCGCGGGTGGTAGCCCTGGGCGAAGCGCTCTACGGGCAGGGGCGGGGAGTTAGTCGGGTGCTGGTGCTGACGCTGGGCACCGGCTTGGGACTGGGCTTCACCATCGACGGGCGGCTGGATGGCTCGCTTCCGTTTGCCCACATGGGGGGGCACCTGACCGTTGTAAGCAGTGATGCCGTATGCTACTGCGGTAAAACGGGTTGCCTGGAGTCGCTGGTTTCCTCGGCGGGTATCCAGCGAATTGCCAGCCGCCGGGCCTGGGCAGCGACCTATCCGACAGTACCACCGACTGCCGAAACCATTTTCAGTCAGCAGCTGGCAGGCAATGACGACGCCAGGGCGATCATTGACGAGTACGTAGGCTATTTGAAAACTGGCATCGACAACTACATCAATCTCTACGCACCCGACCTTGTTGTGCTGGGCGGAGGTATTGCGAAAGGACTCCAGCACTTGACCGACCAGCTGCATACACCCAGTCTGCTCAATCCATACAAGGCGTACAAAACCCGGGTCGCTGTTTCTGAACTGGGCGAGCAGGCTGGTATTCTGGGCGGTGCCGCCCTGTTCACTGAGCAAACATAAGTAAGAACGTAAACACGAATTGTTGGGTTGGTTTTCCGTGTCACCCGTTTCTAGTACCATTCATTATGATGAAATCTTGGATTTTGTACTCGATAGCCGCGGCCTTTTTCTGGGGCTCCTGGGGCGTAGTGGCCAAGCTGATTTCCGACCAGGTGTCGCCGTTTGCCAACCATGTGCTGTTCAGCGCCGGGATGCTGTTGACCCTGCCCCTCATCCTCCGCAAACTCAGTACGCAGCGCCCGAACCGCCGGGGCATTGGCTGGGGACTGGTGGCCGGCGCCCTGGCCGTAGCGGGCAATGTAGCCGTCTATCAGGCGTTCACGGCCGGTGGGCTGGCGGCTATTGTTATTCCTGTAACCAACCTCTACCCACTCGTTACCATCGCAATTGCGCTGCTGGTGTTTAAGGAAAAACTTAACTGGCTCAACGCGCTTGGCATTCTGCTGGCCATTCCGGCGGTAGTCATGCTCTCGGGCGAATCGCTGCTGTTCGACAATCCAACCGCTTTTTTTACCAGTCTGGGCCTTAGTCCGTGGCTTGTATACTCGCTGATCGCCTTGTTTTTCTGGGGTGTGTTCAGTGCGGCTCAGAAAGAAACGACCAACCATATATCGGCCGAGTGGTCGTACGTGAGCTTCATCCTGTCGTCGGTGATGATTGCGCTCGTGTTCGCAGGCCTGGGCCTGGCCGACCTCAACCTCTCAACCCAAACCCTGGGCCTCGGTTCGCTGGCCGGTATGCTGAACGGACTGGGTGTACTGGCCAGTTTTGTGGCCTACGGGGCCGAAGGGAAAGCGTCTAAAGTAACGACCATTGCCGGGGCGCTGCAACCCGTTTTCACCATCGGGCTGGCCATTGTCTTTCTCAACGAAAGTGTATCCGTAACGGAGTCGCTGGGTATCGCGCTCGCCGTCGCGGGGGCGCTGACCCTTTCCTACGAAAAAGAAAACGTACCGGCTGACGGTGTGCCCGTCGCCAATCCCTGAACGTATGAATCCTGTACTTGCCGAAATTCTGGAAATTCCCGACCGGGCCCGCGAGGGACTCCGCAGCCCGGTCGACCCGCTGCCGCTACACGTGCCGTATCTCGGTATGGGCTCGTCGTATTTTGCGCCCCTGGCCTTCAGCTACCTGGGTCTGCCCATTTTCCCCCAACTGGCTTCGGAGTACGTGTATTACCTGGCCAGAGACGAGCGGGCGCCCATGGCCGTGCTGCTGTCGCAGTCGGGCCAGAGCAGCGAAGTGCTGTGGTGCCGCGACCTGTTTGATCAGTACGTGGCCGTGTCCAACAATCCCGCCAGCGACTTGTGTACTGCCCCCAACGTGGCTCGTGTGGTAGCCATCGGGGCGGGGCTGGAGCAGTATTCATCGTCCAAAACCTACGTCAACACCCTCGTTGCCCTCTTCCGGGGGTTTGGGTTGTTGCCCGATGCGGCCGTGCGGCAACTGACCGAACGCTTCGGGCAGTACCACGAGCAGGGGCAGCAGCTGGCCGAGCGGGTACTGGCCCTGCGGCAGCAGCATCCGCTGCACGGTATGTACGTTACAGGCAGCGGTCCCAATATCGGCACGGCCCACGAAGCCGCTCTGATCCTGAGCGAAAGCACCAAACTCTCGTTTCAGGGGCTGCCCATGGCGCAGTACGACCATGGTCCCAAAGAAACGGCGACGAATAGCCTTCTGATTCAGATCCTGGCGAAGGGAGCCACCTACGACCGCACCCGTCGGCTGTCGGAGCGGGTTGAGCGGGCCGGGGCGCAGGTGCTGACGGTAGAAGCTCCCGACGATGTGGCCGAACCGTTTTCTATCCTGCACACTATCGTACCGTTCAATTTCATGGCGTATTACATGGCGCAGGGAATGAACATCGGCGAAACGTTCGTGGTGGGCGGTAAAGTAACAGAAGCCATCTAACAGGTTCCGGGCCGAGTTCATGAAAACACTTCTTCTGATCGTTTCGTTAGCGGCTTCGGTTTCGACCGTTCGGGCGCAGGCTGTTAAACGACTTTACCTGGCCAACGACGACCACACGGATTATATGTGGACGGCCAGCGAAGCCCGGTACGACTCGGCCTTCGTGCAAATGCTCGATTACTACCTGCGCCAGATCGATTCGACAAGACATAACCCCGACGACTTTCAGGCGCGGTGGAACTGCGACGGTAGCTACTGGCTCAGAACGTACCAGACCTACCGTAGTCCGGCTCAGTTTGACCGGCTGATGAACGCGATCCGGTCGGGGCACATCAGCAGCCCGCTGAATTCGGTGGTGAGTACCTACGGCGGGCAGCCCACCGAAGCTATGCTGCGGGGGATGTACTATGCCGGGAAGCTGGAGCGCCAGTATACCCTGCGGTTTCCGATGGCCATCGCCATGGAAAATCAAACCCTGCCCATGGGCCTGAGTTCGCTCTGGGCTGGGTCGGGCGCGAAATACAGCTGGCGGGGCGTTTGCGGCTGTGCCAGCCGGCTTTCCAGGACCAGTCTGGCCCACCGGCCGCACCAGCTGTACCGCTATATGGGCCCCGACGGGCGGAGTGTGATCATGAAATGGTACAGCCTCATTGGCGAAAACACGGGGCTGGGCGGCTACAGCGAGACCCGACCCCTGCGCAAAACCGCCGGCATTGCCGCCAATTTTGCTCACACCATCGATGGCCTGACGGCGCTTTGCGATACGGTATCGGTGCAGTCAGCGTATCCGTACAACGTGGCGGGGGCCTTCGGCTACGGCTGGGACGACCTGAGTACATTTCAGGCCCCCGCCTTTATTGCCGCTGCCCAAACCGGTACGACGCCCACGCGCCGGGTTCGGGTATCTAACGAAGAAGATTTCTTTCGGGATGTGGAGCGAAGCTACCCCGGCCTGCCCAGCGAGTCGGTGAGTTACGGCAATGAATGGGATCTGTACCCCGTATCCATGAACGAGACTACGGCCCAGGTGCGCCGGGCTACCGAAAAACTCCGCTCGGCCGAAGCCCTGGCGGCACTGGTGTCACTCAACGACACTGCCTTCGCGGCCGACCTGACTCCCGCTCGCCAGCAGGCCTGGGATGCCTTTGGACTCTACTGGGAACACAACTGGACGGCCGACGGGCCCGTGACGCGGCAGGAGCGGGCTAACTGGCAGCTTCGGCAGCAGGGCACCATCAGCCGCTACGTCGATACGCTCTACAGCCGGTCGGTCAGGGCGCTGGGCCGTCAGATCAGGGCGGCCGACGCGACCGCCCGGCGGTTTTACGTTTTTAATCCCTTAAGCTGGTCCCGGAGCGACGCAGCTGACTTGCCGTTACCGTCGACCCGGCCAGTGCGGGTTATTGACCTGGCAGAAAACAACGAAGTAGCCAGTCAGGTCATTCAAAAAGGGGGGCGAGCCTATCTGCGGATCTGGGCCGAAAACGTGCCTTCGGTGGGGTATAAAGTCTTCGAGATTCAAAACGCTACACCCCGTCCTCAGCCCATGGCGGCTAAGGTGACCAGCGATGTCATCGAGAATGCATACTATCGGCTTCGGCTGCGTCCATCCGGGGTTATCAGCGATCTGGTTGATCGTCGGGCTGGCAACCGGCCGGTTGTTCAACCCGTTGGCGGGCGGTTTCTCAACGACCTGGGAACGGTCAATCCGGATGCCGGCCAAAAGGTTGAGGTCGAAAATGCCGGGGCGGTATCGGTCACGCTCAAAGCCGTTTCCAGCGACCCCGTTCCGCATACGGTTCGGGTAACCCTGTACAAGAGCAGCCACCAGGGCAAGTCGACCGGCCCGGCCCGTATTGATATTGAAGACAGTATCCAGGCGAATTTCGGTGATATAAAAACCTGGGCGTTTTCGTTCAATCTGACCAGGCCAACAACCCGCCACGAAGAGCTGGGAGCCGTTCTTACCGCCCGGGAAGAACGCCGGGGTGGACACTACGCCAACCGGAGCCGCACCGGCGGAGCAGCCGGAACGGGACCCGCCCGCTACGACTGGCTCACGTTTAATCATTTTGCCGACCTAAGCGAAGCTGCGTATGGGGTAACCCTCTCCAACCTGGATTGCAGCTTCTTCAGGCTCGGCGGCAGCACCGTTGATTCACTCTGGGAGCAGTCGCCCCAGCTGAACGCGCTGGCGGGGGGGCAGGTCGACGGGTCGGAGCTGGGGATCCGGCAGCAGAACGGAGCCACCGCGTTTCGGTACCAGTTTGCGCTCACCACCCACCCGGCGGCTTTCGATGCGCAGGCAGCCATGCGATTTGCACTCGAGCACCAGAACCCGCTGGTAACCGGTGCGGTAACCGGCCTCGTCGGCAACTATCCTCCGATGACGTATTCGCTGCTGACGGTTTCGGACAGGAACGTGCTGCTGTGGGGGCTGAAAACCAGCGAGGAGGGGATCAGCAACGGCCTGATTGCCCGGTTCTGGAACATAACCCACACCGCCATGGCACCAACGCTTCGACTGGCCATGCCCATCAGCCGCGCCTGGCAGACCACGCACATCGAAACGAACGAGCGCCCCTTATCCCCGAGGAAAGGCAGGCTCACCCTACCGTTTGCGCCTAGTCAGCTGAATACCTATCGCCTGCAGGTGCAGCGGTAAGCAAGTTGACTGACAGGCGGGTAAAGCCGCTTACCCGACAGAACGACCGCGGAGCGTACACCAGCCTGGCACCAAAGCCGGGAAAAACGGACAGTCGCTCCGTTTATCAGCTAAAAGGGTAAAGCAGGAAGGGCAGACAATCCCGGAGAGCCACACATCCCGGACCAACCAACTAGTTGTGAAACAGACCTATTCGCCATGAATCAATTGCTTTTACTCGTTCTGCTCTTAACTACCCCATTCGTCTCGGCCCAGACCTGGTACGTATCCGGCACCGGCAACGATGCCAACGACGGCAAATCGGAGAAAACAGCCTTTCGTAGTTTACAGAAAGCCGCCGGTCTGGTAGAACCCGGCGATGTGGTGCTGATCGGCAATGGGATCTATACCAACACCGACACCGGTAACGGCAGCGCGGTGCTGAATATCACTCGTTCGGGCAAACCCGGTGCCTGGATAACCTGGAAAGCCCGGCCCGGCCACCAACCCGACATCCGGCCCGTGGGCTGGTGCGGTATTCAGGTGTCTGGCTCGTACCACATCCTCGATGGCCTGTCGGTAACGGGCCGGAACGATTCGATTGTGTTGCTGAAGGCGCAGGAAGACGCCAAAAAGCCAAAGCCCGACCCCGGTTTTAACACCAACGGTATCTTTTTCAACGGTCGCAACAACCCGCCTGGCAGCAAGCCACACCACCTCATCATCCGCAACTGCACGGTGGGTAAATGCCCCGGCGGAGGCATTGTCGGGATCGAAATGGATTACCTGACCGTCGAAGACTGTACCGTGTTCGACAATGCCTGGTTTATGCGCTACGGCGGATCGGGTATTACCACCCTCAACAACTGGGCCTTCGATGATGCACCCGGCTACCACATCGTTATCCAGCGCAACCGGGTCTGGAACAACAAGACCCTCGTGCCGTGGGAGCGCATCAACAAACTAAGCGACGGAAACGGTATCCTGCTCGACGTGACCGACCAGAACACGGCCAACGGTGCCACTAACCCCAACGCCGACGCCGTGGTGAAGCCTGCCAGCCAGACGGTGACCCAGCCCGCACCCGATCCCAAACCCGCCCGGCCCGAGTGGAAAGGCCGTGCCCTGATTGCCAACAACCTGAGTGCCTACAACGGTGGGTCGGGCATCCACACCTTCCGGACGCGGCATGTCGACATCATCAACAATACCACCTACCATAACGGCGGCATCGTGGGCTACCAGGAACTGTTTCCCAACCGCTCCGACGACGTGGTGATTCTGAACAACATTATCGTGCCACGCCCCGGCGGTCAGGTCACCTCCAACAACCGCAACACCAACATCCGCTGGGATTATAACCTGTACCCAACGGCCCAGACAATCTTTACGGGGCCTAACGACCGGGTGGGAGACCCCCGCTTTATTGACCCGCGCCCCGACCTGCTGACGGGTAATTTCCGGCTGGCCAAGGGCAGTCCTGCCCTGCATTCAGGCTCCGCCGACGTGCCGCTGCCTACCGATCTGCTTAAAAAAGCCCGGCCGGCCGGTAGCGGTCGCGACCGGGGCGCCTTTGAACAGTAAATTCCTTGCACCTATGCCTGAGTCAGTTCCTGGGATACCGATCCGCTTTTACGCCCCCGAGTGGGGCAATACCCTTCCGTTCGGGGAGTTTTGCCAGCGCGTGAAAGCGGCCGGTTATGACGGGGTCGAGCTGGCCCTGCCCCTGGATGAGGTCGCCAGCCAGACGCTCGTGGACACGCTGCGGACGCACGGCCTGACGTGGATTGGGCAATACTACCAGTCGGTTGAGCGCGACCTGGCCGAGCACAGTCGCAATTACGAAACCTACCTGCGCCACCTGGCAGCTTTCGGGCCGGTGTTCATCAACTGCCAGACGGGAAAAGATTACTTCAGCGTTGCGCAGAACAGCCGGTTGTTTGAGCTGGCCGCCCGAATTTCGGCGGAAACGGGTGTGCGTATTATCCACGAAACCCACCGGGGCAAGGCGCTGTTTGCGGCTCACGTAACGCAGGAATACCTCACCCGCCTGCCTGACCTTCGCATCTGCCTGGACATTTCGCACTGGTGTGCCGTCCACGAATCCATGCTCGAGGATCAGCCCGAAGCGGTACAACTGGCCTTGTCCCGCGCCGACCACCTCCACAGCCGGGTGGGTTTTCCGGAAGGGCCGCAGGTGGCCGACCCCCGCGCCCCGGCCTGGACCGAAACGCTCAACGCCCACCTGGCCTGGTGGGACCGGTTGGTAGCCATCCACCGCGCCCATGGTACGCAGCTGACGGTCAACACCGAGTTTGGCCCGGCTCCGTACATGCCGCTGCATCCCTACACCCAGGAACCGCTGGCCAGCCAGTGGGACGTGAACGTATTTATGCTGAACCTGCTGAAGCAGCGTTACGCTTAAGGTTGGGGGGTAACCTGTATCCCCTCCCGTTTGCGATACCCGGCGGGGGAGAGGCCCATCTGCTTTTTGAACAGGCGCGAAAAATAGAACGGATCGTCCATGCCCAGCTGCGCGGCTACCTCGTTGACGCGCAGGTTGCTGAAGTGAAGTAGCTGGCAGGCCCGTTGAATGCGGAGGTGGTTGAAATACTCGATGGGCGCGTAGCCGGTATCCTGCCTGAACTTGCGCGAGAAAAACGACACCGACAAATGGGCCGACTGGGCAATATTATCCAGTGTGACCGGTCGGGACAGATTGTCCTGCATGAACTGAATGGCCCGGTCGGTGGCACTGACGGGTGCCGCTACCCGCGTTTTGGGCCGGAAGTTATCGGGCAGGACAAACGACGCCAGAAAATACGGAAGGGTCAGGTTCGCAAAGAGCAGGTTCGACTGGCTGTAGCCGTTCAGAAAGGTGTCGTAAATACGGTCGAAGAGCGCAATGCGTTCGGGGGAGAACACAACCCGAACCGTCTGGGGCAGCTGGTCTGCGTTACCCAGGGTGGCCCAGACCGACTCCGCGCAGGCGCTGCCGTTGATATGAAACCAGTAAATCGTCCAAGGCTGTTGGGGATCGGCCGCGTAGGAATGCGGCACGCCCGGCGCAATAGCATACAGGTCCCCCGCCTGCAGCTGTACCCGACCTTTCGGTACCTGAACCCAGCCCAGTCCGTCGGTGCAGTAGATCAGAATTACCTGCGACATGCCCGTTGGCCGCTGGTAGTAGTGGTGCAGCGCTTTGGGAAAGAAGCCCATCTGGGTGATAAACAACTGGTTGATGAGCGGCATGGCCCGGCATTTATCGATGACCTCTTTCGGCATTTCAATCATCCGCTCGCCGGTAAAGCCCCGGCCTTTCCGGTTTTGTCGATTCGTTGCCATTGTGCAGCTGTATGTGACCGCCGAAGGTAAGATAATCCAGGTTTAGGCCAAAATCATTCATCTGACCGATCCTCGAATAACTGAATTTTGTGATTACAAAATACAATATCCATAGGCAGCTCACAGATCGACTGACCGGGTATAAAGCCATTCAGCATGAAGCAGTCCTTCCTATTTTTTCTCACCGTTTGTATTACCCTGGGGGTCGTCAGATCAGTGCCGGAGGGCTTCGCCCAGTCGGCGGCCTCGGGTGCTGCCCGTCCTTTCGCCAGCTGGACAGCTACCGAACTGGTGCTGAACAATGGGGTCGTGCAGCGAACGATATCCCTGCCGACGGCCGTTTCCGGTTCGTTTCTGACCACCACCTACAAGCCGGTGAACGGAGCGTTTAAGTACTTCACCCAAACGAGCGCCGACTTCCAGTTCGAGCTAAACGATACCGTATATACCGGTTCCGGCGACTGGACACTGAAAACCATAGAGAAACTTACCGATGCCCGGCAGGGCGATGGCGCTGCCGTTACGCTGCAAAGTAAGGATGGCCGGATCGAGCTGAGGGTTAATTTTTTATTGTATCCCGGCCAGCCTGTTATTCGGAAAAGCCTGACGATCAGAAACCTGACGGGCGAATCGGTGCGGCTCGAATCGGTTGATGTCGAGAAGTTCACGGTAACCCCCTACTACGCCACAACGTTTAGCTGGATTTGCCACGATTATGGTCGGCGCCGTTCCATTGGTCCTTACGATGGCAACTTTCAGGATGCGCTGCTGACGGTGCATAACAGCGATTGGCAGCAGGGCATTGTTATCGGCAATGAGGCCTCCGGCGTGGTGAAACATACGTCTGTTTTCTGGAACGAACCCACTATACTCAGCGGCCTGACGCACAAGGACGCCCGCTTCCCGTTTCGGAAATACATTCATAAAGGCGAGTCGTTTACCACCCCGCAGGTCTTCACCATCGTTTACAATGCGCACAAAGACCCGGATGAGGTACTGAATACCGCCGTGCCTGATTTTGTCCGTAAACACCTGGGCATACGCCTGTCTGAGCTGGCCCAGAAACCCACTTTCGTCTACAATACGTGGGTGCCTTTCCGTAAAAACCTCAACGAAAAGCTGGTGATGGAGCTGGCAAAGGCCGCTGCCGATGCGGGCATGAAGGAATTCATTATCGACGATGGCTGGGCCGACAATTATGGCGACTGGAACATCGACAAAAAGAAATTCCCCAACGGCCTGAAACCCGTTTTCGACTACATCAAATCGCTGGGTATGAAGCCGGGGCTGTGGGTCAGCGTGGGCAGTGCGTCGCCCGACAGCAAAGTGTATCAGGCCCATCCCGACTGGTTTGTGCTCGACGAAAAGCAGCAACCGGCCAACCTGCATGAAGACGACCTGTCGATGCGTACCGCCTGCTTTGGCACCGGATGGCGAGGCTATATCAAAGATGTGCTGCTCAAACTGGCGCTGGAATACGGCTTGGAATACCTGAAGCTCGACTTCACGGTGGTGACCAGTACCTATCGTTTTGGGAACAAGGTAACTGGCTGCTACGCCAACAACCACAAAGGCCATAAAGACCATCATGAGTCGCTCTATACCAATTATGAAGAGGTCTGGCAGTTGTTCGATGAGCTGCACGCGGCCAAACCCAACCTGTTTATCGACTGCACCTTCGAGACAATGGGTGGCCTGCAACTGATCGACTACGCCATGCTCAAACATGCCGAGGGCGACTGGTTGTCTAATTTCTACGGCCCACCCGATGCCAACGTCGACCTGCGCGTTCGGAATATGGCCTGGTGGCGTTCGCCCGCCATACCCGCCACGGCCCTGGTCATTGGGAACCCCGAAATGCAGGACGCCGGCTGGGAAATGCACATCAAATCACTGGCCGGTGCGCTGCCCATCATGCTGGGTGACCCCCGTAAACTGCTGCCTGCGGATCTGAAAAAATACCGGGCCTACGCCGACTGGCTGCAGGCGATGGAAAACAGGCATCAGATCATGACCTACCGGCAGGATTTGCCTGGTTTTGGCGAACCGAAAGAGGGCCTGTGGGATGGCTTCCAGCGCATCAATACCGAGACCAGACAGGGAGGCATTATTGGCGTATTCCGGCATGGGGCCACCGAAACGAAACGCCAGGTCACCGTGGCGCACCTGGACCCGTTAAGGCGCTATCAGGTGCTAACCATGAACAACCAGCTGGTGACCAGCCTCACCGGCCAAGCCCTGCAAACGACCGGCTTCCCCGTAACCATCAATGAACGGTACGGCGGGACGCTTTTTCAGATCAGTAGTCAGTAACGCAATCGAAACACACAGATTTATCAATAATCGCTATGACAAATCAGCCATTAACTTCCGAACAGGTCCGGCAGTATCAGCAGGACGGCTATCTCATTGTTCGTAACTTTCTCAGTCAGGAAGAGGTCGACAAGCTGTACCGGGTAGCCATCGACGACAGCGCGGTGAGTAAAAACGCCATCAACGTGAACGACAGCACCGGCAAACGCAGCAAGCTCTCGCTCTGGTACAAACCCGGCAACGACACCTACGGGCTGCTCACCCGCAGCGAACAGCTGGTCAACGCGGCTGATGCGCTGCTCGACGGCGATACGGCGGTCTGCCATTTCCACTCCAAACTCATGCAGAAAGAACCCCGGGTAGGGGGGGCCTGGGAGTGGCATCAGGATTACGGCTACTGGTACAAAAACGAGTTTCTGCTACCCGACCAGATGATGTCGGTGATGGTTGCCATTACCGATGCCAACGAAGAAAACGGCTGTTTGCAGGTCATCAGGGGTTCGCACAAAATGGGCCGGGTCGAGCACGGGTTTGCGGGCGAGCAGGTAGGAGCATCGCAGCGGTACGTCGATCTGGCCCTGCAAACCATGGAGCGGGTATTTGTGGAGTTGAAAGCGGGCGACGTGCTGTTCTTCCACAGCAACATTCTCCACCGGTCCGAGGCCAACCTGTCGGACAAGCCGCGCTGGTCGATGATTTCGTGCTACAACCGCCAGGCCAACATCGGCTACAACGACTCTGCGTCGTCGATGTCGAGTATTACCCCCATTGAAGTTGTTCCCAACGAGGCTCTGCTGACCTGGGAAGCCGCCGGACTGGCCGAAGAAGGCGCTGATTTTCTGGCTAAAGAAGCCGACGTCGCGCTGAAGTAAAAAGCAGGCAACGAAGAGATGCCCCTGCGTATCTCTTCGTTGCCTGCTTTGTTTATCTCTGTATTTGCTTTCCCCTAAACTCCCATGGCCGTACTTATTCAATCCCAGTCCCAGGCTGTCAGCAGTCTGGCTACTATCAACCGGCAGTATGTGTACCTCATCAGCGCCATTGCGGCCCTGGGCGGGGTATTGTTCGGCTTTGATTTGGTCATCATATCGGGTACGGTGCCGTTTTTTACCCAATTTTTTCGGCTCGATGCGTTCCAGACGGGCTGGGCGGTGGGCTGTATCAACCTCGGAGCGGCCCTGGGTGCCCTGCTGGCGGGCAAACTGAGCGATTCGCTCGGTCGGCGCCGGCTGCTGATGCTCTGCGCGGGGCTGTTTGCCCTCACGGGCGCGGGCACGGGCTGGGCTATGAGCTTCCCGCTGTTTGTCGGGTTTCGGATGCTGAGCGGGGTAGCCGTGGGGGCCGCGGCCCTGGTGTGCCCCATGTACGTAGCCGAAATTTCGCCCGCTACCATGCGGGGGCGGATGGTGTCGTTCTACCAGCTGTCTATCGTGATCGGCATTCTGCTGGCCTACCTGTCTAACTACCTGCTGCTCAACACCGGTGCCGATAACTGGCGGTGGATGTTCTCGGCCCAGTCGGCCCCGTCGCTGCTGTTCTTTGTGGGCCTATTCTTAGTGGCCGAGAGCCCGCGCTGGCTGATCCGCAAAGGCCGGCACGAGGAGGCCGGCGGGGTACTGACCCGCATTGGCGGACCGGACTACGCCCAGACCGAAGCCGCTCAGATTCAGGCCAGCTTCGCCCAGGAATCGCGCGAAGCCGTGGGCGACCTGTTCCGCAAAGAGCTGTGGCCTATCGTGTTTATCGGCATCGTAGTGGCCGTATTTTCGCAGGCCGTGGGGCAGAACTCCCTGTTTTCTTACGCGCCGGAGTTGTTTCGGCAGGCGGGCATGGGGCAGGATTCGGCCTTTTTGCAGTCGATCATCATTGGCGTCATCAACTTTCTGTTCACCTTCGTAGCCATCGGCACCATCGACAAGCTGGGCCGCAAAAAACTACTGCAGTACGGTTCGGTTCTGCTGGGTCTCGACGCCCTGGCGCTGTCGGCCGCGTTTTATTGGCAGTTGCCCGGCGCGTGGGTGCTGGTATTTGTGCTAACGTTCATCGCCATTTATGCCGCCACGCTGGGACCGGTAACGTGGGTGGCCCTGTCGGAGCTGTTTCCCAACCGGATTCGGGGCAATGCCCTCGCGCTGGCTACCCTGGCGCTATGGATTACCAATTTCTTTACGACGGCCTCGTTTCCGATTATGAAGCAGCACTGGGGTCTGCCACTCACTTTTGGCCTGCATGCCCTGCTGTGCTTTGTCTACTTCCTGTTCGTGCGCCTGCGGATGCCCGAAACAAAGGGTAAATCGCTGGAAGAAATCGAAAGAGAGTTAACCCGTATGCCTGACTGAACTATACCGGAACATGGAGTCAGACGGCCTTGTCAGACCATGGCGCTGACCCATATTTCAGCAATGTTCCACCCTGTATTCCTAAAACCGGGCTAAAATTCACGTTGGGCGTTTAGCAGGTATACCCCTTTTGTATGATGAAACGAATCGCGTTGCTGGCCGCTGTCGGCTGGTTTCTGGAACAGCCGGTTTGTGCGCAGCCGATCGGTAACTGGGGCATGTCGGCGAAGGCGCTTCCCGTTTACCACTATACCGGGCCGCTGCCCTTTACGGCGGTCGACCAAAACGGCCAGGACGCCAACCTGCCCGAAGATCCGTATTTTCTGCTGGGCAACTACCGCATGGCCCTCATCACCCACGCCAGTGGGCGCTACCAGCTCCTGACGGCCGAACGGGCCTGGGCACGCGTCAATGCGGCTAGCCAGACCAACTACGGCTGGAACGATGCCCGCGTTGTGGTTTCAGCCGGCCGGGGCAGCCACACCACCGACCTGGTGGGGGTAGGCACGATAGCGGCCGATCCGAACCGGGTTCAGAAAACGTTCGGCGTGGGGTTTGCCCGCTACGACTATCAGCTGCCCGACCAGGTACGCTGCACGCGCGTCCTGTCGGTGAAGCCATCGCCTGTCATCCACGCGGGCAGTCCGGCCTTTATCGTAACGGTAGCGCTGACCAACCAGAGCAACCAGCCGCAAAATCTGACCTATACCGAGCGGGTAGGAGTCAATTTCGTGCTCAACAGCACGCAGTATACCGACCCGGCCAAACGCCCGCTTCGGTACCGTGCCCGCACCAGTGCGGCAAACGATCGGCAAACCGTGCTGGCCACGATCACCCACCAGCCCAACGAATTTCTGGTCCTCCCCGGCGCCAGCGAACGCTACCCCTACGACCTGGCTCCGCCCGCCTTGTTCATGAAGGCACTGCCCGACGGCAGCGGGCAAACGGCCACCGTCGGGGCCACTGGCGATACGCTGGCGGCCCGCGTCAGCACCCGCCTGAAACCGGGACAGACGGTCCGCTTCAACCTGGTTATCGGCCTGACCAAAGGTGCCGATCTGAAGGCGGTCGACAGCGAGGTAGCTGCGCTGCTGGCGGGCGCCAATACCAACGGTCTGGCAGACGGCCTGTTTGCTGAGCAGTGGAAAAAAAAGTTACCTGATCTGTCGGCCGAGACCAGCGAGGTGCTGAAGCGCGAGATGCTTTGGAACGCTCACATGCTCGAAGCTTCGGCCAAATACAGCGACTATTTTGGGGAGACCTTCATTCCGCAGGGCACCGTGTACAGCTATTACTTTGGCGACAACATCTCCAACCGCGATCACCTGCAGGCGGCCCTGGCTGCCTGTTATACCAACCCCGCCCTGGCCAAATCGACGATGCGGTATGTGATGAAGCATACGGAAGCGGACGGCGAAATCAAGCGGGGCAACAACGGCTACGGCTACACGGCCCCATCTATCTACAAGGAAAGCGACGAACAGCTGTTTTTCTTTCTGACGCTGGCCGAATACCTGCTGATTACGAACGATTACGGCTTTCTGAACGAGCCGGTGGCCTATTACCCCGCCGAAGCCGGGCGGACCGATTCGGTGCTGACGTTCGTGAAAAAGTATTTCGTCTACCTGCGCGACGAAATCGGGCTTGGTCCCAACGGCCTGGTGCGGATGCTGAACTCCGACTGGAGCGACAGCTTTTTCCACGACCATTCGCCGAACATCTTTGCCGGATCGGCGGAGTCGCACCTGAACTCGGCCCTGGTGCTGGCCACCTTTCCTAAGCTGATTACAGCCCTGGAAAAAGCGGACAACCCGCAGGCCGCATCGCTCCTGACCGCCCTGCGCCAGTACCGGACAACCGTTGCCGAAAACTACCTGCGCGATCTGGGCAGCCGTACCTTCTCGGCCCGGGCCTACCTGAACAGCAAGCTCAAATTTGGGCTGGACAACGTATGTCTGGAGCCGCAGGGCTATCTCTTGCAGGCACCCGACCTGACCAGCGAACGCAAACGGGAGATTTACGCCTACGTCAAAAGCCGGCTCCTGACGCCCGAGAAAATTGGCGCCCGCTCCCGCGAACGGTCGCTCTGGGGTCGTAATCCCGACGGCGAGGACGGGGGTATCTGGTTCTCGCTCGAATACCCGCTGCTGCTGGGCGTAGCCACCTTCGACAAAGCCGAAGCGTGGTCGCTGCTGTCGACGTTTTCGTTTGCCAATTTTGCCCGGCAGTACCCAAACTACTGGGTGGGCCACTGGACAGCCGCCGACGAGGTAAACTCGACGCTCCACCGCGAGGGACTGTATGCGTTCTGGGTGCCGTCGCCCGACCGGAAACGGGCCTTTCAGGGCTATTGCTCGCACCCCCATTCTTGGCCCCTGTTCTGCTACTTCAAGCTCAAGGCGTTATGAAACGAGGCAAGGTTGGCTGTCATCCAATGATCAGGAACTATATAGCCGCGAAGCCGTCTGGAAAACCCCGAAGGAGCTGTACGGGGAGTAGGTAATGGGAATAGAAGCAGACAGCGTTTCACAGGCGGGTTATCCAGTCCCGTACGTCCAGATTGCGCAGCAGCTGCCGGTCGGCGGGGCTACCACTAAAGGTGTCGATCCGGGCCAGACTGCCCTTCGTCAGCCGACCGCTGAGCCACTGCCGAAGTAGGTCGATTACCAGCTGCTCCCCCGCCGAAGCCTTGTTTTTCCGCTTCCGTTCTACCGACCTCAGGGCGTGGGTCAGGTAATCGGCGTTGCCGAGCCGGGCGTGCAGCAGCAGGTTCAGCAGCCGACTCTAGGTATAGAGTGTACCCGGCAACGAACGAGCGGGCAGGGCCAGCACCCGGTTGAGCCGGTGCAGACCGGCCGACAGCTGACCCAGACCCAGGTTCAGCCGCACCAGCAACAGATCAAATTCGGTGCGGGTGGTCATGGGCAGCTGGCTTAGTTCCCGCTCGAAGCCGGCCGGGTCGGCCTGGTACGGCGCCAGCAGGGCAACAGCATCGGTATAGTGCCGGGCATCGACCAGGCGTAGTAGCGAAAAATACAGCGCCAGGTACGGCACCAGGCGGTTAAGACCCTGAACGGGGGTGTCGATCAGCCGAAGCCGGTCAATGAAATACGGCATGGCCTCGTACTGCTCCAGCAGGCGCAGGTCGGCCAGAATACCTTCCAGCAGCTGGACATAGTACAGCGGCTGGTGGGTCCAGAGGGTGGGGTTTCGCGCAAACAGAGTCTCTAATTCCCGATACACCCGCAGGCTGCCCGCCCCGTCGCCAATCATCCGGAAGTAGGCCGACTGGAAATGCAGATGCTGCTGCAGCAGGGCGAACGATCGGCGGGAGGGCCCAGTGCGGGTCTGGCGATTCAATAGCTGGTATTCTTCCAGCAGCAAATCGTTAAGTCGGAGCGTATCGGCCGGGCTGCCCACAACCCCCCGGGCCTGGTAGCGAAACAGGAGCGTTTCGTACAGGGCCGCGTGCTGCAGGGCCGCCTGCGACTGGTCGAGCTGTTGCCGGATCTGGTCGTGCAGGCTGGCCAGAGCGGGCTCGTCGACCCCATCGAACTGCAGCCGCACCCACTGTTCGGCCTGCTGCCGGGCAGCCAGCACGGCATACAGGCCCCGCTCGTGCTGCTGGGCCAGTAGCCGGGCTTTTTCGAGCTGGTCTTGACTGGCCTGCACAAGCCCCCGCTCGTAGAGAATCTGGCTGTCGTGCAGCAGCTGGCCAATCCGCACCTCAACCCGCTGGTTCTGCTCAAACTGGCGGAGCCGCTGCATCACTACCCGGTACAGGTGCTTGCGGGCCGGCTCGAGGGTAGAGCCGGGAAACTGACGGTCCAGCTCAACGGTCAACTCCTCGTTTAGCGTATCGTGCGCCAGCAGGCAGTCGAACAGGCGCAGAAAGCCTTTGTCGACCCCTGAACCGCCCGTTGTTAGCCGACAGTAGCGCTTCTCCGATTTTGTGAGCGAATGAATCAGCGGGTGTAAAACGTCGATAGTCATGTAGGATTAGCTGACAGATTCTGTAAACATACGTCTAAACGGCTCGTGTCGGTCATATTTTGCCGATGAAGTTGTAAGTAGGAATAGCTAAACGTAAAAAATCTGTTCTGATCAGGATGCTATTTTTTGGTAGGTTTGTTCAATAACATTCGCCACTATGTCTGCAACAGTTTTTGTCATTGGTAGCTCGAATACGGACATGGTCATCAAGGCCAGCAAATTACCGGCTCCCGGCGAAACGGTCATTGGCGGCACGTTCCTGATGAACCCCGGGGGGAAAGGAGCCAACCAGGCCGTAGCAGCCGCCCGTTTGGCGCTGATCTCGTCCGATACGGGTGCTTCACCTACCGTTACTTTCGTCGCCAACGTGGGCAACGACGTGTTTGGGAGGCAGGCACTCCAGCAATTCGAGCGGGAAGGCATCCGGAGTGAATTTATCTCGACCGACGCTGACGAGCCTTCCGGGGTGGCCCTGATTGGGGTCGACAGTCGGGGTGAAAACAGCATCATGGTGGCGTCAGGCGCCAACGCCCGGCTAGACCAGCATCAGGTGGCCAATGCCCTGGCGTCCATCAGCGAGCCGGCCAGTACGGTTATTCTGCTGCAGCTGGAAACGCCCCTGCCCACGGTGGAGTATGCCATCCGGCAGGGGTACGAGCGGGGCATGCGGGTGGTGCTGAATCCGGCCCCGGCTCAGGTGCTCGACCCGGCGGTGCTGGCCTGCCTCTATGCCATTACGCCCAATGAGACCGAAGCTGAACTGCTCACCAGCATCCGGGTTACCGACGAAACCACCGCCCGGCAGGCCGCGCAGCACCTCCACACGATGGGCGTGCCTAACGTTGTCATCACCCTCGGCGCGCGGGGTGCCTACGTATCGTCGGCGGGGAGCGATACCCCACCCGCTCTCCTGCCAGCTCCGCCCGTTACGGCCGTCGATACCACGGCTGCCGGCGACTGTTTCAACGGCGCGCTGGCCGTAGCCCTGGCCGAAGGAAAGGCATTGGCCGATGCCGTGGCCTTTGCCTGCAAAGCTGCCTCCATTTCCGTAACCCGGCTGGGGGCTCAGGCGTCGCTGCCCCACCGCCCCGAAGTAGATGCCATCCCCCTTGTACTTGCTTAACCTGTTATAAAGCGCCCTTACTCCATGAAAAAAATCTGTTTCCTGCTGCCCTTACTGACCCTGCTGGCACTGAGCCCCGGTCCCCAGCCGAAACGTACTGCGCCCGGCACGATAACCCTCTCTAAAGCCACCTTACAGGACAAAATCAAAGGCGGCTGGGCGGGTCAGGTCATTGGCTGCACCTTTGGCGGCCCGACCGAATTCAAGTTCAACGGCACCATGATCAACGACTACCAGCCCATTCCCTGGTACGATGGCTACATCAAAAAAACAATGATCGAGAACGTGGGCCTGTACGACGACCTTTACATGGATCTCACGTTTGTGGATGTATTCGAGAAGAAAGGTCTCGATGCTCCCGTCGCTGAACACGCCAACGCGTTTGCCCGGGCCGGTTATATGCTCTGGCACGCCAACCAGGTCGGTCGAAACAACATCCTGAGCGGCCTGAAAGCCCCCGACTCGGGCCACTGGCTCAACAATCCGCACGCCGACGATATTGACTTTCAGATTGAAGCCGATTTTTCGGGACTGATGGCCCCCGGTATGCCCAACACGGCTATTCAGATCGGCGATCCCATCGGCCACATCATGAACTACGGCGACGGCTGGTACGGTGGCGTGTTTGTGGGAGCCATGTACTCCCTGGCGTTTGTCAGCAATGACGTCAACTACATTGTCCGCGAAAGCCTGAAGACGATTCCACCGCAGAGCACCTTTTATCAGTGCATCAGCGACGTGATCAGCTGGCACCGGCAGTACCCCAACGACTGGAAACGGACCTGGTTCGAGATTCAGCGGAAATGGTCCGATGACGTGGGCTGCTCCGATGGCGTATTTGCAACGTTCAACATCGACGCCAAGGTGAACGCGGCTTACATTGCGCTGGGGCTACTCTACGGCCAGGGCGACTACACCAGGACCATGCAGATCAGCACCCGCGCCGGGCAGGATTCGGACTGCAACCCCTCGTCGGCGGGCGGTATTCTGGGCACCATGCTGGGCTACGACAACATACCCGCCTACTGGAAGCAGGGCCTGAAAGAAGCCGAAGACATCGATTTTAAATATACCACCCTGTCGCTCAACGATGTCTACAGCATTGGTATGAAACACGCCCTGCAGGTCATCGGGCGCAACGGCGGCAAGGTAGACGGCGAAACGGTTTCCATTACCCTGCAGACGCCCAAAACCGTGCGGCTCGAACAGGGCTTTACGGGCCATTTTCCCCTCGAAAAGCGGCCCATCAACAAACCCCTGGCCGACGAGTACACCACCACCTTCAACGGTATCGGCTATATTCTCAGCGGAGAGGTCCGGCCCAAGGGACAAACGGCTTCCTACCAGTACGAGAGCGATTTTGTAGCGCAGATGGAGGTGTATATCGACGGGAAAAAGCAGGAAACGGCCAGCCTGCCCGCCAGTTTCACCCGCCGTCGGTACGACCTGGCCTGGAAATACCAGCTGCCCGCCGGCAAGCACACCCTTCGGCTGAAGTGGCTCAACCCCACGCCAGACGTAAACCTGAGGCTGAATAACCTGCTCGTTTTCGGCGATAAACCCGTACTGGCCCGTTACTAATCCTGCCCTATGTTCATCATCGATACCTACGGCACGGCCGTACTCTTCTGCCTCATCACCATGCTGTGCTGGGGCTCCTGGGCCAATACCCAGAAACTGGCCGCCGGCACCTGGCGCTTTGAGTTGTTTTACTGGGATTACGTGCTGGGCATTGTTGCCCTGGCGCTGCTGTCGGCCCTGACGCTGGGCAGTATGGGCGAGGGAGGCCGCCCGTTTCTGGCCGATATCCGGCAGGCCGATCCCGCCAATATGGGGTCGGCGCTCTGGGGCGGGGTGCTATTCAACGCGGCCAATATTCTGCTGGGGGCAGCTATTGCCATTGCGGGCATGTCGGTCGCGTTTCCGGTGGGTATCGGGCTGGCGCTGGTTATCGGGGTGGTGGTCAACTACCTCAACGCACCGGTGGGCAATGCGGCTCTGTTGTTTGGCGGTATGGCCCTGATTGTGATCGCCATTCTGCTCAACGCCTTTGCCTACCGCCGGACAGCCACCCAAACCACCGGCCGCTCAACGAAAGGTCTGGCCCTGTCGGTGGTGGCGGGTTGTTTGATGGGCCTGTTCTACGGCAATGTGGCCCAGGCCATGTTTCCCGATTTTGCGGTGCCCCAGCCCGGTAAGCTTAGCCCGTATACGGCCGTCTTCTTTTTTGCCCTTGGTATTCTGCTCAGCAACCTGCTGTTCAATACCCTGCTTATGCGTCGCCCGTTCGTGGGTACGCCGGTCAGCTACGGGGATTATGGCCGGGGCACGGGCCGCGACCACCTGACCGGCGTGCTGGGCGGTATGATCTGGTGCCTGGGTATGCTGTTCAGCATCCTGGCGTCCGACAAAGCCGGGCCAGCCATCAGCTACGGGCTGGGGCAGGGGGCTACGGTGGTAGCGGCTCTTTGGGGCATCTACGTCTGGCGCGAGTTCCGGGCGGCTCCCAAAGGCGTGGGCGCCCTGCTCAACGCCATGCTCGTCTGCTACATCATCGGCCTTGGCCTGCTGATTGTGGCCCGCTAACGGAGGCTGGAGAAACAAAACCGGTTTAGCCAATCCATCAAACGTTTGGCGTAGCCAGCCCATCGCACAGTCAATGGGCGTAGATCACCTGCACCGTTAGGCCACTGCTTTCTCTGCCGGTTTCATCAACCGCCGTAACCCTCAGGGTGCCGTGTTTGGCGGCTTTCACGTCTGCCGCTACAAGCTCGGTGGTTGTTGCTCTGCAATTGGCTTGAATCAGGGTATAATCTGGTGAGTTGCCAACATGGCTGTAGATGTTGTAAGCAACAGCGTCGGGGCTTTTATCCCACCGGATAACGATTTTTTCACCCTGCTGCTCGTTGATATGCAGGTTCGACGGGTTGGCCACTTTGCTGGCAGCGGGTAGGCCCGTGATGGTAAAGACATCCCCCGCCTGGGTAGCAAACGCAATAAAATCCCGTTTTGGCGAGGTTATGGGCACTCTGTTTCCGGTAGCAGACTGTACAGTAGCCTGGTGGATGTTGGGGTAGCGCAGTTGGCAGAGGCCACCTGCGTTGGATTTGATTGTGAATCTACGGGCCTGTCCATCCGTCCATTGAGCCGATACCTCAAAATTTCCCCGTGCCAGCAGACCCGAATAAGCACCGGTTTTCCACGCCTGCGGCAGGGCGGGTAGCAGATCGATAAACCCTTCATGACTTTGCAGGAGCATTTCGGCCACCCCTGCCGTTCCGCCAAAATTGCCGTCGATTTGAAAAGGGGGGTGGGTGTCCCATAAATTATTCAGCGTTCCTTTTTGCAGCAATGACCGGTACAAGGCGTAGGCTCTGTCGCCGTCTTTTGTTCGTGCCCACAGATTGAGTCTGAAGGCCATACCCCACCCCGTTGCTTTATCGCCCCGTCCGTTTAAACTTGTTTTGGCCGCATCCAGCCAGGCGGGGGTCGTCGAGTTGATGAGCGTACCCGGATACAGACCAACCAACTGCGATGTATGGCGGTGCCTGGGGTCGCCGATTTCGCCGTAGTAATTTTCTTCCCGGTATTCTTTAATCTGCCCCGACATGCCTATCAGAACCGGGTCAAGCCTGGGTAACTGAGCCTGAATGACAGCCAAAAAAGGCGTGGTATCGCCCAGTTCCTGAGCGGCTTTCAGCACGTCCCGGTGGTTTTCGTAAATCATCTGCTGATCGAACGCAGTGCCCATTGTCTTATAATGCTCCTTCACTTTCTGCCATCGTTGCTCCGGAGAATAGGATGGATAGGTGAGGAGTACGCCCGCCGTATCGACCACTACCTTGGCCAGGAATTTAGACATGCCGAGCAGGGCCGGATAGGTGATGTTTTTCAGGATTTGTTTGTCGCCCGTAAACGCATAATAGTCCCAGAACAGTTTCGTCGTCATCGTGCCGGTGCCTGGCCCGGAATGAATACCCGGCTTTGAGATGGAATACGCACTTGCTCCGGTTCCGATGGTCCAGCCATTTTCGCCATCGCCCGCCACCAGCCTGTGGGGGTTGTTCCGTTTGAGGTAGTCCGTTGCTCCTTGCGTGGCGGCCCGGCGATAAGCCAGATTGTAATCGGCAAACGACTGAAACAGCTCGGTCAGGTTAGTTGTAAAGACGGGCCAGTAATTCATCTGTATGTTGATATTGTGCCAGTAGCCCCCCGTCCAGGGCGTGATGTCGTACTGGCTCCAGATGCCCTGAAGATTAGGTGGTAACGTGCCGGGGCGGGACGAACAGATGAGCAGATATCGCCCATACTGAAAGTACAATTCTTCGAGGTACGGGTCAATGACGCCTGCTTTGTAGTTGTTCAACAGCGCGTCTGTTGTCAATGCCGACTCGTTTGCGCCCAAATTGACCGTGGCTCTATCGAACAACGCGCTGTACTCGTTTCGGTGAGACGCCAGTAACTGAGCGTACGTTTTGGCCGATGCTTTTTCCAGAATAGCCGTTACCCTGCGGTGGGGCGAGGTGGTGTCGGCTAACTTTTTGCTACTCGTATGTTCCTCAAAAATGGAACTGTCCAGTTTATAATTTGTGCCGACCGCCACCAGAATAAGGGCCGCATCGGCGCCGGTGACCACAATCTTCCCGTTATCACCGTCCGCATCCGTGATGGCTTTCAGCGTGCCGCCCGTTGGAATGACCCTGAATTGGCCTTCGAACCGAATATTGAGGTGTTCCAGCTTGCCCGATAAGGTGATGAGGTCGTTTTGGGCCGACACGCGGCCCACGCGTCCGTTGTTTTTGGAGGCCGGGCCAATTGGTTTTTTGTACGGAATTTCAGGCCGAACGGTAAACGACAGTTTATTTTTCTGGCTGGCCGTTAGCCGGATGGCGAGTACTTTATCCGGATAACTGGCTATGTATTCCCGCTCATACCTGACCCCGTCCTGTTCGTATTTTACCGTCGACACCGCATCGTTGAGCCGCAAGCTCCGGCTGTACTTTTGGGGCGTTTTGTGGTTGAAGTCCAGGTACAGCTCGGCAAAATTAGTTAAGCCTACGCCACCGTAGAGACTTTTGGCGGCCATGCTGTTTTCGGTCAGTTGTATTCGTTCCGTTACCGTCCGGCCAAACAGCGAGGCTCCCATATAGCCGTTCCCAATCGGCAGCGACCAGTTTTCCCAGGCGGGGTCCAGCGGGGTGGCTTCTACCAGTGTCTGGGCATTGAGCGAATCCAAGCTCGTTATGGGCAGATTCGGCACGGGTTTGTCGTACCATAGCCGATAGTTTTTGGAGCGAGGTTTTTGGGCAATGCTAATCCCTGTCCACAAGCTGGCAACAACGAAAAAGAAGAGACGCACTTTTTTCATTCCAGATCGACTTTTGTTCGGTTTAGTAGCTGAAAAGCAGCAGGTGCTTCAGTCATCGACTTTGCTGCGTAATGGGCAGTCGGCAAGGCTCCCCGCCGGGTTAAGAGGTTGTTGGGGGAAGGTGGTTAAGCCCTTTGAGCCACGCAGACAGCCCGTCTTAC
>NZ_MVEC01000013.1:0-121014 GCF_002006735.1 Spirosoma sp. 209 | reverse complement strand
GTGATGGTCCCCCCCGGGTAAATGCCGGAAATCGGTTGAGAAATGAACGACGTAACGTTGTCGCGCAGGAAGTAAAGACCATCCGGCACAAAGGCCACCCTCCCGTAGGTCGACGGATAGTTTGCTGAATACGTACCACCGACTGTCCAGCCTGCCAGCACATCAACCGATCCACCCGTGGTGGGGAATACGCCGTTTTGAATGAGTTCTACACAAGATACCTCGGCCACATCCAGAATGCCATCGTTATCGTCGTCCAGATCGTTGATATCTGCAACGCCATCACCATCCGTATCGATACATTCGTTCAGCGACGAGTTCTGACTGTAGCCGACGGTCTGGCCGGTGCCCGCCGTGACGGGTACGCCCATCGTAGCCGTGCCGCTGCCGACAGGTGTGGGCAGGTTTTTGGTCACGTTGGTACTGCCACCGGCCATGGTACTGCTCACCAGATTCGACGTGGTAAAGGCCGCGCCACCTTCAAGGGCATCGGGGCAACCGTCACCATCCGAATCCAGATCCAGACTATTGATAATACCATCATTATCTGAATCAAGTCCACACGCACCAACCACCGATATGCCTGATATGATCGGGTCAAATTGGCTGGTAACCGTCGACAAATCCGTAAAACGAATGGTGGTTTGATTCGTCTTCGGTAAGAAACTCAGCGTTTCGTTGGTGAATGGATTACCAAACGTCTTCGTGACCGTTTTGGTGGCAATTACTGTGCTGCCCGTCAGCACATCCACTCTGAGGCTGGCGTTGCCAGCGGTATTCGACCCAAACCCTACCATATCAAACTTCACTTGTAAGGGTTGATTGGGAACCGTTGAAATCATCTGACTCAGTACGCCGGTGGCTGGAGTCTCGTTATTGTTAAAAATAATTTGCGGATTCGTGTTCGACACGACGTTGCCCGTAACCGTCCAGCCTGCCAGGTTATTCTGACCACTGCCGTTAGCTACTTTCTCACAGGCAGGATCTTCCACCGTATCCAGAATACCGTCGTTATCATCGTCCAGATCGGTGCTGTCGAGTACGCCATCACCATCATAGTCAGGTTGTGGGCAGGCCGCATCCTGAACGGCCCCATTCTGGCTGGTACCGACAGTCTGCCCTGTACCCGCCGTTACGGGCACACCCATCGTGGTGACGGTGTTACCCACTACGTTGCCCAGGTTGCTTGTCACATTAGAGGAACCACCCGCCATGGTGCTGCTCACCAGGTTGGCTACCGTGAAGTTGGCTCCCCCTTCAATGGCATCGGCGCAGCCATCACCGTCTGAATCCAGGTCAATGTGGTTAGGGATATTATCACCATCCGTATCACATTTAGCAACAGTTAAACTGAACGTAGATGTTTGACCAGCAAACGGACTTGCGATAAAATCTTCACTGGTTCCGAAATTCCCAGCAAATGTCTGCACACTCCACGTACCGGTCTTTGAATACCCCGCTCCTGCATTATCCACCACAACTGATGAAGTTCCGTTCGTAAACAAGAAGGCATCCGATAGTAAGAAGGCGTTATTTGCCCCTACAGAGGATATGGTTGCCGTGATTTTCCCGTTTGCATCTGGCATCACATTAGAGGCAATGGGTGTCCAGTTAAACCCTCCGTTATTAAATGTGCCAGCAATCGTCTGATTCCAGGTCACGGTCGATGAGGAAAACCCAGTGACTATGACTTGTACATTTGTCGCAAAAGTTGATGCTGTCCTGGCAAAAGCATATACATTCCAGGCACCCAGATTAGGACATTCAGCCGTATCCAGAATACCGTCGTTATCATCGTCGAGGTCGGACAAATCGACCACGCCGTCTCCATCGCTATCTGTACACTCGTTTAATGCTCCGTTTTGACTGACACCAACAGTCTGCCCCGTTCCCGCCGTGACAGGTACACCCATCGTGGTTGTCGTACTACCTACCACATCACCCAGGTTTTGTGACACGCTGGTCGAACCGCCGTCCATGTCGCTATCGACCAGATCGGTTACCCTGAACGACCCACCGCCTTCAACCGCGTCGGCGCAGCCATCGGCGTCCGAATCCAGATCCAGCGAGTTTGGAATGCCATCGTTGTCGGTATCACAATACAGAATCGATACGTTATCGAGCTGCACATCGATTCCCAATGTTGCCTGACTGATATCCGTGAACCGGATGCGGGTAGTGGTACCCGTAGCCACAAACCCCAACGCACCGTTTACAAGAGGTGTGTTGGCCGCGCGTTGTAGCGAGGTAGTAGCCAGCACCGAACCGGTAGAAACATCCAGTACATCGACCTGCACCCCTACCGAACCACTATTTCCCCCAGAAGCCAGCATCTCAAACGTCAGCGTAGCCCGTTGCCCAACCCGGGTCTGAATGACCTGTGACGCCACTCCATTGGGCGTCGTGTTGGAGCCGTTGAAATACAGTTTACTGTCTGTGCTAAAAACCCCTACGTTCCCTGTAAACGTCCAGCCCGCTGAGATGGAGCTGAAATCACCATTGTTCACCAGTTGGCAGGCCATTTCGGCCGTATCCAGGATGCCATCGTTGTCGTCATCCAGATCAACAACGTCGTCATAGCCGTCAGCATCCGAATCCGTACAGCCGTTCAGGCCAGGCGTTTGGCTGATACCCAGCGTTTGACCGGTACCGGCTACCGTTGGTATGCCGGTTGCGCCTACGGTGGTACCCAGATTTTGGTTGACCGGCGAGGGCGAAGAGCCGTTGAAGCCCGTGCCGCTATTGCCGCCAGCCATGGTACTGCTGACCAGGTCGGTCAGCTTAAATGGGCCTCCGCCTTCGACGGCATCCGGGCAACCGTCACCGTCGGAGTCCAGGTCCAGTTGGTTGGCAATCGCATCGCCATCGGTATCGGCCAAACAGGTTGCTAAAAAGCCGAAAGAATCAAAGATAGTTCCTCCCCCACCATACGGATAAACCCGCACAAAGTAGGTTGTTCCCCGAGCCAGTTTAAAGGGGTCGGGCAGGCTTACACTGAAAAAGTTCTGAGTGGCATTGTTGGGGTTAGCCCCGTCGTAGAGCAGCGTGCTGGTCGCAAACGTCGGGTCGCTCGAGATGCGAATACCTATTTTCTGGAACGGAGCGGTACTCTGGAACGATGCCCACTGGTCCAGGGTATAATCGACCGTAGCCGTGGCCGAGGTGGCCATCGTAAACTGCATGTAATCGTTGCCGGCTACTGCCCCGGCCAGATTGGTGGCGGTAGCACCACTGATAACCCAGGAATCTCCCGAAGATCCCAGTGTAATGCCCGGTCCAGTCGTGATCGAAGTTGTTTCCAAAACAACCGGGCTTAAGCTGTTGATCTGAAGGGTACCGGGCAGTGAAATGCCATTATTATCCCAGCTTAAGTGGGGCGTACCGGTTAACGGAAGCAGGCAGGTATTTTCGGCCGTGTCCAGAATGCCGTCGTTGTCGTCGTCGAGGTCCTCGATGTCGGCTACCGTATCGCTATCGCTGTCGGTACAGCCATTTAATCCTGCCAATTGGCTAACACCCACCGTTTGGCCAGTGCCTGCCACGGTTGGCACCCCGTTGGTTCCTACGGTAGTACCCAGATTCTGGGTGACTGGCGATGTCGACGTACCTATGTAGCCAGTACCACTGTTACCACCCGGCAAGATACTATTGACCAGATCGGCTACTTTGAATGACGCTCCACCTTCGATGGCATCGGCGCAACCGTCACCATCGGAGTCCAGATCGAGCGAGTTGGCAATACCATCGTTATCGGTATCGCAATAGAGAATCGATACATTATCAATCCTGGCATCGATTACTACCGTAGCCTGGCTAATGTCGGTGAACCGAATGCGGGTGCTGGTACCCGTAGCCGTAAAGGCCAGAGGAACAGTAACAGTAGGTGTATTGCCCGTACGCAGCAGCGAGGTGGTGGCCAGTACTGCGCCCGTACTCACATCCAGTACATCGATTCGAACCCCGACCAAACCGGCCCCGGCTCCCGCTGCGAAAAAGTCGAACGTCAGCGTCGACCGTTGCCCAACCCGGGTCTGAATATCCTGCGTAGCAATCCCGTTTGGAGTGACATCGGAGCCATTGAAGAACAGAAAACCGCCGGTACTCCCCACGTTACCCGTAAACGACCAACCTGCTGTAGAAGACTCAAAATCACCGTTCTCTATCAGTTGGCAGTTCATTTCATCCGTGTCCAGAATGCCGTCGTTATCATCGTCGAGGTCCTCAACGTCGGCAACCGTATCGTCTTCACTGTCGATACAGCCGTTGAGTGATCTAAACTGGCTGAAACCAACCGTTTGGCCCGTACCAGCCACAGTAGGTATACCGGTTGCGCCTACGGAGATACCCAGATTCTGGGTAACCGGCGATGTCGATATGCCGTTATATCCCACACCGCTGTTGCCGCCAGCCATGGTGCTGTTAACCAGATTGTTCGACCTAAACGGCCCACCGCCTTCGATGGCATCGGCACAACCGTCGCCGTCGGAGTCCAGATCGAGTGAATCAGGAATACCGTCGTTATCGGTATCGCAATACAGGATCGATACGTTATCAATCGCTACGTCAATTGAGAACGTAGCCTGGCTAATGTCGGTAAACCGAATACGAATGCTGCTCCCCGTAGCCGTAAAGGGAATGGAGATATTGGAACTGGGCGTGCCCGCTGTGCTGGTGAGCGATGTCGTTCCCAGTACCGTGCCAGTGCTTACGTCCAGTACATCAGCCGTAACACCTATCGTACCGGTACCTGCCCCGGCTGCGACAAAGTCGAACGTCAGGGTATACGGTTTCCCCGCCCGGGTCTGAATATCCTGCGTGGCGATCCCGTCCGGCGTGGTATTAGTACCGTTAAAGAAAAGCGTGCCGCCGGTAATGCCCACGTTACCCGTAAACGACCAGCCCCCTGTGGTAGACGCAAAATCGCCGTTGGTCACCAGTTGGCAGGTCATTTCGGCCGTATCCAGAATACCGTCGTTATCGTCGTCGAGGTCAACGCTATCGTCTACATTGTCGCCGTCACTATCTAAGGCCAGCGCGCTTCTGGCGCGCATAAAGCTGGCGGTTGCCGGGCTTTTATGGCCAACCGGTTCCGGAGCCACTGTACCGGTGTAGCTCCGCACAGCCGTCAGTACAGCTGGTTTCCGTTCGGCCAGCGCAGGCCAGCCCATGTTCAGGAGCATGAACGCGCAGAGAACCACAAAGCGTATGACAGCAGGCTTCAGGCCAGGCCAGTCTAACGCACAAAGGGCACGAAGAAGCGTCCGCACCTGTAGTTTGCTGTATGTCTTGAAGGTAAAAAGATCCATTCCTGTTACGGTCTAAATGAATGTGGTAGGTAGTTCGACTTTATATATAGGCATGCATGTCGCTACATGCAGTCTGGCGATGAAGCTGTGGGGGATGGTCCGGCGCGTAATAACCTGGCTTAGGACTAACAGCATAGAAGCTGTCCCATCGATAGAAATCGGTACGGGCTTCAGCCAGATCAGCCCCATCAACAAGAGCAGGCAGCAGACCCGTAATGGCTGCATATAAGAAGCCGGCTACATATAACCAGGTTCTGAAAACCCGAGCTGCGGCTTCTTCCTTAGTGTATCGAGCGACGGTAAATCTGGTCATGCACTCCTCCCTGTCTGCGTTTGTTTGCTGTTCCTTCTGTACGTCACCGAGTCTTTGTAAACCAGCGGTCCTTTTTATGCGGGGACACTGGTTTAAAAGAAGCCATCAACAGCCGGCAACACTCCCGGCTCCCAATCGCGGAACAGATGAACATTCCTGGGGTCGCCTACAGTATGCGCTGCTGCATCTGGCAAATCGATACGTATGTAAAATGATGTTGATAAACAGGGGTCGGTGAGTCATGCAACTCACCGACCCCTCGCATACTCAGGATAAGCCAAACTATTGCCAACCGGGACCAACGAACGCTCAAATCATACGTGTGTGCAGATTTTCTATCTGAATGATCTTTTTATATCATGAATGCCCATTTTCCTGATTCGAGTGAGCCATACTGTAGTGACTTAATTCTACCGAATAATGACATACGCTGACTTTAGGCCTTTTTTACACGAAATCAGCTTTTTTATATACATACCTAAAAGTTTGTGATATGTATTTGAGTATTTTTACTCAGTTTTTTGATTATATGCCATGATTTTTGCTTATGCCTGTCAGGTATAAGCACAATGTGTTGTACCCGTAACTTGACTCATGTATGTTTTCCTGCCTAATCGTTGAAGACGATCCGTCGTTTTCTGATCAACTCACTACGTATCTGGCAAAAACAACGCTCTTCGATGCACCCCTGATTTGCCGCACGGCCAGGGAGGCTTTCTCGCTGCTCAATACCATCCCGATCAACCTCGTTTTACTGGATTACGACCTGCCAGATATGAACGGTCTCGATTTGCTGGCTTGCCTGCCGCAACCTCCTCAGGTTGTGATGACAACCGCGCATACCCAGCCAGCCGTGGCGTGTTTTGATATCGATGCAGTGGCGGATTTTCTTACCAAGCCTTATAGCTATCCCCGCTTCCTGCGTGCTGTTCGCCGGGCGCTCGGTAATCAGCTGCAGCCGGCCGAGAGCCAGCCAGCCAGCAAGGCGCCAGCCGCCCGCGAAGACAAGTACATCTATTTTAAGTCGGGCCGGAAACTGAACCGATTCGTGCTCGACGATATCGTCTATGCAGAAGCCTATGGGGCCTACACCAAGGTCCATACCCTGACGGGTTCAGTAGCTATCAACCAGCGGCTGGCTACACTCCAGAACGAATTACCCCGCAACCGATTCCTGCGCGTCCATAAGTCGTTTATTATCAATTCGTTGCATCTAAGCAATCTGGAAACAAACCGGTTGCATGTATTGTCGTACAAGATCCCGATCGGTATCACCTATCGGCCAGCCGTACTTCAGTTCATGCAGCAGGCAGGCATTACAGCTCCTATCAGCTGATCTGACCCGACAGATAACCTCTCCTCTCCCCTACCATGAAAATGTTACTTGCGGGCATCACTCTGCTCGTACTTCAGACAGCTCAGGCTCAGTCGTCCCGACTTGCTCAACTACGCCATCAGCTGACGAAAGCGCAGCATGATACAGCACGCATACGACTCTATATAGAACTGGCTCAGCTTTACTCTAAACATGTAACGCCCGACAGCGCTTACTATATGGCAATGAAAGGCATCAGCCTGGCCCACAAACATGGGTTATCCCTTCAGGAAAGCGCGCTGTATCTGCATCTGGGTTATTACTACAAACGCAAAGCCAACTATCCAGAAGCACAGTCAGCTTTACAAACGGGCCTGCGCTTATCCGAAAAAAACAAACCCGACAGCCTGAGAATCAAGTTACTGTACCGGCTGTCCTGCATCTATGGCGATCAGGGGATGTATGAGAAAACGATAGAAGCCGCAACGGCAACCCTACGCCTGGCCACGCAACTCAAGGACACAGTGCAGATGTGCTATGCCAGCAATGTGCTTACCTCGGCTTATCTCGACACCAGGAACAAAGAAATGGCCCTGACGTATGCCCACTCATTTTATCAATTGGCCAGCCAGATTGATTCCCGAAACCCCAGGCGGCAGGCCCAACTCATCATGGCCGGGCTAACCATTGCCGATATTTATGAACAGACCGGGCAGTATGCTGAAGCGTACCCGTATATCGAACGCTCGTTTGCCCACACAGTTTCCCTGGGTGACTTCATTCAGACTTCTGAAATAGCTATTCGGCTTGGTAAGAATCTAGTAAAACAGCGTCGATCCGGAGAGGCTATTCGCCATATCGACAAAGCACTCCGTGAGAATCTCACAAACCCTGATGCTTCTGAACCCTACGAAACCTACGCACTGGCCTATCGGCAGCTTGGCCAGCTGAGTACAGCCCTGGCTCACGCCCGTAAAGCTCACCGGATTGCCTTGAAGAAAGGGCACCTCAAACAAATACAGTCGACTTTAGAAACGCTGGCCCTGTTGGAAGAAGACCAGCATATGTATGCCAGCGCAGTGACTCACCTGCGTCAGCTAAACACTATCAACGACAGTCTGTTTACCGTTCAGAAAGCCGAAGCCATTGCCCGGGTAGAAACCAGATATCAGGTAACTCAGCACGAACAAACCATTCAGCTTTTACAAAAAGACGCTTCTCTACGCCAGGTTTCGCTGGCCCGTAAACAGGCTGATTTATTGGCCCATCAGGAACGTCAGACGCTGCTGATACTGCTGACAATCTTTTTGCTGACGCTGGCGGGCGGGTTGCTCATTGTTTTCCTCCATGAGAAAAACGTTGCCCGGCTGCTCGCAGCCCAGAAAGCCGACATTGAGGATAAAGCCCGGCAGCTGGAAGAAGTCAATTCCATTAAAGACAATCTGTTCGCTATTCTCGGTCACGACTTGCGCAGCCCTATCGCCAACCTGAAAACTCAGCTCAACGGTATCAAGGAAGGGTTCATTTCTCCCAAAGAGTTCAGATCACGCATCGATGGGTTGCGCCAGAAAGTAGACAGCGTATATACTACGCTCGATAATCTGCTTCATTTCTCACTGCTCCAGCGAAAAGGCATGCGCTCTTTTCTGACACAGGTTGACCTGGCCGAAACCATAGAATCTGTCGTTCAGCTGTACGACGCCGATATTATGGCCAAGCGCCTGACCCTTCAAACAGCCTACAGTGCAACGCCGGTTTGGGCTGATGAGCATCAGCTGCATATTGTAGGACGCAATATTCTTCAAAACGCCATCAAGTTCACGCCCGTAGGGGGGTCTATCCATATTATTACCCAATACCAGAGCAACCGCTCCAAACTAATCATCAAAGACTCAGGGGTTGGTATGGAAATCAGTCACCAGCTCAATCCGACCGATCAGAACCTCAACAGGCGAGGTACGGCGGGTGAGCGCGGCACGGGTCTGGGGCTACAAATCTGCCGGGAGCTGGTTCAGCTGAACCAGGGGCAACTGCATATCGAAAGCCAACCCGGCCATGGCACAACGGTAACGGTCGAGTTTGGGGAGCGTCAGCAGACAACTTCGACAGTATCTGCTTTTTTACAGTAGTCAGCCTATACGTTTGGCCATATAAACGAATCCGCCTTTTCATCGTACTGGTTTTATCATGCTGATCCAGGAAACATCTCACGGGTGAATATTCGGGATGCTTCCTGCCGCACCGGTCAGCATGACAAAAAACAGCCGTGACAAAAATGAGCAGCACAAAAAAACAGCAGAGCCGACAAAAATTGCGAACTAGAAAAATCAGCTATGCGAAAGGCTGGTATGGCGCTGGCTGAACGTTTAAACGCCCTTTACCCAAGCTGGATGCCGACCGCTGTTCGAGACAGGGGGCGGCTGCCTTTTTGCGTACATACCGGCCAATCCGTTTCAGATGAGTTACGTAATGGCACTGGTAACGTCTACTATACCTTAAACAACACCCCCCTGTCGGGAAAGGCGTTTACGTTACTCTTTGTACATGCAAAACCAACTCAATCAGGCAATGCCCTGGCCATTCAGACTTCCTCGACGGATGCTGCTGAACGGCAATTTTTCATCTTTATCTCCTGTCGACCAGCTCCGGCTGATAACCCTGCTGCATATCGGCTGGTACGGCATGGTACTGCTCGTACTGATCGTATCGGTCAGTATGGCAAACGGTCAGTATGATCGGGCTCAGTACAACCTGATTGCTGTTCCTGCCTTTCTGGTGCCTACGCTCTGGCTGGCCTACAAACACAAGGTACAGCTGGCTTCCTGGTACCTGCTCATCGCTATGTACGCTACTACCATCTGGGGTATCTATGTCCGGCTTCTGGATAAGGCCGACGTACACGTTGAATTGCTCTTTATCATGATCGGTATCTTCTCTATCATACTGATCAATAGCAGAGCGTCACTCGCACTGTGTACCTTACTGGCTATCAGTTATTTAACGGCCAGGATAATTACATTTCAACAGCTACATCTCCACTTTGAAATGGGCCAGCTTATTACCGGTATGGCCACATTTATAGCGCTTACTTATGTTAGCTATACTGTCAAAAAAACGGCCATGCAGATTCAGCGAACCATAGCGGTCCAGAATCAGGCGCTCAGCGAGTTGAATACGATGAAAGACAACCTGTTCGCTATCATCGGTCATGACTTGCGAAGTCCGGTAGCGGGATTGAAAACGCAGCTCATGGCCGTAAAAGCAGGCTATACTTCGGCCGGTCAGTTTGAGCAACGTATCGATCAGCTGGCTCAATCCGTCGATGGTGTTTACCTTACCCTCGATAATCTGCTCCACTGGGCCATGCTACAGCGTGAACGGATCAAGCCCAACCCCATTTCGCTCGATCTGTCGAAAATAGCGGAACCCATATTGTTATTATATGTATCGGATATTCAGCGTAAGCAACTTACGGTAACCACCCACCTCGATACGGCTCCTGCTGCCGTTGACGAACATCAGCTGTCTATCGTTGTTCGGAACCTGATTCATAACGCCATTAAGTTCACCCCCCAGGGCGGTACTATTCGCCTATCAACCTCGTCCGATAAAGGACAGGCCCGGCTGACGGTTCAGGATTCAGGCATCGGCATGCCCGTCGCGAACCAGACGGAATCCCGCGAGTCAGCCGTTCAGAACCGCGGTACGTCGGGCGAACGGGGAACCGGGCTGGGCCTGCAAATATGTCGGGAATTCATGCGGCTCAACCAAGGAACCCTTCACATTCAGAGTGAACCCGGAAAAGGCTCAACCATAACGATTTCCTTCATGCTGGATAAAAGCAAAAAGTCTGCCAATCGATCAAATTCGATAACCAAACTTGACCCGGTAGAATCTACCTGACCGGAAACCCGACCGAACGCCAGTGTCGCTGCCGCCCGTTTTTTACATCGATCCGGTACAGCTCGGCATCGGGAAACCGTTTCAGTAGCCGCCGACTCCGACGCAGCCCCGCTACACTGAATACTTTCGTGAGGGCATCGGCCCGCCAGCCGTCGGGCGCCAGTACGGTAGCCCGTACCGACTGCCGAAGCCCCAGCCCCGAGCGCGGGTTCATGATGTGGGAGTAGCGCCGACCGTGGTAGTCGAAGTGGCGGTACAGATCGCCGGAGGTGGTTATGGCGGCCCGGTGCAACCGTATCGTTGTGGAGTCGAATCTAACCCGCCACGGCCCCTCACCCGCCAGCACGTCGCCCCCCAGATCGAGCAGGAAAGCGGGCAGGCCTAACCGACGCAGCAGCCCGGCGGCTTCGTCGATAGCAAACCCCTGCCCAATACCGCCCACATCGAGTCGCATACCGGATCGGGTCAGGCGCACCGCCCGACGTCCACTGTCCAGCTCCATATACCGATACCCCACCGCCCGGCGCGCCCGCCGGCGTTCAGCCCGGTTCGGCAGCGCCCGTTGCCGCACGGCCCGTCGCCAGAGCTGCGACAGTGGCCCGATGGTGGGGTCGTAGCGCCCGCCAGAGAGCCGGGCAATCTGCCGGGCTTTCCACAACACCCGAAACAGATCGGGCGATACGGTAACCCACCGGCCCGACCCACTGGTGCCGGACAGCCGGTTGATCTCCGACCCGTCGAGGTAATCGCTCATCGCCTGGTTGAGCGTATCCATCCGGGCACTCACGGCCGCGTTGGCGCGTTGTGCAGTCAGGCTGTCGGGCGCGTAGACCGTAAGCGTAAATTGCGTACCCATCAGCCCCCGCCGAAACGTAAACCGCTCCGAACGAACTGGCTGGGCCAGCGCAACATTAGCCAGACACAGAACAAGCAAACCAAACAACCGCACCGGGAAAACCATTCTTTTTAACATGAGGTCGTAGGATGACGCTACGTTTACCTCTAATTATGATGCCGCATGATCACGATCCGCAATAAATTCATTCTACTGGCCGCCGGCTTCTGGCTGGTCGGCATTTTGCTGGTGTTACTGGGTGCCTACGGCAAAAGCGCGGGCTGGGAAGCCACCGGCCTCCTGCTCACGATCGGCGTTACGGCGCAGGCCATCGGGTTCGGCTTTCTGGGCTATGTGCTGATGCAGGCCGTTTTTTCCCGGAGAAAGTAACGCGCCCGCCCGGATTTTTTACACCCGGGCTGCTTTGTTGCGGAGCATCATGTCGGCCAGTACCAGCGCGGCCATCGACTCAACGATAGGAACCGCCCGCGGCACAACGCAGGGATCATGCCGACCTTTTCCGGATACCGTTACCGGCTGACCGTGTACATCGACGCTGTCCTGGTCCTGCATGATCGTGGCAACGGGTTTGAAGGCCGTCCTAAAGAAGATATCTTCGCCGTTGCTGATTCCGCCCTGAACCCCGCCCGAGTGGTTGGTTCGGGTCCGTACGGCGCCCTGGGCATCGGTATAAAATTCGTCGTTATGCTGCGAACCGTATAGCGCGGCCCCGGCAAATCCGCTGCCGTATTCAAAGCCTTTCACGGCGTTGATACTGAGCATGGCTTTTCCCAGTTCGGCATGGAGCTTGTCGAAGACCGGCTCGCCCCAGCCCGCCGGAACGCCCGTTACCACACAGTCGACCACGCCCCCGATCGAGTCGCCCCGCTTCCGGGTTTCGTCGATGTACTGAAACATCTGCTCCGCTACGGCCGGATCGGGGCAGCGCACCGCGTTCTCTTCGGCCAGCGCCAGCGTCAGTTCCTGATAGGGCGTATCGAGTTTCAGCGTACCGACCTGCGATACGTACGCCTGGATCTGCACGCCCTGCTGAGCGAGCAGCAGCTTGGCTACCGCACCGGCGGCTACACGGGCGGCCGTTTCGCGGGCCGACGACCGACCGCCCCCCCGATAATCGCGGGAGCCGTATTTGGTCTGGTAGGTGTAGTCGGCATGCGACGGCCGGAACTGTTCGGCAATATGCCCGTAGTCTTTACTCCGCTGGTCGGTATTGCGAATGATCAGCGCAATGGGCGTTCCCTGCGTCTGTCCGTCAAACACGCCCGACAGCACCTCGAACTCATCGGCCTCGCGCCGTTGGGTCGTGATGCGCGACTGCCCGGGTTTGCGCCGGTCCAGTTCGTGCTGAATGAAATCGGTGTCGAAAGGCAAACCAGCGGGGCAGCCGTCGATAACGACGCCGATGGCGGGTCCGTGCGATTCGCCGAAAGTAGAAATCTTAAATAGGGTTCCGTAGGTACTGCTCATTTTCTAAAAAAGACAAAAATCATTCCCAGGAGCATCAGCACAATCAACACGTTGGCGATGGCCCTGATCAACGCTGAGACCTGAATGGGTTGCTCTGTACTATCCAATGCATCGATGCCCGCGTATAACGACCGCCCACCGCTGGCATCCGTCGGCTGATCAGCCGGGAGGGTATCCGCAGCCGCATCGGCCGTCGTGTTCAGCGACGCCCGCCCGCCCACCAGCAACTGCAGTCGGGAGCGCAGGGTATCATAACGGGCCCGTTGCGGGTCGAAATATATCCATTGAAATCGGTTTGCCAGCGCAACGGACCCGTTTCGGTGGGGTACCAGAAAATACGAGAACGATTTTCGGCCCGTAATCCGGTCGCCGGTCCGGTTGATGACGTGCCGCGATTCGGGCGGAAACACCTCCAGCTCGGTCGGGTTACCAGTCGTTACCGGGTTGGGCAGGGTGGCTATGTTGCCTTCACCGGCTATGGCAAATGAATAGCGGACGCTCTGCCCCAGTCCAACCCGCTGTCGGCTCAGCTCTTCTTCGAGCCGAAACAGACCAACCGGCACGCGCCCCCGCAGCGGATGCACCGGCAACGCCCGCACGGCTACCGTAACGGGTCGGCTGGTAAAGGAAACCGGCTCGGGCTGGGTAGTGGCCGGGCGGGTCTGGGTGAGCTGGAGGGTAACGGCCGGAATCCGCAGCGGCCGAACGGCCAGCGGGAAAAACTCGGCCCGGTACAACTGATATTGCCGGTATTTTTTTCCGGCTATCAGCACGGGCGAGGGCTTCAGATCGGTTATGTTCCAGTTCTCTTCCCAGGCGTTAACGGGTCTGATCTGCTTGACGATTGTCTGGAGCTGCTTGTCGAGCGCGGTGAAGCTCAGTTCGTAGGGGTAATTATCGGCTACGAAAAACGACAGTGTCATGCCGACCCCTTCGCCCGCGTAGATCGCCGATTTGCTGGTCTGGAGCTGGAGGAAAGCCGCGTTGCCCGAAGGCACTACCGGCGCGGGTGGCGGGGTCTGGAGCGATGACGACACCACGAGTTCCGCCCCCTCCGATCGAACCGGCGTACCGTTTATGACAATCACAAACGGCGGCAGGCGATAGCGGCCGGGCGCACGGGCCTGGTAATTCTGGGTAATGATCTGATTGGTAACGGACTTACCCCCCACCTCGGTCGTGGTTACGCTGGCCGAGGTTCCTTTTTTTACAAAGCCCGCAATATCCGGAAACGCCAGTACCGGCCGGGTGTCGCTGTTGGGAATATTTACCGTAATGACAAATGGCCGTTCGATCGGAAAATTAGATTGGCCCAATTCTATAACTGCTCCATTATCAATTTGTTGCCCAAACGACACTATTTGTAAACAAAAATATAATCCAAGAAATTTGCGGAATATTGCAAAGAACATAGCTATTTTTGGGCAACAAATTCGCGAACAAGCCGTTCCATTTTTAGTTAGATACGCGTACCAAGAACCTACAAACCTCTTTTTTCATTCATCGGCTCCTCTAACCAGAAAACGTTCAAACGTATGCTTTCCATGCTCGAGTACATCAAGACTATCCTTCAGAAGGTGAGTTTTGACAAAGCCCTGTTCGAGAAAGAGTTGGCGAAGGCCATTCAGATGCTGATTCCAGATGAAGTAAAACAGCTCAAACGCTGGTGTTATGCCCAATTCGGCAAAGTTTATCGCGCCGTACTGAACCGTTGCTTCGCCCGGGTTCGCTTTACCTGACGACTCTTTCTTTTTCCTGACCGCTCTTAGCCCCCGGCCACCAGGCCGGGGGTTTTTTATGTCTACCCGGCGTCTTACAAATCGACTTTATCCATCATGTCGGGAATCTGCACGTCGGCAAATCCGGCGGCTTCGAGCTTTTCTTTCCAGACCAGCTGTTTGTCATACTCGCCATGGACCAGAAAAACGGTTTTGACCCGGGCCGGATTCTGGCAGCTCAGGAAGTCGAGCATCTCCCGGTAGTCGCCATGGGCCGAAAAGGAGTCCATCACCTCAACCCGCGCGTTTACGGGGTAGCGTTCGCCGAAGATCGTCACCTCAGCATCGCCCCGTTTCAACGCGCCACCCAGGCTGTTGGGCGATGCGTACCCCACCAGCAGAATGGTCGTGTTCGGGTTCTCGATGTTATTTTTGATGTGGTGTTTGATGCGTCCGGCTTCGGCCATACCCGAGGGTGCAATGATGATACACGGCTCCCGCTGGTCGTTGATGGCTTTGGATTCGTTGACGTCCGACACGTAATGCAGGTTCGGAAACTCAAACGCATCGCCGTCTTTCTTGATGTAAGCCAGAATCTCGGGGTTGAAATCGTCTTCGTGATCACGCATGACCTCGGTTGCTTTTACCGACATGGGACTATCGATGTAGACCGGCAGCCGCGGCAGCAGGCCTTCGCTCGATAGCTGGTCGAGGGCGTAAATCAACTCCTGCGTCCGGTCAACGGCGAAGGCCGGAATCAGAAGTTTGCCCCGTTTTTTTACGCAGGTATCCTCTACAATACGCAGCAGATGGGCTTTCATGTCGGGTTCAGCTTCGTGAATCCGGTCGCCGTAGGTCGATTCGCAGAGGATGTAATCGGCCTGCGGAAACGGATCGGGCCGACGCAGGATTTTATCGTCAGGACGGCCAATGTCGCCACTGAAGAACAGGCGTTTTTCCGCGCCCTGCTCCCGGATGGTCAGGCTTACGGCCGCGCTGCCCAGCAGGTGGGCCGCATCGGTCAGTAAGCCCGTTACGGTATCGCCGATGGCAAAAGGCTGGCCGTACCGAACCGGCTGCATCTGGCTGAGGGCCTGCTCAACGTCCTGCTCGTCATAGAGGACGTCGAGCTCGGGCTCACCGCGCCGGGACCGACGTTTGTTGACCCGGTCCAGGTCGCGCTCCTGAATGCGGGCGCTGTCCATGAGCATCACGTTGCAGAGATCGATGGTAGAGGCCGTCGTATAGATCGGTCCCCGGAACCCCTGCTTAACGAGCCGGGGAATAAGGCCGGTATGATCGATGTGAGCGTGCGACAGGACCATATAATCGACGCGGGCCGGGTCGAAGCCAAAGGTCTGGTTCAGCTCGTCGGTATTGATACCCTGAAACAAGCCGCAGTCGAGCAGAATCTGCACGCCACGGTCGGTCGTAATGAGATGTTTGCTACCCGTCACGGTACGGGCGGCACCGAAAAATTGAATGGTCATTGGCAGAACAGCCGGGTTTAGGTATCTTTCTTCGTGAATATGTCAAGGCTTAACGAAGCAGATCGACGCCCTAAGTTACGCCGTTGGGTGCAGGAAACAGCAAGCCCCTGGCTGAAACGCATCGGCAAACCCACCTGGGTTCGGGTTGTGGCGGCTGGCGGACTGCTGGCTACCGGGCTCGACCTGGCCTTCCCGATCCGAACTACGGTCCCGTATGCCACCCTGGTTACGGCCCGCGACGGGCAGATTCTGCACGCGTTCCTGAGCCGCGATGACAAGTGGCGTATGTACGCCGAGCTGAACGACATCACGCCCGCCCTGCGCGACGCCATCCTGTTCAAGGAAGATACTTACTTCCGGTACCACCCGGGGTTCAACCCGGTATCCCTGCTGCGGGCGGCCGGGCGGAACCTCCTCAACGGCCGGCGCACCTCCGGAGCTTCGACCATCACGATGCAGACCGTACGGCTGCTCGAGCCCCGCCCGCGCACCTACGCCAGCAAGCTGATCGAGCTATTGAGGGCGGTGCAGCTGGAAATTCGTTTGTCGAAAGACGAGATTCTGCAACTGTACCTGAACCTGATTCCCTACGGCGGCAACATCGAAGGGCTCAAATCGGCCTCGCTGCTGTACTTCGGCAAGCCACCCGCGCTGCTGAGTCTGGCCGAACTGACTACACTGACCATCATTCCGAACCGCCCGTCGAGTTTGCGGCTCGGTCAGAATAACGCCCGGATCGTGCAGGAGCGCAACCGCTGGCTGGCCCGCTTCCGGTCGGCGGGTCTCTACGATGACGCGACCATTGCCGACGCCCTGGCCGAACCCCTTACGGCCTACCGGCGAGCCGCACCCCAGCTGGCTCCGCATCTGGCGCGACGGCTTCGGGCCGAGTATCCGGAAGTTCCTGTCATTCGATCGAGCCTCTATCCGGCGGCCCAGGCCACGGCGGAGCGGCTCGTGCAGAACTACGCCAACCGAATCCGGGCGCTGAATATTCATAACGCGGCCGTGCTGGTACTCGACAACCGAACCCACGAAACGGTGGCCTACATCGGCTCGGCCGACTTCGCCAATACCCTCGACGGGGGGCAGGTCGATGGGGTGCGGGCGGTACGGTCGCCGGGAAGCGCCCTCAAGCCGCTCCTGTACGGACTGGCCTTCGACGGGGGGCAGATCACCCCCAAAACCAAACTGGCCGACGTACCGACCAATTTTGGCGGGTATGCCCCCAGCAACTACGACCAGCGGTTCAACGGCCCCGTTACGGCCGAATTCGCCCTGGCCAACTCGCTCAACATACCGGCCGTGGCGCTGCTGAACGACATCGGCACATCAACGCTGGTAGCAACCATGCGCAAAGCAGGCTTCTCGACGGTGAAGAAGCAGGCCCGCGACCTCGGCCTGTCGATGATTCTGGGCGGCTGTGGCGTTACCCTTGACGAGATGACCCGGTTATATGCGGGCTTTGCCAACGGGGGCGTGGTCACCGACGGGCGGCTCACCCCGGCCGCTGCGGGTCAGCAAACGGCCGGATCGCGGATTCTCTCGGCCGAAGCAGCTTACCTGATTGGCCACACGCTCACCCAGATCACCCGGCCCGACCTGCCCAATAACTTCGACAACAGCTACCATCTGCCGCGGATTGCCTGGAAAACCGGCACCAGCTACGGCCGGCGCGACGCCTGGAGTATCGGCTACAACCAGCGGTATACGATCGGCGTGTGGGTCGGTAACTTCTCGGGGGTGGGCGTTGCTGAACTGAGCGGGGCCAACACCGCCACTCCGCTGCTGTTTCAGCTCTTCAACGCCCTGGACTACAACGCCCCGAGCGGCTGGATACGCCCACCGCGTACGCTGGCCATGCGGCTGATCTGCCCCGAAACCGGCGATATTCCCGGCGACTCCTGCCTGAACCCCATTACCGACTATTACCTCATGGGGGTGTCGCGGCACCGGTATTGCCAGCACCGCAAGCCCATCTGGACCAACCAGACAGGTACGCTGGCCTACTGTGCCCACTGCCGCCCCGACAGCGGAGCCGTTCGCCGGATGTATCCCAACCTGGCTCCGAACGTACTGGCTTTCTACCAGGCCCAGCGCATACCGGTGGCCCGTATACCGCCCCACAATCCGGCCTGCGAGCGGGTGTTCGGGTCGGGTGGTCCGCTGATTACCAGCCCCAGCGAAGGCAGTGAGTATTATATCAACCCCCGCCAGCCCGCCGAACTCGAGCTAAGCTGTCAGGCCCCCAACGATGTGGAAACCGTTTTCTGGTACCTGAATGATAAACTGTACCGCAAAGCCAGTCCGCAGGAAGCCGTGTTTTTCAAACCCCGGCCGGGTGCGCTGAAAATTTCCTGCGCCGACGACCGCGGCCGACATACCGACCTGCGCATCCTGGTCAGGGCCGAGTGAGGATTTGTTCATTTTGCGTTTCCACAAATTCTTCACACTTTTCCACCTTAAAAGCCAACATACTCCTATGAAACCCCTTTTATCCGTTCTACTGGCGCTGCTACTGACAAGCGCTGCCTTTGCCCAGACCACCCCTACCGACCCCTCGCAGGACCCAACAGCCCTGACCAATGCGTTCTTTAAAGCCATGCTCGACGAAGATGGTACCATCAGCAAATACATGACGTCCGATTTTACCATTACCAGCTTCGACGGCGCAACGGTAGACGGCGATCTGCTGGCGCAGGGTGTGGGCGGGGGGTATGTCATCATCGAAACCGGTACGCTATCCAACGCCCGGACCCGCCAGTACAACAGCGACGCGGCCGTAACGACCGGCAGCTGGAAAGCCAAAGGCAGCATTCAGGGGCAGAACTTCGAGAATACTGTCTCTTTCTCGGTCATGAGCGTGAAGCAGGGATCGACCTGGAAAATTGCCAACGTTCAGTTTACGGCCACCAAATAGCGGCTATCCCTGGTTGCCGATCACTCAATACCTGCGGCAACTTCTTTGAATTCAGTACCCACTCCGCGTAGTTAGAGTGGGTTTTTTCGTTCCCTATCGTACTCTTGTCCTGACCCCATGAAAATCCGTCGGTTACTCCCCGTTCCTTTCTTCTGTCTTCTTCTTTTCCAGTGCGCCCGGCTTTCGTTCAACGAGGTCAGCGTAGTGGGCCGCAACTTCGACGATGAAGTACAGCAGACGCAGAACCTGACGTTTACCTTCAATAAAAACGTTGGTCCCGCGGCCGCGCTCGACGAATGGGACTCGACCCAGTACGTACGGTTCATCCCGGCCGTTCGGGGTAAGTTCAAGTGGGTGGCTCCCAACGAACTGATCTTCTCACCCGCTACCGCCTTCGATGCGGCCACCGACTACCGGGCCGAACTGACCGACCAGCTGCTGAACCGGGCGACCGACAAGGATGTGAAAGTTTCGAACGAGGTCATTGCTTTTCACACGCCCTATCTGCAGCTGACCAGCACCGAAACCTGGTGGGCCAAAGCCCGCGAAACCGGACAGCCCGTTGCCCGTACCCGGCTGAACTTCAACTACCCCGTCAGTGCGGGCGAAGTAGCCGGTAAAGTAACCGTCAGCACCGACGACAAAGGCCTCCCGACGCAGCTCAGCGCCAGCGAGGCCGGCAGCAGCGTTGTTATGACCCTCATGAACGCGCCCGCCGTCCGGAACGAGCAGCCGCTTCAACTGAAAATCGACAAGGGGCTGAAAGTAGCCAACACGGCTTATGTCAGTAAGGATGTTATTGACGAAACGGCCTCGTTACCTGCCCAGACCAGCGTTGACGTGGTAGATGTTCAGACGCGTTTCGAAGCCAGCCGAACGGGCGGCCCAGCGGGGGTTGTTCGGGTTATCACCACCCAGGAGCTGCAACCGGCCGATGCGGGCTCGGGCGGGCTGAGCCAGTACTACACCATTCAGCCACAGGTCGAAACAACGGCCGAACTGACCGAGAACGGCTTCATCATCCGGGGTAATTTTACCGAAACCGACACCTATGTACTGACGCTGACCGATCAGATCCGCGGTACCCTGGGCACCCGACTCAGCGAGCCCGTTACCAAAGATCTGTTTTTCGGGAAGATGCCCGCCAGCATTGCGTTCGCCAGTCAGAAAGCCCTGTATTTATCCTCGAAAGGGTCGCGAAACGTTGGGCTGAACATCGTCAACGTGCCGAAGGTGCAGGTCAAAATTGCCAAACTGTACGAGAATAACCTGCTCAACTATTTCCGGTCGTACCGCTACGAACAGTACGCCGAGAAAGGCGATGGCTCCTGGGGCCCAACCGGCAGCTACAGCTACAACGGCGATGACGAAAACGACCTCAGCCAGGTGCTGGTCAGCAAAACCGTCGACACCGAAGACCTGCCTAAGGTGCGGGGCGTTTCGGCGCTCAACATTGCCCTGCCCGATCAGAACAACAACTTCAAGGGTGTTTATCTGGTATCGGTCGGCTCCAAAGACGAAGCCTATCTGCAAAGCACGCAGCTGGTTTCGGTATCGGATATTGGCCTGGTCGCTCACCAGACCGATACCGACGTGCTGGTCTGGGCCAACTCCATCCGAACGGCCGAACCGCTGCAGAATGTAGAAGTAACCCTCGTCAGCAGCAACAACCAGTCGGTCTATACACTCACCACCGACGGCAGCGGCTTTGCCCGCTTCGAGAAAGTAGACGAGAAAGCCCCCGGCTTCACGATCCGGATGATCACCGCCCGAACCGACAGCAAAGCAACCGACGGGGGCGACTTCAATTTCCTCTTCCTGCCCGACGCCCAGGTAGAAACATCACGCTTCGAAGTAGAAGGCAAACGTGATAACCCCTCGGGTTTCGACGCCTTCGTCTACGGCGACCGCGACATCTACCGCCCCGGCGAAACGATTCATATCAATACCCTGGTTCGGTCGCTGGCGTGGCAGAGCGTGGGCGAGATTCCGGTGCTGATCCGGCTGCTGGCGCCCAATGGCCGCGAGGTACGGGCGTTCCGCAAAACAACCAATGCCCAGGGCGCGGTGTCGACCGACATCCCCCTCGACCCGGCCGCCGTTACGGGCAGCTATACCATCGAAATCCTGAACGCCAACAACGTACTGCTGACCGCCCAGCCCATCAGCGTCGAAGAGTTTGTACCCGACCGCATCAAAGTCGACGTGCTGACCGACCGCACCAGGTATCAATCGGGCCAGACCATCACCCTGTCGGCCACGGCTATGAACCTGTTTGGCCCGCCCGCCAGCGACCGGTCGTACGAAATGGAATTTCAGCTCAAACGAAAAACCTTCGCGCCCAAAGGCTTCGAGGACTATTCGTTTGCCATTCCCAGCGGGCAGGCGGGGGCGCCCGGCACCTTTCCGAAAGAGGTACGGCAGGGCAAAACCAACGCCAACGGGCAGGCCACCGAACGCTTCCAGATTCCGGCCACCTACCAGGACATTGGCCTGCTGGAGGGTAAGCTCTTCGTAACGGTATTCGACGAAAACGGGCGACCCGTAAACCGGCTTCGGCGTTTCGAGGTACAGACCCAGCCGGTTCTCTTCGGCATACGCCTGGCCGACTCGTACGTAACGACCAACTCTCCCCTGGCCGCCGAACTGGTAGCGGTCGATGCCAGCGGTTCGCTGCGCCCGTCGGCATCGGCCAGCGTGGAGGTCGTTCGGTTCGACTACCAGACCGTAATCGAAAAACAGGAAAACGACCAGATCAAATACACGACCAAAAAGCGCGAGAAAACGGTCTATACCAACACCCTGCTCTTCAAAGGGGGCAAAGCCTCGTTCCGCTACGTGCCAACGGTATCGGGCGAGTACGAAATCCGGGTCCGGCGCCCGGGTGCGTCGGCCAGCGGGTACGCAGCCACGCCGGTCTACGCCTACGGTTACGGCAGCACCTCGGCTTCGTCGTTTGAGGTCAGTCAGGAAGGGCAGGTGCTGATGACCCTCGACAAACCCGCCTACCAGACCGGCGACAAAGCCAAAATTCTGTTCAAAGCCCCCTTCGACGGGAAGCTGCTGGTAACCATCGAGCGCAACCGGGTCATGGAGCAGCAGTGGCTGACGACCAACAACAAGTCGGCCGAGTGGAGCTTCGCGGTTGGTGCCGACCACCTCCCGAATGTGTACGTAACGGCCACGCTGATCCGGGCCATGGACAACACGAACCTACCGCTCACCGTAGCCCACGGTTTTGCGCCGATACCCGTAACGGACAACAGCACCCAGCTGCCTGTTGCGATTACGGCCGCTACCCAGTCGCGCTCCAAAACGAAGCAGACCATCCGCATCAAAACAGCCCGCAACGCACAGGTAACGGTCGCCGTTGTGGACGAAGGCATCCTGCAGCTGAAAAACTTCAAAACCCCCGATCCGCACGGGTTCTTCTACCAGAAACGCGCCCTCGAAGTCAGCAGCCACGACCTGTACGCCCTGCTCTACCCTGAACTATCGCTGCGCTCGGCATCGAGCGTAGGGGGCGATGGTTACGATCTCGAACGGCGGGTCAACCCGCTCAGCAACGGCAGGGTCAGGCTGGTAGCGCTCTGGAGCGGCATTCTGGAAACCGGCCTCGACGGCGAAGCCGAGTTTACGGTCGATGTCCCCCAGTTTTCGGGCGATCTGCGGGTAATGGCCGTAGCGTACAAAGACAACGCCTTTGGCTCGGCCAACACGAATATGAAAGTGGCCGACCCGATCGTTATCAGCACCGGCTTACCGCGCTTTCTGACCCCCGGCGATCAGCTCGACCTGTCGGTCAACCTCAGCAACACGACCACGCAGGCCGCCGTCGTAACGGCCCGGCTCGGCCTGAGCGGCCCACTCTCAGCCGACAGCCTCACCACCCGAAAACTAACCATTGCGCCGGGTCGCGAGAGCCGGCTGACGTTCGGAATCGCGGCCAAACAAGCCATAGGTGCCGGAGCCGTAACGATTACCGTTACGGGTGTGGGGGCGTCGTTGCGCGGAGAAACCTTTACCGAGAAAACCGACATCACCGTGCAGCCGGGCGCTTCTCTGCAAAAAACTACTGCTTCGGGTGCCGTAGCGGCCGGGAAATCAGCCACCATCAACCTAGCAGGCAATGGTTTTCTGCCCGGTACCGCCCGGGCCAGCCTGACCCTCAGCCGATCGCCGGTGGCGCAGTACGGCCGTGAGCTATCGTTCCTGCTAGGCTACCCACACGGTTGTCTGGAGCAAACCATTTCAAAAGCGTTTCCGCAGCTTTACTTCGCTGACCTGACCAGGCAGGTGGCAACCAACACCTATTTTGTCCGCACCGGCGACAGCGACCTGAACCCGGCCACCAACGTGCAGCAGGCCATCCAGAAGATTGGGAGTTTACAGGCCGCCAGCGGTGGGTTTTCGATGTGGCCCGGGATGGAAGGCACCAGCGTAGACGCCTGGGCTACGGCCTACGCGCTGCATTTTCTGGTCGAAGCAAGTCAGGCGGGTTACGAAGTTTCGCCGGCAGTGACCAGTAAAGCGATCGACTACCTCACCAACCTGGCCAACCAGCCGGCCAAAGAAGAGCAGGTAGCCTACGATGAAACCGGCGGCCGGACGGTTCGGTCGGTGACCAGCCGAACCAGTTTGTACAGCCTGTACGTACTGGCGCTGGCTGGCAAGCCCAACCGGTCGGCCATGAACTACCATAAACAGAATGCAGCTGCCCTTACCACCGACAGCCGTTACCTGCTGGCTTCGGCCTTCGTTCGTACCGGCGACACCCGATCGGCTGCGGCTCTGTTGCCCAAACGCTATACGGATACCATGACCGGCCGCGAAACCGGTGGCAGTTACGCATCACCCCTGCGCAATCTGGCCCTGTCGCTCGATGCCCTCGTAGCTACGGATCGGGATAACCTTCAGATTCCGGCCCTGGCCCGGCAGCTGACAACGGCCCTCCGCCAGAGTCAGTATCTGAATACTCAGGAAGCGGCCTTTGCTTTTCTGGCGCTCGGCAAGCTGGCCCGGCAGAACGCGGGCAGTACCGCCACGGCTACCGTATCGGCAGGGGGTAACTCGCTGGGCACGTTGGCTGCCGACTACCTGAACCTCAAACGGGTACCGGTTGGTCAGCCGATCAGCCTGAACGCCAAAGGTACCGGCAACGTATACTACTTCGCGGCCAGCGAAGGCGTACCGGCCTCGGGGCAGGTAACCGAAGAAGATAACGGCCTGCGGGTTCGGCGGACCTATCTGAACCGCGACGGCGCCCCCATCAGCGAAGCCCGGCAGAACGATCTGGTTGTTGTGCGGGTATCGGTAGCGAGTACCAGCGGGCTGGCCGTCGACAATGTAGTTGTGACCGACCTGCTGCCGGCCGGGCTGGAGGTAGAAAACCCGCGTTTGACCGAACAGCGCGATCTGAGCTGGGTCAAAGGAGCCAGCACCCCGCAGCATTTCGACCTGCGCGACGACCGCATCAACTTTTACACAAAAGCAACCGGTACCGAACAGGTTTTCTACTACCTCGCCCGCGCCGTGTCGAAAGGTCGGTTTGTGGTGGGTCCGGTTTCGGCAGATGCCATGTATAACCACGAGTATCGGAGCTATAACGGGGCGGGTACAATAACAATCAGGTAAGCGCTTTCCAGTTGACGGAACCCTTGTTTGTATCCTGATCCGGGGGCTACCGAACACAACCGGCATCCCCCGGGTACGTGTGATGCCACGGGACTATACTCTACGGTTACCGTAGAGAAAAATCCTAACATTTACGTATGTGTCAGGGTTTATAGGTCTGCAAGCGGGTTGGTATGTTTTTTGACCTGTGCAGACTGATCTTACCAACAAAACTCAACGCAACGATATGAAACGAAGGACATGGGTAGTTGCCTCCCTGCTGGCTGCTACCGTAGGTTTATCTTCCTGCGCCACCGTAGAAGGGTGGCTCTATGGCGACTCGAACGCCAGCCGGCAGGAAATGGTACGCAATGACCGCAACGCCCGCGGCCGAACCGCCGACTACCGTCGGGATGAGGACGATCGCAACGATCGGCAAACCTCGTATAACGACCGCAACCGTTCCAGCCGCGACCGCGACAATGATCGCGACAGCGAGCGGGGCGAAGGTATCTTTAGCCGCAACCGGAACAACCGGAACGACGAGCGGCTGAGCCAGAACGACTTCCGCAACAGCCGCTCGTACAACAACCGGTACCGCGATGCTGACAGTGACTACGACCGCCCGAGCCGTATGTCGGGGGGCAGTTCGTATAATAACCGCTATTCCTCAGATGATCGGGACGACCGCGACAGTCAGTATGACGACCGCGACGATGACCGGTACAGCCGGTACGACGATCGCAACGACAGCCGCTACAGCGACCGGGACGACCGCGACCGCTACAGCAGCCGTTCAGATTACGACAGCTATCGCTCGCGTGATGACCGGGATTCGTACAGCGACCGCGATCGCAGCCGGTATGACGACCGGAACCGGGATCAGTACAGCGACCGCCGTTCAGACGACCGCTACGACGACCAGCGCAGTCGCGACCGCTACGATGACCGGGATAACCGTCGCGACGACCGCGACAACGATCGTTACAGCCGACGGGATGACCGAAACGACGATCGTGACAGCAGCCGAAACGATGACCGCGACAACCGCCGGGAAGATCGCCGGAACGACGACCAGGATAACCGCCGGAACGACGACCGCGATAGTCGCGACGATCGGGATAACAGAAGTGGCATAGCCGGTATCTTCAACGGCCGTAACGACCGCAACGAGGCCGGCGATCGCGACGACAGCCGGACCAACAACCGCCGGGACGACCGGAATGACCGCGACCGGATGGACGATCGGTCAGACCGGGATAACGACCGGAACAGCCGTCGAAACCGCGACAACGACAGCGATTTTGAACGCGACCGGCGCGACCTGGCCGACCGCATCGACGAGCAGATGGACAAACTGGACGACCAGCTCGACGAAGCCAAAGAAGAAGTAAAAGGTGAAAGCAAGAAAGCCCGCAAGGAGCGCGAAGACCGTGTTAAAGACCTTGAAGACAAGCGTCGTCAACTGACCGATTCGTACTATAAAGTGCAGCGGGCGGGTGAAGATGACTTCAAGAAAGTAAAACGCGAAGTGAACCGCTCCGTCGACGACGTTGAAGAAGCGCTCGAAAAACTGGTCGATAAGATGAAGAAGTAATCAGCCAGAAACAACTCCGGAAGAAGCCGGCTCGCAGGAGTCGGCTTTTTTCATTACAGGAACTACCTTTGCCGCATGGCTTTGATTAAACCTGTACGCGGCATAGAGCCGCAGGTCGGCAATAACTGCTGGTTTGCCGACAACGCCACCCTGGTTGGTGACGTAACTATGGGAGATGACTGTACGGTCTGGTTCAACGCCGTTGTGCGGGGCGATGTCAACCGCATCCGCATCGGCAACCGGACCAATATTCAGGACGGAGCCGTTATTCACTGCACCTACCAGAAATACGCCACGACCATTGGTAACTCGGTCAGTATTGCCCATAATGCCGTTGTACACGGCTGCACGATCGAAGATCGGGTGCTGATCGGCATGGGGGCTATCGTCATGGACGGCGCGGTGGTCGGAACAGGCAGCATCATTGCGGCTGGCGCCATCGTCACCCAGCATACGGTCGTTCCGCCCGGCTCCATTTATGCCGGCAACCCAGCCCGTTTCCTGAAAGCGGTTTCTCCGGAACAGGCCGAGATTTTTGATCGCACCGCCAATAATTACGTCATGTACGCCGAGTGGTTTAAGTAAGTATGGACGAGTTTTTCATCTACCTGCGCCTGGGTTTCGACCACATCACCGATCCCGGTGGTTACGACCATATTCTGTTCGTGATAGCGCTCTGTACGGTCTATACCCTCCAGCAATGGCGGCAGGTACTGGTGCTGGTCACTGCCTTTACCATTGGTCACTCCATCACGCTGGCCCTGGCTACCTTACAACTGATCGACTACAGCACGGCGCTCATCGAGCTGCTGATTCCGGTTACGATCCTGATCACGGCCATAACCAACCTGTTTTATCAGGAACCCCGCTCCCGGCTGCAATCCACCACCCCGTCGCCCAATCGCTACTGGCGGTACGGCCTGGCTCTGGTCTTCGGGCTGATCCACGGCATGGGCTTCTCCAACTACCTGCGCAGCCTGCTCGGCCGCGAAGTCAGCATTGTTCAGCCGCTGCTGGCGTTTAACATCGGGCTGGAGCTGGGGCAGCTGCTCATTGTAACGCTGGTTCTGGCCATTGCCTTCGTGGTGCTGGATATCCTTCGGCGGAGCCGGCTCCGGTGGGTACTGGTCGTTTCAGGAATCGTGGCCGGCATGGCTATTTCCCTGATTCTGAACAATGAGTTAGTAGCGGGCAAGTAGCTACGCGGTTCATGAACCCGATGATTATATGCGGCTATATAGAAAAAGCGCAATGGGCATATTACGCTTTTTCTATAATTTTACTCTCCTAATCCAAATTCTGACAAACTCACTTCATGCAAAAGATAATTTTGCTGGCGATCGGTGTTTCCATCGGATTCACAACGGCGCAGGCACAGGCGCCATCAGCGCCAACTCAGAAGGCCAACACCCGTTTTGAGCAACTCGGGCCTATGCTGCCCACCCCCAATACCTTCCGTACCGCTTCAGGCGCTCCCGGCAAAGACTATTTCCAGAACCGCGCCGACTATGACATCAAAGCCGAACTCGACGATACCAAACAACGGATAACGGCTTCGGAGAACATCACATACCAGAACAACTCATCCGACGCCCTTCGCTACCTCTGGCTCCAGCTCGACCAGAACCTCTTTAAGCCCGATGCCGACGGCAATACCACCGAAACCAACAGCATCAACGCCGAACGGGGCGCGTCGCCCGGCCAGCTGGACCCCAGCGCTGCGCTGCGGAACAAGGAGTACGGCTATACAATCACATCGGTACGCGATGCAGCTGGTAAAGCGCTGAAGTACACGATCAATCAGACCATGATGCGCATCGATCTGCCCACGCCCCTGGCGCCCGGCAAGTCGGTTTCGTTTGCGATCGACTGGAATTTTAATATCGTCGACGCCAAATCCGTTGGGGCTCGTTCGGGCTACGAGTTCTTCCCGAAAGACGGCAACTACGTATACGAGATAGCGCAGTGGTTTCCGCGGCTTTGCGCCTATGACGATGCAAATGGCTGGCAGAACAAACAGTTTCTGGGGCAGGGTGAGTTTACCCTTATCTTCGGCAATTACAAAGTGGCCATCACCGTTCCGAACGACCACGTAGTAGGCGCCAGCGGTGAACTTCAGAACCCGTCGCAGGTGCTGACCGCTGCGCAGCTGACCCGCTGGAACAGCGCCAAAGCCAAAGGTGACAAACCCGGCGAAAATCCGGTACAGATCGTAACCCCGGCCGAAGCCGAAGCCGCCGAAAAAGCCAAGCCGACCGGCAAGAAAACCTGGATCTACAAAGCCAATAACGTACGCGATTTCGCCTTCGCAACCAGCCGTAAGTTTATCTGGGACGCCCTCCAGCCCAACGTAGGTGGCAAGCGCGTATGGGCCATGTCGCTCTACCCCAAAGAAGCCAATCCGCTCTGGGGCCAGTACTCGACCCGGCTGGTGGCGCATACCCTGCGTTCCTACTCGCGCCGTACGTTCGACTATCCCTATCCCGTAGCCTACTCCGTACACGGCCCCATTGGCGGTATGGAGTACCCCATGATCTCGTTCAACGGCGCCCGTCCGCTGGCCGATGGTACCTATTCGCAGGGAACCAAGAACTTCCTGATTTCGGTGGTGATCCACGAAGTAGGGCACAACTTCTTCCCCATGATCGTCAACTCCGACGAGCGCCAGTGGTCCTGGATGGACGAAGGCCTGAACAGCTTCCTCGAAGGGCTGGCCTGCCTGGAGTGGGATCCCGATTTTCCGGCCCGGGGTATCGAACCGCAGTACATTGTCCCCTACATGCAGCTCGACTCTACGCAGCAGGTGCCCATCATGAGCAGTTCCGACAATATTCTGCCCAACACCTTTGGTCCCAACGCCTACAGCAAACCTGCCACGGCGCTCAACATCCTGCGCGAGACGGTGATGGGCCGCGAACTCTTCGATTACGCCTTCAAGGAATATTCCCGCCGGTGGATGTTCAAGTCGCCCACGCCCGCCGATTTTTTCCGGACCATGGAAGATGCCTCGGGTGTTGACCTCGACTGGTTCTGGAAAGGCTGGTTCTACGGTGTTCAGCCCGTCGATCAGTCGCTGGTAAAGGTAGACTGGTTTCAACCCGCCAGCCAGAACCCCGAAGTAACGAAGGCCGAAGCACGGGCGGCTGCCCAGCGCCGGGCTAATACCATCAGCAAACAGCGCGATGCGGCTACCAAAGATCAGAGCGTGGTGGCTCAGGACAGCACCATGAAGGACTTCTACAACTCCTACGACCCCTACGCCGTTACCGACGAAGACAAGAAGAAGTATCAGGACTACCTGGCCACCCTCACCCCCGACGAGCGGAAACTGGCCGAAGCGGGCACCAACTTCTATACCTTGTCGCTGAAAAACAAAGGCGGGATACCCATGCCCGTGATCATACGGATGCAGTTCGAAGACGGCACTGACTCGGTAGCCCGCTTCCCGGCCGAAATCTGGCGCTTCAACGATGTTCAGATTCGGAAAGTCGTTGCCACCAGCAAGAAAGTGACCCAGTGGACGCTGGACCCCTACCGGGAAATTGCGGATATCAATACCGACGACAACAGCTTCCCGGCCCTGGCCGAGCCAAGCCGTTTCCAGCTGTTCAAGCAGCAGCGGGGGGGCGGAGCAACCGCGCCGAACCCCATGCAGCAGCAACGCCAAAGCCAGTCGACACCCCCGCGTCCTGCCGTTCAGGGAAGCGGTCGAAACTAGAACCAAACAACCTGCAGCAAACTATGAGAAAAATCCTTCTTTCCTGCCTGGCCCTCTGGTCGGCAACCGTACTGGCGCAGCAACCCGCTCCAACGCAGAACGCCAACTCGCGTTTTGAGCAGCTCGGGCCCATGCTCCCAACGCCCAACACCTTCCGTACGGCCGCGGGCGCTCCCGGCAAAGATTACTTCCAGAACCGCGCCGACTACGACATCAAGGTCGAACTCGACGATGCCAATCAGAAGATCATCGGTTCTGAAACGGTCACCTACCACAACAACTCGACCGACGTACTGCCTTACATCTGGCTCCAGCTCGATCAGAACCTGTTTGCCAAAGGCTCGACCGGCAGCGTAACCCGCACCGGTGGCGTGAGCGAAAACGGCATGAGTTTCGCCCAGTTGCAGAACCTGACCTCGGTTCGTGAGCGGAGCAACACCCAGGCTACCGACAAGTACGGCTACAAGATCACGGCCGTTACCGATGCCAAATCGCGCACGCCCCTGAAGTACACCATCAACCAGACTATGATGCGTATCGACCTGCCGGCCCCCCTCAAGCCAGGCACCAGTTACTCATTCAACATTGACTGGAACTACTTCATTACGGAGTACTACGGCCGCAGTGGCTACGAGTTTTTCCCGAAAGACGGTAACTCCAACTACTTCATTGCCCACTGGTTTCCGCGTTTGTGCGCCTATAGCGACGTAAATGGCTGGCAGAACAAGCAGTTTCTGGGGCAGGGTGAGTTTACCCTCATTTTCGGCAACTACAAAGTGGCCATCACTGCCCCTGCCGACCACATCGTCGGTTCTACCGGCGAATGTCAGAACTACAAGCAGGTGCTCACGGCGGCTCAGCAAAAACGCATGGCTCAGGCCGCGAACTCGAAAACGCCGGTCGTCATCGTAACCCAGGCCGAAGCCGAAGCCGCCGAAAAAGCCAAGCCAACCGACGTAAAAGCGAAGAAAACCTGGATTTACAAAGCTGACAATGTACGTGATTTTGCGTTTGCCAGCAGCCGTAAATTCATCTGGGACGCCATGCAAACCGACGTATACGGCGACGGTCGTAAGATCTGGAGCATGTCGTTCTATTCGAAAGAAGGCAACCCGCTCTGGGGCCAGTACTCGACCCGCGTCGTAGAACACACGCTCAAATCGTACGGCAATCGTACCATCAAGTACCCGTATCCGGTGGCAATCTCGTGTCATGCTACGGCAGGTGGCGGCATGGAATACCCCATGATCTCGTTCAACGGCGGTCGGCCCGAGCCCGATGGCACGTACTCCGAGCGCACCAAAGCCGGTATGATCGGCGTAATTATCCACGAAGTAGGGCACAACTTCTTCCCCATGATCGTCAACTCCGACGAGCGCCAGTGGACCTGGATGGACGAAGGGCTGAACACGTTCTGTCAGTATCTGGCCGAAAAAGAATGGGATTATAACTTCCCGACAAGCCGGGGTGAGCCGCAACAGATTGTCGACTACATGAAGTCTGACAAGTCGGTACTGTCGCCCATCATGACCAGCTCCGACAACGTTATCAGCCTCGGTCCCAACGCCTATGCCAAGCCCGCCACGGCGCTCAACATCCTGCGCGAAACGGTCATGGGCCGCGAACTCTTCGACTACGCCTTTAAGGAATACGCGCGCCGGTGGGCCTTCAAGAGCCCCGAGCCAGCCGACTTCTTCCGGACGCTGGAAGATGCCTCGGGCGTTGACCTCGACTGGTTCTGGAAAGGCTGGTTCTACGGCGTTGAGCCCGTTGATCAGGATTTGGTAGAGGTAGACTGGTTCCAGGTCGACAACCAGGATCCGGTTGTGGCCAAAGCAGCCGCTCGTGAAGCCGCCCAGCGCCGGGCCAATACCATCAGCAAACAGCGCGATGCGGCTACCAAAGACAAAAGCGTGGTGGCTCAGGACAGCACCATGAAGGACTTCTACAACGCCTACGATCCTTACGCCGTTACCGACGCCGATAAGAAGAAGTATCAGGATTACCTGGCTACGCTGAGCGAAGAAGAGCGCAAAACGCTGGAAACAAACACGAAGACTAACTTCTACACCCTCTCGCTGAAGAACAAGGGGGGCGTACCGATGCCTGTCATTGTACGGATGCAGTTTGAAGATGGCACCGACTCGGTGGCCCGCTTCCCGGCCGAAATCTGGCGCTTCAACGATGTTCAGATTCGGAAAGTCGTTGCCACCAGCAAGAAAGTAACCCAGTGGACGCTGGACCCCTATCAGGAAATCGCCGACATCGACACCGAGAACAACTCGTTTCCGCGTTCGTCGCAACCGACCCGCTTTCAGCTGTTTAAGCAGCAGCAACGGGGTGGTGGAGCCCCCCCGAACCCCATGCAGCAGCAACGGCGCACTACGCCCCCGCCCGCCGTACAGGGTACCGGCCGGAATGAGTAGAGGCTGACCAAAGCCAAATGCGCAATGGATATTGAGCGATACTCATCAATATCCATTGCGCATTTGGCTTTATTAATTACCTTTGCAGACCTCATTCGGGATGTGGCGCAGCCTGGTAGCGTGCTTGCATGGGGTGCAAGAGGTCGTGGGTTCGAATCCCGCCATCCCGACTTAGTTGAAAAGCCAATCGATCCGATTGGCTTTTTTTGTGTCCATACCGCAGGAATTTGTCTGGGTGGCCTCGGTTACTACGACCTGTCAGGCCAACAAAAAAGGCACCCGTAGGTGCCTCTCTCACAATCTATAGAAACTTGACCAAGCCTATTCTGTACGTCCTGCCTGCACCGGTTCGTAATCGATCAGGTCGGTAGCCAGATTGGTTCCCTGCCACAACGACAACGCGGCATGAGCGACCAGCACAACCGACAGAAATACGGCCACCAGTTTACCAATCAACGGCATAGATAGCCCCGGCAGTAATACTAAACCCATCAAGCCGGCAAAAACAATAAAAACAGTAATGGTGGTGGTGCGGTAGCTGCTCATGGTCGTTTCCAGTGAATGGTTTGGGAATGATGGAGGGAGTGAAACTCCTGTTTCTTTTGACGATACAAACATCTCGTTACCGGATTAAGATGACGTTTAGTTCGGGTTAAAGTAGGGTTAAAGTTGTTAGACTGCGCCGTTTGCAATTCGTCATCTGAGCCGGAGAGAATATCCAGGTTTTACAGTCGCAAACCTGCCCCTGGGCCATTATGCCCCTTACAGGCAACGCTTCTGCGAAAAAATATAGGATGCATCGTGTGGATTCTGATACTGGTACGCATCTAAAAGGCATAGCTCTGGCTGGACAAACGAGTAGGGAGCATCAACCTTAACAATTATTTTATGAAGAGAGCCCCGCCCAAACCCGTTGAATGTAGCTCACTCATAGCCATACAATTGTACTTCGGACGGTTGAAAAACAAGGCTTTACCGCAGGAGAGGGTCATTCAGGAGCATTTGTAGTCAGTCGAATATATCCAAGTATTTGTTGATGGATTGCCATTAGAATGAAAATTTTGGATAATAGGGATGCGTTGTATTCATCGGAAAAACTATAGTTTTGTGGAGGTTTCGATCGCTTGCGGTCAAATTTTTGACTGACAAAACCCAAACAATCTAAAATTTTCACTTTTTTTACCGGGCAAACCAACTTTTAATTTTAACCCTACAGTCCAGTTCCAATGAAAACACAAACACCCTCTCCAGCACCAGCCAAAGCAGCTGCACCTAAGAAGAAGTCGGGCGGTCTGAATCCAGCACTCGTGATTCCGGTTCTGCTGTTGATCGGTATCCTGACGTACATGTTTGTCTTCGGCGATGGTAGCCACTTCCAGGAAGGCGACAATACGAAAGAGCCGCTCCCAGGCGATTACTTCGGGACTGTGTACAAGGGCGGTTTTATCGTGCCGATCCTGTTCACATGTTTCCTGACGGTGTTGGTGTTCTCGATTGAGCGCTTCATTACCATCGGCCGCGCCAATGGCTCAGGTTCGATTGATGACTTCGTTCGGAAGGTGAAGAGCCAACTCGACCGCAACGACGTATCGGGCGCTATTGCCGAGTGCGATCGTCAGAAAGGTTCGATCGGTAACGTAGTAAAAACCGCCCTGCTGAAATACCAGCAGCTGTCGACCGACACCGAACTGAACAAAGAACAGAAACTGGTTGCGCTGCAGAAAGAAGTAGAAGAAGCTACGACGCTTGAACTGCCAATGCTCGAGAAGAACCTGACGATCATTGCTACGCTGGCTTCGGTTTCGACGCTGATCGCCCTGCTCGGTACGGTACTTGGTATGATCCGGGCTTTCGCAGCTATGGGTGCTACCGGCCAGCCTGATACGGCTGCTCTGTCGACGGGTATCTCGGAGGCCCTTGTAAACACGGCTCTGGGTATCGGTACGGCTGCTATCGCTACGATCATGTACTCGTACTTCACCAGCCGGATCGACGTACTGACGTACAACATCGACGAAATCGGTCTGAGCATCCAACAGAATTTCGCAGCTCACTACTAGGCGCGCTTAGGTGACGTTTTCATTAGCCAGTCTGCTCAGCAGATTCGCAGAAACAGATTAAAATATGCCAGCAGTTAAAATCAAACGTGCTAGTTCTTCGGTGGACATGACGGCGATGACTGATGTGGCGTTCCTGTTGCTGACGTTCTTTATTCTGACGGCCCAGTTCCGGGCCCAGGATGCCGCCAGCATTGAAACCCCTTCGTCGATCTCCGGGATCAAAGTCCCTGATAAGAATATCATGACCATCGGCCTGGGTAAAGACGGCAAGGTTTATTTCGGTATCGACAACCAGCAGGAACGCATGGAAATGCTGGAAAATGTCGCGGCAGCCAAAGGCATTACCTTCTCGCCAAACGAGAAAAAAGAGTTTGCTCTGATGTCAAACTTCGGTATGCCCATCGCGCAGTTGAAGCAGTATCTGAACCTGTCGAAAGAACAGCAGGGGAAGATCAAGCAGCCAGGTATTCCGACCGATTCGACCGGTGCCGGTGCGAACAATGAACTGAAAGATTGGGTGTTCAACTCAAGAAAGGCCAATAATGACCTGCGGATCGCTCTGAAGGGGGATAACCTCGCCAAGTTTCCGGAGTTCAAGAACGTGTTGGCTACGCTCCAGGCGCAGAATATCAACAAATTCAACCTGATCACGGGCACGGAAGCGCCCCCGGCTGGTTGGAAGGCAGACTAACAACGTCTACAGCTTACGGTACCTGGCACATCGGTAGCCAGGGCCGTAAGCTGTAAACCGAAAACCAAACAAGCCATGGCAGAAATTAACACTGGCGGTGGTGGTGGACATGATGGTGGTAAGGTACGGTCCAAGAAACAGTCGACCCGCGTTGATATGACGCCGATGGTTGACCTGGGCTTCCTGCTGATCACATTCTTCATCCTGGCTACCACCCTGAGCAAGCCATCTTCGATGACGCTCAACGTGCCAGATAAAACCAAACAAGAGGAAACGGAGCCTATCAAGGCCTCTAACGTAATGACCGTTTTCCTGGGTAAAGACAACAAGGCGCATTACATTTTCGGTAAGGCGGCTAACGAAGACCCAGAGCTGAAAACAGTTGGCTACGGGTACGAATTCCGGCAGGCCATTCAGGAAAACGCCCGCAAAGTAGGCAGTGACAAATTTGTCGTGGTTATCAAGCCAACCAAAGAGTCGACCTACAAGAACATGGTCGACGTATTGGATGAGATGGCCATTACGAAAACCAAACGGTACGCGCTGGTTGACCAGTTGACCGCGGATGAGAAAACCCTTCTCAAAGACAAAGTTAAAATAGACGCATAACACCATGGCAGAAACTCCCAAAAACGCAACACTGGATGATATAGTGTTTGCCAACCGGAACCAGGCGTATGGTGCGTACGATCTGCGGAAAGCGTATCCAAAGACCGTTACCCGTGCGTTAATCATCGGTGGTGTGCTGTTTACGCTTGGCGTACTGGCCCCAACGATCATTACAGCCCTGACTCCGGAAGTTGAAGAACAGGCAATGGTTGAGGTGGACCTTATGAAGCTCCCCCCCCCGCCAATTGATCCCAACGAACCACCGCCACCGCCACCACCGCCGGTAGAAGTACCGAAGGTGAATACGGTTAAATTCCTGCCGCCGGAAGTTAAGCCCGACGAGGAAGTACCCGAAGAAACACCACCGCCGGCCGTTGAAGAGTTGAAAGAAGCCGTCGCTGCCGAAAAAACCCAGGAAGGTGACCCTAACGCTGAAGAGGTAATTGCTGCCCCCGAAGCGAGTGCCGGCCCAACCAAGGTAGAGGTAGCCGTTGAAGCAGCTCCCAAAGAAGAAGAAATCTTTACGGTGGTTGAACAGCAGCCCGAATTCCAGGGTGGTATGGCCGCACTTGGTCAGTTCCTGCAGAAAAACCTGCGTTATCCGGCTGCGGCTCAGCGTGCAAACGTATCGGGCCGGGTATTTGTAAGCTTCGTTGTTAATACCGACGGTAGTATCCAGGATGTTCAGGTTCTGAAAGGACTGGGCTTCGGGACCGACGAAGAAGCAACCCGCGTGGTAAAAAGCATGCCGAAATGGCGTCCCGGTAAACAGTCGGGCCGTCCGGTTCGGGTAAAGTATAACCTACCGATCAACTTCACGCTGGAATAAACCAACATGCGCGGACGAAATCGTGGTCTGGCGCAGCTAACACTGTACATCGCAGTGCTGGCTTCGCTGGCATACATGGGAGGAGGCATCGCACTGATAGCCTCCTCTCAGTCTTTTGGCGTGTTCCCTGAACCGGGACCTCTCCGGTACGGAATGGCCACACTGTTGCTTATTTATGGTATTTTCAGGGCCTATCGCGCCTATCAACGTTTTCAGGGACATGATTAAGCACCTTCTTTGGCTGGGCGGATTCCTGACGATGCTGTTCGGCTGTACGAACGAAGCCACCAAGCTCGACAATCCGGCACGGGGCACCATTACCGTGGCGGCTGACGAATCGTTTCGCCCACTGGTTACGCAGCTGACCTCCGCCTACGCCGGAATCTACCCCGACGCGCATTTCAAAATCGTTTTCAGACCAGAACAGGAAGCCATCAACATGATGCTCCGCGACAGCGCCCGGATTGCCTTTACCACCCGGACGCTAAAACCGAACGAGCGGGGCGTACTTAACCAACTGAAGATCAAAGGCAGTACGACCAAGATTGCCACCGACGGCGTAGCGCTGATCATCAACCGGGCCAATACCGATAGCCTGATGACCATGAACGAACTGCAGCGCCTTTTCCTGGGTCAGATAAAAGACTGGTCGCAGCTGAAAGGCGGAAACCAGTCCAGCCCGATTACGCTGGTGTTCGACAACAACAACTCCAGTAACCTGGCATCGATACTGACTAAATTCAACATAAGCGACGTAAGTAAACTACGCATCTTCACGACCCGATCGAACCGAGAGGTCATCGATTTTGTTCGTAAAAATCCGTCGGCCCTCGGTTTTATCGGTGTGAACTGGATCAGCGATGGCGACGAACCCCTTACGGCTGAATTGTCGCGCGATCTGCGAGTTGTGGGAGTCTCTGACAAGCCCAACCCTACGCAGCGGTCTGATTATTATCAGCCGTTTCAGGAAGATCTGGGTATGTTGCGCTACCCACTCCGTCGGCCGGTTTACGTACTTAGCCGGGAAGCCCATCCGGGTTTGGGCGGAGGCCTGATAAACTATGTGGCGCGGGATGCCGGTTCGCTGATCATTTACAAACTTGGACTTTGGCCTACGATCCCGTATAACCGCGAGATTAATCTGAAAAAGTCATAGTCGGAGAGCCTCAGGATGGATGGCCCCAGGGGCCCCAAGTTGTAGGTTGACGGATCGGCTTCTGGCGGGTCGATGTGGAAAATCACCCTTTTTATCATCAGCTGGAATACTAGGTTTCTCGAAAATGGAGCCAGTAGAAAGCCAGCTGACCGGCACATCGGCTCTTACTTAAAAAGTGGATTTCTGGCTTCTGAGGCTATTGTTCTTGACGTTTAATCGGTAAGTCAAACCTTTTGCTCGGAAAACAGTCTATTGTTTGGCAACTCAACTAAATAGACAAACTAAGTCTAAGTTTTTCGGTTTGTGTGCAATTTTTTAGTTTTGCCTTATGTTAACTAAACACGAAGTACTTTTTCCCATTACCAACCTGAAATACATGATGAACACCCCAAAAAAACTGCTGTTCACCATCTTGTTCGCAGGAGCGTCCTTAACTGCTCCGGTGGTAGCGCAGGATGTTCAGACAGCGCTAAAGGACATAGAAGCTGACCGTTTCCCGAAAGCGGAGCAAACGCTGACCCAACTGGCATCGAGTGCCCCTACGGCCGACAACCAGTTCTACCTCGGCTATTTCTACCTGCGTACCGGTCAGATTGATAAAGCAAAGGCTGCTTTCGAGAAAGGCGCAGCGGCCGACGGTAAAAACCAGCTCAATAATGTTGGTCTGGCCGGGGTTGCGCTGGCGAAGAAAGACCGTGCGACGGCTAAAACCCTGATCGACAATGCTGTTTCACAAACTAAAAGCAAGAACCAGGATGTTCTGATTCGTGCTGGTGAAATGTATACGCTTTCTGAAACCAATGATCCGGCCGAGGCTCTGCGTCTGCTGACCATTGCTGACGAGAAAGACAAGAAGAATGAGAACGCCGAGATCGAAATGTTGCTGGGCGACGCGTATTTCCTGAAAAATGACGGTGGTAACGCCATCACGAAATACGAGAACGCGCTGGCCGTTAGCCCGAACCTGGCTGAAGCTAATTACAAAATTGGTCGGCTTTACCTGCGTGGTAAAAACTATACCAAAGCGCAGGAGTACTTTAAGCTGGCTATCCAGAATGATCCTGAGTTTGCTCCGACCTATCTGGCTTACGCCGATGCGCTGGCTAACTCAAGGGCCTATAAGAGTGCAGCCCAGAACTATGAGCTGTACGTACAGAAAAGCGGCACGAACGACCCTGAGCGCCTGCTCGACGTAGCTCGTTATCGCTTCCTGGCCCAGGATTATCAGGGGGCTACCACCTACCTCGATCAGCTGAAAGGTAAGGTGAACAACCCGATCGCTGACCGGATGTACGGTTGGGCTTACTATGGCCTGAACCAGCCCCAGCAGTCGGTAGACGCGCTGAACCGGTTTATCTCGTCGGCTCCCAACAAGGTAATCTATGACGATTACAAGTATCTGGGCCGTTCGTACGGCTTGTTGAACACCCCGGAAGCAGACTCGCTGAGCATTGTGAACCTGGAAAAAGCAGCTACGCAGGATACGACCGAGAACCTGTATCGCGATATCGCTAAGAAATACTACGATATGAAGCGGTACGACAAGGCGGCTGCCTACTACACCAAAACGATCCAGAACGACAAAAAACCGCAGAACAATGACTACCTGTGGCTGGGTCTGGCTAACTACCAGTATGCTCCGCGTGTAGGTCGGGATAGCCTGGCCGCTCCGGTCGATTCGGCTTCGATTCCGCAGGTGAAGCAATCGTACTACCTGCGTGCCGATTCAGCCTTCGCGCAGATGTCGCAGAAGATCGAAGCAGACGGCAAGAAGTATCCGCTGGCTTATTACTACCGCGCTCAGTCGATTTACTACGCCAACGCTACCGATCCGATCAAGGCTGGCGAAGCAGCTACGCCGATTTACCAGAAGTTCATTGAGCAGGCCACCGCACCTGATTCAACGGACAAAACGGATTATAAGCGTTACCTGATCACTGCCTACAAGGCACTGGCAGGCTTCAACATAGCCAAGAAGGATGATGCCAAAGCGAAAGAATATTTCGACAAGGTACTGGAGCTGAATCCGAATGATGCAGACGTGAAGAAGGCGCTGGAAGGACCTAAGGTAGCTCCGACGCCAACGACCCGACCGGGTGCAAAACCGGCTACGAAAGCACCAGCCAAGAAGAGTTCGGCCAGTAAGTAGTCCGCTTACATACATAAAGAAAAAGGCGCAGGCAAGTTGTCTGCGCCTTTTTCTTTATCCAGAAAATAAATACCCTTGGCGCTGAAGCGTGTAGGTTATTATTTTCTAAGGGGCTATCGTAACTTTGCGGGCGCAATTTTTTACAGAACGACACTACCCCGTAAGGCCGTATGCTTAACCTTGTACTGTTTGGCCCACCGGGTGCCGGAAAAGGTACCCAAAGTGAAAAGTTAATTCAGAAATACAACTTAGTACATCTGTCTACAGGAGATCTTCTCCGCTCGCAGATTGCAGCCGGTACGGAGCTGGGCATGCGGGCTAAGCAGTTGATGGACCAGGGCCTGTTGGTACCAGACGAAGTGGTGATCGGCATGATCGACTATAAACTCCGGGAGAATCAGGATGCCGCCGGCTTTATTTTCGACGGTTTTCCGAGAACAGTGCCGCAGGCGCAGGCGCTCGATCGGCTACTGGCTCAGTACAATACGCAGATCACCACCATGATTGCGCTGGTTGTTGATGATGCCGAACTGATTCGCCGACTACTGAAACGGGGAGAAACCTCAGGCAGACCCGACGATCGGGACGAAACAACGGCCCGCCGACGCGTTAGCGTATACAACAGCGAAACCGCGCCCGTAGCCGATTACTATAACCAGCAACAGAAATACATAGCCGTTGATGGCATTGGTGAGATCAGCGAAATTTTTGAATTGATCTGCCAGAATATTGAAACAGCTGTTGCAAAAACAGCGTGACCCCGCTAACCTGATCGGTCTTAAGTTCAGGAAAGCAACTCGTATGGCTTCATCAAACTTCATTGACTACGTTAAAATAAACTGCCGTTCGGGAGCAGGCGGTGCAGGTTCGGTTCACTTTCGGCGCGAAAAGCACGTTCCTAAAGGTGGTCCTGACGGGGGCGATGGGGGCCGTGGCGGGCACATTATCCTGAAAGGCAATGCCCAACTCTGGACATTGCTCCACCTTAAATACCGGAAACACGTCAAAGCCGAGAACGGTACAGCCGGCGAAGGTGGCCGTCGGAGCGGCCAGCAGGGCGAAGATGTTTTTCTGGAAGTACCGCTGGGAACCATTGCCCGCGATCCGGACACCGGCGAAAAGTTGGCCGAGATAACCGAAGAGGGTCAGGAACTGATTCTGCTGCCGGGCGGCCGGGGCGGGTTGGGTAACGACCACTTTAAATCAGCCACCCAGCAGGCTCCGCACTATGCCCAGCCGGGCGAGGCCGGGCAGGAAGCCTGGGTGGTTCTGGAACTGAAACTACTGGCCGACGTAGGGCTGGTGGGCTTTCCCAACGCCGGTAAGTCTACCCTTTTGTCAGCTGTTTCGGCAGCCCGGCCCGAAATTGCCGACTATCCATTTACAACGCTTGTCCCCAATTTAGGGGTCGTAGCATACAGAGACTTCAAATCATTCGTAATGGCCGACATTCCGGGTATTATTGAAGGAGCCTCACAGGGTAAAGGGCTGGGACTGCGTTTCCTGCGTCATATCGAGCGAAACTCGATCCTGCTATTTCTGGTACCGGCTACCAGCGACAACATTCGACAGGAGTATAATACGCTGCTCGATGAGCTACACGCTTACAATCCGGAGTTAATGGATAAAAAGCGGCTGCTGGCCATTACCAAGATTGACTTATTGGAAAATGAAGAAGCCCTGGCGCTTCTGAAAGAAGATTTACCGAAAAAAGTGCCGGTCACGTTTATATCCTCAGTTAGCCAGCGCGGCCTCACAGAGTTGAAAGATCTTATCTGGCAAAATCTGACAACAACAGCTGAAGCAACCTGATTTACTCTCAATCAATATGGCTGGCTGCCAACTGGCCATTTTAACTACTTATGAAGAACTTATCCGTAGCGTTTGTTCTGACGGTTTGCCTGTTTATTCCGCTTGCAACGATAGCTCAGATTCAGATTTCGTTCCCGACCACACGGGCGGTGTTTCAGCGTAATAACGCGAACCAGGCTACCATTCGGGTCTCCGGCTATTATACCACTCCCATCACACGGGTAGAAGCCCGGCTCATTGCGCGGGATGGTGTTGGCAGTTCTACCGACTGGCGTACCATTCAGGGAAACCCGACAGGTGGCGTCTTTGCCGGTGATCTGGCCGGACAGGGTGGCTGGTACAACCTGGAAGTGCGCGGCATGAGTGGCGACCAGCAGGTGGGTACTGCGCAGGTCGAACGGGTAGGTATTGGAGAAGTATTTGTCATTGCGGGCCAGTCAAACGCGCAGGGGGTTCACCAGAGTGCTCCTAATCCCGGTAATGATCTCGTCAACTGTGTCAACTACCGGTATCCTGACAATGGATTTCCGAACGACCCGCCCAAACCCGAATTTACGCGGCTGGACAACTCGCCGGGTTTTACCATTGCTCCGCGTGGTACGGGCAGCTGGTGCTGGGGCCAGCTCGGCGATATTTTGGTGAAGCGGCTCCGGGTGCCGGTCATGTTCTTCAATGCAGCCTTTACCGGAACCGCCGTGCAGAACTGGAGCCAGAGCGCTCCCGATGGTGGTATCGCCTACGGCGTTTATAACGGCGACCCTTACCCAGCCCGTCAGCCGTATATCAACCTGAAAATTGCGCTTCAGTACTACGCCAACACCCTGGGTTGCCGGGCTGTACTGTGGCATCAGGGCGAAGCCGATAACCTGATCAAGTCGCAGCAGAGCTTCTACGTAAGTCAGCTACAGATCGTAATCAGTCAGAGCCGTCAGGATTTTGGCCGAAACGTACCCTGGATGGTGGCCCGGGCTACGTATGGCGATTACATCGGCCTGAGCAATCCAACCATCATTGCGGCTCAGAATCAGGTGATCGCATCAACAGCCAACGTATTCGCCGGCCCCAATACGGATAACATCCAGGTACCCCGTCTGCGCCCTCCGCTCAACGACATCGAAGGTGTTCACTTCGACAACGACGGCCTGGTTGAGGTAGCCAATGCCTGGAACAATAGCATGACCGATGCGTTCTTTCAGCAGGCCAACCCCATTGGACCGGCCGCAGCCCCGACCCTGTCGGTAGCCTGCGCGTCGAACAATAACCTGACCGTTACGGTCAACGGCGATTTCCCAACCGTTCAGTGGACGTCGGGCGAAACCGGGCGTAGCATTACCCGGGGTGCGGGCCTGTATCAGGCAAAAATTAAAGATGCCCTGGGCAACACATACTTCTCCGGACAGGTACGCATATCCGATGCTCCCGTCGCAGCCGTTGCGGATAACCGACCGCCGTCTATCTGTATTGGCAGTAGTCTGGCGCTGACTGCCAATTACGACAATGTTAGCTGGTTCAGAGGTGGCGACAATACCGGAACCACCAGCCGCACCTTCAGCACATCGACGGCCGGGGCCTACTCGGTTCGCTATGCCGACGTGAGTGGCTGTACCTTCACCTCAAATACCATCAACCTGTCGGTCAACCCGCTCCCGGCCACCCCCACCGTGGCGAACGAACGACCCACTACGTTCTGTCAGGGCGACAATACCGTATTACGGGCCAGCAGCGATAATGTTCAGTACAACTGGAGCTCCGGCCAGCGGGATAAAGCCATTACGGTGGGCACATCGGGCAACTATTTCCTGACCGTTACCGACCAGAACGGCTGTACGTCCTTCGCGTCGAATACCATTGCGGTAACCGCCAATCCGGTACCCGCCAAACCGACCGTTACGACCAACGGTCCGACCACATTCTGCGCCGACCGAAACGTAACGCTGACGTCTCAGGAAAATACCGCCTACACCTGGAGCAACGGCCAGACAACCCGCGCCATTACGGTAAACCAGTCCGGCAATTACTCGCTACAGGTACGCAATCAGTTTGGCTGTGCTTCGGTCAACTCAGATATAATCACCGTATCGGTCAACCCGCTGCCGCCCACCCCCACGGTTACGGCGGCTGGCCCAACTACCTTCTGCGAAGGCAACCGGGTGACGCTGAACTCGACCAGCCCCTTTGAGGTGGTTTGGGCCAGCGGCCAGACCGACAAGTCGATCACGGTTAGCTCAAGCGGCAACTATGCCGTACAGGCTCGCGATCAGAACGGTTGCCTGTCGCCCTATTCACCCATTATCGTTGTACGGGCCAACCCATTACCCGCTACACCAACCATCCTGACCAATAAGCCATCAACCATCTGCGAAGGCGACCGGATCACCCTGCGCGTCGATGGTCCCTTCACCGTTTTCTGGAGCACCGGCGATTCTACAGCCAGCATCACGACCGGCCAGCCCGGTGGTTATTCGGCACGCGTACGGGACGTAAACGGCTGTATATCGGCTCAGGCCGGTAGTCTGACCGTGGCAACCCGTCCGTTACCGCCGGCACCATCCATCAATCAGATTGGTACCTATACCCTCGAAGCCGTAAGCTCGACCAATGGCACCGAGTTCCGCTGGCGCCGGGATGCTGATTCGCTGGCCGTACAGACGGGCATCATCAAGGCCAATCAGGCCGGCAACTATACTGCGCGGGCGTCGATCGTCTACTCAAACTCGCTAACCTGTTTCTCCCTGCCGTCGGCTCCGCTATCGTTTACGATCGACCTTAGCAACGGGGGCGTCAGTATTTATCCTAACCCCAGCCCTGACAAGAGAGTGGTACTCGAAACGCTGGAAAACCACTCCAATGTGTCAGTAACGCTGTACTCGCTGACGGGACAACTTATCTCAACGTATAGGGTTCCCCTGTTCGATGAGCGTAAGCAGCTCGAATTAACGGGTGTTCCATCGGGTAGTTACGTATTACGCCTGCAGGCAGCCGACCTCGACGTTTCAAAACGAATTATTCTAGGCTTGTAATATTATTGCCAAACTGACCGTTCAATCATTGAAATTAGCCTTATTTTTGCATTTTACCGGGATACGCATTTCCCGGAAGGCCATAGATTGAACAGGGTCTGATTTTTGCTGTGAATTGGCTGGTAAGTATATAGTCTAGCAGGTGAACAGCAGAAATGGCCGCTTACAGGCATCGAATGAATAAGCATTATTTTCTACAGAGAGTACTGGTAACGGGCAGTTTGATGCTGGCACTGGTGGGGTTACAGTGGATACCCACCTTTGGGCAGAGTATCAAAATCACCTATCCCGAGAGCCGGGCCGTTTTTCAGCGGGAGAACGACAATACAAGCACTATTTTTCTGTCGGGTAACTATTACCAGCCCGTCGACAGCGTTCAGGCGCGGGTTCAGGCCGAAGCGGCCGGGCAAGGGGTAAATACCGACTGGGTAACGATTCAGCGAAACGTTCAGGGAGGTCTGTTTCAGGGCGCTATCCGGGTGCGGGGCGGCTGGTATCGGCTCGAAGCGCAGGCTTTCTACAAAGGGGTACTGGTTGGCTCCGACGTAGTTCGGAAGGTCGGCGTAGGCGAGGTGTTTATCATCACCGGCCAATCCAACGCGCAGGGCTTCCAGAACTTTGGCGCTACCGGCGCTTCAGACGACCGGGTCAACTGCGTTACCTACGACAACACAACGGCCAACTCGCTCAACGATCCGCCAGCGCCGACCTTTCAGCAACTGAGCGCCACCTCCCTCATTGGGCCCCGCGGCCAAAGCGCCTGGTGCTGGGGCGTACTCGGCGACCTGATTGCCCGACAGTACCAGGTTCCGGTGCTGTTCATCAATACCGCCTGGCAGGCTACCGTCATCAAAAACTGGCGCGAAAGTGCCGACGGGCAGATCACTAAAAACATTTTTGCGCTCGGAACGCCCAACGAGAATTTTCCGCCGGGAATGCCCTATGCCAACCTGGTAATTGCCCTTCGTTATTACTGTTCGCTACAGGGCCTGCGGGCCGTGCTCTGGCAGCAGGGCGAAAACGACAACGTGCCGCTTAACTCGACCCGGCAGGCCTACGGTCGCGACATGCAGTATCTGGTCAACAAGACCCGCTCCGATACCGAGCGTTATCCGGCCTGGGTACTGGCGCGGTCTTCGTACAATACCGGCAAAGTCAGTCAGGACATTATCCAGGCGCAGAACGACGTTATCAACACCTTCAACAACAACGTATTTGCCGGTCCTTTTACGGATAATATCCAGGTACCCCGCTACGAGGGTGAAGTACACTTCGGGGGCGATGGGCTGCGGCAACTGGGCCAGGCCTGGTTTGAAAGTCTGAACTCCGTATTCTTCGCCAGTTCGAGACCCCTCCCGCCACTGCCTCCGCCGGCCGCTACGGTAACCTGCGCCAGCGGCAACAACGCCCTGACCGTAACGCTGCCCAACCTCTACCAGTCGTACAGCTGGAATACCGGACAAACTGGCCGAACCATCAACGTGACGCAGCCGGGTGTCTATCGAGCAACGCTCAAAGACCGCAACGGGAACACGTACCTCTCGCCGGTTATCGATGTGCAGGGAACCATTCAGCCGACTACCCCAACCATCTCGGTGTCGGGGCAGGAAGGGCGGCCCGCCAGCAGTCAGCTGCAGGTCTGTTCCGATTCGTCATTAACACTCGTGGCCAATACCGCTACCAATAGCATGGCCGTCTGGAGCAACGGAGCCACCACCCCGAATATCCGTCTGACTCAGGCTGGCAACTATTCACTACAGGCCGTCAACGTGTACGGCTGCCGCTCCGGCCAGTCGTCGTCCGTCAGCCTGACCGTACGGCAGAAGCCGGCCGTGCCTACCATCGAGCAAGTGGGGGCCTATACCCTGCAGGCGGTATTACCAGCACCCACGGGAGGCCAGTCAGATCTGTTCGACTGGCGACGGGCCAACCAGCTTCTCCCTCAGAATACGGCAACCGTTAAAGTCGTCGTGTCGGCCGACTATGCTGTGCGGGCCCGGACCAACTACGTTCTGGGAACCAGTAACCTGACCTGCACCTCGGATTTCAGCGCGCCCAAGCCTTTTGTATTCGACCTGTCGAACGGCGGGCTGACCGTTTACCCGAACCCATCGAGCGACGGTAAGGTAACGATCGAAACGGCCGAAAACCTGCGTAATGCCGATGTTCAGGTGTTCTCGCTGATGGGCCGTCGAATCTTCGGAACGGTTGTTCCCATACTCGACGAACGCAAATCCGTCGACTTATCGAGCCTGTCGCAGGGTGTTTATATCATCCGGGTCCGATCGGCGGGTTTCGACGTGTCGCAGCGGGTAATCATCAATCGCTAAGCCGATCCTGTACAAATGCCGAAACGCCTTCCCTAACCGGAGGGCGTTTCGTGTTTCTTCACCGATCAGCGGGGCGCTGTAATTGCGTAAACAGCGCTGGTGTCGTATCTTTGGAAGACTATTCGCTGCGTTTGTTGGCGGTTGTGAAGCACAACGCTTAATAGTTTTATCACTACCTTTGCAGGGTTCTCTATCAATAAATTATATGGATACAACCTACGTGCCTGCCGACTATCTGCCGGTGCTGATTCAGCTGGGCTTAGCCTTGGGATTTATCGTTACAACGATGATTGTAACGCACTCGATCGGCCCCAAGCGGAACAGTGTGAAAAAGGACGATCCGTTCGAGTGTGGTATTCCTGTTCAGGGAGATGCCCGCACGCCGATTTCCATCAAGTATTTCCTGATTGCCATCCTGTTCGTTCTGTTCGACGTGGAGGTAATTTTCCTGTACCCATGGGCCGTTAACTTCAAAGGGCTGGGCATGACCGGCTTTATCGAAATGGTTCTTTTTATGGGACTGTTGCTGGCTGGTTTCTACTACATCATCCGTAAGGGCGTATTGAAGTGGGAATAAGGCCAATAAATGAATTTTCAAACATATTTATTCGTTGTTACAGTAACTAACTGCAACGTAATGTATGGCAACTGACATCAAATTGGCCGAGGCTCCGGCGAGTTACGACGGACCTGGATTTTCGGCTACTTCGTTCGATAAAATCATTGGTCTGGCCCGCGCCAATTCGCTCTGGCCGTTGCCGTTTGCGACCTCCTGCTGTGGCATCGAGTTCATGTCGACCATGGCTTCGCATTATGATCTGGCCCGGTTCGGTTCGGAGCGGCCCAGCTTCTCGCCACGCCAGGCCGATATGCTGCTGGTAGCCGGCACGATTGCCAAGAAAATGGCGCCCGTGGTGAAGCAGGTCTATCTGCAGATGGCCGAACCACGCTGGGTCATTGCCATCGGTGCCTGTGCGTCGAGCGGTGGTATTTTTGATACCTACAGCGTATTGCAGGGTATCGACCGGATTATTCCCGTCGACGTGTACGTGCCGGGCTGCCCCCCTCGCCCCGAACAGATTCTGGACGGCGTCATGCAGGTGCAGGAGCTGGCCAAGAATGAATCGCTGCGTCGGCGAAATACCGAAGAGTACCAGAAGTTGCTCAATTCGTATAGCATTCAATAAACAGCGCCCGATCGGGCTGTCGAGCGGCTCCGTGTGGTCCTATCACGCGCCGACTCAGCCTCCCAGCCCGGTTTTTCGCTCATTCACCCACTGCCAGAAATGCTGACCAACGAAGAAGTTGCGCAGACCATCATCAATCAATTTGGAGAAGCCGTCGGTGAGTTCGACGATCCGTTCGACCTGTTAACCTTCACCGCCAGCCGCGACCAGATCGTTCCGTTGGTTCGGTTCCTGAACGAGCATACGACCTACCAGTTTAGCTTTCTGACCGACATCACGGCTATACATTATCCTGACTCGGCCGGTCGGGAGTTTTGCGTTGTGTACCACCTGCACAGCCTCGTCAACAACTTCCGGCTGCGAATCAAGGTGTATCTGGCCGAAGACGATATTCATATTCCCACGCTGACGCCCCTGTTTGCGAGCGCCAACTGGATGGAGCGCGAAACCTTCGACCTGTTCGGCGTCATCTTCGATGGGCACCCCGACCTGCGCCGGATCCTGAACATGGAGGAGATGGATTATCACCCCATGCGCAAGGAGTACCCGCTCGAAGACGCCACGCGCGAGGACAAGATTGACGCTTTGTTTGGACGATAACTACTGAGTGATTGAGTGATTGAGTGTGGAGTCGCGTTTGCCTCTCACTCAATCACTCAATCGCCCACTCACTCAATTACCCATGGTTTCTGAAGAACTAGATATAGCCAAGAAGAACCTGCCTGCCGAACAGGGACCGGTTCAGTACGTCAATGAGTTGACGACGCTCAACCTCGGCCCAACGCACCCCGCCACCCACGGCATCTTCCAGAACGTGCTGCAGATGGACGGGGAAAAAATCGTATCGGGCGAGCAGACGATTGGGTACATTCACCGGGCGTTCGAGAAAATTGCCGAACGGCGACCTTTCTATCAGATTACGACCCTGACCGACCGGATGAACTACTGCTCGTCGCCCATCAACAACATGGGCTGGCACATGACGGTGGAGAAACTGCTTGGTGTTGACGTACCCAAGCGGGCTCAGTACATCCGGGTTATCATGATGGAGCTGGCCCGTCTGGCCGACCACCTGATCTGTAATGGTATTCTGGGCGTTGATACGGGTGCCTTTACGGGCTTCCTGTACATCTACCAGGAGCGCGAAAACATTTACGAAATCTACGAAGAAGTCTGCGGAGCCCGCCTGACCACCAATATGGGTCGCATCGGCGGTATGGAGCGCGACCTGTCGCCTACCGCCATCCGTAAGATCAAAGAACTGATTCCGCGATTCCGGAAAGTCTTGACCGAGTTCGAAAACCTCTTCAACCGCAACCGGATCTTTATGGACCGTGTAGTGGGCGTAGGCGGTATTACGGCCGAGCGGGCACTGAGCTACGGCTTCACGGGTCCGAACCTCCGGGCGGCCGGTGTGGACTACGACGTGCGGGTCATGAATCCGTATTCGTCGTATCAGGACTTCGAATTCGATATTCCCGTTGGCCAGAGTGGTGATACTTACGACCGGTTTATGGTCCGTAATGAAGAAATGTGGCAGAGTCTGCGGATTATAGAGCAGGCCATCAACAACCTGCCCGAAGGACCCCATTTTGCCGACGCTCCGCAGTACTACCTGCCGCCCAAGCAGGAGGTTTACAAGAACATGGAAGCGCTCATCTATCACTTCAAGATTGTGATGGGCGAAATTGATGCACCGATAGGTGAAGTGTATCACGCCGTAGAAGGCGGCAACGGGGAGCTGGGCTTCTACCTCATCAGCGATGGGGGCCGCGCACCGTACCGGCTGCACTTCCGCCGTCCGTGTTTCATTTATTACCAGGCCTATCCCGAGATGTGTAAAGGCCTTACTCTTTCCGACGCCATCGTAATCATGAGTAGCATGAACGTGATTGCGGGCGAGTTAGACGCTTAATTTACGGATACCTATGACAACCGAGAGCAAACCCACCATACAATTCACACCGGAGCGGCTGGCCAAGGTGCAGGAAATCATTGCCCGTTATCCCGAAGGAAAACAAAAGTCAGCGCTGCTTCCCCTGCTGCATCTGCTGCAGGAGCAGGAAGGCTGGACCAGCCCCGAAGGCATGGATTACGTGGCGAGTCTGCTCGATATCGAACCCATCGAAGTATACGAGGTGGCGTCGTTCTATACGATGTACCACCTCCAGCCGGTTGGTAAGCACGTGATCGAATACTGCCGGACGGGCCCGTGCTGCCTGATGGGGGGCGAAGAGGTATACGCTCACCTAAAGCAACGGCTGGGCATCGATACCGGTCAGACAACCGTCGACGGGCAGTTTACCCTGAAAGAAGTAGAATGTCTGGCGGCCTGTGGCATGGGGCCGGTATTCCAGATCCGGGAAAAATATTACATGCACCTGACTAACGAGCGCGTGGACGAAATCATTGACGAACTGTCGAAATAAAACCCACACATGGCTACCAAGATATTAACTGAACATATCAACGTTCCCGGCATCGAAACCTTCGATGTATACCGGAAGCAGGGCGGCTATACGGCCGTTGAAAAAGCGCTGAAAACGATGACGCCGGAGGCCGTTGTCGAGGAAGTGAAAAAGGCGGGGGTTCGGGGTCGGGGCGGTGCAGGCTTCCCGATGGGCATGAAGTGGAGCTTCCTGGCGAAGCCGGAGGGCGTTCCGCGTTATCTCGTCTGCAACGCCGATGAGTCGGAGCCGGGTACGTTCAAGGATCACTACCTGATGAAAAACATCCCGCACCTGCTCATCGAGGGAATGATTATTTCGTCGTTTGCGCTTGGGGCCAACAAGTCATTCATCTACGTACGCGGAGAGCTGATGTACGTCATTCATATCCTCGAAAAAGCCATCGCCGAAGCAAAAGCGAAGGGATTCCTGGGTAAAAATATTCTGGGTAGTGGCTACGACCTTGAGCTGGTTGTTCAGCCCGGTGGCGGAGCTTACATCTGTGGTGAAGAAACGGCCCTGCTCGAATCACTCGAAGGGAAACGGGGTAATCCGCGGAACAAGCCGCCCTTCCCGGCCGTCAAAGGCCTGTATCAGTCACCAACGGTGGTTAACAACGTCGAGTCTATTGCCACCACAGCCTGGATCGTTAACAACGGGGGCGATGCCTACGCGGGTATTGGCATTGGTCGCAGCACGGGCACCAAACTGATTTCGGCGTCGGGTCATATCAACAAGCCGGGCGTGTACGAAATCGAGCTGGGCGTTCCGGTCGAAGATTTTATCTATGCCGACGAATGGTGTGGCGGTATCCGGCCGGGCCATAAGTTCAAAGCCCTCGTGGCGGGTGGCTCATCAGTGCCGATTCTGCCCGCTAACCTCGCGCTGACCCTGGCCAACGGCGAAAAACGACTGATGTCGTACGAGTCGCTGTCGGACGGTGGGTTTGCTACAGGTACTATGCTGGGCTCGGGCGGATTCATCGTGTTCGACGAAACGTCCTGTATCGTGCGCAACACCTGGAATTTCTCCCGGTTCTACCACCACGAGTCGTGTGGCCAGTGCAGCCCCTGCCGCGAAGGCACCGGCTGGATGGAAAAGGTGCTGCACCGGATCGAACACGGCCACGGCCACCAGCACGACATCGACCTGCTGGTCGACGTCGCCAGAAAGATCGAAGGCAACACGATCTGCCCCCTTGGCGATGCAGCAGCCTGGCCGGTAGCCAGTGCTATCCGCCACTTCCGTGATGAATTTATGTGGCATATCACCAACCCGCAGGAAGCCACCCAGCCGGGCGCCGTTTACCGCGGAGAAATGGCCTTAGTTTAATAGAATACGGCAGCGAAGCCGTACTGTACTGATTGACCTGCGGCTTCAGGGCCGCATTACGATACATGGAAGAGACAAAGCCGCAACTGCTGAGAGTTACCATCGACGGTATTCAGGTCGAGGTAGAGCCGGGAACAACCATATTACAGGCCGCCCGCAAAATCGGCCCGGAGGTAGCGCCCCCCGCCATGTGCTATTACCAGCCGCTAAAAGGAAGTGGCGGTAAATGCCGCGCCTGTCTGGTACGGGTAGCGGCCGGCTCGGAGAAAGATCCGCGGCCAATGCCCAAACTTGTTGCCTCCTGCCTGACCCCCGTTCAGGATGGTATGATTGTCGAAAACAAAACGAACCCGCAGGTCATTGACGCCCGGAATGGGGTAGTCGAGTTTCTGCTGCTGAACCACCCGCTCGACTGCCCGGTTTGCGATCAGGCGGGCGAATGCGATCTGCAGAATTTTGCGTTCGACCACGGCAAGGCAACCACCCGCTACGAAGAAGACCGGCGGACGTTCGAAAAAAACGACCTGGGCCCGTATATCCAGCTGCACATGACGCGCTGCATCCTGTGCTACCGCTGCGTCTATACAGCCGATCAGATTACCAACAAGCGCGTACATGGAGTACTGAACCGGGGCGATGCATCGGAAATCAGCACCTATATCGAGAAAGCCATCGACAACGACTTCTCCGGTAACGTAATCGACGTTTGTCCGGTAGGGGCGCTGACCGATAAAACGTACCGGTTTAAGAACCGGGTTTGGTTCACAAAGCCCGTTGACGCCCACCGCGACTGCCCAACCTGTTCGGGTAAGGTGACGCTCTGGTACCGGGGCGACGAGGTAATCCGGGTAACGGCCCGCAAAAACGAGTGGAGCGAAGTAACCGAGTTCATCTGCAACACCTGCCGGTTCGAAACCAAGAAAACCAGCGACTGGACCATTGAAGGCCCAACGAAAGTATCGCGGGCATCGGTGATTTCGGCCAATAAGTACCGCGCCGATGCCATCAAACCCAGCTTTGGCCAGCGTCTGGCAGCCGCCGAATACAAACCGATCCATGACGAGCGCGACACTACGCAGCTAAGCATTCAGCAGCTGCCACCCGAGCGTTTCGCCAAGCTGCCATCCGCAGAGAGCTAACCTGTCAGAAAACTAACCAGATTGGGATTACGGGTATGGCCTTCCGTACAAACCGAGCCGACACGTAAACCAACTATTGAAACCTACTAAACATGGATTTAACCATATTATCGGCTAAAGGAATTATCATCCTGGCCGTATTTGGGATAACGCTCCTCATTGCCATGTACTCGACCTATGCCGAGCGCAAGGTAGCGGCATTTCTGCAGGATCGGATCGGACCGAACCGGGCGGGGCCGTGGGGGCTGCTGCAACCGGTTGCCGATGCCGGTAAAATGTTCTTCAAAGAAGACTTTATCCCGTCGCAGGCCAGCAAGTGGCTGTTTATTCTGGGCCCCTGTCTGGCTATCCTGACGGCGCTGATGTCGAGCGCGGTTATTCCGTTTGGCGATACGATCCGGTTCAGCTGGGACAGTAAGAACTATGAAGTAGCGGTGCAGGCCATAGAAATCAACATTGGTGTGCTGTACATCTTCGGGGTTGTATCGCTGGGCGTGTATGGCATCATGGTCGGTGGCTGGGCCTCGAACAACAAATTTTCCCTGCTGGGCGCTATCCGGGCAGCTTCGCAGAATATCAGCTACGAAATTGCGCTGGGTCTGTCGCTGATCGCTATCCTGATGATGACGGGCTCGCTGTCGCTGCGGGCCATCATCGACGAGCAGGCTTCTTTCTTCGAGTGGAACGTGTTTACCCAGCCGCTGGGGTTCATTATTTTCCTGACCTGCGCCTTTGCCGAGTGTAACCGTACGCCGTTTGACCTGCCCGAGTGCGAAACCGAGCTGGTCGGTGGCTACCATACCGAATACAGTTCCATGAAACTGGGGTTCTACCTGTTCTCGGAGTACATCAACATGTTCGTATCGTCGGCCTTTATTTCGGCCCTGTATTTCGGCGGCTTCCACTACCCGTTCATGGATCTGGTGGGCGGAGCGCTCGAAAACTCACTGGGCGCGGTAGCGGGCCATAACGTAGCTACCCTGATCGGCGTCGTGGTGTTCTTCGCCAAGATTTTCTTCTTTATTTTCTTCTTTATGTGGGTTCGGTGGACGCTGCCCCGTTTCCGCTACGACCAGCTGATGAATCTGGGCTGGAAAACCTTTATTCCGCTGTCGATTCTGAACGTGGTCATCACGGGCGCCGGTCTGCTGTTCAACTTCAAATACTCGACCTGGCTTATTGCCATTGTCATGATCGTGCTGGCGGTGATGTCTTCTGCCCGCGCTCCCAAACGGACTGTTGTACCACAACAAACAGTTTAAACGATGCAACTCACGAATCGCTCCAAACAAGTCAGCAATAAAGAAATGACGCTGGCGGAAAAGATGTACCTACCTGCCGTTATTGGCGGGCTGGCCATCACGATCCGGCACTTCTTTCGCAAAAAGCCGACCATACAATACCCGGAGGTTAAGAAGTACCTCGGCCCCATTTACCGGGGTCACCACGTGCTGAAGCGCGACGAGCAGGGCCGCGAGCGCTGCACGGCCTGTGGCCTCTGCGCGGTAGCCTGCCCGGCCGAAGCCATTTCGATGGTAGCCGCCGAGCGTAAAAAAGGCGAAGAATCGCTGTACCGGGAAGAAAAATACGCGGCCGTTTACGAGATCAACATGCTGCGCTGCATCTTCTGCGGTCTCTGCGAAGAAGCCTGCCCCAAACAGGCCGTCTACCTGCGCCACGATCGTATGGTGCCGGTTTTTCAGGAGCGCGACGAGGTTATCTACGGCAAAGATCGGCTGGTTGAGAAAATGGATGATCGATACGTTCGTATTGCCAGTTCAGAAGTGCAGGCCACCCCAACCGAGCCGAGCCTGACCCGGGCCGCTACCTAGCGTTTGTCCGCGAGGGTCATGCGTAGTCTGGTTGTGCTAACGTAAAAAGCAGGCTACGCATGACGATCTCCGATGACAATCTCCGACCATTAATGACTACACGTCCATGACTGAGACTATTACTTTTTTCAAGACACTTACGCCAACAGGCTACCTGTTTCTGGCGTTGACCGCCCTGACCCTGTTGAGTGCTATCAGCGTGGTAACGGCCCGTAACCCGATCTACAGCGTACTGGGACTGATTGCAACGTTCTTCTGTCTGTCGGGGCATTACATTCTGCTGAATGCTCAGTTTCTGGCAGCCGTCAACATCATCGTATACGCCGGGGCTATCATGGTTCTGTTCCTGTTTACGATTATGTTTCTGAACCTGCGGAAGGAAGATGAAGAATCGAAAACGAATCTAACCAAAATGGCGTCCGTTGTGGTGGGTGGCATACTCATGGTCATGCTCATTACCATCTTCAGAGCCAAAAGTGCGCAGGTGCCGGTCGTGAACGCAACCACCTTCGACGCCAAAACGGGTCTGGTCGAAAATCTCGGCAACCTGCTCTACAGCGATTATATTCTGCCCTTCGAGCTGGCGTCAGTCCTGTTCCTGGTGGCTATGGTCGGCGCCGTTATGCTGGGCAAACGCGAAGCCGGCGACCGCCATTTTTAAACGATTAGGCTTTTCATAAGCGCTAAGCCACTCTTTAGGGAGTGGCTTTTTTTATGCCCGCCCCACCGCCAGACCGGCATCTGATCGAAACCTGGCATAAACCGTATGCTTGCATAACAATTTTGTGTAGGTTTGTAATTATTCCCCCAGGCAATTAGTTAACAGACTAGATGCCTGCTTAACCAGTAATCTAGACAAACATGGACGCATACATTGTTGCCGGATATCGCACAGCTGTGGGCAAAGCTCCGCGTGGTGGTCTCCGCTTAACTCGCCCCGATGACATGGCGGCCGAGGTTATCAAACATTTGCTGAGCCAGGTCCCCAATCTGGATCCGGCCCGCGTAGAAGACCTTATTGTTGGTAATGCCGTACCGGAAGCCGAGCAGGGCATGCAGATTGCGCGGTACATTGCGCTGTTGTCGTTACCGAAAAGTGTGCCCGGCTTTACGATAAACCGCTACTGCGGCTCAGGGCTGGAGGCCATCGCGATTGCCTCTGCCAAGATCCACGCGGGTCTGGCCGACTGCATCATTGCGGGGGGTACGGAGTCGATGTCGCTAGTGCCGGTGATGGGCTGGAAAACCGCCCTCAACTACGAAATAGCCAAGCAGAACCCTGACTACTATATCGGCATGGGCCTAACGGCTGAGCAGGTTGCGCAGCAGTTTGGGATCAGCCGCGACGCTCAGGACGAATTTGCCTATGAGTCGCATCAGAAAGCGCTCGCAGCCCAGGCCGCTGGCAAATTCACCGATGAGATCGTACCCATCAAGGTCAGCGAAACCTATTTCGACGCCGACAGTAACAAAAAGAAGACCCGCGAGTGGACGGTAGCGCAGGACGAAGGTCCCCGTAAAGATACCAGCGCCGAAGGGCTGGCTAAGCTAAAGCCCGTTTTCGCGGCTGGCGGGTCTGTTACGGCCGGCAATTCCTCGCAAACCTCCGACGGAGCCGCTTTTGTGCTGGTCATGTCCGAAAAGCTGGTGAATGAACTAGGCCTGAAACCGGTTGCGCGCATGATGTCGTACGCATCGGCCGGGGTCGAACCCAAAATTATGGGTATCGGTCCGGTAGCGGCTATCCCCATTGCGCTGAAAAAAGCCGGCCTTAAGCAGGACGACATTGAACTGATCGAGCTGAACGAAGCCTTCGCGGCTCAGTCGCTGGCCGTTATTCAGGAGCTTGACCTCGACCGTAGCCGGATCAATCCAAACGGAGGAGCTATTGCGCTCGGCCATGCCCTCGGCTCAACCGGGGCCCGGCTATCCGTGCAGCTGCTAAACGAGATGCGCCGTCAGGATCAAACCTACGGCATGGTTTCGGCCTGCGTGGGTGGCGGACAGGGAGTGGCCGGTATTTTTGAGCGACTCAACTAAGTTGGCCCGACCGCGGTATACGCACTGGAAACGAGTTTTACAGAAGTCGGGGCGCTGGTTCATGTGATGCACATGAACCAGCGCCCCGACTTCTGTATGCCAGCGTATTACTGTTTCTTCCGGATAATGAGCCGCTGGCCTACTTCTATAGAGTAATTCTTCAGGTTGTTCCAGCGCATGAGGTCGGGAATGGTTACGTTGTTGATCAGAGCCACCCGGTACACCGTCTGCCCGGGCTTCACGACGTGGTACGTCACTTTATCGGGCCGTTCTACAACGTAGGTGTTCACGATGCGCTCCGGCGCGGGCCGGGGCGCCGGTGGCGTAACCGACGGACTTGCGCCCCGGACGGGGGGTACCGCCACGGCCAACTCCTGCCCGATCTCGAGCGGAATCTTTTCAGAGAGGTTATTCCAAAAGTACAATTGCTGGGGCGTCACTTTGTACAGCTTTGCAATGCTATAGTACGTCTGGCCCGCTTTCACGACGTGTATCCGAACCTTGTCCTGTGGCTGTTTGATAACGGGAGCCACCGTAGTCAGCACTGGCGTTGGTGTCCTGGCTATCGGTGCGGCCACCCGTGGTGCACCCGCTGTATCGACAGCTGGTTGACTACGGGGTACCTGCGTTACCGTGGGCGCTACCAGCCTGGGCGGCTGAGCGGTTGTGTCCACACGCGGGGGCTCTTTTTTGGCCATCAGCGTATCGGCCACAGGGGCTGGCTCTGGTTCGGGTACGGGAAGCGGCAGCGCCTGGTACTCGACCGGCTGGTTACTGGGTCGCTTTTTTTGCAGCCATAGAATTCGACCGGCCCGCACCCGCTGCCTGGGTTCGAGCCGGTTGAACCGCAGCAACGAACTCAGCCGCACCCCGTACATGTTCGACACATCGCGCAGGGTCTGGTTCCTCTGTACAACGTGGAACGGTACTTTGGCCCGCTTTGCCTTCCGTTCCAGGTAATAAACCTGACCCGGCCAGATTACGTCCTGCTCGGCCAACTCGTTGTAATCCAGAAATTTTTTCACCGACAGGTCGCCGTAGTAAGCCAGCGTGATTGCGTTCTCACACGGTTGGGCCTGAACGCCCCGCATGTCGTTGATTTTGTAGAAAACGGCCGACGATCGCAGCCCTTCTTCCCGGTAGGGCATTTTGAGCAACAGCGGGAATCCCACGTCTCTAAGCCCCCCCACCTGGCTGGCCGCCCCCGCCATCGACGCAGCCCGCACCAGCGGAAACTCGTCGGTCGTTAACCGGATCAGCACCGGATAGTCGTCGCCCACGGGTACGGTCTGCTCTTTCAGCCATCTGTTATAGGGCGAAAACCGGTCAATCCTGAGTTCCAGCTGTTTGGCGATGGTTACCAGCGACTTCCCCCCGCTGTTCCGATACGGATAAACGACAAACGAAGCCGCCGGTTTATAGATGGGCTCCTCATGCTCGACGGCTATCTTTCGGGCCAGAATTTTCCAGAGCAGCGGAGGACTGCCTGGCTCAACCAGCAGCGTAGTATTGTTGTCGGGAACGGGCTCGCTGGTCGAAGCACGAACGTACCGCAGCAGCAGCTGAACGGCATCGCCCCGACTCCGCTCCTGCAGCCGCTTGATGTAGGTAGCAACGGCCTCGGTAGCCAGCATCGGGTGCAATCGGGTATCGACAGCGTTGTCGATGCGCAGGCCCAGCCGCCAGGCCTGCGCCGGCGATAGCGACCAGTAGGCAGGTTCGGCAGGGCTAAAGGGCAGGGCCGCGTAGCGAAAATCGACGGCCAGATCGGCATCGTCCAGATACGGTTGCAGCAGCGGAGTCAGCTGCCGGAGGGCATCAACATCCTGCTCCAGCTGGCTTCGATTGGCGTAGATCTGCCGGATTTCCTGCTGAATCTGGTAACGGACCGGTTCGCTTACGTAGATGGTAGCGCCACCAAAGCGAATCTCAGCAGGCACTTCGGGTAATGACTGGGCAACCACTAATTCACTACATGTAGCTACGGCAAGAAAAACTCTTAATACTTTACTTACTGCCCAGTGTTTAATCATAAAAAAGTTGATTAGGCGCTAATACCTAAAAACTGTGGTAACATACTACTAGCCCTATCACTCAAATGTAATCAGTTTCACTATATCTTACCTGCATGTTAAAGAGGCTACATAGGAGTATTTATTGAAAGGCCGTTACCTTCTTTTGGTAGCAGACCCAGATTTTGCAGGACTTTTTTGCGGCTTTTTTTGTTATTAGTATGCTTGCATACCATTAACAAACTTCTTTTCTTTGTACTAGATTAGTATGCAAGCATAACAACCCTATTAACTATGATTGCGACAGAGCCCAAAGCCTCCATCAAGGGTGGTGAGTTTTTGATTAAAGAAACCGATGCTGCCCAGGTATTCATTCCTGAAGAGTTTACCGAAGAGCAACAGATGATTGCGGCAACCTGCCACGAATTTCTGGAGCGCGAAATCTGGCCGCGGCTGAACGAGATCGATACCGCCAAATCGCCGGAGTTGATTTCTTCGCTGATGGACAAAGCCGGTGAGTTGGGCTTGCTCGGTACGGGTGTACCGGAAGAGTACGGCGGTTTCGGTATGAACTTCAACACCTCCATGCTGGTAGCTGAAGTAACCGGCGCGGGCCACTCGTTCTCGGTTGCCCTGTCGGCCCATACCGGTATTGGTACCCTCCCCATTGTCTACTACGGCAACGACGACCAGAAGTCGAAATACCTGCCCAAACTGGCAACCGGCGAGTGGAAAGCCGCTTACTGCCTGACCGAGCCCGACTCAGGTTCAGATGCCAACTCGGGTAAGACCCGCGCGGTACTGAGCGAAGACGGCAAACACTATATCCTGAATGGCCAGAAAATGTGGATTACCAACGGCGGTTTTGCCGACGTCTACATCGTATTTGCCAAAATAGACGACGGCAGCGGGCAGCCCGACAAAAACCTGTCGGCTTTCATCGTTGAAAAGTCATTCGAGGGAATTACCATGAATGAGCCGGAGCACAAGATGGGAATCAAAGGCTCCGATACGCGCCAGATCTTCTTCAACGACACCAAAGTACCGGTAGAGAACCTGCTGTCTGAGCGTGGAAACGGGTTCAAGATCGCCGTAAATATCCTCAACATCGGCCGGATCAAGCTGGGCGTTGCCGCTATTGGCGGGTCGAAAGAAGTGATCAACAACGCCATCCGCTACTCGAACGAGCGGAAGCAGTTTAAAACCCCCATTTCGCAGTTTGGTGCCATCAAGCACAAACTCGCCGAGATGGCCATCAAAGTATACGCGTCCGAAACGGCCAGCTACCGCGCCGGTCAGAACATCGACGACCTGATCGAGGATCTGAAAGAACAGGGTATGGACGATGCGTCGGCCAAGCTGAAGGCGCTGGAGCAGTTTGCGATCGAATGTGCCATCATGAAAGTACACGGCTCGGAAGTGCTCGACTACGTGGTAGACGAAGGTGTACAGGTATACGGTGGTATGGGCTACTCGGCCGACGCGCCGATGGACCGCAGCTACCGCGACGCCCGCATCAACCGAATCTTTGAAGGCACGAACGAGATCAACCGGATGCTGGTGGTCGATATGCTGCTGAAACGGGCCATGAAAGGTGAGCTCGACCTGATGGGCCCGGCTATGGCCGTTGCCAAAGAGATCATGTCGATTCCGGATTTCAACGCCGAGGAAGAAGAAGGGCTGTTCGTTGCCGAGAAGAAAGTACTTCGGAACCTCAAGAAAGCAGCCCTGATGGTAGCCGGTGCCGCCGTGCAGAAATTCATGGCCAACCTCTCCAACGAGCAGGAAATCCTGATGAATGTAGCGGACATGGCCATCGAAATCTACGTAGCCGAGTCGGTGCTGCTACGGATCGAGAAGCTGATTAGCACCAAAGGAGAAGCCGCCGTTGACCTTCAGAAACAAATGGCGCTGGTCTACCTCCACGAAGCCGTTGAGAAAGTAAACAACGCCGGCCGGGCCGCCATTACGTCCTTCGCCGAAGGCGATGAGCTGCGCGGTATGCTGATGGGCCTGAAACGGTTCACCAAAATCGAGCCGATGAATCTCAAAGATGCCCGCCGTCAGATTGCCGACGCCATGATTACCGAGAACAAGTATATATTTTAATCCTGAGAGGTTTTTTTCTGAACTTTCAGTTGGAGGTTGCCGCCAGAAAGTCGCTTTCCAGTTTGGGAAGCGACTTTTTTTATTCGACGCTGGCCCTACTGACATAGGGCTGTCACTAGTCAGGCTGATCTTTGTTGTGGTTATTCACTAAACACAAATACACATGACAACTGACGTACTTATTCCCGAAAAAGCCCTCGCCGAAAGTAATGTTGTCCCGTTCACTGCCCTCACCGTTGGGTTACGCGCCACCCTGCTCACAGCGGCCGATCGGGGCGGGGCAGCTACCCAGCAGTTGCTGTCTGAAGCCGCCCGGCTGGGTCTCGACATGACCCAGCCCGTTCAGTGGATGTACACCGGCGTCAATGGTGACGAAACCAACGAATTCGATCTGGAGATTGCCCTACCCATCGGGTCAGCGGCTCCGGTTCTGCCAAACCATCCGTTTCAGGTTAAAACGTTTCCGGCTTTTCACTGCCTGCATTATACCTACACCGGCCCCTGGGACGACTTTATGCCGGTTTATGACGCACTCTTCGCGCAGGTGGAGGCCGGAAACTACCGCCACAATCAGTGCGTTCGGGAGGTCTACAGCGTCGTAAATCTGGAATCGCCTGACCAGTGCGTGACCGACATTCAGATCGGCCTGATTAAGTAACCGGCCGGGTCGATACCTGTTGATAGAAAAGAGCTGTATACACGGGTAAAGTGCCCCTATACAGCTCTTTTTGCAGTATGAAAACACCGACTCCACTCTCGCGCCGAACCTTCCTCAACACCCTGGGCGCATCGGCCATTACGCTTCCCGCTCTGACCGACGTCCTGGGTCGGCCCATCACGACCGCGGGCAATCAGGATCGCAAACTGGGTATTGCTCTCGTTGGCCTGGGCAGTTACAGCAAAAACCAGCTCGCCCCGGCGTTGCAGCAGACCAAACACTGCCGCCTGGCCGGTATTGTGACGGGTACGCCCGCCAAAGCCGAGGAATGGATGCAGAAATACAACATTCCGAAGGCCAACGTATACGACTACAAAACCTTCGACCGGATTGCCGATAACAAAGATATCGACGTCATCTACGTCGTACTGCCCAACTCGATGCACGCCGAGTTTGTGATTCGGGCAGCCCAGGCCGGTAAGCACGTCATCTGCGAAAAGCCCATGGCCATCACCGAAAAGGATTGCCAGTCGATGATCGATGCCTGCAAAAAAGCCAATAAACAACTGGCCATCGGCTACCGCCTGCATTACGAGCCCTTCACGAAAGAGGTGATGCGGCTGGGCCAGGAGAAAGTATTCGGCCAGGTCAAGTTCATCGAGAGCAGTGATGCGTTCCGGATTGGCGACCCCACCCAATGGCGGATGAAAAAATCGATGGCGGGTGGCGGGCCACTGATGGACGTAGGCATTTACGCCGTTCAGGGCGCGCGCTACGTAACGGGCGAAGAACCGGTTTCGGTTACGGCCCAGTTCTCCCCGAAAACCGAACCGCAAAAGTTCAAGGACGTGGAAGAGACCCTGTTCTGGCAATTCCGGTTTCCCAGCGGGGCCGTCAGCAACTCGACAACCAGCTACACGGCGGGTGTGGAGCGGCTCTACGCATCCTGCGAAAAAGGCTGGTTCGAACTGTCGCCCGCCTTTGGCTACGGCCCCCTCAAAGGCCGCACCAGCAAAGGCCCCATCGAACAGCCCGTTGTGAACCACCAGGCCATGCACATGGACGGCGTCTGCAAAGACCTGCTCGACGGTAAGACCCTGCCCGGCCACATCACGGGCGAAGAGGGCAAACGCGACGTTCGGCTGCTCCAGGCCATCTACCGCGCAGCCGAAACCGGCAAAACGATCTCCCTGTAAGGCCTATATGAGCTGATTTCCCGCCGTCGACGTAGAAGCGGGTCAGACCGAAAGCCGTATCTTTGTAGCCTTGTATCTCCGGTAGCAGGATGCTGCCGGAGATAAGGCTCTTATGACAGACGTAGTAATTATTGGGGGCGGCATTGTGGGGCTGGCTACCGCCCTGCAAATCAAACAGCAGCGACCCGGTCTGAGCGTTGTTCTCATCGAAAAAGAACCCGCCGTAGCCCGTCACCAGACCGGCCATAACTCGGGCGTCATTCATTCCGGGCTGTACTACAAGCCCGGCTCGCTCAAAGCGACCAACTGCATCCGTGGGTATCAGATGCTGCTCGACTTCTGCCAGGCCGAAGGTGTACCCTACGAGCTGTGCGGCAAGATTGTAGTAGCTACCAAACCCGACGAGTTACCACAGCTCGATATTCTGTTCGAACGGGGCCAGCTGAACGGGCTGACCAACATCCGTAAGATCTCCGCCGGAGAAATGCGCGACATTGAGCCGCACGTAGCCGGCATAGCGGGCATTGCCGTGCCGTATACCGGCATTATCGACTACACCCAGGTTTGCGAAAAATTGGCCCAAAAGTTTCAGCAGCTCGGGGGCGAGTTGCGCCTGAACGAGCGCGTTGAGCAGGTAACACCCGGCACCAGCCTGAGCATTGTGGTGACCAACCGAAGCCGGTACGAAACCAAACTCGTTGTCAACTGCGCCGGTCTCTACTCCGACAAAATTGCCCAGCTGACGCAGCGCGATCCTGTCGATGTTCGGATTGTGCCGTTTCGGGGTGAGTACTTCAAGCTCAAACCGCACAAGGAACACCTGGTCAAACACCTGATTTACCCGGTTCCCGACCCGAACTTCCCGTTTCTGGGCGTTCACTTTACCCGCATGGTTCACGGGGGCGTTGAAGCCGGTCCGAATGCGGTGCTGGCGTTCCGGCGCGAGGGCTATACCAAGTCCGACGTGAATCTGAAAGAGCTGTACGAAACCCTGTCGTGGCCCGGTTTTCAGAAAGTAGCCGCCAAATACTGGCAAACGGGCCTGGGCGAAATGTACCGCTCGTTCTCGAAGGCGGCTTTCACCAAAGCATTACAGGCGCTGATTCCGGCTATTCAGGAAGACGACCTCGAAGAAGGCGGAGCGGGCGTACGCGCGCAGGCCTGCGACCGTACCGGCGGGCTGCTCGACGATTTCGCGATTCTGGAGACCGACAAGGCCATCAACGTGGTCAATGCCCCGTCGCCGGCAGCTACCTCGTCGCTCTCGATCGGGCAGACCGTGTCGGAAAAAGTGTTGAGCCGATTCTGAGCAAACAATAGCCGCCGGGCGGTGTTTTCTGGTTGTACCTTTCACGAAACTAGACATACTCATGAACGCCATCAATCCCATCGAAGCCCTCGAAACACCGTCTGATCTGGCCGAATCAGGCCGGGAGAAGGTTGCCGAAGCGCTCAACCGGCTGGTAGCCGATTCGTTTGCACTGTATATCAAAACCAAAAACTACCACTGGCACGTATCGGGTCGCCATTTCCGCGATTATCACCTGCTGCTCGATGAACAGGCCGACCAGATTTTCGCCACGATCGATCCGCTGGCCGAGCGCGTCCGCAAGATCGGCGCCAATACCATCCGCTCAGTAGCTCATATTGCCCAGCTCCAGCGCGTCAAGGACAATGACGATGATTTCGTTGCGCCCAAAGACATGCTGCTCGACCTCATCGCCGAAAACAAAAAGATGGCCGGCAACATGCGCGATACCCACAAACTGGCCGACGAAGCCGAGGATGTAGCCACGGCCAGCCTGCTCGAGAACTTTATCGACGAAACCGAACGCCGGACGTGGTTCCTCTTCGAAACCACCCGCGACCTGAACTAATTTATCGTTGTCCTGGTCGGTTTACGGGCTGGCGCGTATATTGGCCAGCCCGTAAACTGACCATTTATTTCGCATATCCCCACCATGAAAGTTCGTCCTTCTGCTTTGATCTGGCGCTATTTCGAGAACCAGACCGAAGTCCTGCTCATGCGCTACCAATACGGCGGGCAGGATGTTTTTGCGCTGCCCGGCGGCAACTGCGACCGGGGCGAAACCCTGCCCGAAACCGTTACCCGCGAACTCCGCGAAGAACTGGGTGTCTCTGTCGATATTGGCGAGATGATTCTGGCGGGCGAGATGCTGCTGACCGAGCGTAACGATGATGTGCTACACGTCGTTTTTGCGGCCCGAAACCTGCAGGGCGAACCCACGCTCAACCCCGCCGAAACTACCGCGCTCGAGCTGGTCTGGGCGCCCGTTGTCGGTCTCGATCAGCTGAACCTATACCCCAATATCGGCGCCAAAATTCAGCCCTGGTTCAGTACCGCAACGTATCTGGGCTATGTGGGTCGGATTGAGCAGAAGTATTTCGGATAAGGCTCCCTCCTGCCATAGCTACGGTGCTGGCCAGCAATCCCCACATCATGGGCGAGTAATCGGTCTCGAGCCAGATACAACCCAGCCAAACCACCAAGCCGGCCGCCATTGACCACAGGCAGCCGGTCAGGTTGGCGCGTTTCCAGTAAATACCGGCCGTAAGCGGCACGAACAAAGACACCAGACTGAACGCCGACGACTCACCGACGAGATCGAAAATGTTGGTATCGCGGGCGGTGCTCATGATGACGCAGATAAGGGTAATCACCACGATGGCCCAGCGAATGACACGCAACAGCGCCTGATCGGGCAGGTCGGGCCGAAAAAACTTGACAATATTTTCGCCGAAGACGGTAGCCGGCGCCAGGATAGCCCCGCTCGACACACTCAGGATGGCCGACGATACCGCCCCGAAAAACAGAATCTGTAACGGCAGGCTCCCGTGCTGCATCACCATGTTCGGGATAATCAGCTGACCGTCGCCGGGCAGGTTCGGGTGCAGAATTCTGGCGCTCAGCGCGATGAACAGCGGGAGCATTGCAATGGTCAGGTACAGGCCCGACGCCAGGTACGACGCCCGAACGGACGTATCTTCTGTTTTTGCGGCCATAACCCGCTGAAAAATATCCTGCTGCGGAATACTGCCCAGCCCGATGGTGAACCAGGCCGCCAGGTACTCGACCCAGCCTTTCAGCGTCGGATGAGGCAGAAACCGAAAAAAGCCCGGCCGGGTCCGTTGCTGAATGGTTGCCCAGCCACCAACCTCCTGCCACAGAATGACGCCCAGCACGGCCAGCGCCACCACGATGATCAGGTTGTGGAAAAAGTCGGTTATCGAGATGGACCACATACCGCCCAGCAGCGTGTAGATCATGACCACCAGCGCACTGAACAGAATACAATACTCGCGGGGCACGTCGGTAACCACACTCAGCACAATACCGATGGCAATCAGCTGGGCCGCAATCCAGCTGAAGTAGGACGGAATCATCATAACAGCCGATAACAGCTCGGCCGATCGCCCGAACCGAATCCGAAAGTAGTCGCAGAAGGTCGTGATACCCATCCGGTAGAGCGGCCGCGTAAAAAAAGCACCGACCAGAAACAGGCACAGGGCCGACCCGAACGGCTCTTCGATAACGGCCTGAACGCCCCCCTCTACAAACATGGCCGGAGCGCCCATGAGCGTCTCGGACCCAAACCAGGTGGCAAACGTTACCGAAGCGGCCAGCACCAGCGGCAACCGCCGACCGGCCAGCACAAAATCCTGCGAGGTCGTTACGCGCCGGGATGCCCATACACCAACGCCAATATTAGAGAGCAGGTAGAGCGCAATACAAAGCAGCAGCATTGGCTAACGGAGTAATTATAAAAACACAGCCTGCACAAGGATAAAGACCTTTGTGCAGGCTGTGCCTATCAATACATATTGGCAATCAGAGCTTAAGCGTAGCGGGCAGGTACTTGGCAATCAGATCTTCGTAGTACGGTTTCAGCTCGCTGACAACGGGTGGCTTCGGGCTTTTCGAGTACAGATCATACGGGTTGAACTTCCGCACCCACTCAAACATCTTGTGATCGTGCTCGTCCATGAGGTGGCTATACGCTTCTTCGCGGTGCTGCGCGTAGAACGAGTGGTAACGCATCATATACAGCGCAGGCTCGGGCATATAGTTCTTCATCATCTGATACAGGTACTCGTCATGGCCCCACGACATATGCACGTTACGCAGGCCGCAGTTGGGCTCGTATACGCCATATTTGGTATTGTAGCGCTCGTCGCGGCTGTCAGGATTGTTGGCAAAGTATTCGGGGTAAACGACCCGGTCGGAATGAGCGCAGCCCACCGGGAACGTATCGCCCACCACGGCCCACTGCGGTTCGCCAAACAGGCAAAGTACCTTACCCATGTCGTGCAGGAAGCCCGTCAGCACAAACCAGTCGGGATGTCCGTCGGCCCGGATGGCTTCGGCAGTCTGGAGCAGGTGTTGCAGCTGATCGAGGTCGGTATCGGGATCGGAATCATCGACAAGCGTATTCAGAAACTCCATGGCTCCCCAGACCGGCAGCTCTTTTTTATCGAACGACAGAAATTCCCGTTCTTTCTCCAGTACGAAATCGTACGTCTGGTACGTATGATTAAGCCGGTAGAACTCCCGCACCGTATCCCGCTCAGGATTGTCGTAGTTGCGGTAGTCTTCTTTGGCCTTATGTTCCGGTTCAGGATAGCGTGTCAGCAGGTCGTCTTCCCACTGATCGAGGCTGGCAAGGGGGCTCGGGTTGGCGTCGTTAAGAGCTGTCATGGCAAACGAATTGATTTACAGCCGTGAATGTACAAAAAAATGCTATGCAGCAGAAAGCCCGCGTCGGCTCATCCCGGAAAATCTATAAGGATGAGCCGACGCGGGCTTTATGTGGGTACTTACTTTATCGTACTGAAGTCGAACGTGTCGAGGAAAGCCGTTGTGAACTGACCGGATTTGAAGCCGGGATCGTCCATCAGCTTGATATGGAACGGAATGGTTGTCTTGATGCCTTCGATCACAAACTCCTGCAACGCCCGTTTCATCCGGGTAATCACTTCCTCACGCGACTGGCCCGAAACGATGAGCTTCGCGATCATCGAGTCGTAGTTTGGCGGAATGGTATAGCCAGCGTACACGTGACTGTCGACGCGGACACCGTGGCCGCCCGGCAGGTGCAACACCGTAATCTTACCCGGCGACGGGCGAAACCCGTTGGCGGGATCTTCGGCGTTGATGCGGCACTCCATGGCGTAGAGCTTCGGCGTATAGTTCCGGCCCGAAATTTCGGCGCCGGCCGCTACCTTGATCTGTTCTTTGATCAGGTCGAAGTCCGTTACTTCTTCCGTAATCGGGTGTTCTACCTGAATACGGGTATTCATCTCCATGAAGTAGAACTTCCCGTACTTGTCGACCAGAAACTCGATGGTACCGGCGCCTTCGTAGCCAATGGCCTGCGCGCCCTTGATGGCCGCTTCGCCCATTTCCTGACGCAGCGCATCCGATACAATCGGCGACGGCGTTTCTTCGACCAGCTTCTGGTGCCGGCGCTGGATGGAACAATCGCGCTCCGACAGGTGGCAAACGGTACCGTACTGGTCGCCAACGATCTGGATTTCGATGTGGCGTGGTTCTTCTACGAACTTCTCCAGGTACAGCCCGTCGTTGCCAAAGGCAGCACCGGCTTCTGTACGGGCGTCGTTCCACGCTTTTTCGAACTCGTCTTCCGACCGGATGATCCGCATACCACGCCCACCACCACCGGCGGTTGCTTTGATAATAACCGGATATCCCATGTCGGCCGACAGGGTTTTACCTTCTTCGATGGATTCGAGCAGGCCTTCCGAGCCCGGAATAACCGGCACACCGGCTGCGCGCATGGTGGCTTTAGCCGTGGCTTTATCGCCCATGCCGTTGATCTGCTCGGCCGTAGCCCCGATAAACTTGATGCCGTAATCGGCGCAGATCTGAGAGAATTCGGCGTTTTCGGACAGGAATCCGTAGCCGGGGTGAATGGCGTCGGCGCCGGTTACTTCGGCCGCCGATATAATACTTGGAATGCTGAGGTATGACTGCCGACTGGGGGGCGGGCCGATGCATACAGCCTCATCGGCAAAGCGCACGTGCAGGCTGTCACGGTCGGCCGTCGAGTAAACGGCTACTGTCCGGATGCCCATTTCGCGGCAGGTCCGGATGATCCGCAACGCAATCTCGCCCCGGTTGGCAATGAGTATTTTCTTAAACATATAAATTGAGTGACTGAGTGATTGAGTGATTGAGTGATACGACGATACAAAGTTTCACTCAACCACTCAATCACCCAATCACTAATTAAATGGGTTCGACAAGGAACAGCGGCTGGTCGTACTCGACCGGCGTGGCATTTTCGACCAGTACCTTCACGATCCGGCCCGATACTTCAGACTCGATTTCGTTGAAGAGCTTCATGGCCTCGATGATACAGACCACCTTACCCTCCGAAACGTTATCGCCGACTTCAACAAATGAGGGCGTTTCGGGGCTCGACGACCGGTAGAACGTACCGATCATGGGCGACTTGATGGTCACATAGTTCGACGTGCTGGCCGGTGCTGCGCTGGGCTGGCTGGCAGCTACCGCAGGCGCAGGCGCTGACACCGACGGTGCCTGAACAGGCACCGGAGCCGGAACCGGCGCTACGGTAGTGGGCGATAGCTGCGCAACGGGCGAGGCCGTGCCATAGCGTTTCACGCTGATTTTCAGATCAGTCGTTTCGATGTTAACCTCGTCTAAACCCGACTGCGAGATGAAGTCGATTAGTTGCTGAATGTCCTGGGTGCTCATGCTAGTAATGATGAATGATGAACGATGAGTGATGAGTGAGTTATCGAAACAACGACGAACAGGGAAAAGCCTGAACCATCGGTGGTCATTCACCATTCATCCTTCCAAACCTTATTTCACTCGTTCTACGTAATCTCTCGTGCGTGTGTCGACCCGAATTTTCTGCCCCGAATCGATAAACAGCGGCACCATGATTTTAGCGCCCGACTCGACCTCAACCCGTTTTTTAGGGCTGTTGGCCGTATCGCCTTTGATACCGGGTTCGGCGTAGGTTACTTCCAGTTCAACGAACGGGGGCAGTTCGCACGACAGCGGAGTTTCCGTATCGGCATTGATTACGATTTCCACTTCCTGCCCTTCTTTCATCAGATCGGCTCCATCAACCAGTTTTTCGTCCAGGTTGATCTGGTCGAACGTTTCCTGGTCCATGAAGTTGAAGCCGGCTTCGTCTTTGTAAAGGTACTGGAACTTCCGGCGTTCTACCCGAACCGGATAGATGGTAACGCCCGAGTTGAAGGTATTATCGATAACCCGGCCCGTTGTCAGGCTTTTGAGCTTGGTGCGCACAAACGCTGCGCCCTTACCCGGCTTGACGTGCTGGAATTCAGTTATCTGAAAGAGATCGTTGTTGTAGTTGATGACCAATCCGTTGCGGATATCTGCAGTTGTTGCCATTACTCACTTATGGTTTTCTATGTACAGGGTTCGGTTTTCGATAGAGGTGCGTCTGCACGTTAAACCGAAAACCGAAAACTCTTTACTCACTTAATACGCCCACTTTACGTAAGCGGCTCCCCAGGTAAAGCCACCGCCAAAGGCCGCCAGCACCAGGTTATCGCCTTTTTTGAGCTGCGATTCGTAATCGTGCAGGCACAGCGGAATGGTAGCCGCGGTTGTATTGCCGTACTTGTGAATATTCATCATGACCCGGTCGGCTTCGATACCCATCCGGTTTGCGGTAGCGTCGATGATGCGTTTGTTGGCCTGATGCGGCACCAGCCAGGCCACGTCGGAGCCCGCCAGGTGGTTCCGCTCCATGATTTCGGCTGATACGTCGGCCATGTTTTTCACGGCAAACTTAAACACCGACGGACCGTCCTGGTATACGTAGTGCCAGCGTTTCTCAACGGTTTCGTGGGTGGGTGGGTAACGGCTGCCGCCGGCTTTCTGGAACAGGTGGTTTTGCCCCACGCCGTCGGACCGGATAATGGAATCGAGGACGCCGAAGCCATCGGCATTGGGTTCCAGCAAAACCGCGCCGGCTCCATCGCCGAAGAGGATACAGGTTGTTCGATCGGTATAGTCGGTAATTGCCGACATCTTATCCGCCCCTACAATGACGACCTTTTTGTATTTGCCGGTTTCGATAAACTGCGTGCCGATGGTCAGCGCGTAGAGGAAGCCCGAGCAGGCGGCCTGTATGTCGAAACTACCTACGTTCCGGATACCAACCATGTCGCAGATCAGGTTGGCCGTACACGGAAATACGTAGTCGGGGGTGGTGGTAGCGCAGATCAGCAAGTCGATCTCTTCGGGTCGGGTGTTTGTCTTCTCGAGCAGGCCTGCCACCGCTTTGGCTCCCATATGCGACGAGCCCATGCCCTCCCCTTTCAGGATATGCCGTTCTTTAATGCCCGTACGGCTGGTGATCCACTCGTCGTTGGTATCCACCATACGCTCCAACTCAGCGTTGGTCAGCACGTAGTCAGGAACGTAACCGTGAATTCCAGTGATGGCAGCTTTAGTCATAAGTTGGTGGTAATTCGGAGCAGTAGTCGGTTAGGCGGATCTCGTTTGACGGAGGCCCCGCTTAACAAACGGCTGTCAACTCAGTGCTTGTGCAATTTTGGTGTACGCATCAGACTCAACCTGCCGGATTGCCAGTCCAATCATATTTTTGATGGCCAGGGGCGACGAGATGCCGTGGGCGATGATCACGTTGCCGTTTACGCCCAGGATGGGGCTACCCCCTACGGACTCGTAATTGGTTTTATCGATAAACTCATCGCTGATACCGCGCTGGGCAGCCATCGAGTAAAACGACTCACCCAGTTTAAACATGGTATTGCCCGTGAAGCCATCGGTTACGATAACGTCGGTTTTACCCGCGAAGAAATCGCCCCCTTCCATATTACCGATAAAATTGATCCGGCGGTTGTCTTTCAGGAGTTGGTGGGCGGCCTGGGCAACCAGAGAGCCTTTTTGCTCTTCGTGGCCGATGTTCATCAGCGCCACCCGGGGCCGGTCGATACCGAACGTATGCTGCGCGTAAAGCGACCCGATTTCGCCGAACTGAGCCAGCATTTCGGGCTTGCAGTCGGCGTTGGCGCCAATGTCCAGAATAACGGCATGACCACCGGTTATCTGGGGCACGAAGCCGGCAATACAGGGCCGCAATACGCCTTCTATCGCTTTGATACTGAACAGGGCACCAACGTGCATGGCGCCCGTATTGCCGGCGCTGCAGAAAGCCTGTACCTGTTTGTCTTTCAAAAGCTTAAACCCAATCCCGATGCTGGAATTGGGTTTCTGGGAGAGCGCCTTGGTGGGGTGCTCACTCATTTCGATTACGTCGTCGGCATTGACCAATTCGATTCGGGCACGGGCGCCAGCGGTGCCCTTATGCACTAACGGTTCCAGTACGGCTTGCTTGCCAATCAGGACAATAGCAACGCTTTCCGGCAATTCAGCAGCGGCTAGCAACACTCCATCCACAATCGCTTCCGGAGCGAAATCGCCACCCATTGCGTCCACTGCAATTTTCATTGACTCGGTCTGTTCAATAACTTACCCAGCTACGCCGGTTAAAAAAAATACGCGTAAAAATAGGCAGGCTACGGGCAATAAAAAAGTATTTCGCGTTCATCTTCAGGAAGACGTCAACGAAATACTTTCTATAAGATGCTGATAATTAAGCCGTTTTGGCGTAATTCTCGATGATCATCTGCCCTTTGTAAAACAGGTTACCCTCGAAAACGTGAGCGTGGTGACGCTCATGAACTTCGCCAGTCTGGGCGTCGGTCGAGAGGGTTACGGCCGTAGCCTTGTAGTGCGTTCTGCGCTTATCGCGCCGGGTGCTGGAGTGGCGTCGTTTGGGATGTGCCATGTTTTCTGAATTCTACGTTCTAAAGTTGTCTGGTCGTATTTTGTCGAGTTGGCAGCGCCGGAGACAACCAGTATACCCGGAGCGCCCTGCACTCTGTACTTCGTTAATTGTCGCTCAGCTTGCGCAAGGCAGCCCAGCGGGGGTCAATCGTATCGGGCTGATCGTCCTGATTAGCCTCGGGCTCTGCGTCTGACCGATAAACGAGTTTACCCGTCGATTCATCGTCCTCATCGTCTTCGTTCCGAAACCGGGGGTGAAGGCGTTTCATGGGCAATGAAAGACTCAGAAAATCAAATATGTACCGGGCCACGTTGATGGTCGCCGTGTTCCGTTCAATCAGTTCAATTTCATCGCTCAGCTCCTCGTTATGGTCGCCGAACTTAAGCAGCATCGTTTGCCGGGCATCGACCGGCTGATCATATTCATCGAGGCTACGGTCGCAAAGCTGCTCGACCGTGCCGGTAATATGAAAATCGAGACGGATCATCGTTTCCGACTTATCCAGAACCAGATGCGTCTGTATACTGCCTTTCTCGATCAAATCCTGCTCCAGCGCAGCAAAAAACGCGTTGTCCGACGTGAAGTCGTACTCGTGCCGTTTGTTTTCCAATCCAGCAATATGGATATCGTATGCGCGTAATGCGTTCACCTTTCTCTCTCCTCTTAAAACAGGACCGCAAAGGTACGAAACGTTTGTCAATCAGGAAAGTGCTAGCCAAAAAAGTAAAACAGGCTGATTTTTATTCACTTAATTCCCCGCCCGAACCAGCCCCGGCGCGGTCATTTCTGGCTCGTGACTGGCTGTTGCACACGCAGATTGTAGAACAGCGCGCTCAAATGCTAGTTTATCTGGAAACAGTGCTAACTTTAACCAGTACGATTATGGCCCAGTACCAGCTTGTCGAAAAACACGACATCGAACACCACAACGAATATTTTGAAGTGCGGACTACGCAGACCGACAATCCGCGCAGCCTGTTTTTTATTACCAACGAAGAAAATCTGGAAGATACGGCCGCCAGCATCATCACGGACCACCTGCCCGATGCCAAACACTGGACCGTTATCCCCCACCGCAAAGACCGCGACAACTTAATGTACGATATACAGTAGTGAGTAATGAGTTAGGAGCGATGAGCGATGAGTAATAAACCAGCCTGGCTCTCCACCACTCATCGCTCATCGCTCCTAACTCATCATTCAGAACACTACTCTTTCCTGCCCGCCCGATGGAACCTTTATTTGCTACTGACCAGACGAAAGCGCTGGTGCCCCGCATCCGGGAGTTCGTGCTGAACGAGCTGGTACCGCTCGAAACGAGTGAACACCTGACCGGAAATTTCTCAAAAGTGGCCGCTATTCTCGATCAGAAGCGGGAGCTGGTTCGTAAAGCCGGTCTGTGGGGGCTGCAACACAGCCTCGACGAAGGCGGGCTGGGGTTGTCGCTCTGCGAGTTTGGCCAGGTCAGTGAGGCCCTGGCCTGGTCGCCGTTTGGGCATTACACCTTCAACTGCCAGGCGCCCGACATCGGCAACATGGAGCTGATGCACAAGTACGCGCCCGAGCCGCTGAAACGCCGGTACCTCGAACCCCTGCGCGATGGGCATATCCGCTCGTGTTTTTCGATGACCGAACCGGAGTTTGCCGGGTCGAACCCCACCCGCATGGGAACAACGGCCGTTCGGGTGGGCAACGACTGGGTCATCAACGGGCATAAGTGGTTTACCAGCTCGGCCGATGGGTCGGCGTTTGCGGTGGTGATGGCCGTTACCAACCCCGACGCGGCTCCGCACCGCCGGGCCAGCATGATTCTGGTCCCAACCGATACACATGGTTTTGAGCTGGTTCGCAACATCAGCATTATGGGCGACGGCTCCGACCACTGGGGCAGCCATGCCGAAGTGCGCTACACCGACGTGCGGGTGCCGGCAACCAACCTGATCGGGGGCGAGGGCATGGGCTTCGTGCTGGCGCAGGAACGGCTGGGACCGGGCCGCATTCACCACTGCATGCGCTGGATCGGTATCAGCGAGCGCTGCTTCGACCTGATGTGTCGACGGGCCGCTACCCGCGAGATGGAAGACGGTGTCATGCTGGGCGAAAAGCAGTTTGTTCAGGGCTGGATTGCCGAAAGTCGCGCGCAGATCGACGCGGCCCGGCTCATGGTGCTGCGAACGGCGCAGAACATCGACCAGTTTGGAGCGGCTGCGGTGCGCAACCAGATATCGGAAATCAAATTCTTCGTAGCCGACATCATGCTGAACGTGGTCGACCGGGCCATACAGACCTACGGCGCCATGGGCATCACCGATGATGTGCTGCTTCCCTGGTATTATCGCCACGAACGCGGAGCCCGGATTTACGACGGGGCCGACGAAGTACACAAAACCGCTCTGGCCCGGAGTATCCTGAAAGAGTATGGCCTCGACACCAAACGCAACAAACCCGCAGACCTGGCAGCCGCCCGCGCCTAGCGTACCGTTTTTTTCTGCATGACGATCATCCAACCCGATACGCCGACCCGTACCCGCCCCGGCGAAGAACTAGACAGGGCGGCTCTGCAGGCTTACCTGTCTGACCAGATCCCCGCCCTCGGCACCATTACCAACATTGCCCAGTTTCCCGGCGGCTACTCGAACCTGACCTACCTGCTAACCACCAGCAACCGGGAGTACATTCTCCGGCGCCCGCCCTTTGGGGCCAAAGACATCAAGGGCGGCCACGACATGGGCCGCGAATATCGGGTGCTCACTATTCTGCAACAGTCGGGCTACAAACCGATTCCTGAGCCCGTCGTTTTCTGCGACGACGAGTCGATCCTGGGCTGTTCGTTTTACATCATGGAACGGGTGCAGGGGGTGATTCTCCGCGCCCAGACGGCTCCGAAACTCGGTATTCCGGCCGATGTGATGCAGCGGCTGTCTCTGTCTCTGGTCGATAGCCTCGTCGACCTGCATGCGATCTCCCTTCACTCAACGGACCCGACGCGGCTGGGCCTCATTCAGCTGGGCAAACCCGAAGGCTACGTACAGCGGCAGGTGGCGGGCTGGCACAGGCGCTACGGGGCCGCTCAAACCGACGTGATTCCGGACATGGACGCGCTGGCCCGCTACCTGACCGACCAGCTCCCGCCCGACAACCCGAACCCGACCCTGCTCCACAACGATTTCAAGTACGACAACGTAGTCCTGAACCCCGACAACCTGCCCGACATCCGCGCCGTACTCGACTGGGAAATGTGTACCGTGGGCGACCCGCTGATGGACGTAGGCACGTCGCTTTCCTACTGGGCCGAACCGACCGACGATCCGTTCCGCAAAACGTTCAACCTGACCTGGCTACCCGGCAATCTGACCCGCCAGGCATTTGCCGAACGGTATGCCGAGCGGAGCGGTCGAAACATCGACAACCTGCTCTATTATTACGTATTTGGCCTGTTCAAAAACGCGGTCGTTATTCAGCAGATCTACGGTCGCTACCGGAAAGGACTGACGCAGGACCCGCGCTTTGCGGGTTTGCTGGCGGGTGTACAGGCGCTGGCCCGGGCAGGCGTACAGGCGCTGGAAGCCGGCCGAATCTAGTGTGCCTTCGCTCTCCACGGTTTACCCACGCGTAGGGCTGTTTCTTAAACCGGCATAGTTCTTGCAATAATCCTGATTACTCTCAAAATCAGATTAGTATGAAGACCGTGCGGTTTATTGTCAATCTCGTGGTGGCCATTCTGCACATCACCCTAACGCTGGTACTGGCCATCGGCTTTCTGGCGTTCATCATTCCCGGTGTTCTGGCTCAGCAGTCGCTGAAATCGTAGTATTTTGCTACCACCGTGGTCCGTGTCCTCATGGACCACTTACCCGGCAGGTTTTGTTGCTGACGCATATGTGTTGCTGACGCATATGAGACGCAAGGGATTGCGTCTCTACCGGCGGACGGCGCTTTCGGTGACTTTGGTGGAACGGGTGCGGACGGCTGAAGCGATGAAGAATCCGGTGGCTTGGCGGCCGTTCGGGTTGGTGTTCACAATATTGGTCGGTACGTTGGCGGGCGGAGTGGCAAACAGGCCGCCGTTGGTAATCTGCTGGCTGAACTGCTGCCAGAAATCATACGCTTCGACCGTCAGCGACTGTAGCTCGACCTTGACCGAGTCGTTCAGCGCGTAGAGGCTATCCGGGTTGATCGACTGCCGGAACGGGCGGATGAATACCAGCCCGTCGGTATCGGCGCTACCCGAGAACGACGCGTCCTTCAGGGTAATAATGTCGCTGGGTTTGTTGGCCAGCACGCCGTTTCGGTAGTATTTCACCCGATAGTAGTCCGTAGCGCCCCGAAAATCGCGGGCAAAAAACTCGGCCTGGTACCCTTCTGTGGCTGACAGGGGGTTAATCTTCTCTTTCCGGAAAATAATCGAGTCGATTGCCGGCACCCGGTTCATGCGTGAGCTGGCTGTGTAGGTGTCGCCCTGATAGGTAATCGACAGCCGGTACGTTCGACCGATGCGGCCCAGCGTGTCTTTGGCGGCCGGTGTCCAGGTGTAGTACCCGTCATTGTCCGAATCGGTAAAGGCGTAGGTCTTGCCGGTATTGTCGGTTACGACCACCGTTGCGCCCGCGGCTACCGGCGGAGCGCTGTTATCGAAATAACCGGCCGTTTGGGTAAGCCGGATGGTTTGCGGGCCGGGCTGGTCGGTCAGTGTGCCGTCTACAGACAGCTGGGCCGGACCCGTATCGAGCCGGGCATCAATAACCGTTTCGCAGCTGGCCAGCGTGATACCGGCCAGTATCGTGAGGACGTAGTAACGTGTGTGTTTCATAATCAAGCGCCAGTTTCGGAGAGCTGGCCGGGAAAACGCGTTATTGCCGAACCTGCCGGAGCGGTTCGGCACCACCCTAGAATTTGAAGTTATAGGTCACCGACGGAATGGCCGTGGCAAATACCGAATACCGGATAGCCTGCGTCAGGCGCGGGTTATCGGCATCGGGCTGGAAGAACACCGAAAATGGATTCTTGCGGGCGTAGACGTTATAGACCGAGAAAACCCAGTTGTCGGTTTTTCGTTTGCCGGGCCGTTGCCGCCCCTGTAGGGTAGCCGCCAGATCGAGCCGGTGGTAGGGCGGAATACGGTAGTTGTTACGGCCCGAAATGACCTGCCCCGTAAAGCCACCAAACTCGAACCGGTTGGTCGGGAAGGTAGCGGGCGTTCCGCTGGCCAGGGTAAACGTAGCCGAGAAATTCCAGCGTTTCGCCTGGGGCGGATCGACAAGCAGTACCGTTGTGAGCGTGTGGGGCTTATCGAAACGGGTCGGGAACCAGCCGCCACCGTTAATACCGGCCACCTGCCGTTCGGTACGGGCCAGCGTGTAACTTACCCAGCCGTTTACCGTTCCGCGGTTGCGCTTGATATAGAACTCGGCCCCGTAGGCCCGGCCTTTTCCGCTGAGCAGATCACCTTCCAGAAACTTGTTCAGAATCAGGTTCGCCCCGTCGATGTAATCGATCTGGTTTTGCAGCCATTTGTAATACACCTCTACCGACGCTTCGAATTCACTACCCGATCCGTTCGAGCGGCCAAAGTTTTTAAAGAATCCACCCGCAATCTGGTCGCCGATCTGCGGTTTGATGTTGTTGGTCGATGGCGTCCAGATGTCGAGCGGGGTCGAGGCCGTCGTGTTCGAGATCAGGTGAATGTACTGCGCCAGCCGGTTGTAGCTGAGTTTGAGCGAGCTGTTGTTGCCCAGTTCGTACTTGGCCGAAAAACGCGGTTCCCAGTTGCCGTAGGTCTGAATGGTTTCGCCCCGTTTGTACTGTATGGTCGTAATGGGGAAGCGGCTCGTGCCCAGCGGTACGTCGGTCGTGAACGCATAGGCATCACCGGGCCCTACGTAGTTGAATAGTGAATACCGAAGTCCGTATTGCAGCTGAAGTTTGGGCGAAACCTGCTGCTCGTTGCCGATGTAAACCGCGTTTTCGAGCGCGTACTTGCTGGTAAGCCCGAAAGTACGAACGTCGCCCGAGCTGGCGGCCGTAGCCGTTCCGGGCTGGAAATCGTGCAGAATACTCTGCCCACCGAACGTAATGGTGCTCTTGCCCAAAAACAGCGTAAAATCGGGTTTGATGCTGTAGTCGACGATGCGCGAGTCGGTCCGGAAATAGTCGTTGGCGTTTTCAGGACGGCGTTTCAGGTCAGAGTCAAGCGAGTAGTCGTAGTTGCTGTAATAGGCCGTCGTGTTGAGGAATAACTTGTCGCTGAAGACGTGGTTCCAGCGGGCCGAGGCTGTGGTATTGCCCCAGTTGAACCCGAAATCGGCCCCGAACACATCGCGTCCGAAATAGCCCGACAAAAACACCGTGTTCTTGTCGTTGAAGCGGTAGTTGGCCTTGGCCGTAAGGTCGTAGAAATAAAACTTGGCGCCTTTCAGATCATTGTTCAGGAACGGCTGGGCCAGAATATCGGCGTACGACCGGCGCCCCGCCACGATAAACGACCCTTTGCCTTTGAAGAGGGGCCGCTCATACGATAACCGGCTGAAGATAAGCCCGATGCCGCCGTTTAGCTCCGGTTTCTTGGCGTTTCCTTCTTTGAGCCTGACGTCGAGAATAGACGACACACGACCGCCGTACAGGGCCGGTATGCCGCCTTTTACGAGTTTCACATCTTTCACCGCGTCGGGGTTGAAGACCGAGAAGAAGCCGAACAGGTGGCTGGAGTTATAGACCGGCGCTTCGTCGAGCAACACCAGGTTCTGGTCGATACTACCTCCGCGCACGTTGAAGCCCGTAGCGCCTTCGCCCACGGTCGACACGCCGGGCAGCAGCTGAATGCTCCGCACCACATCGACTTCGCCCAGCAGTGCCGGAATCCGCTGGAGGGTTTTCACATCGATGCGGTTGACGCTCATCTCGATGTTTTTGACGTTATCATCGTCGCGTTTGGTCGACACGACGACTTCCTGCAGCTGCCGGCCTTCTTCTTTCAGCTCCAGGTCGAGCCGGATGTTCTGGTCGGTCAGGGTCAGGGTTTTGTTTTGTTTCTCGTAGCCAACGTAGGTGATGACCAGGTTGTAGGTACCGGCCGGCACCGTAACGGCGTAGAAGCCGTAGCTGTTGGTTACGGCCCCCGTGGCGGTTTCTTTGACATAGACCGATACGCCAATCAGACCTTCTCCGTTCGATGCATCTTTTATGTACCCGCTGATGGTAAACTTGTCCTGGCTGGCCGCTCGTGGGCTGGCGTTCTGATCAGCCTGGGCCTGCGCATATACAGTGGGCATGAGCAGAACAGTCAGGCATAACAGCCTGATTAATACAGTTTGTTTCATGGTGGTCGTGAGACTGGCCTACCTACAGGTTGGCAGGCTGGGCGTATCCGTTGATGACAACGCAAAAGTAGACCCCTATAAGTTCGGACTAACCGAAAAATAGACAAAGCCGTCTTTTTAGAGGGTGAACGGCACGCTGGTCCGTATGAAGCATCTGTATATATACTCAGCCCGCCATCAGTTACCGGCGTCCTGTTTCTCGATTTTGCGGATCAGAGCAGCGGCTTCTTTGGCGGTTTCCTGCGGAAATCCGGTCGGCAGGTTCTCCAGCAGGTCGGCCACAATATGCCCAATGATGATCTGCTGGTTGAGCCGGTCGTCGCTGGGTATTACGTACCAGGGATTGTTGCGGGTAGCGGTCGCGTTGATGGTATCGGCATAGGCGCGTTCGTAGTCGGGCCAGAACTGGCGCTCTTCCAGGTCGTTCTCCGAGAATTTCCATTGCTTTTCGGGATCCTTCAGCCGCGCAATGAGCCGCTGGCCCTGCTCTTCTTTCGACACGTGCAGATACAGCTTCACGATTGGGAATCCATTCCGAAACAGGTAGTCCTCGAAATGTACGATGTCGGCAAACCGCTGTTTCCAGAGATCGGTGTCGCTTTTGGGCAGCAGGTTAGCCGGAATGTATCCTTCGCGCAGCCGCTCGGGATGCACCCGCATGGCCAGCACCTCTTCGTAATAAGACCGGTTAAAGACCCCGATATAGCCCCGCTCGGGCAGCTCCTGCCAGAACCGCCACAAAAAGTCGTGCTTCATATCCTCCTCGGCCGGTTTCTTGAAGGGGGCGATCTTGAACCGCGACGGGTTCACCCCCCGAAACACCCGCCGGATACTGCTGTCTTTACCCGCTGCGTCCATAGCCTGGAAAACAACCAGCAGGCCATATTGGCCGTGGGCGTGCATTCGGTTCTGGGCCTGGTCGATGCGCTCGGCCAGGCGGGCCAGCTGCTCATCGCGGTCGGCCTCGTCGGTATAGAGCGGGTCGGTTCGGGTAGGAACGTCTGGGGAGAATGTCTGGCGACCGTCGTAGCGGAACTGCCTGATGTTTAGTTTTTTCATGGCTATTGGCGGCTCCTCCGGTTGGTAGTAGCCGCATTTTACTGACCCCGAATAACGGGGATCAGTTTCTGTAATTCCTCAAACCGCTTTTTGTCGGGCTTGGGCTCTTTGATGGGTAATTTTTTCAGTTCTTCGATGATGATCCGGCCTACGAGCAGCCGCATGTTTTTCTTGTCATCGGCCGGAATAACGAACCAGGGCGCGTATTTGGTAGCCGTTTCGTTGATCGCTTCTTCGTAGGCCTGCTGGTATTCATCCCAGTAGCCGCGCTCTTTTACATCGCCTTCGTCGAACTTCCAGTTTTTGTCGGCGTCTTCGATGCGGGCAATGAGTCGGTCGGCCTGTTCGTCTTTCGACACGTGCAGGTAAAATTTGAGCGTAACGAAGCCATTGTGATGCAGGAACTTCTCTACGTCGCGGATGCCTTCGTAGCGGTTTTTGAAGAGTTTATCGAGGTCTTCGGTTTCGGACTCGGGCAGGCGCTGGCTCTCGGTCAGGATCTCGGGGTGTACTTTCGTGACGAGCACTTCTTCATAATAGGACCGGTTGAAAATGCCGATCGTACCGCGCTCGGGCAGCTCGCGCCAGCTGCGCCACATCCAGTCGTGATCGAGTTCCTGTTCGGTAGGGCGTTTGAAGGAGTAGACCCGTACGCCCGTTGGGTTGGTGCCGGTAAATACGTGCTGAATGGTTCCGTCTTTACCGGCTGCATCCAGCGCCTGGAAAACCACGACCAGACCATACTGGTTATGGGCGTACATCTTTTCCTGCCACGAGTCGATTTCGCCGGCCTGTTCGCTCCGCCTGCTTTCGTAATCGTCTTTGTCGGCGTACAGATCGTCAACTTTAGTAGGGGCTTTTTTGATCCTGAACGGCTGGGAGCCATCGTAGCGGAAACGGTCGAGGTCGAAGTCTTTCACGGCAAACTTTACGGGAAGCAGTTACGTTATGAAGATGGTGCTGACAAACTCAGCCTACTTCAATAACCTCTATTCAACCGAATGGTTGCGATCTCCCTTTGTCGGCGCCTGACTGCCTTCTCGATAGCCTTGCTTTCGGCCACCGGACTATCGGCGCAGGCGCAACCGGCCGTTGCGAAAAAATCGACTGTTATGACCACAAGCCAATCAGCAAACGTTGAAAAAGCAACCTTCGGAACAGGCTGCTTCTGGTGTACCGAGGCCCTGTACGAATCGCTCGACGGCGTCTATGACGCGGTATCGGGCTACGAAGGCGGCCAGAAACCCAACCCGACCTATAAAGAGGTATGTACCGGTACAACGGGTCATGCCGAATGCGTTGAGGTCACCTACGACCCGGCCAAAATTACGTACCAGGAGCTGCTCGAAGCTTTTTTCCGCAGCCACGACCCAACTACGCTCAACCGCCAGGGCGCTGACGTAGGCACGCAGTACCGGTCGGTTATTTTTTACCACAACGAGGAGCAGAAACGCCTGGCCGAAACGGCTAAAGACGAGCTCAACAAAGCGGGCGCCTACAACAACCCCATTGTGACGGAGATCAGCCCGGCCACGACTTTCTACGAAGCCGAAGCTTATCACCAGAGTTATTTTGCCAACAACCCCGAGCAGGGCTACTGCGCGTTCGTCATTGCGCCCAAGCTCGACAAGTTCAGAAAAGTATTCAAGGAGAAACTGAAAACAGAAGCTGCTCACTAAGCGCCTTCGTCTCTTCCCGAGAAAGCCCCGAATCCGGGGCTTTTTTTATAGGCGTACTTAAGTAAAAATACGCAATCAGGGCCATAGATCGGGTAGTCAACAAAAAAGCAGACTAACATAATCAGCCTGCTTTCCAATTCTATCCACACCATTGGGGTATGAAGACCCCTTTGATACTGTACACAAGCGATTATTTGTCAAAATTGTTCGACATTGACCCGATTAGCTCTATAAAAGTGCAACATTGACTCACTAAAGGCTCAGGCCTAAGTTCTTACCAACTGAGTAATAGGTAAGTATGCATCCGTAGCCGCACGGATCAGGCGGGCAGGTACACGTGGAATGTCGATCCTACGCCCGGCTGGCTGCTGGCGGTTATGTAGCCGCCGTGGTTGGTGACGACTTTCTGGCAGATGGCCAGCCCGACCCCCGTACCTGCATAATCCTGCTTGCTGTGGAGCCGCTGAAATACCTGGAAGATGCGGTCGGTATACTTGTCGTCGAAGCCAATGCCATTGTCAGAAATGGTAATCCAGCAGTACACGTCCGACGCCCGGGCCGGGTGAACCGGGGGAGGCAGCTCGGTTGCCTGTACAGACCGGGCGGCAATAGACACCTCCGGGCGGACCGCCGGGCGCCGGAACTTGAGCGCGTTGCTGAGCAGATTCTGAAATAGCTGCCCCAGCTGCGTTTCGTCTCCTTCTACTATGGGCAAATCGCCTACCCGAATCTGCGCTTTACTTTCTTCGATGGTGATCGATAGCGTATCCAGCGTTTGCCGGACAATTTCCTGAAGCGACACCCGATTGAGCGTAGCCTGCCGGGTAGCAATTCGCGAAAAGCTCAGCAAATCCCGAATCAGCCGGGACATCCGGTCGCCCGAGCGGGTGAGCCGCTCCAGCAGGTCGACCCCGTCGTCGCCCAGCCTGTCGCCGTAGCGCTCCTGCAGGATAGACGAGAAAGACTGGATCTTACGCAGCGGTTCCTGCAAATCGTGCGATGCGATATAGGCAAACTGTTCCAGGTTTTCGTTCGACCGGCTCAGGTCCTGATTGGCTTCGTTAAGGGCGCGGGTGCGCTGCTTTACCCGCTCGTCCAGTTCCTGAGACAGGGCCCGGTAGCGCTCCTGCCCCTGCTCAATGACCTGGCGGGCCAGCACCTGATCCGTTACGTCGATAACGACGCCCATGACGCCGGTAATTTCGCCGTCGACCTCCCGGAGCGGGTAATACAGATAGTCGAAGTACAACGACTGCCGCTGCCCACCGCGCACCAGCTCGACGGGGGCGGCCCGCTGCACATACGGTACCCCCGTGGTGGCCACCTGCTCGAGCAGTTTATCGAACCCCTGGCCTTCTATGTCGGGCAGGGCGGTGAGCAGGGGTTTGCCGACGATCTGATCGAGCGGCCGATCGACCAGGGCCGCAAAAGCCTCGTTGGCCATGCGGTACACAAAATCGGGTTCGCGCCCTACGATCGACAACACAACCGGCGCCTGTTCGAATATTTGCTGCAGGCGTTTTTCGTTGGCCTCCAGCTGCTGGCGCGCCCAGATTGTCTCGCTGACATCCTGAACGATACCGGCAAACCGAATAATGCGCCCCATCGAATCGGTAACGGTTCTACCTTTGGCCTGTACCCATCGGTACCCACCGGTTTCGGTTTGCGTCCGGAAGGTAATGTTATGCTCACCGGTACCCTGCGGATCGAGCGCCTGTTTGTTGGCCAGCCGAACCGACTCCCGATCGGCCGGATGAACGCGCTCCAGCAGGGTATCGGCCGTTATGGTTGCCTCGGGAGGCAGGCCGAATAGCTGCTTGCATATACCCGACCACTGGGCCTGGTGCGTGTTGAAGTTATAATCCCAGGTACCAACCTGGGCGGCTTCCAGAGCCGCTCTCAACTGCTCGATTTCCAGGGCATTTTCAGGCTCTAATGGTTGGCTCTCGCTACTCATATCCCCACCGGCTCATTCCATCCGGTTCATCTGACGGCTAATGTAACACAATCAGAGCGAGCGATTCTATAGTTAAAAGGTATTTTAACTATACGACTAATGTCCAACCGTATCGTAGCGGATTATACCGGCAGAAAAACGCTGAAGGTAGCGCCCTGGCCGGGCTCACTGGCAGCCGTAATAGCCCCGCCATGGTTGACCGCCACTTTTTCGCAGATGGCCAGTCCGATGCCCGTACCGGCGTAGTCGCGCTTGTTATGCAGCCGCTGGAATACCTGAAAAATACGATCCAAGTACTTCTCATCGAACCCAATGCCGTTATCGACCACATCGATCCGGTAGTAGCTGCTGGCCAGCCGCGCCGGTTTGACGGAGGGTGGCAGCCTGAACGCCGACAGCGTTTCCAGCCGAACGTCGATCTGGGGTACGCGCCCGGGCTGGGTAAACTTGAGCGCGTTGCTAAGCAGGTTCTGAAACAGCTGTTCGAGTTGCGACTGATCGCCCTCAATGACCGGAAGCGGCTCAACCCGCACCACCGCGCCCTTTTCCTGAATAACCAGTTCGAGGTCCGTCAGCACCGTATTGACTACGTCGGTCAGCGATACCGATTCGACCATTTCCTGCCGCATGGACACCCGCGAGAAATTCAGCAGATCGCGGATCAGGGTAGACATCCGGTTGGCGGCAGCCTGCATACGCTCTACATACAGCCGCCCCTCGCCCAGCTGCTGGCTGTATTCGGCCTGCAGCAGATCGCCAAACTGCTGCACCTTCCTGAGGGGCTCCTGCAGATCGTGCGACGCGATGTAGGCAAACTGTTCCAGATTCTGGTTCGACCGGCTGAAGAGTTCATTGGCCTCGCCCAGTTCGTCGTTGAGCCGGGCGTATTCGTCGTTGGTCGAGGCCAGCTCCTCGTTGGTGGCCGCCAGTTCTTCGTTGGCGGCCATCAGCTCTTCGGTTCGGCGCTGTACTTCCTGCTCCAGCTCACCCGACAGGGTTCGGTAGCGCTCTTCGCTGTCTTCGATCTTACGGCGGACCATCACCTGCTGCGTCACGTCGGTAGCCACCACCAGTATTTCTGAAACAATTCCCTTTATATCGATTCGGGGCTGGTACAGAAGATCAACGTAAATCCGGTCGAGCCGGTCGTTGCGGACCAGATCAACCGCAACTTCGTTGGCACTGAAGGGAACACCGGTCTCGATCACCTCCCGCAGCAGCAGGTCGAAGCCCTGTCCGGCCAGCTCCGGCAGGGCTTCAAGCAGCGGCTTACCAACAAGCTGCTCAGGCCGGCGCCCTACCAGAGCCCCATAAAAGGGATTGGCCATCTGGTAAGTCAGGTTCTCTTCGCTGATGATAGCAATACCCACCGGCGACTGTTCGAACAGCGACAGCAGTTGCACCTGGCTTTCTTTGACGAGCTGCTGGGCCAGCACCTGGTCGGTCACATCGACCGCCATATTCATAACCCCGTATACCTGTTCCTGTTCGTCGAATATGGGCTGGTAGGTGAAGTTGAAATAAAACGTACGCAACTCCCCGTCGATGATCAGTTCACACCGATCCGCAACGGCCTGGTAGGGCTTACCCGTTGTATATACGTTGTCCAGAATAGTCAGGAAGGGTTGTTCGCGGAGTTCGGGCAGTACCTCGGCCAGCGGCTTACCCAGCACCCCGTTGCCTTTGCCCCAGAACTGCAGCATGGGCTCGTTAGCGATGGAAATAACCAGGTCGCGCCCGACAAACAGGCTGGTAGCAACGGGGGCCTGCTCAATCAGCGACTGAAATCGCCGTTCGCGTTCTTCTACCTGCTGACGGGCCAGTACCTGTTCCGTAACGTCCTGCGCCACACCGGCCAGCCGGTAAGCTTTACCCTCCTCGCCAAAGTAGGCCTGCCCCCAAAAACGCACCCAGCGTAGCTGATTATCTTCGGCTCCCAGGGTTCGGTGGGTAATATCGTAACGCCCGTCGGCCTGGGCTGTCAGGGCGTGTTGTACCGCTTCTTGCACCCTACCCAGATCGTCGGGATGGATATGACGAACGGCCTGTTCGTACGATAGTGAATCCGTATTTGTTACGCCAAACAGACGCTGACACCGGTCATCCCAGTCTACCTGGTTCGTCTGGGGGTCCAGCTCCCAGACGCCCAGCCCAGCGGCCTGCAGTACAAAATTAAGGTCAAGGCGCTCAGTCAGGGATTTGAGGCCCAATGGATTAACGTCATCATTCATTGAGTAAGTGGGAAGGCTTGTCAGCTAACCTAATAATAGATTAACGAAATATATTAACCAGATAACGACGTCAGGTATCCTGCTGTTTTGGCAGATTACCTACCGATCAGGATACACTCGTTCAGAGGCCGTTTTCAAACCCGGCTTTTCTCATTTTATCGTGATCCTATCGACAAAGAATACTTACAAGAATAACAAGATTGCTGATCCTCAACATTTTAATTGGCAATTAATTTGCTTATTATAATTTACGTACACATTTGCGTAACTAAACATACCTGCTATGAATCACTTTGCAACCTCTAAGCCTTCTGCGGATTTTTATGATTTACTGGCCACCTACGTGGAACAGGTGCGTCTGTCTTATCAACTTCCCAAACAATCGGCTCTACTGGCTTCCCTAAAGGCCCGAAATCAATCAGGTAGGCCGTTGAATTTCAGACACAAGTAGATCAAATCCCTTATCAGCGACCCGTTTATGGTCTAGCTTTACAGCCTGCACATTGGCCTGGCCGGACCAAATAGCAAACGGTAAAGCTGTACGGTCCATCGTAGCAAGATCAGTTTCTAACAATAGTCATACCGTTTACTAGTATAACCACCAGGTTACCCACCGTTCAGTTAATTTACCAATCTGGTAATCCCAACAGGCAGCGACCTTAGCGATCAACAAAACCAGCCCCGATTGTAGTCGGTTGTACAAATCATTTACAAATCGACCAGTCAGGCTGCTAACTCGCTGCTGGTATGAATGGGTTGCTAAAGACGACGGGGTTCCGGTACATAAGCTGTTTGATAGCCATACACGTTGGGTACTGGCAGGGGACCACGCCCCAAACGGACCGGCACAAACCCGTTTTGCGACCGGCTACCGCTACGGCAACGGTACTGATCTGCGAAAGTCGCAGCGCCTATGCCTACCATAGTCACGAGTGCCACGGCCTGGCCCGCTGCCGATCAACCATAAGCCGCGTCAGTACGGGCAGTGCCCGCAGCCTTGGTTACAAACCCTGCCGGATTTGCTACTGATCGGTCGGGCTTTCAGACCGGGAGGTACAGGCTGAACGTAGCGCCCTGGCCGGGTTTGCTGGTGGCGGTAAGGGCTCCCCCGTGGTTTTCGGCCACCTGCTGGCAAATGGCCAGTCCAACGCCCGTACCCGGAAATTCGCTCTTGCTGTGGAGCCGCTGAAACACCTGAAAAATACGATCCAGGTACTTCTCGTCGAACCCGATACCCTGGTCAGCCACGCTGATCCGATGAAACTGCCCGGCTTCGCTGGCTACGCTGATCGTGGCCGGTAGTTCGCTCACCTCACAAATGCCGTATGTTACCTGTACGCTGGGCGCCCGATTAATGGGGGTGAACTTGAGCGCATTACTGAGCAGGTTCTGGAACAGTTGTTCCAGCTGCGACTGATCGCCGTTGATGGTCGGCAGCAGCTCGATCTGGATGCTGGCATTTCGCTCGTCGACGATTACCTGTAGGGTATTGAGTACTGTGCTGATGACCTCGTTCAGCGAAACCGTTTCCAACACCCGCTTGCGGGTTGTAACGCGTGAGTAGGTCAGCAGATCGTGGATCAGGGTAGACATACGCGAACCGGCCGCAGCCATCCGCTGAAGCAGGTCCTTTACCTCGTCGCTCAGCCCGGTCTGGTAGTGTTCGGTCAGCAACGACGAAAACGACTGAATTTTGCGGAGCGGCTCCTGCAGGTCGTGGCTGGCTACGTAGGCAAACTGCTGGAGGTTATCGTTCGAGCGTTTCAGCTCCTGGTTAATCTGGCGTAACTCCTGGGTCCGTTCCTGCACGCGCACCTCCAGCTCACCCGCCAGGTTCCGGTAGCGGCTTTCGCTCTGCTCGATCTGCTGGCGGGCCATCACGCGCTCCGTTACATCGACGGCCATATTCAGAATGGCGTAAACGCGGCCATCGAGGTCGGTCAGCGGCTGGTAAACGAAGTTGAACCAGAACGTCTGCAACTGGCCACCAACAATCAGGTCGGCCGGCTGCTCGTTGGTGCGGTAGAGCTGACCGGTCTGAAACACGTTATTCAGCAGCGGAATAAATGGCTGGCCTTCCAGCTCAGGCAACGCTGTAGCCAGTTTCTGCCCGATTACAGCCGGAGTTTTGCCCCAGATTCGGATCATCGACTCGTTGGCAACCGATATGATCAGGTCTTCGGACTCATAGACCGCTACCGCAAAAGGCGCCAGCTCAACGATGTTTCGAAAACGGGCCTCGCTGTCTTCCAGCCGGCGCCGGTCCTGCAACTGCTGCGTAATCTCCTGGCTGAAATCAACGATGCTGACGCTGCCGTCGGGCTCCTGAACCGGTTCAAAACTGGCGTAGAAATAAGCGGTTTCCAGCTGCCCGTTGCGTTCGAGCATGACCGGCAGCTCCGGCGCCACAAACCGCTGCCCCGTCTGGCGCACGGTATCGAAAATAGCCTTCAGCCCCTGCTCCGACAGTTCTGGCAATGCTTCGAGCAAAGGTCTGTTTTTCAGCTGGCTCGATGGGCGACCCGCCATCCGGGCCAGCTGCTCGTTAACCAGTTCGAACGTTAAGTCGGGGCCGCTCAGTAGTCCCAGGCCGATAGGCGCGTGCTTCAGAATGATCTGCAACCGGTCTTCGCTTCGTTGCAGGGCCTCCCGATCCAGCATCTGCGAGGTTACGTCCTGTACGATACCACTCACCCGGTAAGCGACCTGTTCGGCGTTGAAATAAGCCTTTCCCTGACAGTGAAGCCAGCGTAGCTGACCATCGTTGGCCGCTACAGTACGAAACCGGACATCATACTGCCCCCCCGAGTCGGGGTTTACGGCCCGCGTCAGCGCGTCACGAAGTCGGGGCAGATCGTCGGGGTGAACCTGATCGATCACATGCTCGTACGGCACCAGATCGTCGCCTGAGAAGCCGTAGAGAGCTTTGCATCGTGCATCCCACCGAACCCGTTCGCGGATCGGGTCCCAGTCCCAGGTACCTACACCAGCAGCCTGCAAGGCAAAGCTCAATCGCTCATTCTCAGTTAGTGAATCAGGATTAAAAAATTCAGTCTCGCCGGCCATAACGTGTAGATATACTAATCGCTAAATTATACAGATTTAGTCATATAACTAAGGCCAGACTCGTGTTTGCCCTGGCCCGAAGCGGTTTGGGGCTTCATCTATCGAACCAGATTCAGGCCGAAGAGTTCGGATACGATCAATAGCGAGCCGATTGGGGCAGAAACGCATTGACCGGGGACTCGGTTAGCCAGGCTGATTGCTTCTGGCCAATGGTCTTTGCCCGGTTTTGCAGGGCCTGAATTAATGCTTTTGGTGAAGGCAGTCATTAACCTATCGGCAAACGACTGCCTCGTAAACGACTTCTTATCGATATAGTTCAGCCAATCAGTACCCTGTGCATAACTGCCCCGTATTTTCCCGCTATCGGCCGGGTATTTTCCGGCTGGGTTCCGACCGGATTAACCCGGAATTATTCATATGGCCCAAATTACTTTCTACAGGGGGCGTAAGGGCCTCTGATCGCATCGTCAGGAAACGAACATAACCTAACCCACTGATTAAAAGCTATTTCATATATCGCTCTGTTTGTCTATCTGTTTACTCAACACCGTTTGTGCTTAGGGTACACATTTCGGCAGCGTACCGATAAATAAGTGGCTTGCAGGCTGGTTTGTTAGCTGATAGAAATGCCTATTACTTTGCCCTCAAATTCTACTTAAAATCAGATTTGTGACATGAAAAAATTCAACTTATTAATGCTGCTGGTCATTGGCTTGCTGGCAGGTACCCAGTCGTACGCACAGATGGCTATCGATAAAGGAACCAAGTTTGTTAACCTCGGTATTGGCGTTGGTGGCTACGGCTATTTCAATGGAAGCGGTATCGGCTTAAACGCCGGACTTGACGTAGGCATAATGAAGAACATCACAGTTGGCGGGGTATTGGGTTACCGAAGCTACGGTAGTGGTGTGAACTCGTTCGATATTGGCGCTCGGGGGTCTTACCACTTCAACGAGCTGTTGAGCCTGTCTACCGACAAAGCTGATCTGTATGCTGGTCTGGGCTTGTCCTTTTACCGGCTTTCTTATGGTGACACCTATCTGCGGTCGGTCGGAATAGATCCCACTTATACAACGGTTTATGTGCCAATCCACATAGGAGGCCGTTATTTCTTTACTGAGTCATTGGGAGGCTTTGCCGAGTTGGGTTCCAGCCTGGCTACGCTGAAACTCGGCGTTACCTTCAAGCTGTAGCAGAAGACCGAAGCAGGTAGCTATATCACTGGCGTAGGGCCAGTAAAACAATCCCGGTTGTCGCATGATGACCGGGATTGTTTATTTTTGGAACCATCTGATACCCACCTACCCATGAAAGTTAGTCTAGTTCTGCTTATCCCTGCGTTCCTGTGCCTGTCTCCCCAGGCCATTAACCGACTGTCAGCTACGGTCACTACCCGACAGGTTCAGCAGGGGAAGTCCATTACCATCAAAGGAGAAGTGTTTTACCAGCGGAATGGCAACATGGTTACCCATTTCTCGTTTCCGCGCCGGGTGGTTATTCTGGCCAACAAGCTCGGCGAAACCAGCATTTACGATCCTGTCCGGAATGCGGTCATTCGCTACCAGAACGAAGCCTTCAGCACCCAAACGACCCAGATTTCTTTTTTCCTGAACGGTACTACGTCCGATATGGGGCTGATTCAGGCCGGCTTCGTACAGGCTAAAACCACCAATACGGGCAAACTGCTGGTTACGGACTGGCGGCTTAAAACCCCGAACAAAAAAGCACCCGTTCAACACGTCAGAATCGTATATGACCGGGCCAATCCGATCTACATGCACTACGAAGACGGCGCCGGGAAGGTAATCCGGAAGGTCTATTTTTACAACTACCAGCCCCTGGAAGGTCGCCCTTTCCCGACTACAACCACCGAAATCGTTTACCAGAACCGCGATTCAACCGTTTCTAAAACGGTTTATTCCGATTTTCGGCTGAACAGCGCGGCTTCCAGTCCTTATTTCGATTATTCTATTCCGGCTAACGCTACCGTTGAGCAATGAACCGCTGGCTTTCAGGGCTCGTAGTTGCACTGGGTGTAACTATCGGCAGCCGGGCGCAGACACCGGTTTCAGATCTACAGCTGCTGGCTGATCGTGATTTTCAGAACAGTGCCGTGTTTGCCCAGTACCGCCGGGCCGGCAATTCGCAGCGACCGGTGCAGTATCGCCAACGGAGCTGGGTAGCACGCTACAATCCGGTTTCGCTGGTGCTGAAAGGTTCTCTGCTGGGGTATCAGCGGCTCATGTCGCAGCAGCTGGCCCGAAACTGCCCCTATCAGATCACCTGCTCCAACTTCAGCAAACTGGCCATTGAACGATACGGCCTCGTCAAAGGCGTGTTTATGAGCGCCGACCGGATTATGCGCTGTAACCGTATAGGCTTACTCGATGTGCCAGCCGTTGATCTCAACCCGGCCGATGGCACGATCATTGACTCACTGAGCCGCTACCAATGACGACATCTGTTTACTGGATACTGCTGGCCGGTTGGTTGCTGGCAGGCCGGGCCTCCGCTCAGCCGTCGGCGTTTAGTCAGGAGTGGCAGTTTGCCCACTACCTGGCCGATAAGGAAGAGGTAGACGAAGCCTCGTTTGTCTTACAATCGATCGATACACGCCAGCTGAGCAGACCTCAGCTGGATTCGCTGGCTTACCTGACCGGCTGGCTCGCCTACAGCGGAAAATCGCTCGAACTTGCCAGCCAGCACCTGCTGTCCGTATCGTCGGGCTCGCCTTTTTACATCAAATCGCAGTATTTTGGCGCCTATTGTTTAACCTTCCAGCAGAAGCTGGATGCGGCTTCGGCGGTGGCCCGGCAGTTACCGGCGCCTGATTCAACGCTCCGCGAGCTTAGGGCTTTCGAGGAGGCTGGCATCGCCCTGCTGCAACGTCAGTTTCAGCGCTACGACACGCTGCGCCAACAGTTTCGGTATTCGTCCTATGCGTTGAGCGCGGAAGAAAAACACCTGGATAGCTACCGGACTGGCTTGCAGGCGCAGAAACGCCGTTCGCCCGCAGTAGCCGGTCTGTTGAGTGCCGTTGTGCCGGGCCTGGGCAAACTGTACGCGGGGAAACCAAAGCAGGGTATTGCGGCTTTCTTACCCGTTCTCACTTTGGGGCTGCTCACCTGGGAGGGCTACCGGAAAGATGGACCCAAGAGCCTGCGGTTTCTGGGGTTCGGCTCTCTCTTTACCCTGTTCTACGGGGGCGCCATCTGGGGAAGCACCCTGGCCGTACACGTGCAGCGCGATCAATTTAACCGGACTTATGATAACAAGATTCTGTTTGATATGCACATTCCTTTGCGTAACCTGCTTAACCGGTAGGGCGCAGAGCCGGCTTCAGACGGCCGATTCACTCTATACATCGGGGCAGTTTCTGGCGGCCCGGGTGGCCTACGAGCGCGCCATCTTCATGAGTTCGGACCCCGGCGAGCAGTTCACGGCCGCTTTGGGGAAGGTGCAGTGTCTGAAGCAGCAGGGCCTTTATGCCGCATCGGTACCCTTTCTGAACAGCCAGCTGCAGCTTCTTTACCCCGACAGTCTGCTGTACCGGCTCCGGTACGAACAGATCCTGTGTGCTTACCTGGCCGGGCAGTTCGAGAATACCCTATCGCTCCTCGATCGTTTACCCTACTTACACCCGGCCGTTCGGGCAACGCCCCTGCTGATGGCCATCCGGATTCTGGCCCTCAATGAACTTCAGCGCTGGCAAGAGGCTCAACTACACTTTCGGGAACTGCTATCGACGCTGCCCGACTCCGCCACGACCCGGCAGGACCCTTACCAACATCTGCCCCAATTGAAGAACGCCAAAAAAGCGCAGTGGCTCGCTACGTTTATTCCGGGCGCCGGCCAGTTGTACGCGGGCAAACCGGGCGAGGCTGCCTTATCGATTCTGGTTCAGTCGGCGGGTTTGTATTTTGGGCTTACGAGCTTCCTGCAAGGGTATTACCTGTCGGCCTGGGGGATCGGAGCCGGCCTGTTTGGTTCGTTTCAGGCAGGGGGCGTTCGCCGAACCGACGTGCTGATTCGGGAGGTCAACACCCGGCGGGCCAACGCGTTCAACGCGCAGGTACGCCAGGAGATACTGACCCTGGTCCGTTAAACAAAAACGCCTGCCTTCTCGATGAAGGCAGGCGCTGGATCGATCAGACAGGCCCGACTAGTTTTTGGCCCACATGAAAAACTTCGGATTGTCGATATAAGGTGACAGGTTATCGTGGTTAACAATCAGGACAACGAAGTCTACCAGGGGCACAATCCCGAAAATTCCACCGCAGGTAAGAATATAACCCACCCAGGTCAGCGTTTCGGTACCTAAGTAAAACCGGTGAATACCTAGTCCTCCCAGAAAGAAGTTCAACAGCAAAGCCGGTACAAACTCTTTACCACCGGCTTTTACCCGGGCCGTGCCCGTCAGGTCGGCGGTCAGTTGCTGGCTCTGTAAGAGGTTAGTACTAACGGTGGCCAGGCTAACGTCTTCGCTTTGTGCAAACAGCTGCTCAACCTGCTGATCATCAATTAGGTAAGCGTCTACCGACAGATCAGCAGCGCGAGTGGTGAGGGTTGCTACGGTGAGCAGGCAAAAAACAAGTAACTTTTTCATGGTACGTATGGTATAGTGGGACTTTTGTAAACAGCCAAAAATAAGGCTTATTCCCAGACATCAAACGCACCTCTCCAAAAAGCAGCCTGTTTAAGTATTTATACCCAACTTACCCTATCGGCCTGCCGCCTCTTTCAGCGTTGTTATGCCCATATTCCAGAGGATGAACGAATAGATATCGGCCGTCGTCTCGATGTTCTTCTTGGTATTGCTGGCCCCGTGCCCGGAGTTGACATCGACCCGGATCAGCACCGGATTGGTGCCTTTGTACACCTCCTGCAGGGTAGCCGCGTATTTGAATGAGTGGGCCGGTACAACCCGGTCATCATGATCGGCGGTGGTGATCAGGGTCGCGGGGTAGTTAAGGCCCGGCTTCAGGTTATGCAGGGGGGAGTACGCATACAGCGCCTTGAACTCGTCGGCATTGTCGGCGCTGCCGTAGTCGGCAATCCAGTTCCAGCCAATGGTGAACTTATGGAAACGAAGCATATCCATAACGCCCACCTGCGGAACAGCCACCCGGAACAGCTCGGGCCGCTGGTTCATAACGGCGCCGACCAGCAAACCGCCGTTCGAGCCGCCCTGGATGGCCAGCCGGGCCGGGCTGGTGTATTTCTGGGCAATCAGGTACTCGGCCGCGCCGATGAAATCGTCGAATACGTTCTGTTTCTTCAGCTTCATCCCCTGCTCGTGCCAGGTTTCGCCGTATTCGGAGCCGCCCCGCAGGTTAACCTGCACGTAAATACCGCCCTGCTCTAGAAACGGAATCCGGAGCGGGTTAAAACCGGGAGGCAGGCTGATGTTGAACCCACCGTAGCCGTATAACAGCGTCGGGTTGGTACCGTCCAGCTGCAGGCCTTTGCGGTAAGTCAGGAACATCGGCACCCGTGTACCGTCTTTGCTGGTGAAAAACACCTGTTTGGTTTCGTAATCGGTTGGTTTGAAATCTACCTCCGGCGCCCGGAACACCGTACTTTTCCGGCTGGCCAGATCGTAGCGGTAGATCGTGGGCGGGAAGGTAAACGACGTAAAGGTGTAGAATACGAACTTGTCGTCTTTCTCGCCCCCGAACCCATCGGCCGAGCCGAGCGTAGGCAGCTTGATCTCGTTTTCGAGTTTGCCCTGGTAGCTGTATACGTATACCCGCGAAGTGACGTCCTTCGAATATTCGGCGAAGAGTTTGCCGCCAGCCGTACGGGCGCTGACGAGCGGTTCGGGCTTTTCGGGCAGCACCGGCGTCCATTTCTTCGATGCGGTGCTGTAGCGCATGATTTTGTTGTTGGGAGCGTCGGCGTTGGTTTCTATGAGCAGGTCGGCCCCGTCGTTGTCGAGTACGCTGTAAGTGAAGTTGGTCACCTCCCCAATCACCGGCACGAAGCCCGTGGTTTTGGCCCGGGCGTCCATCACCAGGAGCGCGTTGCCGTCTTTTCCTTTGCCGCGGTCGCTGATCGTCAGCAGTGCAAATCGCTCGTCGTCGGTGGTGCCGACGATATGAAACCGCTGCGGATTGGCGGCATCTTCGTAGACCAGCCGGTCGGCGCTCTGGGGCGTGTTGATCGTGTGGAAGAAGACCTGGTGGTTTTCGTTTTTAGCCGCCAGCGCCGATCCTTCGGGTTTGGGATAGCGGCTGTAGTAGAAGCCGTTACCCTGCCAGGCCGCCCCCGATACCTTTACCCACTCGAGGGTTTCGGGCAGGTAGGTCTTGGTCGCCAGATCCATGATACGGTATTCCTGCCAGTCGGAGCCACCCTTCGACGTGCCGACAACGGCGTAGGCGCCATCTTTCGAGAGCGAGAACGCGCCCAGCCGGGTTGTGCCGTCGGTCGAGAGTTTGTTGGGGTCGATGACTACTTCGGGCTTACCGTCGAGCCCCCGCTGCCGGTACAGCACCGACTGATTCTGCAGGCCGTCGTTCTTGGAAAAGTAGTACCAGTCGCCCTTGCGGCTAGGGGCCGAATATTTGGGGTAGTTGTAGACCTGTTCGAGACGGGTCTGAAACTGACGGCGGTACGGAATCTGGGCCAGGTAGTCGAAGGTGACCTTGTTCTGGGCAGTCACCCAGGCCGCTGTTTCTGCCGAGCGGTCGTCTTCGAGCCACCGGTACGGGTCGGCTACCGATGTGCCGTGATACGTATCGACCTGGTCGATTTTTCGGGTAGCCGGATACGATAAGGACGGGTTGGTCTGGGCCTGAGCGGCCGATGAACTGAGCATAAGCAATACGGAAAGCGAAGCAGGAAGGCGCATGATGAAGTATTGATAAATACCGGGAGCAAATATAACCCATAAGTTCGGGCTGGCGCTTCGGAAAGGCAAGGCCGTCGGTACATTCGTTTTTGTTTGTAGCCGCTTGCAATTACGATAAATACTTATCTCATTTACAAATAATTACTCATTCCTTCCTTCCTCATGTTACGACTACCGGCTGGCATTCTGATTGGCCTGATGTACCTATGGTGCATCCTGACGGGTCAGGTGTCGGCGCAGTCGGCAGGCGGAACCAACCAGGTTCATTTTCGGGTCGACCACATCAGTGTCGACGACGGGCTGACCCAGGGTTCGGTCTATTACATGCTCAAGGACAGCCGGGGGTTTTTATGGCTCGGCACCCAGGACGGCCTCAACCGCTACGACGGGCACCGCTTCCGAACCTACCGACCCGCCCTCGATGAGCGCGGCACCCCGCTGCCCGGCACCCTGCGCGGGGTCAATATCTTCGGCATCATCGAAGCGCCCAACGGCGATCTGTGGGTCGGTACCGAAGCCGGCCTGAACCGGTACGACCGGCGTTGCGACCGGTTCGAGTTCATGAATTCGCCGGGCAAACAGCTCATCGCCAGCCGTACCCTGCCTTTCTTTGTCGACACCACCAGCCTGTTGTACCTCAGCGACCGCGAGGGACTCGTGCATTTCGATTACCAGACCCGACAGCGAACGGTGCTGGACCCCAGCCTGCATCCGACCAAAGAGTACGACCTGCAAAGCTCAACCGTTCGCACACCCGAAGGCGACATCTGGCTGCACGAACCTAAAGGCCTGCTCCGCTACAACCTGCGCACCCGTTCGTATGTGCGCTATTTCAGCGACCGGCCCGGCAATAAACTCGGGTCGGTCCAGGCCGTTTTCTCCTTTCTGATCGACAAAGACAGCGTGGCCTGGATCGGAACCGCCCAGGGGCTGATTCGGCTCGACTACCGGCATAATACGTTCCAGACCTACGAAACGGCAGGCGCCAAGCCGATCAGTGCCATCTACAGCATCAGCGCCGATCAGCGGGGGCGGCTCTGGCTCGGTACCCAGCGCGATGGTGTGCTGTATTTCGACAAGCGGTCGCGGTTGTTTGGCCGGGTCAACGGTTCGCTCGACAACGCCCGCCCGCTCACCGATTTCAAGATCACCAAACTGTACGTCGACGATCTCGGCATCGTCTGGGCCAACGTCGACCCCGACGGGCTGGCGCGTATCGTTCCCGATGCGTTTCAGTTCAACGGCATGATCAAACGGCTGGCCGTACCTACCCTCCCCCCCGACCAGACCCTGAGCAACTACACCATCCGGGGTTTTCTGGAAGAGCGCTTCGACCGGCTCTGGATCGCTACCGAAAACGGCATCGACGTACTCAATCCACAAACCAACCGGATCGTTCAGCGCTATCTGACCAATATAGGCCGGAACGATCTGCCGGTAAACACCTTCGTAAAATGCCTCTACCGCGACCCGCAGCGCCGGATCTGGGTAGGCACCACCGGTGGGGTGATGGTTTACCAACCCCAGACCCAGACCTTTGACCCGATCCGGTTCGAGCCCACAACGAGCCTGGTGGCCGGCAACTACACCCGAAACCTGGTCAGCCTAGCCGACTCCCTGCTGATTGCTGCTACCGAAGACGGCATGTACGCGCTCAACACCATCCGGAAACGCTGGAGCCGGGTAACGCACCTGGCCGGGCAAAATATCTTCAGCTTCTGGTACGATGCGCCAGCGCGCCAGCTCTGGATCGGTACGTACCTGAACGGTTATTTCTGCTACCAGCTCCCGTTGGCCAGGCCCGGTGCCGGACCGGTCAACCCGCTGGCCTGGCGGCTGATCCGGACCGGCCTAAACGGCTATACTATTCTGCACATCCGGCCCGGTCCGAACGGCAAAACCCTCTGGCTGGCGTCTGACCGGGGGCTGGTCGCGCTCAAACCCCATACGGGCCGCTTCCAGCTGTACGCCGAACCGCAGGGGCTGGCCAACTCATTCGTGTATGGCTCTCTGACCGATGTTCAGAACCATATCTGGCTCAGCACCAACCGGGGCCTGTCGCGGATCGATCCGGTTACGCAGACCGTCAAGAACTTTACGCCCGCCGACGGCATTCAGGGCTACGAGTTCAACGGAAACGCATTCGTACGCGTGGCCAACGGCGACATGTACTTTGGCGGGGTCAACGGCTTCAACCGCTTTCAGCCCGACCTGTTCCGCAGCAGTTTTTTCAATCCGCAGGTTCATATTTATTCGTTCTCGGTCAATGAGATGCCGCTGGCGGCCTACGCCTATGTCGATGAGGTAAACCAGATTGACCTGACCCACGATCAGAACACCCTCTCGCTGGAGTTTGCCGCGCTCGATTATGTCAGCAACGGCCGCAACACCTACCAGTACCAGCTGAGTGGGTACGATGAGAAATGGGTATCGGCGGGCGAGCGGAACTACGTCCGGTACGCCAACCTGCCCCCCGGCAACTATACCTTTCAGGTCAAAGCCGCCAACCGCGATGGCCACTGGAGCAACCACGTCCGGAAACTGGCCATTCGTATCAGCCCCCCTTTCTGGCTGCGGTGGCCCTTCGTGCTGCTGATGAGCCTGCTGGCCGCGCTGCTGATACTGGGCTGGATACGCCGGCGCGAAAACGCCATCCGCACCCAGCAGGCCGAACGGCTCCGGCTGGCATACGACATTCAGGAACAGGTTAAGAAAGATATTGCCCGCGACCTGCACGACGAGATCGGCACCCGGCTGGCGACCATCAAACTGTATACGACCCAGCTAACGCAGCAGGTAGGCGAAACGCCAGGTATCTTATCCCTGAAAACCACCATCTTCAGCCTGATCAACGACACCATCGGCGACATCAGGAACCTGCTCCGCAAGCTGAACCCCAAAACGCTGGAGCAGCATGGCTACCTGCCCGCCATCGAGGAACTGATCAACCGGATCAACGCCAGTGGTATCGTACAGGCGCAGCTCCTGCTCGATCAGTCGATGGAAGACAACCGCCCCAATACGGTGCTGACCAACCGGTTACCGACCGACATAGAAGTGATGCTGTACCGGATTACGCAGGAACTGCTGAGCAACTCGCTCAAGCACGCCAACGCCCGCTACATTGCCCTCCGGGTGCACCAGTCGCAGCACATGGTGACGCTGGTTTATACCGACGACGGCAACGGGTTCGATTACGAGGTCATCCAGCAGAAAGGAAACGGCCTGGGTTTGGGTAGCATTGAGTCGAGGGTGGCGCTTCTGAACGGGAAGATAGACTGGCAGACGCAGCCCGGCAAAGGACTCAGCGTCACGATCGACATCCCGATCGGGGCCTTACCCGGCCGACGGCTCTACCAGGCGCTGATTAATTTATCGGGGCTGGAAAATTAAGCTTGCTTCACCCGCGAAACAACGTTGAACTGCCTATCCTTAATTACGGCCTCATAAACAGTTGCCTATATACGCTGCGGCCTAACTCAGCCACTCACGCGTTACGGCATTAAACCAACTAGCACCCGACGGCATCGGTGCTATGACTGCGAACGCATGTTCGTCTAAACCTAATACGCTAAACCTGCGATCCCAGCGTCTAAAAGCAGGTTGTACTGATGATACTTAACGGAACAGTTATTTGTGATGCTTCTCGTATGCTTGGCATCAATCGCAATACCGTCATCGCCACAATTCTCTAATATTTAGTTGGCAGTTAAATCTATTTTGTTTATGGACATAAAACCTGATACACATACAGAACAAGGATTAGTTATGGCTCTGTTGAAGGTGTGAAGATTGTCACTGGCTTGAATCGTTTATGCAACAATCTATCTTATATTTATTTTATTTTAATATATATATACATATATTTCGACCAATCATTCACTTAATCAAGCTTCTGATATGAAAAAGAAAATGTAACATGCGTTACGTATCCTGGGCTGTATCACGCTGTTTACGGGGGTTACATATGCAGATACAAATGGAACCTTCAGCAGTGAAGAATTAGGCATTCTTGGCAGATTCTGGGGAACAAGTTGTACAACTATATTTGAGTATAGTACAATTAATGCTGGGCAATGTGTAAGTGCAAAATCGTGTACCAAATATAGACTCTTCTTTAAGATGGGCACTACAGTTCAGTGGGAAAGTGTCGGCCCTTGCGGACCTGCCAACTAATCTGAACTGTGGGACTAGTTTATTAAAAGTAAACTAGTCCCACAGTTTCTCTGTTTCTTATTAGGAATAAGTATTGCCCCGGATTTTGTCAATGCAAAACAGAAAACAGACTGAAGTAATTAGCTTCCTGATTTATTTTTTAGCTTCTGTCTCGGCGCTTGCTCAAAAAACGTTGACAGGCCATGTCATAGACCAAAAAGGTAGCCCTGTACCTTACGCTAATGTTCATAATGTGAGCAGATCTCACGGAGTTATAGCAGATTCTTCTGGCGCATTCGTATATTATAATAAAGAAAACAGCGATACGTTAATTGTGAGTGCTTTAGGTTATACATCTGAGAGAATAGTTATAGGGAGCGATACTACTTCAAAGATAGTTTTAAAAGAAAAATCTATTGCTATTAATGAAGTCAAAGTGAGTAATAGAAGAGTGTATAAAGTAAATACGTTTGGTATAAATAAGAATAAGCCAGACGGTAAACATTCGAATTGTACACAAAATAATCTTGAGTTATCTTTTTTAGTCAAAAGTGAACCTGTTTCCGATAATTCTTATATTGATAAAGTCGTTTTTTTCATAGAAAATGACAGGTTTTATAATACACCTTTTAGAGTGAAGGTCTATAGTAATAAATCAAATTTACCCAATGAACTAGTTATACATGACAATATAGTAGTGCATGCTTTAAATCCGGGATGGGCGGTAGTAGACCTAAGACCTTATGCTATAAAAACGCCATCAGACGGGTTTCATATAGCTATGGAGTGGTTATACGCTGATTCCGATGATTTAAAAGATGTACAGGGAAATAAAATATGCTTTGGGCAAAGTATAGGGATGGCAAAAGGTCTTAAAGAAATCCTTTCCTGTACTCGAGTCAATGGTGGTTCCTGGTCCCCATGCTCATTTTACCAACTTCCCAATGGAGATATTTATAACCCGATGATCAGGGTTGTCGTTAATTCTTATGAATAAGGAGTTTACGGTATGGTAAGTGGACTATTCAACAAGCCGTTACTCGTTGGCAGCCAACCGTATTGAGCCATTCCTATTTACTTCACCCGCGGAATAAGCCCGTTTTTGTCGTGCTGAAGCAGCATCTCGAACAGCAGTACGGTAGCGGCTGCATCGCCCTGGGCGCGGTGGCGGCCGTTGAGCGGAATCTCCAGCGCCTGACAGAGTTTGCCGAGGCTGTAGGAAGCATGACCGGGAATGAGCTTGCGGCTGGTTCGAACGGTGCAGAGCGTGCGCCGGAAATAATCGTACCCCAGCCAGTTCAGTTCTTTCTTGATGAAATTGAAATCGAAGGAGACATTGTGAGCTACAAATACGGCGTCCTGCGTGATGCGGAGCACGTCGGCAGCCACGTCGGCAAAGACCGGGGCGTCGGCAACCATTTCGTCCGAAATACCGGTCAGGTGACGAATAAACGGCGGAATCGGGCAGCCGGGGTTCAGCAGCGAGTGAAATGAATCAACTACCTGCTGGCCATCGTGGCGAAAGATCGCGATTTCAGTAAGTCGGGACGGTCCGTTTATACCCCCGGTGGTTTCAACGTCGACAATGCAATACACGGGTTAAAGATAGGCTTTTTTCGCGAAAAAGGCGCTCCTCCAGTCACCCGTGTCCGTGTCCCCACGGACACCTACCCGGATGGTTTTGCTGACGCATAGGTGTCCGTGAGGACACGGACACAGGTGAACGTACTGGAGAGGGTCGGCTTATTGCGGCCGTGTCTTTACCGCGAGGCCTGTAGAGGGCGGGTTTTGAGAGCGGGCTTGTCGAGGCCGGGGCGGACAACGACGCCATCGCGGATCAGCCGGAGGGTGTAGTCGAGGATATAATCCCGGTTGGTCATCAGGTCGTCGTAGGAGCGGGTCACTACGAAATCGGGCTCTACGGTAAAGCCATTGGCCCGGCCGGGGTCTACGGCATGGTACAGCTTCTTGAGCGGAATACGAACCTGTATGCGTGAATTGGGTAGCGTAACGGTTTTGAAATGACCCGCAAAATCACCCCAGTAGGCGCTGCCGCTGGCTTCCCCAACGAACGTACCCAGACCGGCATCCAGCGTTTTGGCCAGCACCGAGGTCGTGGCCGAGAACGACGCGCCGTTCATCAGGAAATACAGGTTGCCGCGGAAAGCCAGCCGCTGGCGGGGTCGGAACCGCTTATGACCCGACCGGCTGGCAAAACCACCCCGCTTGTCCTGGCGGTAGTGCAGGCTGAAGTTCAGGGCCGACAGCGGATTCCAGCGGGTAACGAGTTCGGCGCGGGCCGCCCGCTTCATTTCTTCGTGCTGCATGATGGTAAACGGCTTCGGCATCCAGTAGCGCAGCAGCCGAGCCGAGTTCAGCACGATGCCTCCGCCGTTGCCCTGCATGTCGACGATCAGATTCTGCACATTATCTTTTCGCAGCTGCCGGAAGGCTTTTTTCAGCTCGCGGTTAAAGGCCAGTTGCAGCGGGTCCGTTTTCTTCAGGCCCATGAACGTCGATACGCGCAGTACGGCCGTCTGGGTCAGGGTATCAACGATCCGGACCGACAGGTTGGGCCGGTTGCTGATCTCGTGGCGGTAGCGTTTGTGGAGTACGGCCCGGAATCCATTCAGCGTGGGGCAGCGCAGGCTGGTATGCCGGATCAGGGTATCGTCGGGAAAGCGGTAGGTGATCCGAATGGAATCGGCCGAACCGTACCAGGCCGCGTAATAATCGGCAAACTGCACCAGACTCCACTGCCGGCGACCGGTCAGGTTATCGCCGTCGGAGCCGGAATGGTCGGCGTTCATCAGCTCCCGGTGCAGATCAGCCACGGGGCGGCCGTTGATGGTGAGCAGTTCCGTACCGCGCCGAAGCGTGGTATCGGGCGATACGTTATGGCTGATGAAATACTGATCGCCAACGGGCCGGATGTAGAACGGAATGAACCGGGTGGTGCGGCCAATGTAAGATTTGCGGTGGTTGAGGTTGGTATGCCCGTCTTTGATGGCCGTGACGAGCGGACTGACGTGCCGGTAGAACGCCAGATAGTCCATGGGGTCGGTCAGGCGGTTGTAGAGCGAATCGTACAACTGCTCCATGCGGGCTTCGGACGTGTAATACCCCATGCCGGGATGCAGCATGTCGAGCTTCCGTTTCAGAAACGTCAGGTCAGCGTGGGTTTGCGCGGGGGTAAGTAGCTGGGCAGGGGCCGTCAGGCGGCCAAACACAACAAGTATGCTTACAATCAGAATAACTCGGCCAATCTTCATCACTCGCAGTCACGGTATAAACTGACCCTCACAAGCCAGGCGTTATTTGTAAGGTGAAGATAAAATCAACCGTAACTAATTGCAAGTATTTTTGTTTAAAACCCTATTAAAATTTCGTATCCGATGGATTAGGCAGAAATAAACGCAGCAGACCGTACAGCAGGAGTCCGATCGGCCCGAGCAAAAAACAGAAAAACAGGCAGGGAATCAGCCACCCGTGCGCAATGCCCCGCTCCTGCCCGTCGCGCAGCACGTAGCTCCCCGCCACCAGATCGAAAGCCAGGTAGTGTATCCAGCCGGCCAGTACAGCCTCTTTAGCGCCCGTAAACAACGACTGCACCCCGGCCAGCGTCGAAAACGCCTGCAGATCGAAGCCCGGTCCCTCACCGGCCGCGGGTGAGCTGTTGAACAGCCAGTAGATATACATAACCCCGAGCGTCATCGGAATGGGCAGCATGCGCGCCAGCATCTGGGTAACGCGCCAGCGGGGCGCAACGATCATCAGCATCCACTGGGGCAGTACCAGCAAATTCGCATATTGAAAAGCGGCATCGGGGGTCATAAACGGGCTTGGTTTTGGTTGAGTGAAGCTAAACAAATTAGCCGTACAGATGCTTGTATCAAGCCCGGCAGTATGAATAATAAACCAGCCATCAACGTCCTCTGGCTCAAGCGCGACCTGCGCCTGCGCGACCACGCTCCGCTGGCGGCCGCCCTCTCGGCCAACCGCCCGCTGCTGGTGCTGTACTGCTTTGAGCCAACGGTCATGGCCGACCCCAACTACGACGAGCGCCACTGGCGGTTTGTCTCTGAATGCCTGACCGACCTGAATCAGCAGCTACAGGTCTGGCAACCGGCCCCAGCGGCTCCACTCGTTCACGAATGGCTGCCCTTCACGTTCGAGGATGAACCGGCCGAACCCCGGGAAGCCGGCCAGCCCCAGCTCTGGATTTTCGTGCGTGATGCTCCCGATGTGCTGCGGGCGTTGCTGACCCAATGCCGGATCGAGACGCTTTTTTCGCACGAGGAAACCGGCCTGCGGGTCACCTACGAGCGCGACAAAGCCGTTACGGCGCTGTGTGGGCAGCACGGCATCCGCTGGCAGGAGTTTCCCAGCAATGGCGTTATCCGCCCCCTGCGCAACCGCGAAAGCTGGGCCGACGACTGGCAGCGAACCATGCGCGCGCCCCAGCAACAGCCCGACCTCAGCCGCTGGCAACCGGCCCGGATTCCGGCCGACTGGTACGAAGCCGAGCGGGGGCCGGCTCTGCCCGATGCCTGGCGTCGGCCCAATCCGCTGTTCCAGCCCGGTGGTGAACATAACGCGCACCGCTACCTGAACAGCTTCCTCAACGACCGGATTACCCAATACGCCCGCTCCATCTCGAAACCCCTCGACAGCCGTCGGGGCTGCAGTCGACTGTCGCCGTATATAGCCTGGGGTTGTCTGAGTATAAGGCAGGTATTTCAGGCGCAGCTGGCAGCCGCCAAACAGCCACCGACGCCCGGCCTGGGCCGACAATACGGGGCGTTTGCGTCGCGGCTCCGCTGGCACTGTCATTTTATTCAGAAGTTCGAACGCGAGGACCGGATCGAGTTCGAAAACGTGAACCGGGCGTTCGATGCCATCCGGAAGAACAGCAACCCGGCGCATTACGCAGCCTGGCGCGACGGCCAAACGGGCTACCCGCTGGTCGATGCCTGCATGCGGTGCCTGGCCGCTACGGGCTACATCAATTTCCGGATGCGGGCCATGCTGACGTCGTTTCTGACCCATCATCTGCTGCAGCACTGGCAGGAAGGCGGCTGGCACCTGGCCCGGCTCTACACCGACTTCGAGCCAGGTATTCACTATGCCCAGATTCAGATGCAGGCGGGTATGACCGGCACCAATACGGTTCGGATTTACAACCCCGTCAAACAGTCGCAGGATCACGACCCGGAGGGGGTGTTCATTAAACAATGGGTACCCGAGCTGGCCAACTGCCCGGTGGCCTACATCCACGAACCCTGGACCATGCCGTTGCTGGAGCAGACGATGTACCATTTCCAGGTCGGCGTCGATTACCCCGCTCCGATCGTCAACATCGCCGAAACCGCCCGCCATGCCCGCACCGAGTTGCACCAGCCCCGCCAGACCGACGTCGGTAAAGCCGAGCAGGCCCGCATCCTGAAAACCCACACCATCCCGAAACCACCGGCCGCGCCGAAGCCCCGAAAGCCCCGCTCCTCCGCTGGTAAACCAACCGGTAAACCATCGGCCCAGCCGAATGCGCCCGGCCTTCTCAGCGGAGCAACGCCTGCACCGTCGGCCGATACCGGGGCGTCTGGATACAGTTGATCAGAAAGGTATTCAGATTCTTCTGCAGCAGCGCGTTCTCGCCGGGTGTCAGGTTGTTGAAGAACACGACCAGCTCCGATCGGTTACCGGCTTTATCGGTAGCATAGAGCGCATTGGTCAGCACAAAGGCCGTGGAGCCTCCCTTCATGCCAATATGTTCGTAGACCTGTCGGTTACCGGGGTTAACCGCAAACGGCCATTCCATAATCTGATCGAGCAGGGTCTGCACCGCGGGCTCAAAATAGACCCGGCGATTGAGCTTCTGCATAATGGAGGTGTACTCACGGGCGGTCGAGGCCGTGAGCCGGTCAGACCAGACCTTCTGCAACTCCAGATCGGGAAAGATAAACTGCTTCCGGAGCGAGCTGTCGGCATCGGCTTTGAGTTGCGCGTGCAGAGCCATACTCTGTGCTTCGTAGTCACGGCTTTTCATGGCGCGCAGCCGCGCCAGCGTAGCGGCCTTATCGATGGTGGAATACAGCAGCAGCGGGGCTACCATCGGCAGAACCGGCTCATGTTTAGGCAGCTTCAGGATGCGCCGGTTGGCGTTGACGGCCCTGAAGCCGAGCCGGTCGGTGAGGTACTCGGTATTGGCGTTACTGCTGTACCGAATCATGCCTTTGGCCACGTCGAGCAGCGTGACCCGGCCGTTCTGTATGGCCTGTCGGGCGGTCAGTTCTGCTTTCCAGGCGGGTTGAGCGCCCCCGTCGGTGTTAGGCAGGTAGTACCGGTCGATGTCGCTCAGCAGAACCAACTCATCGGCGCGTATTTTTCCGGCGGCTGCCTGCCGGGCAAACTCGATGGCCACCATGATTTTGACGGTGCTGGCTAGCGGAAAGAGCTGATCGGCCCGCAGGCTTACCAGTGTGGTATCGTTGCGCACCAGCATCACCGCCGACCGCTCCGGATTGGCCCGGATAAACGCCACCACCGGGTCGTCGGGTTTGGGCTGGGCGGTCGGGTAGCTGCCGAACAGCCAGACGAGCGATACAAGTAAACTGATCATGGTAAACGCGGAAGACGAGGTTTATACCGGGTAAAGATACCAGCCCAAGCCTTCGACACATCTCCCATCGGATAACCGGTGTCAGGTCAGGATCTACGGAAAAAGCCAGGCTACAGGCAGCGGGGCCATACCGAACAACGGGTTTCCGGACCAGCGGGTTATCGCTCCCGAGCAATTGCCCAGCTCACGCCCAGCTGGAAGCCATGCAAACCGCCGTAGGGGGTACTCGAGAGCCGAACCAGATCCCGCTGATAGCGCAGATCGACGGCAAGCTGATCGGTCAGCTGGTAGTCGGCACCCACGATAAGGCCGCTGATGGTATGGGGCGTTACGGCAACCGGAAGCCCGTCACTACTGGCCCGGCCGTTGAGCAGGAAAGCCAGGTATGGCCCACCGTACAGGTGCCAGTGGTAACCGACTTCGTTCCGGAACAGCAGCGGTACCTCCAGATAATTCAGGTTAGCCATCGCCGACAGGTAACGGACGTTTCCCATCTGCTGACCCCGGACCTGCGACCCGCGCTGGGCGTAGTTGATTTCGCCCCGCATCTGCCAGATAAGCGATAGCGGCAACTCGGCCCAAAGCCCCCCTACGCCCCGCAGCCGATACACACTCGCTTCGGAGCGCCCGTTGCTGGCAGTGAGGTTAGCCGCCAGCCGCACGCCCATCCGCCAGTCGGCCCGGCTGATGGACGGCAGACCGAGCGAGTCGGTACCGATGTTGAACCGGTAGGTGGTTCGCAGACCAACCAGCGTGGCAGGCCGACGTTCGCCGGTGAAATAGGCCGACCCTGTAAGACCTACCGCCCAGCGGCCGGAGAGCCGGTAATCGTAGCTGATACCCGCTACCGGCACCACCCGATCCAGGCTCGACTGTTGTAGTACCGCTCCGTAGTCGCGCCGGTCTGGTCCGTAATACACCACGCTATCGACTCGCGACGCCTGGCTGCGATAGGCCGACACGCCTGCCCGCACGGCTAGCTGATGACGCCGGGTCAGTACCGGCAGCAGCACCGCCGATAGGTCGAACAGTCGCTCGGCACGGACGTAAAACCGGTCGAGCCGAGCCGGATCGGGACGCCCAAACGGACCAGAACTAACCGAAAGCGGGGCCGTATTGGCCGAGCCACCCCAGCTAAGGCCGAGCGACAGGCCGATACGAGGCCGGAGGTAGGCCGTGAGTTGCTGACGGGCCGCCCAGCCAGTGCGGTCGATACCGGGCAGGTGCAGGACGCCCCCAGCCGCTTCGGCCTCGAAACGATAGGACGATTGAGCGCGGAGAGCGCCACCTGCCAACACAATGGACAGAACAAGTATAGTAAACCGTTTCATGGGGATAATCTCGATGGCTGTTGACGGGAATGAATCAGAAGCGGTAGCCGGCCTGTACGCCCAGATACCCATAATCGGGGGTGGCGCGTAGCCATGGGCCAAGAATCAGCCGGTCGGTTGCGGCAAAGTTGTAATCGATCGTACCCTGTACAGCAACCGACAGTCCCTGGGCGCGGGAGCTGGCGCTAAAATCGACCGTCTGTACCAGTTGTCCGTTCATTGTGCGGGTACCGCCCGAGTTGGTTCTGAACCCGGTTTCGTAGATGAACAGCGGCCCCGCCGTTAGCCCGATCGTATGTCGGCGGCTGTAGAGCGGCAGAACCCGAAATCCCGTAACCAGCTGCACCTGCGTATACTGTTTGGGCAGAAACCCGTTTACATACGTTTCGTTGATCCGCATCAGGTTCAGCCCGGCCGTTATGCCGGCTCGACGCGTGAGGTAGTGTGTATACCGGTTTTCGTACAGAAACGCGCTGCCAATGTCTTCGCCCAGGAGCCCACCCGACAGGTGAAATTCGTTGCGATAGAACGGAATATCCCGCTTAATGCGCTCATAGGCCCGGTTCTTACGCGGTGCCAGCAGATGGGCCTTCAGCGGAAACAACCGGTACCCCAGCTGCAACGACCAGAAGGTAGCCTGTTGCCGCAGCGCGTAGGTCCGATCCCGCACAACAATACCGTTTATCAGCGGGGTTAGGGTGTTCGTATGGACAAGGTCGGCCGTTAAACCGCCAATGTCGATTCCCAATCCCAGCGAGGCTTCTAGCCATTGCCGCTGAAGGCCGTTCTGGATAACCTGGGCTACCTCGTAGGCCCGAGCCTGGCTTAGAAACTGATCCTTAGCTTCCGGAAACTGAACGGCCTGCTGTTCGGCGCTGGCAATCAGGTGCTGATACGCATCGGCGGGATTGGCATCGTGGTGAACGGCACCCAGCCCCACACTGGCTCGCAGCCAGGGCAGCAGCTTATAGCCACCCACGATCCGCACATCAGTCCGGTTGCTCCGATTCCGGGGTTGTGCCGTCGTAAACCCCAGGGTGGTTGTCGTGATCGATGCGCTCAGTTGCTGACTGCGGAGCCGGTTCACCTCCGCCTGCCCGTACCAGCGCAGGCGGTCGTAGCGGGCAAAGGCGCCAACTCCACTGGTACTGGCATCGCCCGAAGAGCCGCCAACGGTAGCCCGTATAGTACCCACCACTACCTCCTCGAGGGGCTGACGAGCCGACAGGCCAAGATTTACTTTCGGCCCGAAGGTCCATTCCTGGGCCTGAGCACCCACGCAGATGCCGAGACCAATGAGCACTAAAATAGATTTCATACAAAGAGCAGCGTTGAGGAGGTTTACCAGCCTAAACCTATGAGTGCATTCAGTTGAAACGACAAACTTCGGCCAGACGGCACCTGCCGAAATACAGAGTTGGGCGACATAATCTGGGGGGCAACAGGCGGTCTGAAAGGTTTCATAACATAGACGTTTTAGCGATCAACGATTGGCTTCTCGCCCTGTATGACCACGTTGCTGTAGCTATTTTGAATCTGAATGTCGGGTTTGCGTACGCCCGCAGGCTGGTAGGTAAAGGTTTGTCTGCTCCCCAGCCGCCCCAGCTCACCCATAACCGATTCGGGTACGTGGATGTCGGCAAAGGTGGTAATGACGTCGTAGCGGAAATCGGCCAGGCGCCGGGTCGTTACAAGAATGTCGGTACGGGCGGCTTCGACGGTCAGTTTATCGAGCGATGCGGCCGGCAGCAGCGTCAGCTTGCCGTAGCGGCTCCGGATGCTGACCCGCCCGCCCAGTTCGCGCAGGGTTACGTCGGCTTTTTCGGCCTTCAGCGTCAGTTGGGCGTCAAGGTTGCGGGCATCAATGTCGCCGTAGTCCGATGCGATGGTTAGTTTGCCGCCCATGTCTTCGAGCAGCAGCTTCCCAAACTCGAACGTCAGGTTTATATCGCCCGCCAGGTCGCTCAGGCGCAGGTCGCCGAAGGTATTGGTAATGGTCAGCAGGGCTTTGGTCGGCACGCTGATCTCGTAGATGGCTTTGAGCTGGCTTTGCAGCTTACCCGCCCGTTGCGGAATCACGAATCGGTTCGATATGTCCAGCTCAGCACCGCTGGCTTGGAGCGTATACTGATGATAGGCCAGTTCCCGTTCGGCCGTAGCCCGGTCGGGATGTTTGGCCACGAGCCGGAGCCGGATCGCTACCATGGGGCGGTTCCAGCCTTTCAGGGTCAGATCGGCTTTCTGAGCCGCCAGCCGGATCCGTTGCCCGTCAGCATAAGGCAGTTCTTTCTCAACCACCTTCGTCACGACCTGCACGGATGTCTGGGCCACGGCTTTCTGGGTCAGCCAGCTGATCAGCACGGCCAGTACGTATGTCGTTCCGGTTTTCATGAGCGCAGCAGGCTTATCAGTTCTTTGGTCACTTCGGCGCGCTGGTTCTCAATCTTTACCTGTGCCCGCACCAGCGCCGGGTCATCGCCAAAGGTTTGCCGTTCGGCTTCCAGGCGCTGCTGCTCGGTAGTGAGTTCGGTGAGCTGGTTACGGAGTTCGTGTACTTCGGGGCGCTGGCAGGCCAGGGCCTGTTCGGCACATTGCCGGGCAATGAACTCCTCGGCCCGCCGGTCGGCATCGGTGGCGGGTAGGATGGCGGGGGTCGACCAATCGGTGCTGGTTTCAACGGCGTATTCGATGCGCTCCCGGCCGGTGGTGGCGGGTTGTACCAGCAGCCATACTCCCACCAGGATGACCACGGCCGCAGCCGCTACACCGGCCCATACTGACCGAACGATCGTGAAACGCGAGCGATAATCCGGCTGGCGAACAGGCCCGTTGCCGATACCCGAAAGCGGTTCAGGATCTACCACATCGGCCTCGATACGGGCCCATAAATCAGGAGCCGGCTCAAACGCGGGCAGGCTGTTCATCAGTTGGCCCAGCCGCTCGTCGGAGACCAGATCGGCTTCGATCCGATTCCAGAGGTCGGGGTGCGGATCGTATTCGGGCAGATCGGGATACGGCTTATTCATAGCAATGATTCAGGCGTTGTCGTAATAATTTTTTGGCATAGCTCACCTGCGACTTCGAGGTTCCTTCCGAAATACCCAGCATGTCGGCAATCTCGCGGTGGGTGTATCCTTCTACCTCAGCCAGCAGAAAAACGGTCCGGGCACCATCGGGCAGGGTTCGAATAGCCGCGTCCAGTTCGGCACCGGTCAGGCCGTCGGGCAGCACGGCCGGCTGGTCATGCGTTATTTCGTTGAGCGTTTCGAAGCGGTTCTCGAGTCGTTGCTTCCGAACGGCCTGCCGAACAACAATGACCTTGATCCAGGCGCCGAGTGCTGACCGAAACGCAAACTGATCCAGGTTCCGAAACACCTCCACGAAGGCATCCTGCAGGGCATCGTTGGCGTGATCATAGTCATTGATGATGCGGTAAGCCGTGGAGAACATCGCCCGTTTGTAGCGGTCGTACAGGAGCCGCTGGGCCGTACGCCGAACCGGTTGATCGTCAGACAGGCAGCGATCCACTAACGTGCGTTCAGATAGGTCAGGCGGGGTTACCAAGCGGAACATGGGTTTCAGAGGCTTCGGACCAAAGGGCATTAAGCCGAGCCGAAGGTTGGAAAAGCACACGTATTTAATTTTCGGATGCTTTTCAGCGGGTTAACACCCAGACCTGTCTTGTTACCATATCAATAAACAAGATTACCTTTTCTCGACCACTTGACCGGAATCCGGACAAGTTGTATATATGTCAAAAAAACCATTCGTTAGGATCGTATAAACAAACTAATCCACATCATGAAACCTATCTTATTGCTGTTTTTCCTCTTTGCTCTGTCTGTAAAATCGACTAGTTGCGCGGGCCAAGGTATTGTTTTTGAGTCGGGTAGCTGGGAAGACGCCGTCAAGAAAGCCAGAAAGCAAAAGAAGCTGTTGTTTCTGCACGTCGACGCTCCCCAGTGCGGAGGCTGCACGGAAACGGTCAATGTAGCCTTCAACAGTCCGCTTCTGCGTGAAAAATTTGCGTTAAATTTTATCAGCTTCCGCGTTGACGGCACGACGGCCGTGGGTAGGGAGCTGGTGGAGAAACTGGAGATTGAGTGTACGCCCTCTTCGGCCTATCTCGACGTAGATGAAAACCCGCTGGCCCGGTTTTGCGGCAGTACCACGTTCGACCGGGCTTACCTGGAGAAAGCCGAAGAAGCCATGACCCGCCACCGTACGCAGCCCATGAAACCCCTGACCGACGCCTACGCCAAAGGTGACCGGTCGCCGGCGCTGATGCGGAACTACATCAATCGCCGGCGGGAGATAGGCCTCTCAACGGGCGATTTGCTGGATGAGTACATCCGGCAGCTCCCGCCCGACTCGCTCCAGTCGGCGGCCCTGTTGCGGTTCATTTTTGAACAGGGTCCTATTGTAAGCAGCAAACCCGACTCCGTTTTTCGGGCCCGCTACAGCCGGGTAGACAGTTTATACCGAGTCGTTGGCTGGAACAAGGCCGTTGAGCTCAACAACCGGACTATCAACAATTCGATCCGGAAAGCCATCCGGAATAAAGACATGACGCTGGCCGTTCGTACGGCGGCCTTCGTACAGCGAACGCATCAGAACAACATCAAAAACGGAATGGCGGGACGGGAGTGGACAATGGTCCGTTACTACCGGGGCATCAAGGATACCGCCCGGTTTCTATCGGCAGCGGTACGCTACTACGATACCTACTTCATGACGGCCCGGGTCGACTCTATTCAGAACCTGGACAACCTCGAAAACCAGCGCCGGATGCGGGGCACGATACCGCCATCGGGCGGGGTTCGGCCAGGCGGGTCAATGACCTCCGTTTCGTCGCCCCAATCGTTTGTCCTCAACCCCAACACCCAACGGTTTGTGGGCGCGCTGAACAACGCAGCCTGGGAGTTTTACGGAATGACCAAAGACCCTGTTTTCCTCGGAAAAGCGCTCGACTGGTCGAAACGATCGCTGGAGTTCCGCGAAGACCCCAGTTCGATGGATACCTATGCCCACCTGTTGTACCGGCTGAACCGAAAAGCGGAAGCCATTGACTGGCAGGAGAAAGCCGTTCAGAAATCGAAGGAGTTCCAGTTCCCGTCTGTGACCTCGCTGGAGAAGGCACTGCAACAGATGAAAGACGGTACGCTATAACGTGCTCCAAACCGGGTTCCTCCAAACCGGGTAGAAGTCAGTATACCGAAGGGCAGGCTAACCGGCTTGCCCTTTTTTTGTTACTTTGACGTATGAACTACATAGAACTGCAACTGACGGTTTCGCCCGACTATACCGACATCCTGACCGCCGAGCTAGCCGAACTGGGATACGAATCATTCGTAGAAACCGACGAGGGACTGAACGCCTACATTACCGAAGATGACTTTGCCGAAACACCGGTTGGGGAAATAGTCACAAAATACGCCGACCAAACGGCAATAGCTTATACGTTCAGTTCGTTAGAAAAACGAAACTGGAACGCCGAGTGGGAGCGCGATTACGAGCCGATAGAAGTTGCTGACCAGGTTCGGGTCCGGGCGTCCTTTCATTCATTGGACGCCCGGTTTCGTTACGACATCGTGATCAACCCCAAAATGTCGTTCGGAACGGGCCATCACGAAACCACGGCCATGATGCTCCAGCAGCAGCTCAGCCTTGATTTTGTCGAAAAAACTGTCCTCGATGTCGGCAGCGGCACGGGCATTCTGGCTATTCTGGCGGCCAAAATGGGCGCCCGGTCGGCCCTGGCGTTCGACATTGAAGAATGGGCCGTAGAAAACGCCCGCGAAAATGCCCAGCTGAACGACTGTCGGCAGGTTTCCGTGTTTCAGGGAACCATTGCCGACGTTGACCCCACCCATCGCTTCGAGATCATTTTAGCCAACATCAACCGCAATGTGCTGCTGGCCGAAATACCGGCCTACGTACAGTTGCTAACCCCCGGCGGGTACCTGCTGGTCAGCGGTTTCTACGAACACGACGCCCCTGATATCGAGCAGAAAGCCCATGAAACGAATTTAATCACAAAAGATCGGCTCGTTAAAAATCAATGGACCTGTCTGTCGTTTTATAAACAGTAAAGCAACGGTAAGGTCGTGCTGAATGAGGACACGGACCATGTGGTGTAGAGAAGCAATCGCTCTTCACCGTGGTTCGTGTCCTCACGGACCACCTGACCGGATGGTGTGGCTGACGCCTGTCCGGATGGTCCCGTGGCCTGCCGTAAAGAACAGAATTATAAAGATATCGATACACAGTACGCTGACCGGCACCGGTCTTATAGATGATGAAACGCTGCGTTTACCTTATCCTGCTTCTGACCGCACCCCTGGCTACGTTTGCCCAGGCCGTGCGTATTTCCGATAAGCCCGATCAGTTCATGGCCGACGTACAGAAGCTGATGGCTACGGGCGGACCGGCAGCCGTACGCGCGGGCACGAACCTGCAGACGCTCTGGTCCGAAAACCGGCTGTCGGCGGGGCAGCAGGACCGGGTGATGGCCCTCAGCCGCCGGATGAACCAGAAACGACTACAGGCCGCCACCCACTTCGCCCCGTTCTACGACGCGCTCTATCACGCCGTTTATACCCAGCAGCCCGCCCTGTCGGCCAGCGGAATCGACGGCCTGCTGACGGTGGTCGAAAAACTGTTCGAGACAACCGATCCCCGCACCCTGGCCCGTACGCTCGAAACCACCCGCCGGTTTCTGGAACGACGCGAACTCTACAGCGGCAACGTCAATAAGCTGGCTACCCAGGGCGGCACCTTTCAGTTTCGCTACGTAGATAACGCTCCGGTCAGCACCACCTCGGGCGCCCCAGCCACACCGGCCGACTCGCTGGCCCTGGCCCAGGCAGCCGCCGAGCGCTCAAGGTTCGACGGCTGGGATGATCCCATCTCACCCGATTCTACCCAGCCGCGTCAGCTGGGGCCGCGGTATATTCCGCAGCGCCGGCCTATTCCGACCGTTTCGGGGGCGGTTATTACCCTCACGGGGGCGTCGCTGGCGATGGTAGCCAACGGCGACTCGGCGGTGCTGGCCAACACCAGTGGCGACCTGCTACTGAAAGAAGGCATTTTTGTGGGCAAAGGAGGCAAGTTCAGCTGGGAAACGGCCGGGCGCCCCGACATCTTCGTCACCCTGGCCGACTATTCACTGGTAGCCATGAACCCGCGCCTGCAGGCCGACGATGTAACGCTGACCTACGAGCAGGCCAAGCCCATCAAAGGCACCTTCGAGTACGTCAGCAAGAAACGCAGCGGCCCGGCGGTGTACCCGCGTTTTCTGTCGTGGGAGAACAACGTGACCATTCCCGGCCTCGGCACCGACATCGACTACCGGGGCGGGCTGGCACTGGCCGGGGCACAGATGGTCGGCTCGTCGGCCAGCGGACAACCGGCGCTGCTGATCGTGAAACACAACGGCAAACCCGCCTTCAAAGCCAGCAGCCGCCGGTTCGACTTCCGCGACTCGACCATTACGGCCCAGGCCGCGGCTTTTGTAGGTTACATCGAGACCGATTCCATCACGCACCCGGCCGTCCAGTTTCGTTTCGACAAAACGCAGCGGGTGGCCTGGCTGAACCGGCCCGACCGTACCGAATACATGCGCGTTCCCTACGCCGACTCCTACCACAAATTTTATATCCAGCCCGAGGTGATGCGCTGGGACGTGCCGCGCCGGAAAGTCGACTTCTACCAGGTCGGGGCCAAACGCGAGGTACCCGTCCGGTTCGAGTCGTTCGATTACTTTCAGCCCCAGCGCTATGCCGACCTGACCCTCGACTACGGCTTTCACCCGCTGCAGATCGTGGCGAACTACGTATCGACCAAAAAGCAGCAGAGCTTCTTCGACGACGATATCGTTCAGTTTGCCAAAGGGAACCCCAAGGCCAGTCCGACGGCCCTGCGGGGAGCGCTGAACCGCATGGTGCTGGAAGGCTACCTCGACCGCGACGCCAGCGGTATGCTCCGGCTGAGCCGGAAGGGCGTGCTATACGTTCTGGCCTACACCAACAAACGCGACTACGACAACTTCCAGATCCAGTCGACCTTTGCCTCGAACGACAGCACCAAAAACGCCACCATCAACCTCGACGACAAGATCATGACCATTCGGGGGGTTGACCGCTTCACCCTGTCCGACTCGCTGAAGATTTTCGGGGTCCCGTCCGACAAAACCATCCGCGTGGGCAAAGGCCGGGCCTTTACGCTCAACGGCCAGCTCAAAGCCGGTACCCTGCGCTACGCCGGCCGCGATATGCAGTTCGACTACGACAAGTTTGCGATGAACCTCAACAAGATCGACTCCATCACATTCTCGTCGCAGAAACTGGCGGCTCAGGGCAAAGACGGCGAAGTAGGGGGCGATATCAAGTACGAGAATCCGGGTACGGTATTTCTGGGCAGCGCCGATAACAAGTCGGGCAAGATCAACGGCAAGAAAACCACCCAGCGACTCGTGATGCCGCAGGGTATGACGGTCTATTTCGATCAGCCGGTGCGGGGCAATCTGGTCTATAACCGGAAGGTCTATTTTAAAATACCGGCCATCGACAACGACAGCATCGGCAAGGGCGACATTTCCTTCATGGGTACGTTCTACTCCGACGGCATCTTTCCGCCCTTCAAAGCCGAGTTGAAAACCATGCCCGACAATACGCTGGGCTTCGTTCAGAAACCACCCGCCACGGGCTACCCGGTCTACGGCAGTAAATCGACCGTAAAGCTCACCAGCGATATCGTTATGGACAAGAGCGGGCTCCGCGCCGAAGGTGTACTCAACCACCTGACAGCCAGCCTCAACACCCAGGGCATTCTGTTCATGACCGACTCGCTGCTGGCGTCGGGCGAGAAAGGCGAGGTTAAGGAAGGGCTGGTCGGTAAAGCTTACTTTCCGCAGGTGCAGCTCAACAACTTCAGCCTCAAATGGTGGCCCAAAGCCGACAGCATGGTCATCACGACCCAGAAGAATAACTTCAATTTCTACGGCGCCACCACCAACCTGGACGGTAGCCTGGTGATGCGGTCGGTGGGTCTGTTCGGCAACGGCACCCTGCGCCGGAAAGACTCCGAAGCCATCTCGAACAGCATCAAATTCAACAAAGAAGGGTTCATTGCCGACAACGCCAAATTCACGATCACCTCAGACAAGGAAGGCAACAAACCCATTCTGGTCGGCAACAGCGTCGATGTGGATTTCAACCAGACCAAGGGTATCGTTGGGCTGGCCATCAACAAACAGCAACAGAGCATCAGCGACACGCTCGGCTCGAGCATCGAGTTTCCGTTTGCGGCCTACAAGACCAGCATCAACAAAGCCCAGTGGAACATCAACGCCAAAACCATTGCCATGAAAGCGGGCCCCACGGCCGGCGACGTGAAAAGCTCGGTCTTTACCGCCACCGGCGACGAGCAGGAAGGGCTGACCTTCAACGGTGCCGCGGCCCTCTACGACGTAGAAAAGATGGTCCTCAACATCAGCGGGGTTCCGTACGTTACCTCGGCCGACGCCCGTATTTACCCCGACAAAGGGCTGGTCACCATCCGGCGCAACGGCGAAATGCTGGCCCTCAAAAACGCCCGGCTCGAGCTGGATACGGTCAGCCTGTTCCACAAACTGAAGAATGGCAATATACAGATCGTGTCGCGAACGCGCTTTGCGGGCGATGCCAGCTACCAGTTTGCTACCATGAAGGGCGATACGGCCATCATCAAGATGCAAAGCTTCGAGCTGAAAGAGGCCCCGGCCGTGGCAGGCGCTTCGCTGACGGCCGACACCAAAAAACCGGCGCGTGGCAAACGAAACGCAGCTAGTACCAAAGCGGCTACTACCTATTTTACGGTAGCGCGCGCCGAAGTCGACGAAGACGACAACCTGCAGCTGGCCCCCAAAATGCTGTATAAGGGGCTGATAACGATGCAGGCCCCCGAAAAAGACCTGGCGCTGGACGGCTATATCAAACCGGCCCTCAAAAAGCGAAAAAACCTGGTGGGCGACTGGCTGCCTTTCAAGGAAAAAGTAGCCGAGCGACTGGAGATCAAAGTCGATAAAAACCTGAAGAACGAAGGCGGGCAGCTACTCGTGGCCGGTATTCATTTCAGCGTGGGCGGCACCCTCTACCCCACCTTCCTTTCGCCCAAAGAAGACAACCGCGACCAGGATCTGTTTGCCGCCACCGGGCTGATGCGCTATGACGAAAAAGACAAGCTTTACCGGATTACCTCGGGAAGCCCTGACGAAGCCCAGGCCGTTGCCGACAGCACCAGCGACGAGGTAGAGAACGCCTTTACCTTTAACGATGCCCGTGGTCTGATGACCTACAAAGGCAAGCTGAACCTGCTCACCACCAGCCCGGCGCCCTACCTGCTGGCGGCCGGGTCGGCGCGGGTCAACATCGACAGTGCGCTCTATCGGTTCAACACGCTGCTGGCATTCACCTTTCCCGTTCCCGAAACCGTGAGCAGCTCCATTGCCAGTAAGCTGATCACGACCAACCAGGACGAGAAAAACGACGAAGCCGCCGACGATGACCTGAACCGGCTGTCGGACAAGCTGCTGCCGCTCATTGGCCAGCCCGCCGTCGATGCCTACCGGACCAAAGCCCAGAACCAGCACGTGCCGCTCAACCAGGCCTCGCCTAAACTGAACGCCATGCTCGTGCTGGCCAACGCCAACCTGCGCTGGTCCGACAAGTTCAATGCATTCTACAGCATCGGCCGACTGGGCGTGTCGAACATGATGAGCGCCGACATTAACGCTCAGATGGACGGGTTTGTCGAAATCCGCAAGGGAGCCGCCGGCGACGAAGCCAGTATCTACCTCGAAGCCTCGCCCGACGTCTGGGTCTTCTACGACTTCAAACCCGGCAACAGCCCATCGGCACCGGGTCAGCTGGCCATCGTAACGTCGGAGCAGGAGATCAACGACCGGCTGCTGGCGGGTTCAAAAAATAGCAGCAAGGCCGCGCTGGAGCTGGTTCCGGCTACCGTCGATGAGAAAGAGCTGTTCGTTGACCGCTACCTCGATCAGTACAAGACCCGGCCCAAAGCAGCCCCCCGACCGAAAACCCAGCCGAAAGCGGCCACCCCGACCGTTGCCGCCACGCCCGCCGTTGACCCGAACGACGAAACGGTAGAGCCCGCAGCCGAACCGGAAGCCGCACCGGCCGCTACCAAGCCCGGCACAAAAGCGAAGGCGGCAACGAAAAAAGGAAAAGCCGGGGCCTTACCACCCGCAGCCAAGCCTGCTCCCAAAGTGGCGAAAGAGACGCCGAAGCCCGCCGAGAAGAAGAAAGACAAGGAAGACGAACGCGAAGGTTTCTAACAGCAACAGCCCATCTGCACCGTGCGGATGGGCTGTTTGGTTAAGGGAGAGGAAGGTAAGGGATACTATCGGTTACCCGGCCGGGCCGGCTGGGTAACTCTCGTTAGTTCATGGCGATCCGGCGAGTGGTTTCGGCGGGCTGGGCCGTGGCAATCGTCAGAGCGTGGCTCGTCGTCTCTACCCCGTTGCTGATCAGCAAGCTGTACGAGCCGTCGGGCAAACTGCTCACGTCCAGCCGCAAACGAACCTGCTGCTGGCGCTTGCCTACCTGCTCCTGGTAGACCTCCTGACCCT
>NZ_MVEC01000012.1:0-208746 GCF_002006735.1 Spirosoma sp. 209 | reverse complement strand
GCAGGTATCTTCCCAACAAAAACTCATTGAAGTCTCTGGTGCCTCAGGCAGCAAATCCGATCTGGTTTGAGGTCTCGGGGCCCGGCGAGCTGGTGGCTACCGACAACGGTGATCCGGCCGACCTCGTTTCGTTCGCATCCAACGAGCGGAAAGCCTATAACGGGTTGACCCTGGCGATCAGCATGAGTAGGCCCGGCGCATTGGAACCTTACCTCTCGGCCAGGACTGCCCGCAACGCAGGTAGCGCTGAAAACGACCCGGTAGCATCATGCCCCATGCGCGGTTAGGTAGGTTGACTGATCAGCCTTTGATGGCTGCTTGACTTCGATGGCCCGGTTCGTAGATAAGTCGCATGAAGGTGCTGAGTCGCTGGCTTTGTTTGTCGATGGGTATACCGGTTACGATACCGACCAGCAGCTTATCCGTCACGCTGACCCGCAGCTGTGGACGGGCTACCAGCTGGAACCGATGGTGGGCCAGTTCTTTGTTCAGTTCAACCCCGATGAAGTTGCGGCTGCCCGGTATCATGTAATGCAGGTTGGTGTTGATTTGCCAGTGCGTTTCCCACTTCGACTGCTCAACCGACCGCTCCAGTAACGGGCCTGCGTAAACAAGAGTATGAAAGCGGTTGCCCCAGCGTTTGGCGGCTATAAAAAAAGGATTCGAAGTGTTGCCCCGAACGGCAGGTCCCCGGTTGGCGCGGCCAAACGCACGCAGATGGAGTTCGTTGATATAGCCGACGGCCAGCGTGGTCTGTAGGCGCTCCGATACGTAAAAGGACCACTGAACGGCCGTCTTGAGGCTTTCCAGCTGATTGGCGGGCTTTTCGCCGTTGGGTTCATTGCAGGTGTAGAACGAAAAGGGGAGTTCGACTTCTAACCCAAGCCGGTTTATCGGTGCCCATTCGTACTCGACCAGGGCTGTTTAGGTATCGTACCGAAAGTTATCCGTTAGCCCCAGCCCCACGTTCCATTCCCGTTCCCCTTTCCGGGCCCCCAGGTCGCGGATCAGATCGATAAAAAGAGGCTCGGCATGTAAGACTTTATCAGGAGTTCGCTGATCCTCAACTTCGTGGATATACAAACTGTCGAGCTGGCGGTTGACCAGCTGGGTGCTGTCCGGACTTTGACCGTAACACCTGAGGAGGGCGGAACAAAAGAAGAAAAGCAGAATCGGGAGACAGCGTCCCGACAGTTTACTCGACGACACGATCGGCTGGGACGAGAAAAGATTCCACCGCATAGACGATCCGTTGACCCAGTCGCCGGCCGGTTTTTGTGCGCTGAGCCAGTATGACACCAAGGTAACCAATCCAGAAAGTATAGTTAGATATGGCCGAAAAGGAGATGACCGCCGTTAACCCAAGTAAGGATACCAGCAGGAACAGGTAGCTAAGCAGCAGGGAGTCGGTCCGCCAGGAGTAGGATGAATCGGCGAACGAAGCCCCTGATTGATTTTCGTGGTTGATCCGGGTGTGAGCCTGCCAGAATGCGCTGCCGGTCAGCATGATGCCCAGCATAACGAACCCGTTCAGGACCTCCCAGGAACCGGCCTGCCCGGCGCGACTGACGATCAGCGAGATAACGGAGTTGGTCGGTTCGTTGCTGAAGGCCAGGCAGTTGACCAGGTATTCTTCTTCCAGCGCATACTCCAGACCGAAACTGCCCGCCCCGAGTAAGCCGATTCGAATGGGGTTCCGCTGCATAGTAAACGACCACCGCCGGGCCTGTTGCAGCACGTTGAACGAGTAGACCCCAATCCGGTGCGTAATTCTGGACCTGTACAGGATGAGCAGCACCGGCAGCACCACCAGAAACTGAAGCGGGTGCTGGTAGGCAAGAGCCACTAAACTAAGCAGGCCAATCCCGTTCGACAGGAGAGATAATCGATGAATCCAGGCGTACTGACCCGTTTCGTCAGCGCCGTGTTGCCGTTCTGCCTGGTGTATATGGTTAATTCGCTCTTCGGCGAAACTGTAAAGAATAGTGGAGATGCCTAAGGCAGCCAGCCAGCATAGGGTTCCGATATCGATATGCATCGAGCCGAGTACCTTTTCCATGTTGAAACATTGAGTATGTTGTCGTTAATGGGCAAAGGTAGATTGGCACTATTAGGTGGGGCTTACAGCAAGCTTATAAAAAAATTAGAATGTGCTGGTCGGGCTGGTCGGCAACACGATGATAAACGTGCTTCCTTTCTCCGGCTGGCTTGTCACGTCGATACGGCCGTTGTGGAGTTCCACAATTCGTTTGCAGATCGAGAGACCCAGCCCGTAGCCATCGTGCGAACGGGCATTGTCGGCGCGGTAGAACGGATCAAAAATCTGGGGTAACTGGTCAGCGGCAATTCCGATGCCCTCGTCCGTCACGCTGACCCGGCAGGTGTTCGTATCCTGCGCGATGTAGACGAGCGCCCGTTGATCAGCGCTGTATTTGCAGGCGTTATCGAACAGATTGAGTAGCATACGGCGCAGCAGCAACTCATCGCCCCGAACCTGTGGATGTTCTCCGGTAGCCACCAGGTCAGAGAACCGAACATCGATTCGGTAGTGGGGGTGGGCGTTGAGCAGTTCGTCGCGCGCCATGAAGATCACATCGTCCAGCAGAACGACATGTTGTACCTGTAATTTGGGCGTTTCGAGCGTTCGGGCCAGCACGAGCAGGCTGTTGGTCAGGTCAATGATCCGATCGGTATCATCGGTCAGATTGCGAAGAATATGCTGGTATTGGTCGGCCGGTAGCGGGTGGCGCAAACTGAGCTGAAGCTCTGACTTCAGGGCTGCCAACGGAGTTCGCAACTCATGGGAAGCGTGGGAGATAAACGTGCGTTGCTGCTCGAAGGCCTGCTGGAGCCGCCCCAGCACCTGGTTGAAGTTGATAGCCAGCTGGGCAACCTCATCCTGCCGGTTTCCTTCGTCAAGACGTTGCTGCAGACTCCGGGCGTTGATGGTCGAAACTTGTTTGTTGATGCGGCTGATGGGCCGGAGCGACTGGCCCGCGAACAGCACCCCGAGCCCAACGGTCAGCCCGATGCCGCCGAGCAGACTCCAGACAATGGTTCTACGAAGATTTCGCAACTCGGCCTGGCCCGACCGATCGTAGGCGGTGGCAACAACGGTCAGCGGCTGCGGACCCTCCGGGGCGTATAACCCAAAAAGCTGCTGCTCGCCCATCCAGGTGCGGACGATCTTTTCCTGCCGGATCTGCTCCAGAATCGATACGGGTATGGCTACTGAATCTTCATCGATGCTGCTGTAGAGAATCCGATTGCCCGAATCGAAGACCATCACTTTCTGGTCATACAGCGTGATCAGGGTTTTGCGGTCGATGATGCGCAACAGATTACGATCCAGTTCCTCTACCTGGGTCAGGAACCGAACAACCGTTCGGGCCCGCTGCTCGAGCCGATCGAAAAACTCCGTTTGCCGGTAGGTATCAGACCGAACATAAATGATCAGGGAGTAGCAGATCAGAATACCCGCCACAATGAGCGAAAACTGGAAGGCAATCCGGTTACGTATCGTCATAAGCGGTCAGTCTTCGCGCAGGACATACCCAAGTCCGGGCCGGGTGTGGATGAGCTTCGGCGTGAAGTCGCGGTCGATTTTTCGGCGTAAATAGTTGATATACACCTCAACGACGTTGGTGCCGGGGTCGAAGTTGAGTCCCCAGACCTGTTCGCTCAGATCCATTTTGGAGACAACCCGCCCCTGGTTGCGTAGCAGGTATTCGAGGAGCATGAACTCCCGGGCGGTCAGATCGATCTGGGTGTTCTGCCGACTGACGGTCTTGGCTGATAAATTCACGACGAGGTCAGCGACCTGCAGAATTTCTTCACGGCTGGTATGCCGCTGGCTGGTCCGGCGCATCCAGACGCCCACCCGCGCACTCAGCTCGCGCAGGTCGAAGGGTTTTACCACGTAATCGTCGGCCCCCAGGTCGAGCCCTTCTACCTTGTCCTCGATTTCACCGAGGGCGGTGAGCATGATAATGGGCAGTTCAGGTTTGACCGCCCGAACCGACCGGCAGACTTCGTACCCGTTGAGGCCGGGCAGGTTGATATCCAGCAGTAACAGGTCGATTGGGTTTTCGATGGCCAGCTGCCGCCCCACGTATCCTTCATAGGCCACTTCGGTCAGATAGCCTTCTTCGCGCAGGCTGCGGCTGACGTTCTGGGCAATGCGTCGATCGTCTTCGACGATCAGTATCGTTCGTGCGGGCATAATGATGACTTCTCCGTTGAGTAAATAGGCCAGAATGTATCGGTATCGTGTGTTTACACTACCTAAAACAGATAGGTCTGGCAGGAGGGTACTTACTCAGCAAACGGAGAGGGGGGTGATTTGTTTAATCGGGCTTGCCTGAGTAGTGGTGAACCAAAGCAACGGATCGGCACGGGCAGCGGGTTACTCGGGTAGGTAAATCGTAAAGGTAGCACCCTGGCCCGGCTGGCTGTCTGCATGGACGTAGCCGTGGTGATTCTCGACAACTTTTCGTACGATGGCCAGTCCGATGCCGGTGCCGGGATATTCGCTTCGGCCGTGTAATCGCTGAAAGGTACCGAAGATCTGCTCGGCCTGACTGGGCTGAAAACCAATGCCGTTATCCTGAACCCGAATGGCGCAGTAGGAGAGGGCGGGGTCGGCCAGCTGAAAGGCGGGGGGCAGTTCGGACTGGGCTATGGACTGTCGGCTCACCCGAACCTGGGGCTTCACATCAGGCCGGGTAAATTTGAGGGCGTTGGTCAGCAGGTTCTGAAAGAGCTGCGTAAGCTGGGTCGCATCGCCGGGAAGACAGCCCAGATCACCGACCTCAACCGACGCCTGTTTTTCCTGAATCGACAGGTCAAGAAGAGCCAGCACCCCGCCTACCAGCTCATTCAGATTCTGTTCGCTCATGTGCTGGCCGGGGGTGGTAAGCCTCGAAAAGTTGAGCAAATCGCGGATCAGCGTCGACATACGGGCGGCCGCGCTCTGCATACGAACGAGCATGTCCTGTCCCTGCCTGCCCAGGAGTTCGCCGTACTGCTGGTTCAGGATATCGCCAAACTGCTGAATCTTGCGAAGAGGTTCCTGCAGGTCATGGCTGGCCACGTAGGCAAACTCCTGCAGGTTATCGTTCGACCGGTTCAGGGCCTGATTGCTCAGCCTGAGGGCCGAGTTGGTCGCTTCCAGCTTTTCGTTGTTAATCCGCAGGAGCTGCTGGGTTTCTTTCTGTACCGTGAGGTCCGTCAGAATAATACTCAGCGATAGCCCTTCATCCAGATCGAGGGACTTCACCGACAGCATACAGGGTATTTTCTGGTGGTAAAGGTTGATGATGTTCAGCTCCACTTTTCGTTCTTCGTTCCAGCCCTGGCTGAAGAGTAGCTGATAATCGGCCAGCGAGTCGGGGTCGATGAAACCGGCAAAGGGGACCCCCAATACCGAAGACAGAGGCTGCCCGACCATACGCGCAAACATGGTGTTGCTGTAGAGGATCAGTCCGTTTTCGTTCAGGGTAACGGCCCCCTCATTCATGGTTTCGATAAAGATTCGGTAGGTCTGGTCGGCCGTTTTCAACGTATACAGTTCGTGGCCGTTATTGCCTTCAACCACGAGCGCATCGATCTGACCCGTTCGTATGGCGTAAAGCGTTTCGGCGGCCTCGTCGAGCTGACTGCGCAGGCTTTTATTTTCGTCGACCAGCTCCTGGTACGTTTTCATTGGGGTCATTCCAAATCGGGTAATAGGCCTAAACCTTTCAGAACCTGCCTTGTATCCGAAAGGTCGCCGATGAGCCGACGTTCGGGTAGAGGTAGTCGTTTTATCAATAGGGGCAGGGCGAACAGTTGTTCCTGCTGGGCAATTTCTTTCTGCTGGTACACATCGATCACTTCGAGCGAATACTGACCCGGCAGGTAGGTCTCACAGATGTGATTCAGGTTGGTAATCGCCCGGGCGGAGTGGTGCGATGCGCCGGTGATGTATAGGCTCAGTACAAAAAACTGGCTGTCGCCATCCGATTCGGTGGGGGGGGGTATGGCCGACTCGCTCATCGTTAATTACGAACGGGGCGGATATTTAACCCCACCAGTACTTTTTCTTCATTCGATAAATCGCCGATGATTTTCCGGATGGGCTCGGGTACTTTTTTAACCAGCGTTGGGATCGCCAGAATCTGGTCGCCCTCGGCCAGCTGGGGGTTTACGAGCAGGTCGATCACCTCAATCGTATATTGATCCTTCAGGTGAAGTTCACAGTATCGCTTCAGATTACGAAGGGCGGTTACTGACTTAACCGTCTGACCGGCAATGTAGAGCCGAAGCTCCCATATCTCTTTTTCTTGGTTCATAGGTATGCCTGAAGAGCCTGTCGCATTCGCCCTTCTGTATCATTACTCGTTGTGGCGGTTGCGGGTTATCTGTTCGCGGGTTTTTTCCAGGATTTCTTTCCGCAGCTTATCTTCGTCGAAGCTTCTGTTCAGCTCGTCCTGAATGGTGTTGAATTCTTCTTCCAGGCTGGCAATTTTTGACGCCAGTACCAGTCGTTTCCGTTCAATCTCCCGATCCTTGCGGTTCTGTGCGTGATCACGCAGCGCAACGCCCGTAACTTCCTGCAGCTGAAAGGCCTCGCGGGCCGAACCTGTAACCACCCCGTCGGGACCCAGGTAGACATCGACCAGGTCGAGCCCTTTGTCTGAGATCACAAACTCGCGCACCTGGTTCGAGTGCTTCATACCGCGCGATTTCATGACGTAAAGACCACGGTTTCGCTCGCCGTTCAGCTCAATATCCTTAATGAGCAGCCAGGCATCAACCAGCGACGAGACGCCTTCGTCGGTCTGCTCGTTGATCACGTTGTTCAGGGCCAGGGCCGTAAACATGACCGTAATCTGCCGGGTTTGCAGGAAGTCGATCAGCCGGATCAGCATCGACTTCACTTCGCTGACGGCACCAACGGTAATCAGGTTGGTGATCGGGTCGAGGACCACTACGGATGGGTTGAACTCCTGCACCAGCTTATGAATAGCGACCAGGTGCATTTCGAGCCCGTTCAGTGTAGGCCTCGACGCCCGGAACAGCAGCAACCCCCGATCAACATGGCTCTGTAAATCAAGCCCAATGGATTTCATATTCCGGATAATCTGCTGGGGCGACTCCTCGAACGCGAAATACAGGCATCGTTCGCTCCGCTGGCATACCATATTCGCAAATGAACAGGCCACGCTGGTTTTTCCCGTTCCGGCCGTACCCGAAATCAGTATACTGCTTCCCTTGTAAAATCCCTGTCCGTCGAGCATCTTGTCGAGGGCGCTGATCCCCGAAGGCAGCCGCTCCGACGATACCGGATGGTCGAGGGTCAGGGAGGTAATCGGCAGCACCGAGATGCCTTCTTCATCGATCAGAAACGGGTATTCATTCGTGCCGTGGGTAGAGCCGCGGTATTTTACAATCCGCAGCAGGCGGGTCGAGATCTGGTTATTCACCCGATGATCGAGCAGGATAACGCAGTCCGATACGTATTCTTCGAGCCCGTGCCGGGTTAGCAGGCCTTCGCCCTTTTCGCCCGTAATGATGGTCGTTACTTTCTTTTCTTTCAGCCAGTCGAACAGCCGCCGGAGTTCAGCGCGCAGAATGCCCTGGTCGTTGAGGCTACCGAACAGGTTCTCGATGGTATCGAGCACGACCCGTTTGGCACCGATACTGTCGATAGCATAGCCTAGCCGGATAAACAGGCCGTCGAGGTCATACTCGCCCGTTTCCTGTATCTCGCTCCGCTCAATGTGAACGTGATCCAGTTTGATCAATCGTTTGGCCTGCAAATCGTTCAGGTCGAAGCCCAGCGAGGCAACGTTCATGGCTATTTCATCGGCTTTCTCTTCAAACGCCATAAAGACGCCGGGTTCGCCATGGTCAAGCGCGCCCCGCACCAGAAATTCGATAGAGAACAAAGTTTTACCGCAACCCGCTCCCCCACAAATCAGGGTTGGACGGCCTTTGGGAAGACCGCCCCGGGTTATTTCGTCCAGACCGTCAATGCCTGTCGGTGTTTTGGGTAACTCGAAACTTAAAGGAGAAAAAACGGCGCCAGTGTTCAGGCTCATGAAGGAGAGTGATGAGTGATTGATAACGAAGGTACGGGTTATAACCCAATTAGAAGATTAAATCTATACGTCTAGATATAACCCATTTGGTTTTGATTCTTCTGTTGTAAGCAGGGGCCGATACCTTCATATATGAATGAAAATAAATTTATCCAAAGGATCGTTTAGAAGGACCAACGCCACAAACGATCGGACCAGTTGCGACCGAAAAAGGCTGGCGATAATCAATATAGAAATGGGAGATAGTTGATAAACTGGCGCCTGCGTGCTACCGCACCAGTAGCCAGTTTATCGGGAAACTGCGACTACTTACCAGTAGAACTGCCCTGATTCTAAATAATACTTAAGTGGTAGGGTTTTCCCTATATTTTTGCAAAATTGGGTTTCCCCTATTACATATACCGATACTTTAATCCTAGTTTTGCTAAACAAAGTTCTATTTATCTGCGGTGACGACAACCCCGTTTGACATTTACCAGACAGGTTGTTCGGAACCGGATATAAACACTCAGCGTAGCGATAACTAACTAATTGGTAAACTATACCAGTACAGACATCAGATTTATTACTCAGGCAGGAAACGATACGAATACATGATACGAGTACTGATCGCGGATGATCATAATGTTTTTGTAGAGGGGATCGAATCGCTGATATCAGGCTCATCCGAAATAGAAGTAACGCAGCGCTGTTACAATGTCTCGTCCGTGGTGGAGTCGTTGAGAAGTTCGCCGATAGATGTGATTCTGCTGGATATTTCCTTCCCGCATATTGATGATGGATTGGGCCTCTGTGAGCAGATCACCCGCATTCACCCCAAAACGAAAGTGATTGCGCTGACCATGCACGACGACGCCAGCCTGATTAAACGGGTGGTCAAAAAAGGGGCAAAAGGATACCTGTTAAAGAATACGACCAAAACCGAGTTGTTGCAGGCGATTCGGACGGTTCATGATGAAAAGCAGTATTTCAATGAATCAATCATGCAGATTCTGCTGAACGATGAGCCAAGATCCCGAAAATCGTCGGTAGGGGCTGGACTGAAACCCAACCTCACCCCCCGCGAGTCGGAGGTGCTGGCCCTGATTGCGCAGGGACTCACCACGCAACAGATGGCCGCTCAGCTCTTTGTCAGTGCCAAAGCCGTTGAGTTTCATCGCAGTAGCTTACTCATGAAGTTTGGCGTGCCGAATACCGCCTTATTGATCAAAACCGCCATGGAGATGCATTGCATCGACTAGGCAACTAACCGCCAGCATCGCCTGTAGCCTGGTTCGTCGCTGCCAGATACGCTTCTGTTGTACCATAGATCCATGAATCTGTACGCATTACTTTTCTTCCTGCTGGGGTTGGGCGGACTGCTTCAACGAGCCGAAGCGCGGGCCGAAGTGCCGGCCGTCGACAGCTCCCGGAAAGCGATCCGTCAGATGCTGGTCGAGAAAAACTACCGGGGAGCGGCAAAAGCGTACCAGGAGCTGGGCTGGCTGTATCATCAGCAGTATGGCTACAACAAGTACACCATGGAAGCCTACTTCAATGGGATGAAGTACTACAGTCTGGCGGGCGATTCAGCCGGCTATTACAACGAGCACATTGTCATCGGCGATTATTATACCCACGATTTCTTCATGCAGTCGTCTGCCGAGCAGTACCTCAGAAAGGCGTTGCAGTTTTTTGTGCGGGTTAAAAATGTGCCAAAAATCATTGAATGTCGCCTGGATCTGGCCAATATCGATCAGAAACGGAATCCAGTACCGCCCACGCTGCTCACCGAGCTACGAGCGGTAGAACGCATCAGTGCTGAGCACAAAGAGCTTTATTTTCAGGCGTTTGCGCAGAACCTGCTGGCTAATACCTATTCGCGCGTCAAGCAACCCGACTCGGCTTACTTTTTTGCCAGCCGGAGCCTGGCGCTTTCCAAACAGGTACGGGTGAACTGGCTCATTGCCCTGAACCACTTTTATCTGGGCATCGTGGAGCAGTTCCGGAACCACCCCCAGGCTGCGCTGGACGAGTACCGCAAATCGCAGGCGCTGGCCAGAGCCGAAAACAACGTGGGGATGCTGCGTGAACTGGCCAAACACTCGGCCTACAGCTATGCCAGCATGGGCAATCACAAACGGGCCTATGACGAAATCCTGCTGTCGCTCGATTTTGCCGATCAGTTTTACCAGTCCGAACAAACCAAAAGTATTCGGCTGCAGGAGCTGGATAGCCAGATCAAAACCCTGGCCGTTGAGAAACAGCTGGCTGAAGAAAAAAGCCGCCACCAGCAGATGCTCAACTCGGGGCTGATAGCCGTCCTGATTATCAGCGTACTGGGCGTGGTGGCGCTGGTTTTTCTTCGGCGGCAGCAAAAGCTGATTGCGCATCAGCAGGCGGTTATTGCCCAGCAGCAGATCCGTCAGCTTGAGCTAAAGTCGTTGCAGGCCATGATCGAAGGGCAGGAAAGTGAGCGGAGCCGTATTGCCCGCGACCTGCACGATGGGCTTGGCATTCAGCTGTCGCGGATCAAACTGTTTGTCGAAGCCCATCAGGAACAGCTGCCATGCTCGGTGAAAGACCCGCTCAACCAGTTTCTGGACGAAGCCTGTACTGAAACTCGTCTGATATCCAATGACTTGCGACCCTACGCCCTGTCGACATTCGGGCTGGTACCCGCCGTTGAGGATCTGATCCAGAAACTGAATCTGGTCAACGAAACAAAGCTGTTCATTGAGCATTACGGCGACTTACCACCGTTGGGCGACGAGGCTTCGGTGATGCTTTTCCGGGTGCTTCAGGAGTTACTCAACAACGCGCTCAAACACGCGCAGGCCCAGTCTATTACGGTGCAGATTATGGCCAACGACGAAACCCTGCTGATCAGCGTCGATGACGACGGGCTGGGCGGCCATTTTCCCGAAAAGACGTCGACAGGCAACGGGATGGCCAACATCCGCTCCCGCATAGATTATCTCGGTGGGCAGGTCATGTGGCAGAGCGAACCCGATCGGGGTACGTCGGTCATGATCTCGCTACCCATGCACAAACTGGTCAGGCCAGGCACACCCGTCAATATCTGATCTACCCAGGCTGATGAACAGCTGAGCGAGCAATTATACCCTCAATTTCCTATTACCTCTATTGTCTTACTGTAACAATTGATTCTTTCTCCTATGATTAAACATGTGCTTTCTGGCTTCGTCCTGTTGAGCAGCTGGCTGCCGGTCAGTGCTCAGCAACGAACCGTTGCGAGCCCGGCTCCCGGCAATAATCGGGTAGCGATGGCCACACCAGGCGCTGCTAAACCGAGTACCGGAGTTCCTTCCGATGCTAAAGCGCTGATCAAAGGCACCGTCTCCGACGAAAAAGGGAACGGTTTGCCGGGCGCCACCGTCTCCGTGAAAGGCACCCAGATCGGGACCACAACGGATATCAATGGGGCGTTTTCGCTCAACATGCCTACTGGTAGCAAGGTGCTGGTGATTTCGTTCATCGGCATGAAAACGCAGGAGGTAGAGGTAGGCACCCGCACCACGCTCAACATCACCCTCCAAACCGGCGATCAGTCGCTCGACGAAGTGGTAGTCATCGGTTACGGTACGGCCAAACGGTCGGACGTAACCTCCTCGATCACGACGGTGAAAGCGGCCGATCTGAAAGATATTCCGGCGGCCGGAGTCGATCAGCTCCTGCAGGGTAAAGCGGCCGGGGTTACCGTAACCAGCAACGGTGGTCAGCCGGGTGGGGGCGTATCCGTAAAAGTTCGGGGGGTTACCTCCATCAATAGCAACGACCCGCTGTTCGTCATCGACGGGGTTCCCTTCATCGGTGGCAACACCTCGTCCAGCTCGGGCTATGCCGGTTTGGGTGGGGGCGACGGCCAGACGGGTAATAGCGTCATGGCCATGCTGAACCCCAACGATATCGAGTCCATCGACGTCCTCAAAGATGCCTCGGCCCAGGCTATCTACGGGTCGCAGGCGGCTAACGGGGTGATTCTGGTCACCACCAAAAAAGGGAAGCAGGGCGAAGGCAAGATCAATTATGAGATGTACACGGGGGTTTCTGAAGTAGCCCGGCGTCTCGACCTGATGGACCTGCGCGATTTTGCCCGCTACCAGAACGAAGTTCTTCCCATCATCGGCAATCCGGTGGCTGATGAGTTCAAAAACCCCGACCTTCTCGGACCCGGTACCGACTGGCAGGAAGCGATGTTCCAGCGCGGAACCATCAACAACCACCAGCTGAGCTTTTCGGGTGGCCGCGACAAGACGACCTACTACCTGTCGCTGAACTACTTCGACAACAAGGGTATTCTGCTGGGGTCTGACTTCAAGCGCTATGCCTCCCGGTTCAGCCTCGACAGCCAGCTCAAAACCTGGGTCAAAGTGGGTCTGAGCGCCAACGTATCCCGCAGTATCCAGAACGTATCGCTGGCCGATGCGGCCGAAGGGACCATCTGGTGGGGCGCGTCGACCAGCCCGCTGACGCCGGTAAAAAACCTCGATGGAACATGGGGTGGTGGTCAAACGGTGGGCGGTGTGCAGTATTATGGCTCTAACCTGGTCGGCAACAGCCAGTACCGCGGCAATACCAAAACGACCAATAACATCTTCGGAAGTCTCTACGCTGAATTTCAGCTGCTGAAGGATATATCGTTCCGCAACGAACTGTCGTATTCGCTGGGTCAGGATAACAACGTCGCTTTTCAGAAAGCCGGCAATGTAGGTAGTACCTCCTTCCGGAGTAAGCTGATCGACTCGCGTTCAGACAGTTACTACTGGTCGCTGACGAACTACCTGTCGTACAATAAGTACGTGAAGAAGCATGGTATTCAGGCCACGCTGGGTCACCAGGCGCAAAACTCCTATTACCAGAGCATCTCGGGTACGAAGGTCGACCTGCAGGCTAACATTTTTGACCTGAGCACCGGCAGTGCTGACCAGACGACCTGGGGCCTGAACGGCGGCAAAGGCCAGTGGGCCATGGAGTCGTACTTCGCGCGCGCCAACTATACCTACGACGACAAGTACTCGCTGGCTGCCAGTTTCCGGGCCGACGGATCGTCGAACTTTGGTCCTAACAACCGCTGGGGCTACTTTCCCGGGGTATCGGCTGGCTGGACGGTCTCGAACGAGAAATTCATGAAAGGGGCCATTGCCAACGTGCTGAGCTACACCAAGCTGCGGGTGGGCTACGGGATGGTCGGTAACCAGAACTTCCCGGGTGGTGCGCCTAACCCGGCCTACGTGGGTGCCGTTCAGTTCTTCTCGGGCCCGGTTGGGTTTGGTTCATCGAACATGATCAACGGGATTCCGAACCCGAACCTGAAGTGGGAGTCGGTCAGAACGACCAACGCCGGGGTCGACCTGGGCTTCTTCAACGGCCGGATCGACGCTACCATCGATGTGTATAAGAAAGTAACGTCAGACATGATCATCTTCCTGACCGGCCCGAACCTGATTGGTGTGGGCGATCAGTGGGACGATCTGAAAGCACCGCTGGGCAACGCCGGTCAGATGACCAACACCGGTATCGACGTCGGCATCACGACCACAAACATCAAACGGGGCAACTTCACCTGGCGGACCAATGCGGTGCTGACGCAGTTCACCAACAGCTACGACCGCGCGGCCAGTGCCGCTTCGGCCCTTGACGGTAAGGTGTATTACAACAACTACCTCATTACCCACACTACCCCCGGTCGGCCGGTCGGTTCGTTCTGGGGACTGGTAACGGATGGTCTGTACCGCACCCAGGCTGAGCTGGATCAGAGCCTGCCCCAGTTTGGCTATAAGGTAAACGAAACCGAAACCTGGCTCGGTGATATCCGGTACAAGGACATCAACGGCGACAAAAAGATCGACGCGCAGGATTACACCTTTATCGGTAGTCCGCTGCCCAAGTTCAGCTGGGGTCTGACCAACTCGCTGAACTACGGCGATTTCGATTTCTCGCTGTTCCTGCAGGGTAGTCAGGGGGCCAAGGCCTTCAACTTCCTGCGCTGGCAGCTGGAAGGGCTAAGCAATGCCTATACCAACCAGATGCGCACGGTCGTGGACCGCTACACGGAGTCGAATACGGATGGCGCCCTGCCCCGCTTCACGACGACCAACAAGAACAACACGGCCATGTCGGACCGGTATGTTGAGGATGCCTCGTACGCCCGCATTCAAAATATTACCCTGGGATACCGCCTGCCGAAAACGCTGCTGAACCGGGTGAAGATCCAGAACCTGCGCGTGTACGGGTCGATCCAGAACCTGAAGACGTTCACCAACTACTCGGGTTATGATCCGGAAATCGGGGCTTTCAACAACAGCATCAAACTGATGAACGTCGACACGGGCCACTACCCGAACCCCCGCACCTTCACCGTTGGCGCCAACCTGCAATTCTAATCATTGAGTGAATGCATGCTTGAGCGACCAGAACTCATCTACCGGCCTGGTACTCAATTGCACATTCACTCAATCACTCCATAGAAAAAATATGAAACTGAATCGCAAATCCATATATGCCCTGCTGGTTCCGGCGCTGTTGCTGTCGGCCTGCAAAGAGGATTTCATCGAACGCCCGTCGTTGTCAGGCACGACAACGGGTAACTACTATAATAATGCCGAAGAGGTGCGGGCGGCTACGAGTACGCTCTACAGTGGCCTGCCCTGGCGGAACTACGAAAGCCGGGCGCAGGATGCCATTGGTGACGTGATGTCGGGGAATATGTTTACCTATACCGACACGGAGTACCTGAACTTTTCGGTATCGTCGGCATCGGAGCGCATCGGTGCGGCCTGGGGGGCGTTTTACAAGATTATCGGTTACTCGAACGTAATGATCAAGACGTTCGAGGAGAAAAAAGCGGCCGGTGGCGACGCCAGCTACCTCGACCCGGCCATTGCCGAATGCCATTTCATCCGGGGTACCCTCTATTTCTACATTGCCAGAACCTGGGGAGCGGCTCCGATCATCACGGATCCGGGTGCTACGGCGCTGTCGGGTAACTTCAACATTCCGCGTTATCTGCAAAAGGATGTGCTGCGGTTCGCGCTCGAAGAGTTACAGGCTGCCGAAGCGGGTCTGCCCGAGTCTGACGTACCGGGCCGGTTGACCAAATATGTGGCTAAAGGCATGATGTCGAAGCTGTACCTCTACAATAAAGACTACGCCAACGCGAAAGCAAAAGCGGAGGAAGTGATCAACTCCGGCAAGTACACCCTGGTGAGCGATTACACCGGCATGTTCACCAAGATGAGCATGAACAACAACAGCGAATCGCTCTTCTCCATCCAGCACCAGTTCGCGCAGGATCCCTGGGGAACGGGTAACATCAAAAACCCCGACCGGGGCGCCGGTGCGTTACGCACTTCCGAAGCTGATGCCTGGGAGATGTACGTGCCTTCGCTGGATATCCTGAAGGAGTATGAGTTTGGAGACCTCCGCCGGCGCTGGTCTATCATGGAGCACGGCTGGACGAACCCGAGCTGGAAACCCCAGCGGGCCAACGCCCCCAAATACAATGCCTTCATGGCCAACGGGTTCAAATATGACACCCTGCAGCCCACCGAAGATGGCGGTAGCCTGAGCCCAACCCGGTCTAACATCACCAAATACTTCGCCGGGCCGGGTAAGAGTTTTGGCGGTGAGCCGGTCCTGGGTCAAAACTCGGGCAACAATGTAGTGCTGCTGCGCTATGCCGATATTCTGCTGATCTACGCCGAAGCTATTCTGGGCAGCAATGCCTCGACCTCGGATGCCAAAGCGCTGGAGGCCATTAACCGGGTAAGAAGCCGGGCTGGGCTGACCCCCCGCACATCGATCACCCTGGACGACATCATGCACGAGCGCCGGGTCGAGTTTGCCTTCGAAGGCGACTACTGGTACGATATTCAGCGGCAGGGCTTTACGAAGGCAAAAGCCATCATCGAGAAACAAAACCGGGGAACGACTACCAACCCGACCTACGTCAGCAATTTCACCGCAGACAAGATGTTTCTGCCGATACCCGCGGGTGAAATCGTGCAGGACCCCGAGCTGGGAAAAGAGCCTGTACCGTATTACAAATGAGTCATCTGACGAACCTGGCTGGCCATATGTATAGCCTGAATGACCAGCCGGGTTCAACTAAACAGGAAAATCAATGAAACCATATCGTATAAATTACCTGGCCGGACTGTCGATCCTGACCGTATTGGCCGGGGCCTCGCTCAGTGCCTGCGAAAAAGATACCGACGGCCGTCCGCAGATCAGTCCCGGTACCCCCGTCGCCACCAAGATCATGCCCGACTCAGCCGCCAGCGGTTCGGTCGTAACGCTCATCGGTACCGGCCTGGGCGACATCCGGTCGGTGGTGTTCGAGAAACAAAACGTGCCGGCGGGTTTCCAAACGACGCTGAACACGGCCGAATCGCTTATTTTCCGGGTGCCTACCGAGGCTTCGGGGGGAATGCAGAACATTACGTTCACCAACAGCGCGGGCCAGACAGTGTCGGTTCCGTTCAAAGTGCTGGCCTTCCCGTCGGTTACGGATGTGTCGAACTACAACTTCACCAAGGGCACTGTCATCACGATCAACGGCAATAACCTGGACGATGTAACGGCGGTGGCGGTGGCTGATTCGGTGAAAGGAATTTCGGATGCTGCGACGATCGTATCGAAAGAAAAGAAAAAGCTGGTCGTACAGATGCCCGCGTCGAGCCTGACCCGGGGAACGCTGAGCATCACCAACGCAACGGGGCGCATCCGGACCAAGCAGGAGTTTGTAAACGTCGATAAGGCGTACCAGATTTTTGTGGATTCGTACGGAACTGGTTTCCAGGATGGCTCCTGGGGCGATGCGGGGGTAGTCTCGACCAAGGAGTTTATGTCGGGGACCGCATCGGCGGCCAAAACGTACCAGAAAGGCAACTGGCACCTGATCGCCTTCGCCAACTGGTCGTCGTCGGCTATCAACTATTCGGCCGACTATACCTACATAACGGGCTGGATCAAAGGCGCTTCGGCCGACTATTCGCTCTACGTAACCACCGACGCCAGCAAAGGGGGCTTCGGCGATACGAACGAAGCCAACCGGATTGATGTGAAGGCGGGCGTCTGGAACTACTTCAAAATCAAACTGTCGGACATGGATTTCTGGCTGCCCGGCAAAACGTTGAAGCAGGTTGGCTTCCGCATCAAAGGCCCCGACAAGCAGGATGAGACCTTTTATTTCGATGATATTATGCTGGTGAAATAAACAACCAAAACGGGCGATTCGTCGACAGGACGGATCGCTCGTTTTATACCGAACAATGCCCAATACCTGCCCTTACCTTTTCTGATCCTCAACCTGTACCTTTTCTTTTCATGCATCCAGAACCGATCAGCCCTTTTTGGGGACTGCTTACCAAACACGTCCTTTTTCTGGCGTTTCTGGCCGGTTTCATGCGGTCCGGACTGGCCTGGGGCGCGGCTGACCCGGTTCGGATCGAAGCCGAAACCGGCGTGCTGACGGGCGTCACCATCGCCACTGCTACGGCGGGATTCTCCGGCACCGGCTATGTGACCGGGTTTGACCAGCCCACCGACAATCTCGTATTGACGATCAACGCCAAAGCGGGCCTTTATGAGCTACGCATCGGATATGCATCTCCTTTTGGGGACAAAGGGATTGATTTTCAACTCAACGCGGAGAAAGGGTCGGCAACGCTCAGGCAACGTGCTTCGTTCAGTACGGCCAGTCTGGGCATCTTCATGCTTCGGGAGGGCGCGAACAGATTGACCCTATCTACAGGATGGGGCTATTACGATGTCGATTACCTGCTGGCCACACCAACCGTTCCCACTATACCCATTCAACCTCCCAAAACACTGACCGACGCCCAGGCAACCGCGTCAACCCGCGGACTTTTTTCGTACCTGGTCGATCAATACGGCCGCAAGGTAATTTCGGGTCAGCAGGACGATGTGGAGTACATCCTCGAAAAGACCGGCAAAGAACCGGCCATCGGAGCCTTCGATCTGATCGACTACTCGCCCAGCCGGGTTGCCAATGGAGCCAGGCCCCTCCGCACCAGCGAAGCTATCATCGACTGGGCCAGGAAAGGAGAGGGGAGAGGCATCATCAGCCTGATGTGGCACTGGAACGCCCCATCCGATCTGATCAATCAGGCCCCCGACAAGCTTTGGTGGCGTGGTTTTTATACCGAAGCCACCACGTTTGATCTGTCGGCGGCTCTCGCTGATAAAAGCAGTGATCGATACAAACTCCTGCTACGCGATATCGATGCGATTGCCGACCAGCTAAAAAAGTTTCAGGCTGCCGACGTGCCGGTGCTCTGGAGACCGCTGCACGAAGCGCCGGGTGGCTGGTTCTGGTGGGGCGCCAAGGGAGCGGGACCGTTTCGGGAGCTTTGGCGGTTGACCTACGACCGGCTGACCAATTACCATAATCTGCATAATCTGATCTGGGTCTATACCGCAACTGATACGTTCAATGTCGACTGGTACCCGGGCGATTCATTTGTCGACGTGGTCGGGCTGGACGTGTATGCCGATGCGTCGGCCAACCTGAGCGGTAACTGGAAGAGCGCGCTGGATCAGCTTAACGGCAAAAAGCTGATTACCCTGTCAGAAACCGGCCATGTGCCCAACGCCAGTACCGTCCGCGGGTTTGGCACCTGGTGGTCCTGGTTTTCGGTCTGGACGGGGACGGATTACATAAAAAAGCAACCCATTCCGTCCCTACAGGCGGTCTTTACCGATGCCGATGTCATTACGCGCGATGAGTTGCCCAACTGGCGGCTGGCATCCCCCGGGTTGGTGACCAGCGTAGAACCGTCGTCTCCGTTTCAGCTGACCCTGCTCGGAAATCCAATCCAGGGCGATCAGATTCAGCTTGAACTTACCAACCCCGACCAGATACCCCTGACGTTACTGGTAACGGACCTGCGCGGTTCACGCGTGCTGGAGCGGACTGTAGAATCGACCACCCGGGTGATCCGGCAAAAGCTGCCACCAACCCTGCGGGCGGGCGTTTATTTTCTGCAGGTCAGCAGTCCTCGGGGTGTCAGTACGTTCCGGATTGTCAACTACTAGGAACCGGGTGGGTCGCTAAAAGGCGCAGATATTGCATTTATTCTATAGGCATTACTAATATTTTGGCCAATCCGTATTAGGCCGGGGTTAGCGTTAGCAGGATGTTCGAATTGCGGGATAGATTTGGGCGGGCAACTCACCAGACAGGCACCTGATCGAGGGTGGGGTGGGTGCAGGCCCGGCTGGTTGTCTGCCAAAAAAACATCCCCCTGCTTATGCGTAACCTGTACCTCACTTTCCTTGGTTTTCTGCTTCTGATCGACTGTACCCTGGCCCAGGTTAGTCCGGCACCCAACCCGGCCAACACCTACCAGTTCAAGAACGGGCTGGTGGCTCTGACAGGGAGCCGCTACGGCCGCGAAGCGGTCTATACCGATCCGCTCGCCTATCAGCTGTATACCAGCACCCTCCGGCAACCCAAAGAAGGCTCTCTGTTTGGCATGAACGAACAGGGTCAGGAAATCCGCTGGCAAACCGTAACTGCCGATAGTCTGAACCGCCTTCGTCCATCCAGCGCGTTTCGTGTAAACGGCGGAGCGCCAGCCGGTCCGGGCGTGACGACAGGCAGTCTGCGGGGCGGGCTGGGCAGTGGTGGGGGATATACCTATCTCACTTACGAAGCCAGAAAGGAGCAGGTCGCTATCCTGAACATCAGGGGGAACAGCAATGTCTATGTCAACGGGGAGCTACACATGGGCGATGCCTACAGCATGGGCTACCTGCATATACCCGTAAAACTTAGAAAAGGCCTTAACGAATTGTATGTGCGCGGGGTGGGCGTGAGCGCGTCCCTGGTTTTTCCTGACAAAGCAGTTCTGCTCCGCACCGACGATCCAACGCTGCCCAGCATCCGGCTGGGCGAACCCAATACTTCCCTGCAGGGGGCTGTGGTCGTAATCAACACAACAAATGGCCGACTGACGGGCCTGCAACTGACCAGCCAGCTGGGTGGCCGGGAGGTAACAGTCGAACTGCCTGCCATTCCGGCCCTGTCGAGCCGGAAAGTTGTTTTTGGTTTCGATGGCAGCGCGATCAAAACGGCGGGGTCGCATACCTGCGGGCTGCTGCTGCGCCAGCAGGGAAAACGGCTCGAACAGGCTTCGATAGCGGTAGAGGCCGTGGGGCCGGGGGCGTCGTATAGCAAAACCTTTATCAGCGCGATCGACGGGAGTCTTCAATATTATTCGGTAACGCCACCCACTTCCGGGACCGGAGCTGCCGCTCTGTTTTTGTCGGTTCATGGGGCTGGGGTCGAAGCGTCGGGACAGGCACGTGCCTACAAATCCAAGGCGTGGGGAACGCTGGTGGCGGCTACCAATCGCCGACCGCGGGGGTTCAACTGGGAGGACTGGGGCCGGCTCGATGCCCTCGAAGTGTTAGACCTGGCCCGTAAGCAGTTTAAACCGGACCCCACCCGTATTTATCTGACCGGGCATTCGATGGGGGGCCACGGCACCTGGTTTCTGGGCGCTACCTATCCCGACAAGTGGGTCGCTATTGCTCCCTGCGCGGGCTACCCGACCCTGAAAGAATACGGTTCTGCCGATGGGGTTATCCCCGACACGAGCCGTAACCCACTCGAACAAACGCTCTTGCGGGCGGGCAACCAGAGCGATGTCCTCAAGCTGACGACCAATTATAAACCCGTGGGGGTGTACATCTTTCACGGCGACGCTGATCGCACGGTTCCGGTTTCGTATGCGCGGCAGATGCGCAAACTCCTGGGTAGTACCCAGCCAGACATGAGCTATTACGAGTACCCGGGCGGTAGTCACTGGTTTGGCGATCATAGCGTTGACTGGCCACCGCTGTTCGATTATTTCCGCTGGCATCAGCGCCTGGCCGACTCACTGGTCAATACCATTGATTTCACCACGGCTAATCCGGGTATATCCGCTTCCTTCCGGTGGGCGTCGATCGAGCAGCAGAGTCAGCCGCTGTTGTACAGTCGCATTCAGCTTAGCCGGACCGACCGGGCCATAACGGGCAAAACGACCAACGTAACCCAGTTGAAACTGGCCCTGGACGACTTCGGTACCGACACCCGCCTGACAATCACTCTGGATAGTCTGCCTGCGCTCGACTACCAGACCCGGAGCAGCCATGACACGCTGCACGTCCGCAAAGACACAAACGGCTGGCGCATCGTACCCCCTGCCAGTCTGGCGCACAAGGGCCCTCACCGGTACGGCACCTTCAAAGACGGATTCAACCACAACATGGTGTTTGTCTATAGCACCCGCGGAACAAAAGAAGAGAACGACTGGAGCTGGCAAAAAGCCCGCTACGACGCTGAAACCTGGTACTACCGCGGCAACGGCTCCGTCGATATCATTCCAGACACCGATTTCTCCCTGGTTACCCATGCCAACCGGGGCGTTATCCTGTTCGGTAATGCCAATACCAATGCCGCCTGGTCGCTGTTGCTGGCTGATAGTCCAATTCAGGTGCAGCGGAATCGGATACAGGTGGGCGGTCAGCAGTGGCAGGGCGATGATCTGGCCACCTACTTTGTCTGGCCGATCAAGGGGTCAGCCACAGCCTCGGTGGCGGTGGTTAGTGGAACCGGACTGAAGGGCATGAAAGCAGCATTAGCCAATCAATATTTCGCCGGTGCCAGTGGATTCCCGGATTACATGGTTTTTGGTCTGGACATGCTGCTCAAGGGGGGAGAGGGGTTAAAAACAGCCGGATTTTTTACCAATGAGTGGCAACTGATTCCTTGACGATTTTACGGGTAGTATTAACTAGCCTTTTAAGTAAATGGGCAAATGGAGCCGGGTATATGTACTTACTATAGCTTAATCCTGGCTTAACATACACCAATGTGTTGAAATTGGTCACGAATATAATTAGTAATCAATACTACTCTTTAAAGCACATATAGCCCGTAAATATTGTATTTTAATAATTAATAATATAACTTGGCAAATATTATGAAAAATAACGGCATCAATCCGTCTATTTAAAAAAATATTTTAAAAATCACTGATATATTTGTCTCTGGTATAAGCAGTGCAAAGATTATGCGGTGCAAAAGCGTTGTATCCCGATTTTGGGTCATATAAACGTCTTTTTGCAAAATTTTATAAAAGTTAATATACGGTTAACTCAGCTTGTACCAGTCTTATACGTAGGAAAATGGGCAACTCCAGGCGCTTGCCTGCCATGCTTGAGTAATAATCTGCGTAATCGCCAGCAATCGCTACTGGCCATGAACAGCACCGGACAGAGCCGGTTTGGCAAACCCGTCGGGACACCATCGTGATTGAATCAACCCCAGTACAGTTAATCTATAACCATAACTTAAAAACACATGAGAGAATGTAGAAACAGGTTTACGTATTTGTTGACCTTCTTCCTGCTCAGCTGCTGTCTGGCTCAGGCCCAGCAAGTAAGTATACAGGGGAAAGTGTCCGAGAATGCCACTGATGTGATTCCTGGCGCTAACGTTCTGATCAAGGGAACGAACAGGGGTACCGTTACCGACGCCGAAGGCCGGTTTACCATCACCGCAGCCAAAGGAAACATACTGGTTGTACAGGCGCTGGGCTTTCAGGCTCAGGAGATTACGGTGGGCGATCAGACGACCCTCAACGTTACGCTGGCGGTGAGCGACAGAACACTCGACGAGGTGGTTGTCACGGCTTTGGGTATTGCCAAAGACAAGAAAGTACTCTCGTATGCGGTGACGGAGGTGCAGGGGTCGAATCTGACCCAGGCGCGGGAAATTAACCTGGGTAATGCACTGGCTGGCCGGGTGGCCGGTCTGAACGCTACCAGCACGGCTACGGGTCCGGCAGGATCGAGCCGGGTTATTATCCGTGGTAACGGTTCGCTCAGTGGTAACAACCAGCCTTTGTACGTGATCAATGGTGTACCCATCGATAATACCAACGTAAACTCGGCCGGTATGTGGGGTGGTAACGACTCGGGCGATGGTCTGAACAGTATCAACCCCGACGATATCGAGACGATTTCGGTACTGAAAGGCGGTACGGCGGCCGCTCTCTATGGCTCCCGTGCATCGAACGGGGTTATTCTGATCACGACCAAGACGGGTAAAGGCCAGAAGGGCATCGGCGTTGAATATAACGGTACCTACACCATGGATCGTCCGTTCAACCTGACCGACTGGCAGTATGAATACGGCTCGGGGTTCAGAGGAGTTAAACCGGCCACCAAAGATGAAGCCATTGCCTATGGCGTTCAGTCATGGGGCGCGAAACTGGATGGCTCGCCGGTGGTACAATTCGACGGCGTGAGTCGTCCTTACTCGCCCCAGCGCGACAATGTGAAGAACTTCTACAACGCCGGCAGCACCTTTACCAATACGGTAGCGGTAGCCGGTGGCAACGAAACGGCCAGTTTCCGTTTCTCGGCGTCTAACCTGGATTCGAAAAGCGTTGTACCCAATGCCGGCTTCAACCGGAAGTCGTTCAACCTGAGCGCAAACGCCAACCTGTCGAAGAAAGTGGTCTTTGAAGGGGTTGGTCAGTACAACGTGGAAGAAGGCAACAACCGGACGTATTTATCTGACACACCTAAAAATCCGAACTACGCCGTACAGATGGTTGCTACGAACGTAGACATCCGTAGCCTGGATCCGGGTTATGACAGCCGGGGATACGAAGCACTCTGGAACAGCAACGTGTATGCGCAGAACCCTTACTTTGTGGTCAACAAAGTAAAGAACACCGATATCCGGAACCGGTTCCTGGGTTCGTTCAGTCTGCGGTACAACATCACCGACTTCCTGTACCTGCGGGGCCGGGTCGGCACGGATAACAACCAGCTGAAATACCTCGACATTGAACCAACTGGTCTGGCTTATTCGACCCTCGGCGCCATGAGCCGTCGGCAGGTTCAGATTCAGGAAACCAACTCGGAGGTATTGCTGGGCTTCAACAAGGATTTCGGCCCCATATCGGTGAACGCCATCGCCGGTGGAAACCGCATGCGCCGGTCAACGGAGGAGATGAGTTTCCGGGGCAGCCAGTTCAACGTACCGTTCAACTACTTCCTGGATAATACGATCAACAAAACGCCGGGCTATTCGTACAATGGTTTCGGGATCAACTCGCTCTTCGCATCGACCGATATCGGCTATCAGAACGTTCTGTTCCTGACCCTGACCGGTCGCCAGGACTGGTTCTCGACGCTGGCCAAGGCTAATAACAGCCTGTTCTACCCCTCGGCGGGTTTGAGCTTTGCGTTCTCCGACGTGCTTCGTAACCGGGGCAACTGGCTGAACTACGGTAAAGTACGCGCTTCGATCGCCCAGGTGGGTGGTGGTTACCCGAACCCGTATGCGCTCAACCTCACCTATGGCCTGGAAGCCAACTCGTACATTGGCGGGGTGCCGCTGATGAAGATCAACACCAACGACGGCACCATCCCGAACGCCCTGCTGCAGCCCAACACCTCGACCACAACCGAGCTGGGTCTGGAAGGCAAGCTGTTCAACAACAAACTGGGCGTTGACCTGACCCTGTACAAGCGGGTGACGAAAAACGATCCGGTGGCAGCCTCGACCTCGACTGCGTCGGGCTACGGAAAAGTCCTGCTGAACGTGGGTGAAGTGGTCAACAAAGGAATCGAGCTGTTGCTGACGGGTACGCCCTTCAAAACCAACAGCGGCTTTACCTGGAACCTGGCCTACAACGTAGCCTACAATGACAACAAAGTCATCAAGATTTCGGATCAGATCAAAGTGCTGGAGTTGGATCAGTCGCGTACCCAGAGTGCGTACATCTATCACTTCGAAGGGCAGCCGTACGGGATGATTGCGGGCTACAAAGCCATGCGCGATGCCAACGGAAACATCGTGTACAACGAAACGACCGGTATCCCGATGCGGAGTGAGTTCACGATGTTGGGTCGGGGTGTTCCGCCCCTGACGATGGGTCTGACCAATACCTTCACCTACAAGAATTTCTCGCTGAGCTTCCTGGTCGATGGTAAATTCGGTGGCAAATTGTACAGTGCTACCAACTACTTCGCCTACAGCACCGGCTTGTCGAAAGAGACGCTGGTTGGTCGCGAGTCGGGTCTGACCGTTACGGGGGTAACTACGAAAGGCGACGCCTTCTCGAAAACCTTCGCGGGCAAGGATGTTCAGGATTACTACAAAGGCCTGACAACCATCACCGATCAGTTTGTGTACAGCTCCGATTTCGCCAAGCTGCGTCAGTTTACGCTGGGTTACTCGCTGCCGAGAACGTTCCTGGCCAAAACCCCGATTCAGTCGGCCAGCTTGTCGCTCGTTGCCCGTAACCTGCTGATTCTGTACAACCAGGTGCCGAACGTTGATCCGGAGTCGACCTACAACAGCGGCAATGGTCAGGGACTCGAAATGTTTGGTGTGCCCCCGGCCCGTAGCTACGGTCTGAACCTGATGGTTAAATTCTAACAGCCACCGATCTTAACTCATTTTTATATGTTGACATACAGTAAAAAAAGACGATTGCCTATCCTGACGGCCTTACTGGCAGCCAGCCTGCTGGTGTCGTCCTGTGACCAGGGTTTTGAAGAACTCAATACCAACCCGAACGCGCTGACCGAGCCGGTAGTACCGAACCTGCTTTCGTACAGCATCGTGAAAACGGCGGGTACTGGCTACGAGAACCACCGGGGTAACCTGATCTATGCCGGGGCTATCATTCAGCATTTTGCCTCGCTGAACCCCTACTGGGCCGGCGACAAATACCTGTATAACGGACCCTATTCGGATGCCTTTTTCGAAACCGCTTACGGGTCGCACGTGAAGGAGCTGGAGCAGATTATTTCGATTACGAAAGATAATCCGGCGCAGTCGACCCTGTACAATGTGGCGCGTATCTGGCGGGTGTTCGGCTACCACCGCATCACCGATCTGTACGGCGATGTGCCGTATTCGGAAGCGGGCAAAGGCTATCTGAGCAGCACCTTCTCGCCCAAGTACGACAAGCAGGCCGACATTTATGCCGACTTGCTGAACGAGCTGGACCAGGCGGCCCAGGGCCTCGACGCTACCAAAACGGGATACGGTACGTCTGACCTGATTTATGGCGGTGATCTGACCAAATGGAAAAAGTTTGCCTACTCGATGATGCTGCGGCTGGGCATGCGCCTGACGAAGGTCGATCCGGCCAAAGCCGAGTTGTACGTGAAGAAAGCCATTGCTGGGGGTGTCATGCAGAGCAACGACGACATTGCCAAGCTGAATCATGCCGATGGCGACGACAACAAACGGAACCTGGACGCCAACACGCTCAGAACCCAGGAGTACGATGCCGCGAACCTGAAAGGAAAGGCCAACAGCAAGCTGAGCAAGACGTTTGTCGATTTCCTCAGGAACAACAATGACCCGCGTCTGCCGTTCATCGCTACCCTCTGGCAGGGTAATGCCAGCGCTACCGCCGAAGCAACAGCCACGAACCCGACTGTACAGAAGGGGCTGCCCAATGGCTATGATGCGACTACGATCAAAACCCTGATCCCGAGCTGGAACGACAATTCGATCACCGAGTACTCCGAGGCTAACCTGAACAAGATCGCCAGCAACTCGGCCCCGACCCTGTTCCAGACCTATGCGGAGGTTGAATACCTGCTCGCCGAAGCCGCCCTGCGTGGCTGGGGCGATGGCCAGGCGGCCCTGCATTACAACCGCGGGGTAACCGCAGCCATGAGCATGATGTCGCTATTTGGGGGTACGATACCGCAAAGTGCGATTACGGCTTATCTGACAGCCCATCCGTACCTGGCAACCGGCACCACGGCTCAGCAGATGGAACAGATCGGCACCCAGTACTGGGCCGTCAACTTCCTGAACTCGTACGAGGCATACGCCAACTGGCGCCGGACGGGCTACCCGGTGCTGACGCCGACCAATTTCCCCGGCAACGAAACCGGCGGAACGATCATGCGTCGGTTGCGGTATCCGGCTTCGGAAGCCAGCCGGAATGCGGCTAAATACAACGCTGCCGTTGCCGTTCAGGGTCCAGACCTGTTCACGACCCGGGTATGGTGGGATAAACAATAACGATCTGGCTCATTCTGTTTAAATTACGGGTTAATAGGCCGTGGCCAACCAGCGGTTTATTAACCCGTAACTACGTTGATGCATCGCTCTCTGCTGTCATACATGAACCGAAACCCGCTGGTCGCTTTGTTTGGGCTGATGGCCCTGCTGGTTCCGACCGGTCTCCAGGCCCAGTTTACCCGGCTGGCTCCGGAGCAGACGGGCATACGGTTCACCAACCAGCTAACCGAAACGGAAGAGCAGAATGTATTGGCCTACGAGTATTTTTATAACGGAGGGGGCGTGGCCGTCGGGGATCTGAACAACGACGGTCGGCCTGACCTCTATTTTACGGGTAATATGACGCCCGACCGGCTGTACCTGAACGACGGCAACCTGCGTTTCACCGACCGGTCTGCCTCGGCCGGAATCGGTCAGGGACCGGGCTGGAAAACAGGCGTTACCCTCGTTGACATCAACCGAGATGGCTGGCTGGATATTTACGTATGTTACTCCGGCAATGGCGACCCGGCCATTCGGCGAAACCGGTTGTACATCAACAATCACCTCGACAAAAAAGGGCAGCTGACGTTTACGGACCAGGCCGCTCAGTACGGACTTGACTCACCCGCCTACAGTACCCAGGCCGTCTTTTTCGACTACGACAGGGATGGTGATCTGGACTGCTTCCTGCTTAACCACAATATCAAAGACTTCAAACGATTCGACGCAGCGCTGACCAAAGCCATGCGGGACGAATTTGCCGGGGATAAACTCTTCCGGAACGATAACAACAGGTTTGTCGACGTCAGCGAATCGGCCGGTATCAAAGGTAACCCCATCGGCTTCGGACTGGGCGTAGCCGTGGCCGACATCAACCTCGACGGCTGGCCCGATCTGTACGTATCCAACGATTATATTGAACAGGATTACCTGTACCTCAACGACGGCAAGGGCCACTTTGTCGACCAGCTCGACCAGGCCATCGGCCACCTGAGTTACTTCTCCATGGGGAACGAGGTCGTCGACATGAACAACGACGGCTGGCCCGACATCTTTACCCTCGACATGCTGCCCGAAGACAACCGGCGGCAGAAACTGCTCTACGGGCCCGAGAACTACGAGGTCTACCAGAACATGCTGCGCAACGGCTTCTCCCACCAGCTGATGCGGAACATGCTGCAACTCAACAACGGAAACACGGGCCAGAAAGCCGGATCGATTAACGTGCCTACCTTTAGCGAGATTGGTCAGCTGGCCGGTATCTCCAATACCGACTGGAGCTGGGCTCCGCTTGTTGCCGATTTCGATAACGACGGCTGGAAAGACCTGTTCGTAACGAACGGCTATCTGCGCGACTATACGAATATGGACTTCATGAAGTTCTATGCCGATGCCCAGCTGAAAGCGTCAAAAGGAAGCCCGACGGCCATGATGGATATTCTAAAACAGATGCCATCGTCGGCGACGAAGAACTATATATTCAGAAATACAGGACAGCTCACCTTCGACAATAAAGGCAAGGATTGGGGATTCGACCAGCCCCTGTTATCAAATGGAGCGGTTTATGCGGACCTCGACGGGGACGGCGATCTGGAAATCATTACCAATAACGTAAACGAACCCGCTGCCATCTACCGCAACGATAACCCCCGCCAGCATTACCTGGCCATCCAGCTCGGTGAGAGTACCGCCACGGCCGCTATTGGCGCTAAGGTCTGGGTGTATGCCGGCGGTATGCAGCAGTATCAGGAATTCAATTCGTCGAGAGGGTTCGAATCCAGTATGTACGGCCCGCTGCATGTCGGTTTAGGTAAACAAACCGCAGCGGATAGCATCCGGATTGTCTGGCCCGACAACCGGACCCAGCTGCTTCGGAATGTCAGAGCGGATCAGAAACTGGTCGTTCGCTACAAAGGCGCCGACAAACCGTATGTATATCAGCCGATAGAGAAGCCGCTCTATACCGCTGTACCGGCCGATTCGACGTTGTACCGACATCGTGAGGATGTCTATAATGACTTCAAGCGGCAGCCGCTCATGCCTAATATGCTGTCTAATCAGGGGCCCCATCTGGCGCAGGGCGACGTAAACGGCGACGGCCTGGTAGATCTGTATGCCCCCGGCGCCAAAGGACAGGCTGGCCAGCTACTGATTGGGCAGGCCGACGGTACGTGGAAACCGATGGCCCAGCCCGCCTTTACGGCCGACAAGCTGAGCGAAGATACCGACGCCTTGTTTGTTGATGTCGACGGCGATGGTGATCAGGACCTGTACGTCGTCAGCGGGGGCTACGCCTACCTGCCCGACGACCTGCTGCTGAACGACCGGCTCTACCTGAACGACGGAAAGGGCAACTTCAGCCGATCGGCCGACGCGCTGCCGGGCGATCAGAGCAGTGATGCCTGCGTTGTGGCGCTGGACATTGATAAAGACGGTGACCAGGATTTGTTCGTGGGGGGGCGGGTTCGTCCGGGCTTTTACCCGCAGGCGGTCAGCAGCCGTATCCTGATCAACGATGGGAAAGGAAATTTTGTCGAGGCCACAGCCCAGCTGGCGCCTTACCTGAAAAACCTGGGTATGGTAACCGATGCGCTGGCATTCGATGCGGATCGCGATGGCTGGAACGACCTGGTTCTGGTGGGCGAGTGGATGCCGGTGCTGTTGTTGAAAAATCAGCAGGGACGTCAGCTGGCAACACCCCGTCCGTTGACCGCTGCGGGCTGGTGGAACCGGGTCGAAGCCAGTGACCTCGACGGCGATGGCGATACGGATCTGGTGCTGGGCAATTTTGGGAAGAACTGCCAGCTGAAACCTTCTGAAAGGGAACCCGTTCGCATCACCTATGCCGACTTTGACCAGAACGAGTCGATCGATCCGTTTCTGACGTACTACATTCAGGGCAAACCGTTCCCCCTGGCCACCCGCGATGAAGCGCTGAACCAGATGTTCTCCCTGCGTCGGAAGTTTACCACCTACCAGGCCTATGCCGAAGCCAGCCTGACCGACATGCTAACGCCCGAACAGCTCAGCCAGGCGGATACCCTCCAGGCTACCCAGTTTGCGTCGGGTATGCTGGAGAACACGGGAAACGACGCCTTTATCTGGCACGAACTGCCGACAGAAGCTCAGTTTGCGCCGGTATTTGCTATTGCCTTCCTCGACGCCGATCAGGATGGCAGGACTGATCTGCTGCTGGCTGGTAATCAGTCGAGTACCCGAATAAAAATCGGAAAGATGGACGCCAGTTACGGCCAGCTGTTCCGAAATGAAGGAAAACTACAGTTTTCGTGCGTTCCCCAGACCCGGTCCGGCTTCGTCGTGAAAGGCGATGTTCGGGATGTGGTGGTGGCAGGCAAAGGCGCTCAACAGCATATCCTGTTCGGGCGGAATAACAACACGATGGAGGTGTACCGAAAAAAACCATAGATGCGTATGAAGCGATTCTGGTTTTTGCTGATCATGAACGGGCTGACTCTGGCGGCTTTGGCAGCCCCGCCCGGGCCAACTGGTATTGGCTACGCCCGGGCACTGAAGAAGCTGACCGACGTTATGGTGACCGACGTAACCGGCCCCTGCGGGGCGGCCCGGTACTACGCCTACGCGAATCTGGCGGCTTACGAACTGATGTACCGGCAGCAGAAACCAGCGGGCTATGTCCCGTTGACGGGGCTCCTTCGCGGGTATTCTTTACCGGCCCATACTGCCCCCGATCCGGCTATCGACGTCGAATTTGGGAGCCAGTATATTCTGTTGCGAATGGGTGAAGAACTGCTTCCATCGGGCTATCTGCTCGAGGAGGCCCGCCAGCAGCTGATCAGCGACAGCCAGCAGCAGCGCCACCTGACTAGTGATCAAGTTAGCCGGACAAGGGCCTACGCCGATAGCCTGGTACGGAAAATAGTCCGGTACGCAGCCGCCGACGGATACCTGAAAACCAGCGGGATGTTGCGCTACACGCCCGACGACAAGCCGGGAACCTGGCAGCCCACTCCACCCGCCTACTCCGAAACCTACGAGCCCTACTGGGCCACGTTGCGGCCATTTCTGCTCGACAGTGCCGCTCAGTTTCGCCCGGTACGTCCGGTCCCTTATAGCGCTGAGAAAGAGTCTGCTTTTTACCAGCTGGCCAGAGAGGTGTATGACACCACCCAGGCCCTGACCGATGAGCAGCGTCACATTGCCAACTTCTGGGATTGTAACCCCTTCTTCCTGAACCAGAAGGGTCATGTCAACTTCGGTACCAAAAAAATATCGCCAAGCGGCCACTGGATGGGGATTACCAGCCTGGTTTGTGAACAACAAAACCTTTCTCTGGCCGAAACGATCCGGTGGCATACGCTGGTGGGCATTACCATGGCCGACGCGTTCATATCCTGCTGGGACGAGAAATACACCAGTAATCGGATACGCCCCGAAACGGTCATCAACCAACAGATCGACCGCGCCTGGCGCCCGCTGCTGCAAACCCCGCCCTTTCCGGAGTATACCAGCGGGCATAGTGTCATGTCGCAGGCGGTGGCAACGGTACTAACGGTACTGGCCGGAAAATCCGTTGCGTATACCGACGTGATCGAGGAAGAGTTTGGGGTGCCGGCCCGTACGTACCGGTCATTTGGAGAGGCCGCCCGGGAGGCTGCCATATCCAGGCTGTACGGGGGTATTCATTTTCGCGATTCGATCGAAAACGGGGTTCGGCAGGGCGAGCAGATCGGCCGGTTCGTTGTAAAAAAACTGGGATTAAACGGGCAGGCGGCATCGATGCAGGCTACCCGTAAAAAATAGATAACACACATTTACCCGAGTGGATGTAGTAGGCCAGTATGACTCCGGTCTTTGAAAAAAGATCGACCTACGCATAATCGGAATTTTGTAAATTATTGAGTTTCATTGGCGTGAGTGTAACCAGCTGTCTAAACCACCCATCTTTATTTAGTCTTTCGGCAACCAGAATCCGTTGATTTCCGATTTGCTGAAGTACATCGATTACCATGCAGGATAATGCCATCATCTCCGTCATTGACACGAAGAAAAACAAATTAAAACGGAATATCATCGCCGAACTTTACCGGGCTCAATCGCGAACCATTGCTCAGTTAGCCAGTACGGTGCATAGCAGTGTACCGTCCACGACAGCCCTTATTGAGGAATTGAGCGCGACGGATTGGGTGCATGGCATCGGCATCGGGACCGCCCAGTTTGGCCGTAAACCCTCGCTGTTTGCATTGAATCCCAACCGGTATGTCACGCTGGTAGTCGATAGCAATGTGCATGATACCAAGCTGCTGATTTTCAACCTGAATAATGAAGTGATTCATCGGGTAGACCTGGATTTGCAACTGGGCGAAACCCACCAGTTTGTCGAAAAGCTGCACGATCCGCTCAACCAGCTGGCCCAGTATCTGCGGGTAGAGGGCCGCGAGGTGATCGGCATCGGCGCTACCATGCCCGGTCTGGTAAACCCGGTTCTGAGCCTGAACCATACTTATCCGGAGTTGAGCCAGCCGGGTCATTCGCTGAGTACGCTCTTTGCGCTCCTGTTCGAAGCACCGGTGTATTACATCAACGATACTAAAGCAACGATTCTGGGTGAGTATCACTTCGGCCTGGCACAGGGAAAAAAGCATGTCCTGTCGATCAACATCGACTGGGGTATCGGTCTGGGCGTCATCATCAACGGCGAGGTGCTGCAGGGAACGGCTGGCTTTGCCGGTGAGCTGGGCCACATCCAGATGAAGACCGATGGCGAGCTGTGCTTCTGCGGAAAAGTAGGCTGTCTCGAAACGCTGGCATCGGCCTCGTCGCTGATCAGACGGGCAAAGGCAGGCTTGCGGAAAGGCCGAATGTCACTCCTGAATGAAGAAGGCCCCGAGGCTATCACGATCGAGATGATTATTGCCAAAGCCAACGTCGGCGACGGGTTCTGCATCGATCTACTGAGCGAGGTAGGCAGTGAACTCGGGCGGGGACTGGCCACGGCGGTGCACCTTTTCAATCCCGAACTCATCATCGTCAACGGCGTACTGGCCCGGGTGGCAAAATCAATTCGGCGGCCGCTGGAGCAGGCGCTGGACAAGTACTGCCTGCTGAACTACCGCGACAACCTGAAAATTGAACTTTCGGAGCTGGGAGAGATGGCCAAGCTCTACGGCACCCAGGCCTACGTGCTGCAAAATCTGCTCGAATACGAACAAATACCCTAATGTTGAAAAAACAGTCGTTACTCAATTACCTTCTTTTCTTTTCGGGGATGTGCTGTGCCGAACTGCCGGGTTTCGCACAGAACACGGGTTCGGTTAGTGATCCGGTCGAGTGGGTGAATCCGCTCATGGGCACCGATTCCAAACCCAGTCTGTCGAATGGCAATACCTACCCGGCCATTACACTGCCCTGGGGCATGAATACCTGGATGCCGCAGACCGGCAAAATGGGCGACGGCTGGGCCTACACCTACGCGGCCGATAAGATCAGGGGATTCAAGCAAACCCACCAGCCATCTCCCTGGATGAATGATTACGGTCAGTTTTCCATCATGCCCGTAACCGGAAAGCTACGACCCGGCGAAGACCAGCGGGCCAGCTGGTTTTCGCACAAAGCCGAAGTCGCCAAACCCTACTATTACGCCGTTTACCTGGCCGACCACGATGTAACGACCGAAATTGCCCCGACCGAACGAGCCGCCCGCTTTCGGTTTACCTTCCCCCAAACCGACAGTGCGTACGTGATTCTCGACGCGTTCGACAAAGGGTCGTCGGTCAAAATTATCCCGGCCGAGCGTAAAATCATCGGATATACCACCCGGAACAGCGGGGGCGTGCCGCAGAATTTCAAAAACTATTTTGTGATCCAGTTCGACCGTCCGTTTACGAGTACGGCGGTCTGGAATGGGAAGGAAACCAACAGCGGGGCCATTGAGCTGACGGCCGATCATACGGGGGCTGTTGTTGGCTTCAGAACCCGCAGGGGCGAACAGGTTCAGGCGCGGGTGGCTTCCTCCTTCATCAGTCCCGAACAGGCCGAACGGAATCTGGGCGAGATCGGCACCGATGACTTTGAAACGATAAAAAACAAAGCCAAACAAGCCTGGAACACCGAGCTGACACGCATGGCCGTTGAGGGTGGATCGGTCGATCAGCTCCAGACGTTTTATTCCTGCCTGTACCGCTCCCTCCAGTTTCCGCGCAAGTTTTACGAACTGGATGCCAACAAAAAGGTCGTACACTACAGTCCCTTTAACGGGCAGACCCTGCCGGGGTATATGTTCACCGATACCGGTTTCTGGGATACGTTTCGGGCGCTGTTTCCTTTTCTTAACCTGATGTATCCCAGCCTAAACGCCCATATTCAGGAAGGGCTGGTGAACACGTACAAAGAAAGCGGGTGGTTGCCGGAATGGGCCAGCCCGGGCCATCGGCCGGTCATGATCGGGTCCAATTCGGCGTCGATCGTGGCCGATGCGTATCTGAAGGGGGCACGGGGTTACGACATCAACACGTTGTACGAAGCCGTCCTGAAAAACTCCGAAAATGCCGGTCCAATCTCGACCCTGGGCCGGGCCGGTGTGGAGTACTATAACAAACTGGGCTACGTGCCTTACGATGTCAGGATCAACGAAAACGCAGCCCGCACCCTCGAATACGCCTACGACGATTTCACCATATACCAGCTGGCCAAAGCCCTCAAACGGCCCCAGTCGGAGATCGACCGTTTTGCGAAACGCAGCCAGAACTACCGAAACCTGTTTGACCCGAGTCACAAACTGATGCGGGGTAAAAACAAGGATGGTCAGTTTCAGACGCCTTTCAACCCCTTCAAGTGGGGCGACGCCTTCACCGAGGGCAACAGCTGGCATTATACCTGGTCAGTTTTTCACGACGTTGAGGGGCTCATTGGCCTGATGGGTGGGCGGAAATCATTCGTCGGTATGCTCGATTCCGTGTTTGTGGTACCGCCGATTTTCGATGATTCGTACTACGGTTCGGTCATTCATGAGATTCGGGAAATGCAGATCATGAACATGGGTAACTACGCCCACGGCAACCAGCCGATCCAGCACATGACGTATTTGTACAACTATGCCGGCGAACCCTGGAAAACCCAGTACTGGGTGCGCGACGTCATGAACCGGCTGTACAAACCCACGCCCGATGGCTACTGCGGAGATGAAGACAACGGGCAGACATCGGTCTGGTACGTGTTTTCGGCCCTCGGGTTCTATCCCGTTTGTCCCGGAACCGATCAATACGTGCTGGGTACGCCCCTGTTCAGAAAAGCAACGCTCCGCCTGGAAAATGGAAAAACGCTGGTGCTGAATGCCCCCGCCAACAGCAGCCAGAATCGGTACGTTGGCGCAGTAACCCGCAACGGTACGGTTTACGAAAAAAACTGGTTTAGTCACGGCGATCTGTTGCGGGGCGGAACGATCAACTTCACGATGGTGGCTCAACCCAACAAACAACGCGGCACCCAGCCCGCAGCTTTTCCCTATTCGTTCTCGTCCGACAAGCGGTAACGAACCGGCTGTGCGGTCCTGGCCCGGGTGGTTGCGTCAAACAGTCAGCTCCGCGGTGCTTTTTTTCATCTTTATCAAACCAATCTATGAAGCGTACCCACCTCGCCTTATGGCTCGCCCTGGCTGTATCGATCCCTGGCCTGGCTCAGCAGCACTCCGAGCAAAAGCATGATAAATACGTCTGGCCAACGGATGAGCAGGTCCGGGAAAAGCTCGATACCTGGCAAACGGCTAAATTTGGTTTGCTGATGCACTGGGGTACGTACAGCCAGCGGGGCATTGTAGAATCCTGGTCGCTGTGCCCCGAAGACGAAGGCTGGTGTGAACGAAAAGGCCCCACGGCCCAGAACTGGTTTGAGTATAAGAAAGGATACGAAGCGCTGCAGACGACCTTCAACCCCGTCCGGTTTAACCCCGACCGCTGGGCCGATGCAGCGCGGAAGGCGGGTATGAAGTATATGATCTTCACCACGAAGCATCACGACGGGTTCTGTATGTTCGATACGAAGCAGACCGACTATAAAATTACCAGTACCCAGTCGCCTTTCGCCACCAACCCGCGGAGTAACGTTACGAAGGAGATTTTGCAGGCCTTTCGGCAGCAGGACTTCATGGTGGGCACCTATTTTTCCAAACCGGACTGGCATAACGAGCATTACTGGTGGCCGTATTTCCCGCCCAAAGACCGCAACGTGAACTACGACCCCAAAAAATACCCCAAGGAATGGAGCCAGTTCAAAGAATTCACCTACAACCAGATTCAGGAGCTGATGACGGATTACGGGAAGGTGGATATACTCTGGCTGGACGGAGGCTGGGTGCGTCCGTTCAATACCATCGACTCGACCATCAGCTGGCAGCGGACCATTCCCTACAACCAGGATATCGACATGACCCGCATTGCCGCCGATGCCCGGAAGAAACAGCCCGGTCTGCTCGTCGTGGACCGAACGGTGTCGGGTGAGTTCGAGAATTACGTAACCCCAGAACAGCAAATCCCGGATCAGTACATGCCAATCCCCTGGGAGACGTGCATGACCATGGGCGATAGCTGGTCGTACATTCCTAAAGAAAACTTCAAACCAACCCGGAAGCTGGTGCAGACCCTGGTCGATGTAGTGGCCAAAAACGGAAACCTCCTGCTCAACATTGCCCCGGGACCCGATGGCGAGTGGCACGAGGAAGCCTATAGTCGCCTGGCGGAGATCGGGACGTGGCTGACGGTAAACGGCGAGTCGATTTACAATACCAAACCACTCGCTCCGTACCGGCAGGGCAAATGGGCGTTCACCCAGCGGGGGGCTACTACCTACCTGTCGTATCTGCCCGAAGAATCCGAAACGCAGCTGCCGGCCAGCCTGGCCCTACCGCTGGCCCCCGCAAAGTTACTGACGCTGCTGGGGGTTAAACAACCGCTAACCTGGAAAAAAAACGGACAGGAAGCACAAGTAACTATCCCGGAAAAAGTACGCCAGCAACTTGCCAACCAACCCGTATGGGTATTTAAGCTGGGCTGATTAACCCGGTCAACGTCGTTCTGCCGGGTAGTAGCCAGTCGCCTGTTCTGATTCATCACGAGTCTGTCTGATCGGCTGGTCGAGGGCTACCCGTATCCATTATTTGCCGATCAGGACCCTGAAATTGCTGTTTACAACCTGATAATAAATCGATGAAATCCATTAAACACTCACTGCTGGCGTTGCTGCTGGCGGTTCCCTGTTGGGGCCAGGCTCAGACCCGGTACGAGCTGAAAACCGGCTGGCAGTGTAGCCCCATGGCCAAAACGAAAGAGGACGGAACCGTTCTCTCGTCACCGGCCTACCCGCTGGCGGGCTGGATGCCCGCCGTTGTTCCCGGAACCGTACTGACGACCCTGCTGGCCAACAAGCAGATTCCGGATCCATTCTATGGGATGAACAACGAAAAAATACCGGATGTGTATCACGTTGGCCGCGATCATTACACGTACTGGTTTGCCACCGATTTTCAGGAGACCGCGAAACCGGGCGAGCAGGTCTGGCTGAACTTTCGGGGCATCAACTACAGCTGCGATGTGTACCTGAATGGGCAGAAACTCACCATCCGGCCCCATACGGGGATGTTTCTTCGCAAAACGTTTAACATTACGCCCTACCTCCAGAAAAGCGGCAAAAACCGGCTGGCCGTAATCGTACACCCGCCCGACCCGGTAGGCAACCCGAACGGCGGCCAGGGGGGCGACGGAACGATAGCCCGGAATTTGGCCCATCAGTACGTGGCTGGCTGGGACTGGATTCAGCCGGTTCGGGATCGGAATACGGGCATATGGGACAAAGTCACTATCGAAAAGACCGGGGGCGTCAACCTGAAAAATCCGCATGTGGTGACCAGCGTACCCGGTATACGCCAGCCCGACGGACCGCAGCAACCCGCTCTGGTCGGTACGTCGGCCGAGCTGGAAAACCCGACAACCGTCCGGCAGGAGGGGACATTACGGTTTACGATCAATGGCCAGACGGTGTCAAAAAAGGTAAGTCTGGCTCCTGGTACGACAACAACGGTTCAGCTTCCGACCCTCACTCTGGCTAACCCCCGGTTGTGGTGGCCGGCGGGCTATGGCAACCAGCATCTTTACCCGGCTACGGTTCAGTTCGTTAATGGAACGCAGCGGGTTCTGGACGAGGAAACGATGCAGGTCGGCGTTCGGGAAATCCAGACCGCCTGGAATAATACGACCCGGAGTCGGCAGATTAGCGTAAACGGGCAGAACGTATTTATCAAAGGGGCCAACTGGATTATCTCCGACGCGATGCTGAGGTTTTCGCCCGAGCGGTACAACGCCGAAATACGCTTCCACCGCGACATGAACCTGAATTTGATCCGGATCTGGGGTGGGGCCCTGACCGAGCGACCGGAGTTCTACGAGGCCTGCGACCGGTATGGACTGCTGGTGATGCAGGACTTCTGGGGGTCGGGCGATTGCAATGGACGATGGGTCGATCCGGCCAAGAAAGATGACCAGTGGACCCGAAGAAAATACCCCGACGATCATGGACTTTTTCTGACGTCGGCTATCGACCAGATCAAGATGATTCGGAATTACGCATCCCTCGCTATGTGGTGCGGAGGCAACGAGATCACCCTGCCCCAGGACATCATGACGCCCCTGCGCGATTCGATCCTGCCCAAACTCGACGGAACGCGCTGGTTCATCGACTATTCGAACTCCGACGAGATGTCGTATAATTTTCTGGGCGGCAACGGCGACGGACCCTATGGAATTCAGCCCATCGAGCGGTTCTGGTCGTACCGGACCTGGCCGTTCAACTCCGAAGTCGGTTCGGTTGGCGTCGGAGATTATACCTCTCTGGCGCGCTTTATACCGGCCGAGAATATGGTTTCTCCCGTCTATCGTCCGTCCGGGAAGAGCCAGGTCGACTCGGTCTGGAACTACCATAAATACATCGGCTACGATGCCTCGATCGACCCCTACGGCGCACCTGCCGACGTTCGTGACTTTGCCCGCAAGGCACAGCTTGTGAACTACGATCAGTACCGGGCGTTGATGGAAGGATTCAGCGCGCACATGTGGGACTGGTATACCGGCACCATTATCTGGAAAACGCAGAATCCCTGGACCTCGCTACGAGGGCAGATGTACGATTACTACCTCGATCCCAACGCAGGACTGTACGGTCTGCACAGCGGAAGCGAGCCCCTGCACATCATGTACAACCCCGTCGACAGTATGGTGATGGTAGCGAATAATACGTTCAGGTACCACCGGGATATGATGATGGTTATTCAGGTCTACGACATGACCGGCAGGGACTCCACCCTGACGCAGGTCTTCTCGGAGATAGGCCCGACGCTGGTTCGGCCGTACGTGCCCATTGGCCGCACCATCAAGGCCCTGACGAAGGAGAAAGGAGCTTTTCTAAGGCTCCGGCTCCTTGACCTGAACCGGCAGCCTCTCAGCGAAAACATCTATTGGCTGCCGGATGCGAAAGGAAATCATTCGGGTTTGCAGCAACTGACAAAAGCGTCTGTTCAGCTTTCAGCCCGACAGCTAGCCCCGGGCCGGGTAGAGGTGACGCTGGCAAACCCTGCCGGCGGGCCGATGGCATTCTTCAACCGAATCTCGCTGGTTGACGCGACCACGAAAACGAGGATGTTGCCGGTATTTTACAGTGACAACTACCTGTCTGTACCACCGGGAGAGAAGAAATCTATAACGGTAGAGTATACTCCCACGACCACCGCACCCCTGGTCTCGCTGGAAGGCTGGAATGTGCCGGAACAGTTTACCCCGATACAGCGGTAGCTCGTCGTTGATCGTAACCCTAAGTCGCCCGGCCGATCCCACAGGGTAGATCAGCCGGGCGACTTAGGGTTTTCCCTGAATTTGTGGTTGATAGGGTTTCCTATATGATCCAGGGGCGAACATCATCCTAGTTTTGCTTCGTAAAGTTCTATAAGCGGGTAGAGTGGTAATCAGATGGTCGTATAGTCGGGTACCGGGTAAAATCAGGGCACAGCCGAACGACAAGAAATGGGTTGTAGGCTGATAATCAGTTTTTACACCATGAGTAAAACCGACAAAACCAGTGGCTTTCCAGTAAGCCATTAACCTTGCCCACAAATTGCTGTTAACCTCCCCTATGCTCAGGATTTTAGTTGCCGTAAGCCTATTTGTAGGCAGTTTATTTCGGATCGAGCCCGTATCGGCACAAACCGTATCCGAAGCCATTCGCCTGAACCAAATCGGCTTTTACCCCAATGCTCCTAAAGTAGCCATTATCGTGGCAGCAACGGGTGGCCCGTTTCAGGTGACCACCGCCGATGGCCGCAAAGTCGTTTATTCCGGATCGCTGAGCGAGTTGCGTACCAACGCTATATCCGGCAAAACGGCTCGTTCGGCCGACTTCTCGGCCCTGCGCACACCCGGTACATACGTACTCGTGGTTCCGGAACTGGGCAAATCCTATCCGTTTGCCATCCAGGCCAATGTCCATCAGAAGCTGGCTGCGGGCGCGATTAAGGGCTTTTACTACCAGCGAACCGCTATCGATCTGCCCGAAACCTACGCGGGTATCTGGCACCGCCCGGCCGGCCATCCCGACACCCGGGTGCTGATCCATCCGTCGGCGGCATCGGCAACCCGCCCCGCCGGAACGACGATTTCGTCGCCCCTGGGCTGGTACGACGCCGGTGATTACAACAAGTACATCGTCAATTCGGGTATCACGATGGGGACCCTGCTGTCGGTATACGAAGATTTCCCGGACTTTTGCCGTTCGATGGCCGTTTCCATCCCTGAACGCACCAACCAACTTCCCGACCTGCTCGACGAGTCACTCTGGAACCTGCGATGGATGCTGACTATGCAGGACCCGGCCGACGGGGGCGTTTACCACAAACTGACCAATGCCCGCTTCGACGGAATGGTCATGCCCGACAAAGCCACCGCTGACCGCTATGTGGTGCAGAAAAGCGTAACGGCCGCGCTCGATTTTGCGGCCGTCATGGCGCAGGCCGCCCGGGTTTTTAAACCGTTTGCCCGCGAGCTTCCCGGGTTGGCCGATTCCTGTTCTGCGGCAGCTATCAAGGCCTGGCAGTGGGCCAAACAGAATCCCGACGCCCTGTATAATCAGGATGCCCTCAACAAGTCATTCGAGCCCGACGTCGTTACGGGTACCTACGGCGATCGCTCGGCTGCTGACGAATGGATCTGGGCCGCGGCCGAGCTGTACCTGACCACGAAAGACGATACCTATTACACCGCGGTGAACCTGTTTCCTGACGAAAACACACCGCTTCCATCGTGGCCCATGGTCCGGACGCTGGCCTATTATTCACTGGCTCGCCTGTCGAAAGAGTTGACGCCACGGGGTCAGCAGGACTTGCCCAACGTAAAAGCCCACATCCTGCGACTGGCCGATCAGCTCCGGCAGGATCGGGACAAGCAGGCCTTCCAGACACCCATGGGCAAGTCGGCCAGTGACTATATCTGGGGTAGCAGCGCCGTAGCGGCCAATCAGGGAATAGCGCTCATTCAGGCATATCGGCTCACCAGCCAGGTTGAATACCTCGATGCTGCGCTGGCCAACATGGATTATCTGCTCGGCCGGAACGCCGTCGGCTATTCATTCGTAACGGGCTTCGGGAGCAAAACGCCACTGCACCCGCACCACCGGCCCTCGGTAGCCGATGGGATCGACGCGCCGGTACCCGGCCTTTTGTCGGGGGGCACCAACGCCAACGCGGCCCGGCAGGACAAATGCCCCGGCTATACCACCACCGTAGCCGATGAGGTTTTTCTGGACGCCGACTGCTCCTACGCGTCCAACGAAATTGCCATCAACTGGAACGCGCCCCTGGTTTACCTGGCAACGGCGCTGGAAGCCCTGCAGAAAAAACGGTAAACTGGCTGGCAGAAGCGACTTTCAGGCTTATAGGTCTGCCATTATCTCTACATGTACGATGATGAATCGATTGGTGTTCTTTGTGCTGCTGCTGAGCAGCGTTCCGGGTCTGGCGCAGGTTCGTCTGGCGCGGCTTTTTTCCGACCATGTTGTTTTGCAACGGGGGCAGCCTCTCCCGGTATGGGGGTGGGCAAAGCCTGCCGAAGCGGTTACGGTGACTATGGCCGGTCAAACGCAGAAAGCAAAAGCAGGGCCTGATGGCAAATGGCGGGTCACTTTTTCTCCCCTTCAGGCCGGTGGGCCACATACCCTGTCCGTTACGGCCAAATCGGGCAAAGCTGCAGCCTCCGATGTGCTTATTGGCGAGGTCTGGATCTGCTCGGGACAGTCGAATATGGAATGGCCCGTACGGCAGGCCAACAACTACGCGGCTGAGAAGAAAATGGCGAACTTCCCCCAGATTCGTCACTTCCGGGTCGAGCATGAACTGGCCCTTACCCCGCAGGCCGACCTGACCTCCGGGGCGTGGAAAATCGCTTCGGCCGAGACCGTGGGTGACTTTACGGCCATTGGCTTCTTCTTTGCCCGGGAGCTGAACCAGTCTTTGCAGGTTCCGATCGGGCTGCTGCATTCATCCTGGGGCGGCTCTCAGGTAGAGGGCTGGATCAGTAAAGAGAGTATGCTGACCAGTGATGAACTGCGGAGCTACGCCCAGCATCTGCCAACATCCTGGCGGGAGGCCGACAGCCTGGTAGACGTCAAGCTGCGGACCCAGCTGCTCGGCACCGCCAAAAAACCCACCAGCGCCGATGAACAAAAGTACCTGACGCCCGACTACGACTTTTCGCGCTGGCGGAAGACCGACGCGCTGGGTCAGTGGGAGTGGAAAGACATGCGCGGTTTCAAAGGACAGGGCTACATGACCCGCGCCGTTGACATCACCGACGATATGGCCGCCACCGAAACAACCCTGGCTCTGGCCGAAAATGACAGTCCTGTCGAGGTGTTTATCAACGGCAAGTCCGTGGCCCGGGGAGTGGTAACGGGCGTTCGGAAAATTACCCTACCTGCCAACACCTGGCGGGCGGGTACGAACCGGATTCTGGTCAAACTGGGTAACATGGTCGATCCGGCCTGGTACGGCCCTGGGCTCAAGGGGTCGGCAACGGATCTGTACGTTGATGGGGCGGGTCAGCGAATTGGTCTGTCGCGCGACTGGCAGATCATGCCCGCCTTTGCCGAGCCGTATGAATACAAGCGGTTTATGAACAACGTGGGCGTAAGTATCTACAACGCCATGATTGCGCCACTGCTACCGTTTGCGGCAAGGGGGGTACTCTGGTACCAGGGCGAAACCAACGCGGGCCGAGCGTACCAGTATCGGCAAACATTTCCGTTGCTGATTCGGGACTGGCGGCAGAAGTTCAACCAGAATCTCTCGTTCTACTTCGTGCAGTTGTCGAGTTACGGTGCCAATCAAAGCAGCAACCAGGGCAGCAACTGGGCTGAACTCCGGGAAGCCCAAACGATGACCCTTAGCCTGCCAAAAACCGGCATGGCGGTAACGACCGACGTGGGCAACCCGAATGATATCCACCCGACCAACAAACAGGATGTTGGGCATCGCCTGGCGGTGCTGGCGCTCAGGAATGACTACGGACAGGCCGCGCCAGCGGGTTCTCCCCTTTACGATGCCGTCACCTTTGCCGACGGCAAGGCTACCGTCACCTTCAAACAGGCCGAAAAGGGGCTACTAGTGAAGGATAAGTACGGGTATTTGAAAGGCTTCGAAATTGCGGGCGACGACAAAAAATTCTATTATGCCCAGGCTCATATTCAGGGCAATACCGTTGTTGTATCGCATCCGGCGGTTCCGAAGCCCGTTTCGGTACGCTACGGCTGGGCCGACGCGCCGGAAGAGGCTAACCTCTTCAGTGCGGATGGGTTTCCCGTTAGTCCCTTCCGCACCGATACCTGGACGCCTATCACGGCCAATGCGACCTTTAACTGATAAGACTGGATCAAGAACAACTGTCCACACGACTAAACGGCATCGGCTGCCGTAGCCGGGCTGAAGGCGTGGCAACATCCGTACGCTGTACAATCGACGTATTTGCTTTTCTTTATGTATAAACAATCACTGCCCCAGCTGCTTTGCCTGCTGATCGGGTTTACCATGTCGTTCAGCGGCTTTGCCCGACCCCGGCCCGAGCTCATCGACAAAAAAGCGACCCCAGAAACCAACGCCCTGGTTCGAAATCTGCATAAACTGGCCAAAAAGCACATCCTGTTCGGTCATCAGCACGCTACCGAATATGGGCATGGCTGGGTGGGGGAGCCGAATCGGTCGGACGTAAAATCAGTCGTCGGTTCACACCCGGCCGTTATCGGGGTCGATTTCAGCGGATTGTCGGGCCGGCCACCCCAGGTGATCGAAAAGAACAAGGAACAGCTCCGCCGTCAGATCGTCGACACCTACAACCGGGGTGGGGTAACAACGGTTGCCTGGCATTTTTCTAACCCCGTAACTCCCCAAACCGGCTTCTACTGGAACGATTCGATCACGGCCCCGGCGGTCAGGCATCTGATTCCCGGTGGGTCGCATCATGCCGAATACAAGTCGATCTTACGGACGGTAGCCAGCCTGGCCGGTTCAGTGACGGGGGCCGACGGGAAACTGGCGCCGATGTTGTTCAGGCCCTACCACGAATTGGACGGGGGCTGGTTCTGGTGGGGTAAACCGCATTGTACCAGAGAAGAGTTCACTTCGCTCTGGCGCTTCACTGTCTCCTACCTGCGGGATAGCCTGCAGGTGCACAACTTCGTCTATGTGTTTTCGCCCGATTGTCTGTACAAAACCGAAGCGGAGTACCTGGATCGGTATCCCGGCGATGAGTGGGTCGATATGGTCGGGGTGGATAACTACGCTGATTTTGGCCGAAACGGACGGTATAACCTGGCGGCTGGCCTGGCCAAGCTCAAAATCGTGTCCGACTACGCCCGCAAGGCTGGCAAACTGGCAGCCTTTACCGAAACGGGGCTGGAGTCGATTCCGGATACCACCTGGTGGACCTCTGCATTACTGAAAACGCTTATCGCCGAGAAAATGCAGCTCGCTTACGTGCTGGTCTGGCGTAACGACAGCCGAAGTCCAACCCATTATTATGCGCCATACCCGGGTCAGGGGAGTGCAACTGATTTTACCCGCTTTTACCAGCACCCGTTCACCGTTTTTGAAACCGATTTGCCGAGGCTCTACCGCCGAAAGAAGTGGCTCATCTTTTGATAGTCAAGGGATAAGCCTGGGCGGAACGGGTTGATGAGAAGACAACCCTCGAGGGTAGTGTTGCGGAGGTAAGTAGGAGAAACTGAGATTAGCCCTTTATTGCTACATTGCCTGTCGACAAACCCTTATTAATTCCTCTCTATGCGTTTTCAACCTGCTCCAACCCGTTATCAGTCGATGACCTATCGGCGGTGTGGGCACAGCGGATTGCTTTTGCCGGCCATTTCGCTCGGGCTCTGGCAGAACTTCGGCCATGTCGACAGCCTCGAAAACAGCCGTCAGATGGTCCAGCGGGCGTTTGATCTGGGCATCACTCATTTCGATCTGGCCAATAACTACGGCCCGCCACCGGGTTCTGCTGAAGAAAATTTCGGGCATATCCTCTACCACGATTTACCCGGTTACCGTGATGAGCTGGTTATTTCGACCAAGGCCGGCTATGGCATGTGGAATGGTCCCTACGGCGACGGTGGTTCGCGCAAATACCTGATCGCCAGCCTGAACCAGAGCCTGAAACGGATGCATCTGGAGTATGTTGATATTTTTTACCACCACCGGCCCGACCCCAATACGCCCCTCGAAGAAACCATGTCGGCACTTGATCAGATCGTCCGGGAGGGCAAAGCCCTGTACATAGGCCTGTCGAACTACAAACCGGCCGAGACAAAGAAGGCTATCGACATCCTAAACCAGCTCGGTACACCCTGTCTGATTCATCAGCCGCGGTACTCGATGCTGGATCGGTGGGCCGAGGAGGGGCTGCTCGACGTCCTGGAGCAGGAGGGGGTTGGCTGCATTCCTTTTTCGCCCCTGGCGCAGGGTTTGCTGACCGACAAATACCTGAGCGGTGTACCTGCCCATTCACGCGCGGCCCGAAACGGTTCGTTACCCGAGCACAAACTAACCCCCGAAATTCTCGAGTTGATTGGCCAGCTGAATGAACTGGCCCAACAACGCGGTCAGACCCTGGCCCAGATGGCCATTGCCTGGTTATTGAAAGACGAGCGGGTAACCTCGGTGTTGATAGGCGCCAGCCGGCCCGAGCAGATTACGGATTCGGTTCAGGCGCTGGCCCATGTAGCCTTTACCAACGACGAGTTGGCCGTGATCAACGGGTTGCTGACGGTGGCCTGACCGAACAATACGTTTAACCGGTTTTATAACAGCACCGGTTAGTAGCGACCAGAGCATTCAGGCTTTTCTCCGAAATCAACCGACTGTCGGCCCTGAACCGACTACCGACAGCTGTACTCAATGACTAAACTCTTTGTGCGGGGACTGTTTTTGTTGGTCGTTCAAACGACGGCGCTAGCCCAAACTCCGCCTACCGCGCTCCGCACCGACCTTCTGTTGCATACCGACCGGGTTTGGCAACAGGGTTTCCTGACGAACCTGACGCTTACGACCGCCGATTCCATTCGTTTTCCGGGTCAGTATGCGCTCATCCGTAGTGAACGTCCGGCGTTTAGCTGGGTAGTGCCGTCGGGTGGCCAAACGGCCTACCAGGTGCAGGTTTCGACCACGCAGGCCGGTTCTGCCGACGTTTGGGACTCGGGCAAAGTTATAAGTCGTCAGAGTGTAAGCGTCGTACTAGGAGGAAACCCGCTCGATACCAGTCGGGTCTATTACTGGCGGGTTAAAATCTGGAATGAGCGTAATCAGGAAAGCAACTATTCAGCTCCGCGGGCGTTCCGAACAGCATCTCGCCTGGCTCCCTACGAAACACCGTACTACCCGCTCACCCGGACCGTTGACCAGCCCCGTCCACAGCCTACTACCACCGACCGGCGACGGTTGTACGATTTTGGGAAAGCTACCTTCGGTCAGGTCAGACTGACGGCTACGGCAGCCACCGATCAGGATTCGGTGCTGCTTCATATTGGCGAAGCCCTAACGCCCGACCGTCACGTCGATTCCAGGCCCCGCGGTACCGTTCGATACCGCCGAATCTGGCTACGATTGCAGAAAGGGACGCACGAGTACGCGGTTCAGTTTTTGTCGGACAAACGCAATACCGGACCCAAAGCCATACGCATGCCCGACTACATCGGCGAAGTGCTGCCCTTTCGCTATGTGGAGGTCGAGTTGCCGAACCTGTCCGTCAGGCTCGATCAGCTGGTGCGGCACACCATCACGTACCCGTTCGATGAAACAGCAACGACATTTACGTCTTCGGACTCGACCCTCAACCAGATCTGGGATTTATGTAAGCATACCATCCGGGCAACTACGTTTACGGGCTATTACGTTGATGGTGACCGGGAACGGATTCCCTATGAGGCCGATGCGCTGATCAACCAGCTCTCTCATTACGCTACCGACGCGGAGTTTACGATGGCCAAGCGATCGCTGAACTATCTGGTCTTTCATGCCACATGGCCTACAGAATGGTCGTTGCAGAACATCCTGATTGCCTGGTACGACTACCTCAACTCGGGCGATATCAGAACTGCACAGGCGTTGTACCCTGACCTGAAAGCCAAGCTGCTGCTGCCGCTGGCCAGGGCTGATGGGCTGATCAGTACCCGAACCGGACTGCAAAACGAGGCCTTTCGGCAATCCATACATTATGATACCTTCGATGGTCGTTCTACCATTCAGGATATTGTCGACTGGCCGCAGCAGGGCGTGCTGGGGCTCGGAAAAAAAGAAGCTGGCGAAACCGACGGATTTGTGTTTCGGGATTACAATGCGGTCGTAAATGCCTTCCATTACCAGGCTTTGGGTTATATGGCGAAGCTGGCCAGCGAACTGGGTAAAAAAGCCGATGCTGCCTTTTTTCTTGCCCGAATGGAACAGGTGAAGCGGGCTTTCCGGCAAACGTTTGTAGAACCCAAGTCGGGCCTGATCCGCGATGGAGAAGGAACCGATCACTCGTCGCTGCACGCTAACATGATGGCGCTGGCCTTCGGGCTGGTTCCTGAAAAGCATCAACGGGCCGTGCTGCATCATATCCGATCCCGCGGGATGGCCTGCAGCGTTTATGGGTCCCAGTTTCTGATGGACGCGCTGTACAACGCCGGCGAAAGTGCCTACGCGCTGGCGCTGCTGACCGCCACCGACGAACGGAGCTGGTATAACATGATCCGGACCGGGTCTACGATGACAACTGAAGCCTGGGATACGCGGTACAAACCCAACCAGGACTGGAACCATGCCTGGGGAGCCGCACCCGCCAACATCATCGTTCGTAAGCTAATGGGAGTCGAAGCCCTGAGCCCGGCCCATGAACAGATCCAGATCAAGCCCCAGCCCGATACGTTGAAACAGGCTGAACTTCAACTCACCACCCTGCGGGGGCCGCTGGCGCTCAGTTTCCAGAACGAGTCGGATCAGTTTGATTTGCGGCTTACCTTGCCCGGAAATTGCCGGGCTATCGTTTATTTGCCCCGTAAATCCGCAAAGGGGGAGGTCTGGCAGGATGGCAAACGGATCAAAGCCGTATCGGCCGGTAATTCCTGGAAAATCGACGATGTACCAGCTGGTGCGTATCATTGGGTCGTCAGGTAACCACTTCTTATGCCTGTCTGCGGCTTTGTGACGAAAGAAATAACTATGCAGCATACACACACACCAGAGACCGCCCCACAGACCGCATTCGAAAGCCGGTATGCCTCCTCGCCAGCTGAGGTACAGGGTATGAACACGGCGCAGCTCCGTCGGCAATTTCTTATACAGGACCTGTTCGTTCCCAACCAGTTTCGCTGGACACTCTCGTTCTTCGATCGATACCTGACGGGCGGAATACTACCCATCGATGGGTCCTGCCCGCTGGTAGCACCCGAACAGCTGAAAGCTGCTTATTTTCTGGAACGCCGTGAGCTGGGCGTAATCAACGTAGGCGGGCCCGGACGGATCATAGCCGACGGTACGATGTACGACCTCGGTTATAAAGAGGCCCTTTACCTGGGCAAAGGCACCCGCGTGGTTGAGTTTTCGTCGATGGATGATCAGGCGCCCGCGCGGTTTTACCTCAACTCGACGCCCGCTCACCAAACCTACCCCAGCCGAAAGATTGCCCGGGCCGATGCCAACCAGCTCAATCTGGGAAGTGTTGATACCGCCAACGAACGGACCATCAATCAAATGCTGATTAATCAGGTGTTGCCGACCTGCCAGCTACAGATGGGAATGACCGAACTGAAAACCGGGAGTGTCTGGAACACGATGCCCGCCCACGTTCATGACCGGCGGATGGAAGTGTATTTTTATTTCGAAGTGCCCGAGGGGCAGGCCGTCTGTCATTTGATGGGCGAGCCTCAGGAAACCCGGCATATCTGGGTGCATAACGAAGAGGCTGTAATCTCGCCAAACTGGTCGATCCATGCGGGCGCCGGTACATCCAATTACACCTTCATCTGGGGTATGGCCGGCGAAAACCTGGATTATGGCGACATGGATTTCTGCGCCATCAACGAACTGCGGTAAACCATCCGGCACCTGATGTATGGCAAAGCCAGCCGAGGGATGGCTGACTGGCTCTGCCGGTTGGGCTCAGTCGGGCATTTGCTGAAGGTACGTTTTCCTCGTTTTTTTCTTGGTATAAAACTGGGTGGTTTCGAGCGTTTCGTGACGCAGGTGCTGTTGCACGTGCTCAAGACTAACCCCTTCTTCGAGGAGGAGCTGACCCACCGTATGGCGCAAACTGTGGGCCGACATTCCGGTGCGTTTCAGGCCATGCTGATTCAGTTGTTTATCAACGATGTAGCGGATCTGATGGGTCTTTAAATCCTGAAAAAGGAACTCTCCGCGCTGGTCGGGCCGGATGGGCCATCGGCCGGCTTCGGTTAGGTATTCCTGCATAATCAGCCGGCAGCCGGCGAAGAACTTGATCGCCTTTTTCGTATTTCGGCCTTTACCCAGAATGTGTAACTGCTGCCGGTCGAAGTCCAGATCACTGAGCCGGAGTCGGGTTACTTCTACGGTGCGCAGGCCTTCCAGACCCAGCAGGGCCAGGATCGCTTTGTCGCGGGGGGAGGTTACGCCGGCCAGCAACTGCTCGCGTTCATGGGCCTCCAGACTGTCTTTATAAAACGTCCGCTCAACGGCCAGCCCCCGCACATCCTGAATATCGCGCAGGCTGTTGAGCTGGTCGGTGTTTAGTTGCAGCGGCTCCCGTTGCCGAATACACCATACCGCCAGTTGTTTCAGGGCCGACAGGTATACATTCACCGTAAACGCCGAGTACCCATTGTCTTTCAGGTACTGAACAAAGTCAGATACGGTTTGCCCGCTCAACGAGGCCGAGTGGCCGGATTGCTGCTGATTGTCGACGTACAAAAAAAAGGCATTCAGTGCTTTGGTGTAGGTTTCTTTCGATCGATCACCTCTCAGGTTCTTGGCTTCCCGGATGAATCGAAGAATCAGTTCGTTGGCAGCTGCGGGTAGTTTAGCGGTTTTGGGGTCGGCCATGACGGTGGGCTGACCCATCGACTGGTAAAACAACAGAAACTTCCGAATGGGCGAAACGCGGTTGGGAGGCAGATCGGCCGTATAACGGGCAAAACTCATTCCATCGATGCTAAAATCCTGCTCCAGACAATATAACAGGTACGATTTCGCGTGTCTGGGATAATTGCTGGAGGCCGGGAGGTCGGCCGCAAAATAGCGGATGAGCTGACTGACCGTATACCGGGTGCTGGCCTTCCCGGGCGCTGCACTGGCAGCCGCCCGCACTACCCGGACTGACTTCGACGATGGATCCGTCATAACCTCTTTTACCTGCGTTGACATCTCAGAAATGACCGGACGGGCGTCGGCTTCCACAAGCGGCTTCGGAACGGCGGGACAGCTTCAGGCCAACCGCCCCGTGAGCCATGCAACGCCCGTTCTGGACGAAGATACGGGTTGATTGTATACGGCCGTCACAGTCCGCAGAATCCCGTTACACCGCCGACTGACGGGCCGTTCCTGGTCCGGGCATCCTATGGCCCCATGCGCTAGTTTATTTCCCTCTTGCTGGCCTGCTTTGGCCGGCCCGGGTTGAATTCCTCACTTTGTACTGTATTCTCCGCTGTTTATACCGCTCCCGTCAGCCTGGCAGCCCGTAGGTTTGCTCCTGCAATTCGGGTTGTTTTAGTTGGTCTGGCTAACAGGCTGTTACGCTCTTAACCTACACTGCTGACGTAATGGGCTGTAGACGCCGACTTCTGGTTTCATTGAATTATCAACTTATAACCTCAAAAACATGAGCAAGATCACTGTGAGTGACGGAACCGAGATTTTCTACAAAGATTGGGGAACCGGTCAACCTATCGTTTTTCATCACGGCTGGCCGTTATCGAGCGACGACTGGGATATCCAGATGATGTTTTTCGTCAGCCAGGGCTTTCGGGTCATTGCCCATGATCGTCGGGGGCATGGCCGATCGTCCCAAACATCCGAGGGGCATAACATGAAAACGTACGCAGCCGACGTAGCCGAGCTGGTTCAGTTTCTCGATCTGAAGGATGCCATACACATCGGTCACTCGACGGGCGGGGGCGAGGTTATCCGGTATGTGGCTCAACATGGTCAGGGGCGGGTGGCTAAGGCTGTGTTAGTCAGTGCGGTAACGCCAATTATGGTACAAACGGAGACTAACCCCGAGGGTATTCCGATGTCAGTTTTTGATGAAATCCGGGAAGGTACGGCCAACCATCGTCCGCAGTATTTTCATGATTTTACCCTGCCTTTCTACGGCTATAACCGGGAGGGGGCTACGGTATCGGAGGGCATTCGGAACAACTGGTGGCGTCAGGGCATGATGGGCAGCGTTAAAGCGCATCACGACGGCATCAGGGCGTTTTCAGAAACCGACTTCACCGAAGACCTCAAAAGCGTGGACATACCGGTGCTGGTGCTGCACGGTGAAGATGATCAGATTGTTCCCTATGAGCAGACAGCCGTGAAAGCGGCTAAGCTGTTAAAGCAGGGCAAACTGATCACCTACCCAGGCTTTCCGCACGGCATGCCTACGACCGAAGCGCCTACCATCAACGCTGATATACTGGCCTTTATCAAGTCGTAGTGGGCCTGTACATCAAACAAAGCTGTCATGAGCGCCATGGCAGCTTTGTTTGTTTCCTGTTAAACGGATATCATCACCTGCACAGCTGCGAGACCGAACTTTGGCCGCGGCATGTTGCTGACCACACTTGAGGGTAAACAATTGATGACAATGCATAGCCACAAAACTGTCAATAAGCGTCCTGCAAACCCTGTATCTGTTTGAGGCTGACCCATAAGACAATGAGCAGGTATCGGCAAGTGGTTTGCCCCGACTGCCTACTCCTCTGAAAATGGAAGTAACTTCGCTGATTTTAGCCCCAATGCAGGTTACTTTTGTTCGTGAAGTTTGTTAGTGCTACAGGCAATGTAGCCTAATTGATCAGACGTTCATATCAGAACAACATGACAGCCATGCGGATATTTTTTACGGGGGGATCGGGAAAAGCAGGAAAACACGTAATTCCTTACCTGCTTGACCAGGGACATCGGGTAATGAATGTAGACCTGGTCCCGTTGAATCATCCGGGGGTCGACAACCTAATCGCGGATATAACCGACTCTGGGCAAATTTTCAACGCCATGAGTTCCTATGCGGGGCTCGACGAGCTGGAGCCGGGCAACGGCGTCCCCAGGTTTGATGCCGTCGTTCATTTTGCTGCCGTACCCCGAATCCTGATCAAGCCGGATAACGAAACGTTTCGGGTCAACACCATTGGCACCTATAACGTGATTGAAGCGGCTGTAAAACTCGGTATCCGGAAAATAATTATTGCTTCCTCCGAGACCACCTACGGCATATGTTTTTCAGACGGCAAAACCAATCCAGGCGTTTTGCCACTAGAAGAGGATTACGACGTCGATCCGATGGATAGTTACGGATTATCGAAGGTGGTCAACGAAAAAACGGCGCGGAGCTTCCAGCGACGGTCTGGTGTCGATATCTACGCACTTCGGATCGGGAACGTGATTGAGCCCCACGAATATGCTGAACTGTTTCCGTACTACCTGGCTAACCCTGAGGTGCGACGCCGGAATGCTTTCTGTTACATTGACGCGCGTGATCTGGGGCAGATTGTGGATTTATGTTTGCAAAAAGACAACCTGGGTTTTCAGGTGTTCAACGCAGGGAACGATCATAACGGGGCCGTTATCAGCAGCAAAGAACTGGCCGAAACCTATTTCCCGGGTGTACCGATTGTTCGGGAACTGGAGGAAAACGAAGCCTTATTTTCGAACCGAAAAATTCGGGAGGTGCTTGGTTTTAAAGAGCAGCACAACTGGCGTAAATACGTCAGGCAGAGCGACTAACGGTCAAACTGCATGTGTCGCCGTTGGTATTTCAGCGAACAGGCCATTCTTCTACTGCGCCACCCAGCCACCATCTACCGAAAAGCAGGCTCCAGTCACGTAGCTGGAGGCTGGGCTGGCCAGGAACAGCGCGATGCCACCAATCTCATGGAGCTCACCCCAGCGTCCCAGCGGAATTTTAGCGATGAAAGCCTGGTACTTCTCGGGGTCGTTCAACAGCGGGAGGTTTATCTCGGTGGCAAACGGGCCGGGTAAGATGGCGTTGACCGTGATGCCTTCTTTGGCTACTTCCATGGCTAAGGCCCGGGTCAGCTGTAAAATAGCGCCTTTGCTGGTGGCGTAGGGCGTTCGTTCGGCAAGGGCCGTTAGCGCCAGCATCGACCCCATATTGATGATGCGCCCGTAGCCGTGCTGTTTCATGATTGACGTCACCTCGCGGCAGAACAGCCAGGTGCCGGTTACGTTGACCTCCTGCACTTTTTTAAAATCGTCCAGTGAAAGGGTCTCAATGGCCCCCCGAATGTTGATACCTGCTGAGTTGACCAGCACGTCGATCTTGCCAAACTGGTCAATCGTTTGCGCCACAGCGGCTCGTACGCTTTCTTCATTCGTTACGTCACAGGACGTGCTTAAGCACTCAATTCCGTAAAGCGATCTGAGTTTTTCAGCTGCCTGCTGGTTGGTTGCTTCGTCGCGGGCCGCAATCATAATGTTGGCTCCGGCTTCGGCCAGCGCCTGGGCCATGGCCAGACCCAGACCGCGGTTGCCTCCCGTTACCAGCGCTGTTTGACCGTGAAGCCGGAAGAGGTTTAAGATGCTTTGTTGGGCAGAACGTTGTTCCATCGCTATGATTCAGGGTCAGGCTGGTTAGTCAATGCAGGTAAAGTCTGAAGAGTTGGGGCAGGGTTTCTGTTACCCATCGTCAAAGATACTCCGGCCAACTCACCCAAAGAGAACCTCGTAAACGAAAACAGCAACCTTTTATCCTGGGGATCCGGGATCCTGTTCAGTTCTGCTCATGTCAGCGCGGCATTACGGCTATTAGCTCTGCAGTAATGACCCGATCAACAGCCTGGAATTTGAGTAAAATCTGTACTCAATAATGTCCGGGAAAGGATAGAGGGCGCCCTACCAGCAATGTTACTTGGGGGTAATAGCGATGGCTATTTCTAGTCTTTTGGATCAAGCACTTTTACTATTATTGGTTGATAGTCAGCGTGTTTTATGGAAAGGTATGTGTTTGCCCCATATCAATTAGCTCAGCCGGTGAACAAAGCCAAATGGCGTTCGATGAAGTTTTATTCGGGGCTGTCTTAACCTTACACCAGTAGTAAAGGTTAGTATAGGCATAAACCAAACGAAAATGGCATCGGGTATTTTTGCAGTTCTGGATGATATAGCCGCCTTAATGGATGATGTTGCCCTGGCAACAAAGGTGGCAACCCGCAAGACCGCCGGTATCTTAGGCGACGATTTAGCTGTGAACGCAGAAAAAGCCACCGGCTTCCTGGCCGACCGGGAACTGCCAATACTGTGGTCGATTACGAAAGGGTCTTTAGTCAACAAGCTGATTATAGTGCCGATCGCTCTGCTGCTAAGCGCTTTTTTTCCGATTGCCATTACCGTTATTCTGTTGCTGGGCGGCTGTTACCTGGCCTACGAGGGGGCAGAGAAAATAATCCACTACTTTGGTAACCTGATTAGCAAACAACCACATCCGGTCGAGGAGGCCAAACAGGCCAAGCCAGCTCCTGATCAGGAAAAAGAAAAGGTAAAATCGGCCATCACAACTGACTTTATCCTCTCGGTCGAGATCGTCATTATTGCGCTGGGAACGGTTGCTGAAGAAGAATTATCGATCCGCATTATGACGGTGTCGGCAGTAGCGTTACTGGCTACCGTTGGCGTGTATGGTTTCGTGGCGCTGATTGTACGCATGGACGATGCGGGCTATAAGCTCATTAAAGGATCGTCGGGTAAGGGCTTATTGTTTACACTGGGTAAGGGGCTGGTTGGGGCGCTACCCATTATCATCCGGATATTGAGCGTAGTGGGTACATTAGCGCTCATCCTGGTTGCCGGCGGCATCTTCGTACATAATATCCATTACCTGCATACGCTTTTCCCAAACATGCCGGCAACCCTAAAAGAATTTGGGATTGGATTGGTGGTAGGGTTAATACTGGTGGGTCTATTCTCGATTGTCCAGTCATTTCGAGGATCCCCTAAACCAACCGCTCCGGAAAGGAAAGCTGAAAGTAACCTTCAGTAAGGCAGTAAGGACGTATTTACAGCGGGTAAAGCCCATTCGTCAATTTTACCGGGAAAAGTCGTACCCTCACCCGGGTAGCCGACAATGAACACTATCTCTGGTAGTTACTGATTTCCGTGGCCGTTTTCTGGGGGAACCAGCTTCTAGCCCCTAGCCCCGTGAGAGCTTGTTTGGGAAAGGTAGTTGTTAACTTTAGTCGGCTCGAGTGGAGGTGTTTCATACCCCTGCTATCAAGATAACTTATTGGTATTCAGATCTGAGAGCGTTTGGCTTTGGTTGGTTAGCCTCGACGGACATAAGGACAAACTACCCGTTTCGCCCGGTACCGATCATTTCTCCGCTAAATTTGTACCCGAGCAAGACGGCGTATATACGCTGGCAATCGGACACGCAGCCAAGGATCTGGGCGGCACCACCAAATACCAGTTCAACGCGACTGCAGCTGTCACGGTAGGCCAGCCCAAATCAGTTGCTGCAGCTACACCAAACGAACTCAATATCGCCGTTGGTCAACCCGGTGTCGGTTATAAAGTTGGGCAACCGGTTTCGCTGGCGGCTGTGTTCAAAACAAAACCAGCTGAAAAACTACAGATCGCGGTACACTCACCAACCGGCTGGAACCGCGCCATCCAAACCAATGCAAACGGACAGGCCGAGTTTACTCCGCTCTGGCCCGGTACCTATTACCTCGAAGGGAGCCAGAGTGAGAAAGAAGCCGGTGAGCAGGGTGGTAAGCCATACAAATCTGTTTGGCGCTGCGCTACCTACATTCTTGAGGTGTGTGACTAGTTGGCGATGAGCGACAGGATGCCTGTCTAAGGACCGGCCTGACCGACGGTAGGTCATCGGGTCTGGAGAAACCAGTTTGTACACCAGTTCTTCAGACCCGATGGTGAAATAACCTTTCTTACGTGGAAAATGGCTATTTCACCATTTGTCGCAAATCATCATTTACGAGACGGTGAAATAAATGGATTGACGTTTAAAACAACTGGCCGGATCGATCCAAAAAAGGAGCGCCCGCCCTCCGGTCAGGTTATGTCAGGAGGATAATCAGAGAGCAGCAGATTCAGGGGCGGGATAGTAGCTGAGCGATCGGAAGTACGTCGCCGTTCCGGATTACCTGATCCACGTTTAGTGCATCGCGGATATTACCGAGCGGGTCGCCGTCGACGATGACGAGGTCGGCCAGTTTGCCCGGCTCAACCGAACCAAGATCGTTGCTGACGCCCACCGTTTCGGCTGCCCAGAGGGTAGCGCACCGAAGGGCCTGATAGGGACTTAGCCCGGCGTCGACAAAAGACTGCAGTTCGGTATGCAGGCTGTAACCGTACGGAACAAACGGGCTATCGGTACCCGTGGTCATGTGCGCGCCGGCGTCAATCAACGCTTTAACCCCCTGTTGTAATTTGCCGAAATTGGCCAGATAGCCTGGGTTGATTTTAGCCATCTGAGCAGCTCCGGCCTGGAGGGCGTTGCTATAGTCTTCGGAATAAAACGCCTTGTATTGCCTGTTCTCGTAAAACGCCGGGTCTTTGGCCGCCATCGAGAAAAACCCACCCTGCAGGGATGCGGTCGGGGTAATGTTCATTCCTGACCTGGCAATCAGCTGGATCACGTCCTGGTAGCTTTTGTTCATGGCCGTGATCTTCGGTGAGTATCCCCGACGACTGGTGCCCCCAATGTGCTCGACCGCATCGACATCGTACCGCATGGCCGGGAATATCTCGTGGGAAGAAACCGGAATTCCGTTGGCGTGGGCAAAGGCCGTGATGCGCTGCTGCATGGCATCCGGCATACGGACGTAGGTTTTAATAAGGTCGTAGCCCAGTCGGACGGCGCGGGTAAGCTCCCGGTCCAGCTGCTCATCGGAGTTGATACTGGTTGCCGCTCCGTAATAAATGCGAGTGCCGTCGGTCAGACCACCAGTAAAAAACTGGCGCGGACCCGGTCGGATCCCGCTCGCCCACGATTCTTTACGTTCGAGCGCATCGTACGGGTCGGCGCCGGGTTCGCGAACGGAGGTGATGCCGTACGACAACCAGAGCCGCCCCATTTTTTCGCCCGTCATGGAGTGCTGGTGCGTGTGCATTTCGAACAGGCCGGGGATTACCGTCTTGGTCGATGCATCGATGAACGTACCGGGTCGATTGGCCTGATGAGGCAGTATGGCTTTGATCCGGTTGCCCTGAACAAGAATGTCAACGTTCCTGATGTAGCTGTTCGACCGACCATCAAACAGGTTGCCGGCGTGGATAACAAGCTGGCCAGTAGGTATTTTAGGCTGCCAGGTGAGGTCCATCGGGATCGTTTCTGTTTGTCCGGTTGCTACGGTCACCTGTTTCAACTCATCAGTGGCCAGATAGACCAGCTTTCTTGAATCGGCGGTCCAGCTGGGTACTTCGGCTTGTTCGGTCGTTAGTTGTCGGGGCTTTCCCGTGGGCGTACCGTCGGGAGCCACAGCGGTTACCCACAACAGGCCATCCAGCACATAAGCCATCTGCATGCCATCGGGCGACCAGACCGGCCCGTTTTTACCGCGGGTTCCCAGGCTATGACCCGGCGCGGGAGAAACATACCGGTCATTTTTACCGTCGAGGGAGATGAGCAGTACCTCACTTACGCCTTCCCGATACCGGGACGAATAGGGGTGCAGAGCCGAGACGGCCAGGGTTTTACCATCGGGTGACCAGCTCACCTGACTGGGCACAAACAACGATTCGTGGATCTTACGGGTTGTAGGCACCGTAACATCGGCCGTGTAGGTCACGTCGGCCGTGTAAAGGGTGCTGCGCCCCCACGCATTACGCGGATCAGCCTGGTAGAACGCTACTTTACTACCATCGGGCGACCAGGTTGGGTAATTTAAATCGTCGGCCATGTCGACCAGACATCGATCGGTGCCGGTTTTCAGGTCGCGGATCCAAACATCCATCGACCCGTTTCGGTCAGACACATAGGCCAGTTTGGTCCCGTCCGGCGACCAGCTGGGCTCCACATCGATGGCTGGTCCCGACGTGAGCGCGTGGGGCTTTTTGTTCCCTTTGGTCAATAACCACAGATCGCCCAGGGCTGCAAAGGCGATCTGGTTGCCATCGGGTGAGACCGCCGGTCCTTTGATGCCCTTAACCGGCTGCGGTTTGGGCGCATCGAAGTCGTACGTTTTCCGCTTGTAGCTCGTGCGGGGAAGGGTGATGACCACCTGAAACGGAATGGGTAGGGCGGGTCCGTCGAGTTTCCGCCGTTTTAGTAAGCCATCGGCCGTGTACAGGTATTCGTTCGCAGAAAACCAGCTCAATCGAAAAGGAAAAACATCTTCTGCCGGCGCTGTCTGCAAAGCTGGTTGACCCGTTGCCAGGCTTACTTTTTCGAGTCCGCTCTGAGAACGGGTCAGCGCGTTGTAAAAGAGATGAGAGCCATCGGGTTGCCAGGCCAGACCGGCCAGTTTTCCTTTCGACGCCGAGACAAGTTTTTCGGTCCCACCGGTTGCTGATACGGTGTAGATCCCAGGCGCATCGGTCCGATCGGAGATGTAAGCAATTTGTTGACCGTCAGGCGAATAGGCCGGATTGTAATCGTTGCCCGAATCGGTCGTAAGCTGCGTCAGTTTTCCATCGGCGAGCGTTAACTGCCATATGTCGTAATTGCCACTACGATCGGATGCGAACACGAGCCGTTTCCCATCGGGCGACCAGTGGGGCTCCCGGTCGTCATAGATACCGGACGTCAGCTGCCGGGGTTTACCGCCCGCTCGGTCAACAGTCCAGATATGATACCGACCATCCCAAAAAGCATGAAACGCAATCTGTTTTCCATCGGGCGACCAGCTCGGCTGACGGCAGTCGCCCAGCGCATCGGTCAGGGGTTTGGCGCGCCCTCCGGCGCTGGGTAGTAGCCAGATTGTGCCCTGTAAATCAATAGCGATCAGTGACTTGTCGGGCGATATATCAGCGGCCATGTTCGTTCCTTCGGTGACGGTTACCTGAATGGAGTCGGTCATAAACCACCCCGAAGGCCCGGCATAGGTCGCCATAACTCCAGACAGGAAAAAACCGGCCGTCAGCCATCGATGCAATAGGTTTTTCATTTATTTGGGATTACTGGCAATGGGCGAATATTCCTTGATCAGATCCAGCGGAGTGGCCTGTACTTTTTTGTAGTACTCAGCCCACTGTTTGCTGAAAAACTCATTTGTTTTCGCAATCGTCTCCCGGGTCAGCCCTTCTGCCTGGTCGGTTAGCTGGCTCTCCGTTTGGGTCGGTGGCGCGGTCCGGCGGCTAATATATGAACTGGCTTCCTGAATTTTCATGATGGGCGTAAGCATATATACCCGGCCAAAGCCTTGTCGTTCAGTTCGTTTCCCAACAATGCGTTCGCGAACTACCTTCAGCGAATCCTGTATTTGCGCGGTTGCTTTCCGTAGGTCATCGTATTGCGGGCCTTTCTTATCCTTTAGGCGTGATTTGATCGATTCGGTGGCTTCGGTGGCTTCCTGAATCTGACTCGTCAGCGCGCTTAGCTGGCGAATATTCTTGTTTAGCCGTTCCTGCAGGGCCCGGCGGGCCATAGCAGCTTCTTTGTTGAACGGAACCCGGGGATCGGGTAAAACCGTGACATAGGTCGAGTCGGCCGCCCCCCTGTAGGTGACTACCGCCTTGTACTTGCCGGGCATAACCGGATCGCCGGAGGGTTCGTTACCCCCGCGCCGTGGACCGGGCATACTGGGCATGGCCACAGCGGTTTCGGTCAGATTCCAGTTGATACGCTGCACACCCAGGGCCGTGTCGGGAGCCTGTTTCAGGGTGCGTACCAACCGGTTACTTTCGTCGTACAGACGCACAAAAACCGAATCTATTTTGCTGCGAGCCGCCACAGGACCAGTGGCTGACGCGGTCAGCGGCAGGGTAGTCGTGGGCTCGTCAGAAGCTGTAATGACGGCTGGTTTTTTCCCCTTTACGGCGGCTGTTGTCGGGGCCGGTTTGGCCGAAACGGCTTTTGGGGCAGGCTTGAGATAATACAGCAGGGTGGCGCCGGCCGGTCGGTTGGTTGCCTGGTACAGATCTTCGGCGTCTTTTCCATAGCCCTGAGGGCCTTGATAAACAGCATGATAAGCGGCCGATGGCTCGAAGGCCAGTACGGGTTTGTCGAGTAGGGAGCTGCCGGTGGCTGCCAGCTGGCGTAAGGGGCGGATGTTGTCCAGTACATAAATCGACCGACCGAACGTGCCAATGACCAGGTCGGCCTCCCGCTCCTGTATGGCCAGGTCCATCACGGGCGTTGCGGCTGGCAGGCCATTGTCCCATTGGGCCCAGGTTTGTCCGGCGTCGATGCTGACCCATAAGCCATGCTCCGTGCCCGCAAAGAGCAGACGTGGCTCGGCGGGATCCTGCAGGAAACAGAGTGCGTAGCCCTTCGCCTGCTTTTCGCTCAACAAGCGGGTCCATGTCTGCCCAAAGTCCGTTGTCCGGTATATGTAGGGCGACAAATCGTTGCCCATGCGGTACAAGTTGGCAACCACAAACGCTTCCCCAGCCTTGTGGCGGGATGCCGTAATCTGGGCAACCCAGGCTTCTTTGGGCAGGCCCGGCAGGCGGCTGCTGAGGTTGGCCCATGTTTTTCCTCCATCCTGCGTGAGCTGCACGTTCCCGTCATCGGTGCCAACCCAGATAACCCCCGCCTTCAGCGGGCTGGGCGCAATGGTCAGAATGGTATTGTGGTTCTCGGCCTGGGTGGCATCGATGGTTAACCCACCGCTATCGTCCTGTTTCTGGTGCGCCGGATCGTTCAGGGTCAGGTCGGGCGAAACGGTTTCCCAGGTCATGCCTTTATCGGTTGACTTGTGGAGAAACTGACTGCCCGCGTAGATCGTCTTTTTATCGACAGGGTCCAGCGCAAAGCCGGTGTTCCAGTTGAATCGCAACCGGGTATTCATGTCGCTGATAATGGGTTTTACGAAAGAGGCCCCCCCGGTTTTCTTATCATACCGGATGATGTTTCCTCCCTGCGACATGGCGTACCCGTACCGGGAGTCCTCGCCATCGGGGATCACATCGAACCCATCGGCCAGAATCAACGCCTGCCAGTGGCTGTTTCGGATACCGCCCGTCTGGAAGGTGTAGGCAGGTCCGGTCCAGGAGCCGTTGTCCTGTAAACCACCGTAAATGTTGTAAGGAACTTCATTATCGACGTTTACATGATAGAACTGACCGACCGGAATGGCCTCCGGATTGGTCCAGGATTTGCCGTGGTCGCGGCTGATGGCCAGGCCGCCGTCGTTACCTTCGATAATAATATCCGGATTGGTGGGATGAATCCAGAAGGCATGATGGTCAGAATGGACCTGATCGGGAGTGGCCAGCACGGTAAACGTTTTGCCGCCATCTTCACTGACCGACAGCGGGGCACTCAGTTTATAGATACGCGTTTCGACCAGCGGATCGACGTAAATTTCATTGTAATAAAACGGCCGATCGGTCGCTACCGTGGGGTCGTCAGTAACCAGGGTCCATTTCTCTCCCCCATCGTCGGAGCGGTACAGTCCGTTTTTTGGCGCTTCGACCAGCGCGTATATTTTGTTGGGTGAGCTGCGGCTGATGGCTAAGCCCAGCCGACCGAAATCTCCCTTTGGCAATCCGTCGCTCTCGCCTTTTTTCTTCCAGGTTTTGCCCCCATCGTAGGTGATGAACAAGCCCGAGCCGGGCCCACCCGACGTAAAATCCCAGGGCGTCCGGCGATGCTGCCACATGGCTACGACCAGCTTGCTTGGGTTTGTAGGGTCCATGACCATTTCGGCAACACCGGACTTTTCATTGGTGTACAATACCTTCTCCCAGGACTGACCGCCGTTCGTTGTTTTATAAACGCCCCGTTCGGGATGCTCGCCGAAGGGAAAACCGATCACGCCCGCGTAGACCACGTCGGGGTTTGTCGGATCGATGATCAGGCGATGGATGTTGAACGTCTTCTCCAAACCCATTGACTTCCAGGTCAGACCACCGTCTATACTTTTGAAAATGCCCCCGCCCATGTTTACCGAATTACGCGGGTTGCCTTCACCGGTACCTACCCATACCACGTTCGGATTATTTTGCTGGATGGCGATAGACCCAATGTTTAGGGTAGGCTGATCATCGAATACGGGTTTCCAGGTCCCCCCGGCATTGGTGCTTTTCCAGACGCCCCCGGAGGCTGCTCCGACGTAGATAATGTCCGGGTTACTCACCACGGCATCGATAGCCGTAATACGCCCGCCCATGACCGCCGGGCCAACGCTTCGGGCTTTCATCTGTTTCAGGGCCGCCATAGGCACCGGCTGCGACAGCGCCACACTGAGCGGGAGTAGGGCGGTCAGGAGTATATGGGTTATCTTCTGGTTCATGATCGATTGGGTTAGGTTAATTACTTGTAGATGGCCAGCGCATCGAAGGTGCCGGGTACCGGTTTAGGGCTGTTGGGATTCGAGTTGAGTTCGTTCTGCGAGTAGATAAAACGCCAGGGAAGCTGGGTGCCGTTGTTCGGCGTGAGCTTGATACCATAGGGTTCATTACGCGTACGGCGCTCATCGTTCCAGCCGATATGCTGGCCGTAAAAAGACACGTACCGCTCCTGCAGAATTTCACGCAGCAGGGCGTTGTCGGCGCTGATGTTGTCTTTATTTTCGATGCCACCTGCGGCAAAATCGGCCGCTACGAAGGGCTCATATTTAAAGTTTCCTGATGTCAGGTAGGTCGAGTTGATGTAGCCGCCGGTGTTTAGAAACGCCCGGTAGCGGTTCAGGTGGTCGAGCGCCACCGCAAACCCTTTGCCCGACCGCAACGCCATTTCGGCCAGCGTCAGCACGTTCTCCTGATATGTGACCATCGGGAAGCTGGCGTTACGGGCAAAAAAACCGCTGGCCGTGGCCGTACTGGAGGTATTTGGCTCAATGCGCCCGGGGGTGTTGACCCCGTTCTCGAGGTAATAGAACCGGAAACGGGCAGTCTCCACCGTTTTCGCATGGCCCCGATACGCAGTGCTTGTAGGATTGAGCAAGCCCACGTTATAGGCGCCAACGGCAAAGATGTCGCCCAGCCGCTGGTTAGTCAGAAACGAGAAATAATGATTTTCGTTGACGCTGGTCGTGATACCGTGCGGAGCATAGAGCGAGTTGGCAAAGACGCTGATGCCATTCTGAGCGGCCGTATAGGCGGCTTCGTATTGTTTGGTGTCGGTGAGCATTCGGGCCTTTAGGGTGTAAGCTACCTGTTTCCATTTGGTAGCATCGCCCCCGAAGTGGATATCCTCAGCCCCAACGGTGCCGATACCCGCGTCCAGATCGGCAATGGCTTCATCGACAAGCGTAAGTAGTTTGGTATAGACTTCGGCCTGGGGTTGAAACTTCGGATTTGGAAACTTGATGATGTCGCCTGCTTCGTCGTAGGGAATATCGCCCCAGAGTTCGGTGCCCGTTGCCAGGGCGTTGGCCCGGAGAATTTTGGTGATACCGACCATGCGCCGGTTACCCAGTTCGCCCGCTTTCTGAATGGCAATCAGGGCGTTGGCATTGGTGGCCTGAAAGACCAGGTTCCAGTCGGCGTCGTACACCCCGGCGCTGACGTTGTAATTAAAGTAGTCTTTCCACTGTCGGTCGGCGCCGGTGGTATAGCCACTCCAGATGGTTGTTAGCCGGCTGGCCATGCCCTCCTGGGTGGCGATGTTGGCTAGTTGAGTACCGGTGAACACCAGGGAGGCTGGAGCGCTGGTCGGGTTATTGGGGTCTACGTTCAGCCCATCGACAATAGACTGGCAGGAGACAAACAGCAAAAAGAAGAACAGGCTAAACGCGGAAATGAGTTTATAGATTCGATTCATGATCGTCGGAGTTAAGATGACAGGGAGGAAAAAAGGCGCAGCCGCTGTAGGCGATCCGTTCTTTCAGCCTAGTAATTGATCTTGATGCTGAACAGCAATGATTTGGTGTTCGGGCTGTTGAAGTAATCCTGGCCCCGCGAGTTGCCCGTGCCGTTAAGTCCGGTTTCGGGGTCGATCCCCACTACATTCGTCCACAGGATGGGGTTGCGGCCGGTCAGGGTAAAGTTGATCGACTGCAATCGGGTTTTCTGGCGGAAACTGGCCGAGTTGAGCGAATAGCCGACAGAGACTTCGCGCAGGCGGGTCCAGCTGCCGTCGGAAATAAACTGCTCAACCAGCGTGCTGAACCCGCCCCCAATCGAGGTATAGTAACTTTCGTCCAGCAGTACCGGGCCGGCACCAAAATCCTTGATGGCCCCCCGAACCGTTGTGCCGGCCGCAATGGTTTTGCCCGCGTAATTTTTGAGCGGCTGCCCCAGCGTTACGTCATACCCAACGTCCTGATGGGTACCGAAATGGTACATCACTCCGCGGGTACCGTTGTAGAAGTCGCCACCCTGCGAGGTTTCGAACAGGACGTTGAGCGATACCCCTTTGAAGGAGAGGTTGGTGCCGAAACCACCGCGCCAGTCGGGGTTAGGATCGCCCAGCACCCCAAACGAAGAGGCAATCTGTGGGAATCCGTTGGCGTTGAGGACGAGGGCGCCCGCTTCGTTGCGCTGGTATACGCCACCGTAGAGTGATGACATGGCGTAGCCCACCTTGGCAACGGTACTGGCCGTGCTGCTGAAACCACCCAGGGTGATATTATCCGTACCGGCCAGGTCGAGCACCCGGTTTCGGTTCCGGCTCAGGTTGGTGAACAGGTTCCAGTTGAACGAGCCGCGGCTCATGACGTTGTAGTTCAGCTCCAGCTCCAGCCCCTTGTTTTCCATGGTACCGGCGTTGGTGTATTTCTGGGTGAATCCGGTCGAGCCAGCCGTGGCTACGTCGAGGAGCAGGTCTACGATTTTGTTCTGGTAATAGGTGAACCCGACCGAAAGCTTGTCGTTCATGAACCGCAGATCGGTCCCCACCTCATACTCTGTTTTCCGCTCCGGACGCAGGTTTGGATCTCCCTGCCGGTTGCTCTGGACAAAGGCCCCGTTTCCGTAGCCGGTGCCGCTAACCGGACCACCCCAGCTCCCGAACGAAGCGTTGACGAAGGTAGTCGTGTTCCGGTAGGCGTCAGGCTGCACCCCAACAGTACCGTACGAGGCCCGCAGTTTGCCAAACGACAGAAGCTTGTTGCTGCTCAGGAGAGGCAGCTTGGTAAACTGCCAGGCTACATCGGCCGAGGGATAATAGAACGTCGACTGCGACTCGCTGCCGAAGGTAGACCCGGCCTCACCCGCCAGCGAGGCATTGACAAACAATTGATCGAAGAACCCCAGGTTCAGCGACGAGTAAGCCCGGGCCGTTCGGCGGTGGGTGGTGGTGTTGTACGGTACGCGGTTGGCGGCCAGTGCGTTGGTAAAGTTGGGTGGTGCGTCGGGAATGATAAAGGTGTTCAGTGTCCCGCCCAGGCTCAGGTATTTCCGGTCGTTGATGTTAAAGCCCAGGATTAATGTGCTGGTGATGTTTTTCCCGATGTCCTTGAACACGCGGCCGATGACGTCCATGTTCATCTCCGTCTCTTTCAGCATCTGTTGTTCAAGGCTTCCCAACCCGCTGTTGACGGCTGATGAAACCGGAGAGTTGGTAAGACGCAGATCGGTATAACTATCCAGCCCGCCCCGTGCGGTAATGTCGAACCAGCTGGCCGGGGTGATCAGCAACTCGGAGCTAAGAATGAATCGATCCACCTCGGTGGTGTTGGTCATTTCGTTGATAGCCCACAATGGGTCATTGTACACCGGGTTGGCGGAAGCGCCCAGGTAATTCCGGAACGAACGCTGGCGATTCGGGATGGGGCTGGCGGTGGGTGATGCGAAATAGTTCCCCTTATAGCCGCGGTTATCGTAGTCGGGGGGTGTTCGCAGCATACCGATATAGAGCCCGGCAACGCTGTTGCTGCGCTGTACCCGATTGGAGGTAGTCCGGGCGTAGGTGGCATTGGTAGTAGCCTTAAAGATGTTGTTGAAACGCCGTTCGGTATTGAAGCGGACCGTTGTGCGCTTATAGTCGCTCTGCCCGTTCAGAATTCCCTGCTGGCGCAGGTCGCCGACGCTCAGGTAGAAGTTACCCTTGTCGTTGCCGCCACTAACGCTCAGGTTGTTATCAATGTAGGTACCCGTCCGGAACACCTGATCCCGCCGAACGTCGTTGAATGTTTCTCTGGAGTTTTTCCGGATGATCGGGTAAAAGATCTGACCGTTATCCGCTTCAAAGCGGGGTCCGTTCTGGTTGACCTCATCCGCGGCACCCGACCGGTCAGCAATCCGGTCTCCCCAGGTAAACGAACCTGTTGGGCTGTAGACCCCGCCTGCTCCCTGGCCGTAGGTGCTTTGCATGGGGTGTAACAGATTGGGCTGGTCAAACGACACGGCCGAGGTCAGCGCAATGTTCACCTTATCGGTATTAGCGCCTTTTTTGGTGGTGATTACGATAACCCCATTGGCCGCTCTGGACCCCCACAGGGCCGCTGCCGATGCCCCTTTCAGGATCTGCATGGACGCGATATCATTCGGATTAATGTCGTTCAGGCGCGACTGCTGGGAGACTCCGGCTACCCCATCGCCCAGGGTGGAGTTACTGATAGGAATACCGTCGACGATAACCAGGGGCTGGGTCGACCCCGTAATGGTATTCTGACCCCGAATCTGGATGTAGGAACCGGCGCCCGGATCACCGGCCGAACGGGTGATCTGCACACCGGCTGCTTTACCGGCCATACCGTTGATCACCCCTGTTTCGCCCGAGCGCACAATGTCTTTCGCATCTATTTTAGCGGCCGTGGCACCCAGTTTATCGGCGTTTTCCTTAAAGCCCAGGGCGCTTACCACCACCTCAGAAAGGGAGGTTTCGCCGGGAATCAGTGAAACCGATATCGTGCTTTGATTACCAATGACCACTTCGGTCGTTTTCATGCCTATGAACGAAAAAACCAGCGTTCCGGCCGCATGTTCAGTGGGGATTGAGATGGAGTAATTGCCTTCGCTGTTGGTGGATGCGCCAATGGTTGTGCCTTTAATGGCCACGTTAACCCCAGGCAATGCGCTATTATCTTCGGTAGACAGGACTCGTCCTTTCACCACCCGACTTTGCGCAAGAAGAGGACTCGATAAACACGAGATAAAAAGCAATACAAAAAGTATGAAGACTTTTTTCATCGTAGAACAGGAGTTATAAGGTTGATTCAATGAAAACTGGAAGTTCCAGGGCAGGACCATGTGGGCTGGAAAAAGCACAAACCAGCCCTGTCCAAGCCGGATAGGCTTGGTAGCGGGTGAAAAAAAACGTAACGTAAGGGCAGACCAATCCCCGACCCCAATCGGCAACGCGAGCAGGGGTTTTGTCACGAACAAACCGGGCTATCAGCTCAACAGGATCGTCGTGAGAAGGGGCAATCGTTTGTGAATCAGAGTTTTGCTTTCTTCAGTGCGGCTAGAATAAAGCAACTGTCGTAAAAGGTGAAAGACGTATTCGACTAACAGTATGTCAAATATACTGTTCCCTATAGGCTTGTCAAGTACTTTCCGTATTTAATTTGTTTTTAATGCCAAAATACTATATATTATACTATTAAATTCGGTATTAGTTAAAATATAATTCTACGATGAGGTACTTACGCAGAATATAGTATTGTACATATTGACTCAGGTTCAGGTTTTGGTGACTACACCCCTGCTCGGGGCAAGCGGTTACAGCAGAGTACCCGGAGTTTGGTTCCGTTGCTGTAATCCAAACAAACGATGGGCGGTAGCGTATCGACGGTTAGAACCTGCCTCGTAGGGAGATAATCAGGTTGCGGCCCGCAGCGGAAATACCTGAGCTGTAGGGCCGGTAGCGCTGGTCGGTGATATTTTCGAGTCCTGCATTCACCGTGAGGTAGCGGTTAAGGCTATACTGCCCTTTTAGGTTAAGCGTATACCAGGCTGGTGTATAAGGCTTACCCATCGCATCGAGGGCGTACATATAGTCTTTACCTAGTTCTTCCTGGGGTAGCTCCGCATTCGTTACCGCATCATTATATACGGCATACACTTCGAGCCGTAGTTTCCGGGTTGTATAACTCAGGCGGGTTATGCCAAACCAGGGAGCCGCGTGGCGCAGGGGACTAGTCGTGCCATCGTCCAATTCCTCGTCGCCTTTCTGATACGTAAACTGGGACGACAGGCGGAGGCCAGCCGGTAAACTGAATTCCAGCCCGGCCTGCAGGCCATAGACCCGCGCTTTGGCTGCGTTCTGGATGGCCTGTACCTGGCTAAGTTCACCGTTATAAACGATGCTGTCCCGGCCGTTCAACCTGAAATTGCGCCGAACCAGGGCATTGTCGAGCAGGGTATAGTATCCCGTGACATCTACTTTCAATAGATTGCCGATGAGCTTAGCCGCACCCACTTCTGCGTTATAGGCATATTCGGCACTGAGCGACGGGTTGGGAATAACCACGACCCCGGGCGCAGAGTCGAACACTTTGCCAATATCATCGACATTGGGCGACCGGAACCCGGTTGACAGATTGGTGCTGAGCGTCCAGGTATCCGAGGGCAGATAAACCAGTCCCAGGCTGCCCGTTAATGCGCCGTTATTCAGCCGGGCGGAGGTAAATGGAAACGGATAAAAATCGGTTTTGAACTGGGAGTTCAGCTTGAACTGGTTGTAACGCAGGCCCGATTGCAGGGTTATCCGGTCGTTCAGTTTTAGCTGGTAGGTAAGATAAGCTGCGTAGGATGCCCAGTTTGACGCCGGATACCGGGGGGCGCCGGCCACGGTGCTGTTCGTTTTGATGTTCAGGGTGCTGGCCGTTGAGACGACGTCGTTGTACACGGCTTCGAGTCCGTAAAATACCCGCTGCCGATGGGTGATGCGTTTGTCAAAATCAAGGTTGGCCGAAAGCGCCTGTACCTGCTCGCGGGTGGTTCGTTGCTGCGCGTCGTTCAGATCCCGGTCGATCCGGCTTTCTTCGAAGTACTGATGGGCCAGCCGGACGGTCAGCTGGTCATATAGTGTATTGGCCGAGGTCTGACTGACCGTCAGATTGTTCATCATCCAGGTTTGGGGGCCGTATTTCCAGTCGGCCGAGCGGGGCAAACCCCGACGATAGCGGAGTAACCGGTCGTACCGGGCATAATCGGAGGTAGTTGAGTAATGAAATCCGTAGTTGATATCCCAGCGATCCGTTGGCCGGAAGCGAATTTTCTGCATGAGGTTGATCTGCGAATACCCAGTAGGCCGTTGAACCCGCGGGTCCGAGTTAAGAACAACCCGATCTTCGCCGTTGATCCGGTCAACGTATTCGGGGCGTAAATAATCGGCTGGTCCGTGGCTGCCCATGCGTAAATCACCGTAGGTGTTATGGGATACGCTGCTCAGTAAGGCCCATTTTTTCCAGCCGAGGCTAACATCGGCATGGCCCGTTTGCTCGCTGTTGGCCGACGAATACCGCAGGGCTGCCCCTCCGGAAACGGCAGGGGTGGTGCCGGCACCCAGCTGGGGCGTCAGGGTGTAAAAGCTCATCACTCCGCCGATGGCGTCGCTCCCGTACATGACCGAACCGGGGCCGAACAGTACTTCGGTATTGGCAATGGCGTAGGGGTCCAGGGAGATCACATTCTGCAGGTTACCACTGCGAAAAATGGCCGTGTTCATCCGCACACCGTCTACCGTAATCAGCAGTCGGTTCGTTGAAAACCCACGGATCATCGGACTGCCTCCGCCCTGCTGGCTTTTCTGGATAAAAACCTCTCCTGAAATACCCAGCATATCGGCCGCCGTTTGCGGATTCTGAAAAGCCACATCCCGGGCTGATATTCGGATGATGCGGGAAGGAACCTCCCGGCTCGGCTGCCGCCACCGGTTGGCGGTTACCACAACCTGTTGCAACGAAACCGGCGAAGCCTGCAGGTACAGGCTCGGGCCACGTTTCGCTAACTCATCGTAACTCAGCGTCTGCGTCGGATAGCCCAGGGTTCTGATCTCAATAGTAGAGGCTCCTTTGAAATCGGCCAGATCAACGCGGCCCGCGGCATCGGTAACGGCCGACGTTTTACGGTCGGTGCTGGATAGCGTTACGCCCTCCAGCGGTAAGGAGTCAGCCTGATCCCGTACTATGATTGCCTGTGCCTGGCAAAAGAAGGGAGCGCTAATGAGTAAACAACGAAGTAAAGGGTTCCGCATACACTGACCGGTCTAACGAGGAAGTTGAGGAGGGAAGTAGGACTTAAACCAATAAAATTTGGCTTTATTTAAAAATCTCATATTGTTAACCCTACTTTTGCAAAGTATACAAAATAATCATTGTATTGCGTGCGGTTTCCAGCAAAATGATACCGAAAATTACGTTCGCTTTACTAACCTAAGCTTTATGTATAAACCCTCTACTTTCCTCGCCGGAGCAGTTGTCAGCGCTTTGCTGCTCGTACAGCCGGTCATGGCCCAGCGAAAGGCTAAATCGAGTCCCGCAGTTAACAGACAGCTATCCGATAGTCTGTTCAATGGGCTTCGCTGGCGCAATATTGGCCCATTCCGGGGCGGGCGTTCTCTGGCAGCAGCGGGCCACCCCGATCAGCCGCTTACCTATTATTTCGGCGCTACAGGCGGGGGTGTCTGGAAAACCATAGATGGGGGCGCCAACTGGATGCCTGTTTCGGATAGTGCCTTTCAGTCCAGCTCGGTCGGGGCCGTAACGGTGGCTCCCTCCAACCCGAACATCATTTACGTCGGTATGGGCGAGGCCGACATCCGAAGCAATATCGCCAATGGGGACGGGGTCTATAAATCGACCGATGCCGGAAAAACCTGGAAGCATATGGGCCTGAAACTGGCCGATGCGATCGGGAATATTGAAGTACATCCGCAAAATCCGGACATAGCTTACGTGGCTGCCCTCGGCAATCCGTTTGCTCCCAACAAGGAGCGGGGTGTTTTCCGAACGACCGATGGGGGTAAAACCTGGAAACATATTCTGGCCAGAAACGACAGTACGGGGGCAGCCGTAGTAGAGCTTGACCCCAACAACCCCTCTATCGTTTATGCGTCGATGTGGCAGGCTTACCGAAACAGTTATAAGATGAGCAGTGGTGGGCCGGGCTGTGGGCTGTACAAATCGACCGATGGGGGCGATACCTGGACAAGTCTGCACACACGGCCCGGTATGCCGAAAGGGTTACTGGGGAAAATCGGTATAACCGTATCCCCAGCCAACTCGAACCGATTGTACGCCATGGTCGAAAACGCCAAGGGCGGACTGTACCGCTCCGATGATGCCGGCAACAGCTGGCAGCTGATCAATGAGGATAAGAACCTCTGGCAGCGGCCGTGGTATTACATGATGCTGGCGGCCGACCCGCAAAACGAAAACGGCCTTATTGTCCTGAACGTGAACGCGCTGAAGTCGTACGATGGGGGCAAAACCTTTCAGCGGATTGCGGTTCATCATGGCGACACCCATGATATCTGGTGGAACCCCAACAATCCGCAGAATTTCATCATTGCCGATGACGGAGGGGCCGAGGTAACCTACAATGGCGGGGCCACTTTTTCGGACGTCGATATCCCAACGGCCCAGTTCTATCACGTGTCCATTGATAACGATTTCCCGTATAATCTTTACGGTGCCCAGCAGGACAACTCCGCCATCCGGATTGCCAGCCGCACCACCGACAATGTCATTGGGCCTAGTGCCTGGTACTCGGTAGCCGGCGGAGAATCTGGCTACATCACGTCGGACCCGAACAACCCGCTGGTGACGTTCGGCGGCAGCTACGACGGGCTGATTACCCGCTACGACAAAGCCACCGACCAGAACCAGCGGATCAATGTCTACCCCGATTATAGCATGGGGGCTCCGTCGTCTGATCGGAAATACCGGTTTCAGTGGACCTTTCCAATTGTTTTTTCCCCGCACGACAGCAAAGCGCTCTACGTCACCTCCCAATATGTGCACCGCAGCATGGACTACGGGCATTCGTGGGAGGATATAAGCCCTGACCTGACACGCAACGACCCGAAAACCCAGGGCGACACGGGCGGCCCCATTACGAAAGACAACACCGGTGCGGAGACTTTCCCGACCATTTTTACCCTGGCTGAGTCGCCGGTAGAGAAGGGCGTTTTCTGGGCGGGTTCCGACGATGGACTGATGCACATCAGCCGCGATGGGGCCAAAACCTGGCAACCGATTACACCGCCCGGTTCGATGCTGCCCGACTGGGCGATCATGAGCATGGTTCACCCGTCCGATCATACCACCGGCAAAGCCTACCTGGCGGCCAAACGGTACATGTCGGGCGACCGGAAGCCGTATCTGCTCAAAACAACGGATTACGGTAAAACCTGGACGCTCATTACCAGCGGCATTCCGTCCGACGAATACTGTCATGTTGTTCGGGAAGACCCCAACAAGCCTGGGTTACTGTATGCGGGCACTGAACGGGGGGTGTATGTGTCGTTCAACGATGGCGGTTTCTGGCATAAACTGTCCATGAATCTGCCCGTTACCCCCGTCCGCGATCTGCAAATCCACAAGCGGGATAAAGACCTGGTGGTAGCTACTCACGGCCGGTCGTTCTGGATTATGGACGACATAACCCCCCTGCATGAACTGGCCGATCAGCGCGACGGACTAACCGGCAAGACGGTGCATCTGTACAAACCTCGCCCGGCTTATCGGATGGATGGCGGATCGCAAACAGCTGAGGAGGGGGAGCCCGTCGATCAGGGCGAAAACGCACCAAACGGTGTACTGGTCCGATACTACCTGAAAAACAAGCCCGATAAAGAGCTGAAACTGCTGTTCATGACCAATGCAGGCGATACAATTATCACCTACTCCAGCCTGAAAGACAAGCGCGGTCAACCCCTGAAAGTGGCTAAAGAGTTCTACGACGATCCCGGTCAGAAACGACCCGGAAGCGCGTCCGCACGGCCAGGCATGAACGTCTTCGTCTGGGATATGCGCTATCCGGATGCGACACCGGTTGAGGGAACGAATGTGATGTGGACAGGACGGGGGACAGGGGCTAAGGTCGTTCCCGGGGCGTATAAAGTTCGGATGCTGCTGGGCGACTCGCTGGTTGCCGAACAACCGATCGAAATACGGAAAGACCCGCGCTTGCCGATTACTGACGCCGATTACAAAGAGCAGTTTGAGCTATTGATGAAGATAAACAGCAAACTGTCCGAAACCCACAAGGGCGTCAATCAGATCCGTCAGATCAGGAGCCAGATTAACGGCTACATGAAAGACGTTAAAGACCCCAAAACGGCTGAGAAGTTCAAAAAAGTGACCAAGCCGATGCTCGAGTCACTGGATGAGCTGGAGTCTACCCTGATGCAGCCCAAGTCGAAAGCAATTCAGGATGCGCTGGCTTACCCGATTCGGTTAAATGACAAACTGTCGGGAGTTGGCTCGGTCGTTTCATCGGCGGAGACCAAGCCGACAAAGTCCTCCTACGTGGTATACGAAGCTCTCGAAAAGCAGGTAGGAACGGCGCTGGGTAAGTTAAAAACAATTATTGAGCAGCAGGTGCCCGAGTTCAACCGGATGGTAACCGAACAGCGAATCCCAGCCATAACACCCTAGCGGACCGGCTTATTTCTTCCGCATACAAGTCCTTTAGTATGGCGACCCGATACCGTGGAACCCGAGCGTCAACGGTGCCGGGTCGCCATACTTATTTGCTGCATAAGCTATTCGTAAGTTAGCCAGGATACCCATATTTGCGGTAGAGTTTTAACCATTCAAGCGTATGAATATGCCGCCAGCTCCTCTTCCCAGCTACTCCGATCACGAACCCATTGAGCTGTTTCGGTATCTACGGACTTTAGTCGATGCTGCCGAACAGGCCTCATCCCCTTTCCCGAAGTTCGCCTTAGTGGAAGCCTACTGGCACATCGGTCGCATCATCGTTGAGATTGAGCAGGCTGGGCAGGCGCGCGCTGACTACGGCATACACCTCATCGAATCCCTATCGGAACAACTAACGCAGGCGTTTGGTAAAGGGTACAGCTTGCCTAATATGTGGCGGTTCAAGCAGTTTTTTCTGGCGTTTCCAATTCTCTCCACAAATGGGAGAGAATTAATAAACCTCCGACAGCATCTTCGAACGGAATTAACCTGGTCACACTACCGGGTGCTAATGCAGCTGGAAAACCTCCAGGAACGGTCATTTTACCTCAACCAGGCGGCTGACGAACGGTGGACGGTGCGGTTTATGCAGCGGCTGATTCGTACCCGCTATTACTACCAGGTAGCTCTGGGCGACACCAGGTTATTGCCTGGCTCGCCCACTGGTAATACGATCGGGAAGACCAATACCCCTACCCTCTCGGCCGTTGGCGGAACGACCCGGACCCGACTGGCCAGCATCAAAAAAATTATGCTCGACCGCTACGTTGGCTTCGCTTTTGTAGGGCAGCGGCAGTTTGTTTCCGTCAACGGGCAGGACCACTGGGCAGAACTGGTCTTCTTTAACTACTTGCTCAATCGATTCGTCCTTGTTCAGCTGGGTGAGTTTGGGCCTGTCAGTCAGGCGGCCTTTGTCCAGTTGATCGATGCGTACTGTAGCAGACAACCGCCCGGCTTTACAAACCTGCCCATAGGACTCCTGGTCAATCAACAGGGGCAGATTAAGCACCTCACGAGTAGCCAGGAACAGGGTTTGTCGCAGGATGACAGCAGCCGCCTACCGGTCAGTTTTGCCTGATTGACACCAATCAAGGTCGGGCAAAACTAAGCCCTACTCCATTTTCAGGGTTTCGACCGGATTTGTTTTTGCTGCCTTCATGGTTTGAGATCCAATCATCAGCAAGGCGATTACCCACACCACCAGCAAGCCCCCCAATAGCTCGATAAGCCGGGTAGGGTTGTGATACGGGAAGTTGGCGAGCACAAACCGCTCGAAGAACAGGTACGTAATGGGCAGGGCGATAAGCGCGGCTATCGACAGCTGAACCAGAAAACCACGGCTTAGCAAATAGACAAGGCTTCCCGAACTGGCGCCCATCACCTTCCGTATACTGATTTCCTTGAGCCGGGTTTCTGTCGTGAAGGCCACCATGCCAAACAGGCCCATGGATGCGATCGAGATGGCCAGTATCGACAGAAAGCCAATAATCTTGATCATGGTCGAGTATTCACTGTACGCTTCTTCAATCGCTTCGTCGTACAACTCAGCCCGAAACGGATGAACCCGGTCGATTTTTTTCCAGGTCGACTCTATTTTAGCCCGGGTTGCCGGCAGGTCAGCACTTTGCAGTTTAACATTGATGATGGATCTGTCGCCGGGGGTCCAGGGCATGAATGCTACCGGCTCGATGAGATTGTCGACCTTACCGTAGTGAAAGTCCCGGATGACGCCCACGATTGTCATCCGGCGGGTACCGCTGAAATTGGTGAACGTGATCTCCTTCCCGATGGCCTGGTCCGGGTTGTCTGCAATTTTCAACCGCTTCAGCACCTGCTGGTTCACGATCACTTCCGTAGCGGCAGCGGCCGTTGCCGGTCGTGCCTTGAAGTTCCCCCCCGCCAGCAGCTTATGATCATGCAGCACCATATACTGTTCATCGACATGATTGGTCAGGACCAGCGCCGAGTCACGCGAATCACTGTATTTCATAAATCCGCCCCAGGCATTGCCCACGCTCGTCACGATCAGGGACCTGGATATGGCCGCTACCTCGGGCATTTCGCCCAGTTCCTTCATCAGCGCATCCGGTTGATTACCCTGCATATCGATGTTCAGAATGTTGTCGGTCCTGAATCCAAGGTCGAAAGCGAGGATATCTTTATACTGCACATAGCCAATGGCGGTTGCGGTGATAAAAATCAGGGTAAGCGTATACTGAGTAACAACCAGAGCGCGTCTGAGCGGTACGTGCCTGAAGAGGTTCACCGATGAGACATTACGGAGTGCGTTGATGGCGCTGACTTTGGAGAAGAACAGGGCTGGCAGAAAACCGGCTATAACCCCAACAGCAACCGAAAAGAAAACAAACGCCACGACCATAGACAGGGTAAGGTCAAGCTTTACCGTGCGCTGCATCTCCGGCGCCAGGCTGATCAGCTGTGGCCGCAACAGGAAAAACAGGAAAAAGGAAAGCAGCAGAGCGGCCAGCGAAATCAGGATGGCCTCGGTCAGAAATTGCTGCCAGACCTGGTCTCTGCCGGCACCGATGGCTTTGCGGATACCCACCTCCTTGAAGCGTCGCATGGCCCGGGCAATCGAGAGGTTGGTGTAGTTGAAACAGGCCGACAGGATTACCACCAGCGCCAGCCCGCCCAGTATCCACAGTACCGCCAGAGGCATGTGTGGACCCACGGAGCCCGGCCCCCCTTCGGACTGACGGAGGGTTTCACCAACCACGATGCTGTACAGGGGCAAAAGCTCAAGCTCGATGCGGGTGTTTTCCTGGGCGAGGTTTTCCGCCTTCGCCAGGGCGTCGAGCTGGGATTGGATAGAGGCCCTATCTGCATCCTCAGGCAGCAGCAGGTACACGTAATTCGACGACATGCTTGTCCATTTCCTGAAGTCAGCGTTGTTCCGGTTGAGTTGCTCGGCCGTTGACAGGGAGACCAGGGCCTCGAAGCTGATGTGCGAGAAAAAGGGGACGTCTTTCAGGATGCCGGTAACGCGATAACTCAGGGTATCGAACCGGATCGACTTGCCCAGGGCAGATTGGGCTCCGAACAGCTTTCTGGCCGCGGTCTCGGTAAGAACAATGGAATACGGCTCGTTCAGGGCGGTGGCAGGATTCCCCTCAATCATCGGCAGGGTGAAGATGTTGAATACCGATGGGTCAGCCCAGAACCCTTTGACGGGCAGCACATTGTCGCCAACCCGGGCATCCTGTGAGAAGTCGGTACGCAGGATCGCCACGTCGTCGACGCCGGTCACTTTCTGCCGAATCAGCTTGCCGGTCTTGATGGAGGTAGTACCAAACTTGCCAGCCTGTTCGCCGTTGAAGGTCGCCACGCTGGTAATCCGGTAGATGCGATCGCCGTTTTCGTGGAACCTGTCATACGACCACAGGTCCATCACAAACGCAATGAGCAGCAAGCCTACCGACATACTGATAGCGAGGCCAATGACGTTGAGGAACGAGAACAGCCTGTTGCGCAACAGGTTGCGGCTGGATGTTTTGATGTAGTTACCGATCATGCCAGCAAGATTACCGGGTAACTACATGCCAAATGAAAAAATGGGATGAAATGGGTTAAAAATGGGACGAAGGTCGAAACTCGTTTCTGACACGCACCCATTCGTGTCTGTCCGGCCAGGCCGAACCGGCCTGACTATTCAGAACAAGCCTGCATATTCGGTAGGCATTGCGGTTAACGGCCTGATCCGAATGTCCTTAAAAAACACTTCAGCCGCTTCACTCTGCAGCTGAATTCGCCCTTTTCGCATGGGAACATCCTGCCCATTCTCGTTGGTATACCGGGAGTCTTTGAGAACCATAACCACGTGCCCGTTCACAATGTGCAGACTTTTACCCGCGACGCAGATCAGCTCCAGCTTCGTCCATTCGCCGGGTGGGCTTTCGTAGTTACCAGACCGGAGGCAGTAGGCCTCACTTCCTTTTTTGAAGGCCACAAAGGGTTGTTTGTCATCAGCAACCCGATTCATCACCCCCTCCGATTGGTAGGCACGAATATCGATGGCGGAGTTAGCCTGGCACCAGTAATCGCCCATGTGTCCTTCCATAATCTGAAATTCCTGCGACAGCATCCAGGACCGCCAGTATTCTACGCCCGCTTCGCCGATAGAATGGTAGAGGATGCCCGAATCCCGCAACTTGGTGAGCCGGGGTTCGTGTTTCTGACTACCCCACTTGACCTGCAGTATGAGATGATAATTTTCATACGAGTCCCGGGTGAACAGGCAACCATACTTCTCCCCGCTTATCCGTAGAACAGGCCCGCCGGGGTCATTGATGATCGAGAAAACCCGGTTGTCGTCTTTATTGTAACCAATGGGTTGGATAGGTGATCCCGACGCGTCTTTTGGTACATTTCCATTATAGTCGGGTCGATGCGCAAAGCTTAGGTAATTCTCCCACCTGGACAGGTTTTTATCCAGCAAGGGCACCCACTCATCGCGTGTATTCAGAGACGGCAAAGAGCCAAGGGCACAAAGGCCGATAAGCAGTGTAGTCAAAAATTTCATAAGCATGGAATCGTAGCGGGCGATCTGCAGACGATACGGCAAACCTACGCCCGGCCTTAGTTGGGGTTATGGTAAAAATCCATGCTTTATTGGTAGGTTTACGTCTACCCCCGACCTGCATGAAACGCTACATTCTTCATACCCCGTTTAACATCTATCATTTTGAGGCAACTACCTGGCAGCATGCGGTCCATAAGCATACCTACTTCGAGATCATTTTTATAATCAGGGGGAACGGCATTCACACCATCAACGGCAATACCTTCGACTATACCGAAGGGGATGTCTTCTTACTGGGCCCCGAAGACTACCACGGTTTCGTCATCCGGGAACCTACCGAATTCTGCTTTATTCGCTTCAACGAATCGGTATATCGACACTCCTCCGGCGAAAAAGACAACGGCTGGCAATCCATCGTAAAGACCTTGCTCTCCACTTCTTCCCAGAGTCGCGGCACCCTCGTTGCCGACAAACAGGAGAAGCAAAAATTACACAACCTGCTGGCTGTTCTGGAGGAGGAAAACAAACGGGATCAGGCGCCCTACTTTACCATCATACGAGATAGTCTGTTACGGAGTATGCTGATGATCCTGGCCCGCAACCTGTTCAGCCAGACACCCGCCAGAACCCAGACCAACGACTCGGCAGAAGCGATCCTGATGTACATCCGCCAGCATATTTACCAGCCTGATAAACTAACCATCGACCACCTGGCCGATGTGTTCATTACGCTCCCGCATACATCAGCCTCTTTTTCAAGAAACAGACGGGCGAATCCCTGAAGCAGTACATTGTGAAACATAAAATAAAACTCATCGAGGCCCGCCTGCTATACAGCCCGTTGACACTGGCCGAGATAGCCGATGAGTTTGGCTACACTGACGAAAGCCATTTTTGTAAGCAGTTCAGGAAGTATACGGGCCAAACACCCGGCTCTTTCCGGAAACGAACCTGACGGGAAGCCCCAAAAAGAGTTTGTCAGGCCAGAACGATTCGCCGGGGCGCCATGTACTCGCCATAGTCTTTGATGACCTGGCGTAAGATGTCCATATCACGCGGACACAGATGGGCAAACTCGTTCCAGTTGGTCAGGATTAGCTCGGCCGGCATATCGACCACGGCGACAATGCAATCCCAAAAAGCGTCCCAGCTCACGCCATACCAGTCCGGGAAGCCCAGTCTTTCTTTGACAAGCCGGTGAAAAGCGGATTTAGTATGTATACCTGTTAAATCTATAATCATGATAGATATGTAGAATTGCGTCGATCCATTCTGTCGACGCCATAATTGGTCCGGCGTTTAAGAATCAGGTAGGGTTGACGATGATAAAACAATACAGACCTTTTTTAATCTCACACGTTGGCTCGTTGCTATCAACTTACCGCTTGTCGGTTGGAGAGCACCGGCCTAAGTCGCTGGATCTGTATTAGCAACTGCAGATGGTAAGGCCGGGCTCGCTAGCGAGGTCAGCAGAGCTCTTCACCGGGAAAAGCATCTGATCAACTCCGGCAGGCAAACTATCGCGCTACGGTTGGTTTTGACCCGCGCTAACGGCTAATTGACTGTAGCCAAACCGATAATGATAAAGTAATCCAGATAAAAAAGTAGGCAGTAACGAGCTTTTCGGTTAGTAATGTATCAAAACTTACGGATCACCGTTGGGTTGAAAAACAAAAAATCACACTAGGTAAACTGACTCTATTCTCTGGATATCTATTTAAATGGAGTGAGTAATAGCCAGATCGATAAATACAGCACAACAGGCTTATCTAAACAAGTCTATTGTTCTGTATTTACACAATAAAACCAACACGAAAGTAAGGCAATTATCTAGGTTAACATGTAAAGTGAAAATAAAGACAATACATAATACCGCTCTTGCTTCTTAGTATATTCACAATAGGTTACCATTTTATTTTTAACTGAATGTGTCAGTTTTTAACAACACTACTGTAGCAGGACCGATTATCGGATGAGCTTACCTGCGGCACAAAATTTATCTACACTTTAGCTTATACTTTTTCAGCGCAATTATAATGAGCATAACTATACGCAACCATCGCCTGATCGAGCAGACTGATCAGAAAGAGTAAAGCGGCTCTATCTCCCTACTTGTTCAGGGACTTGACCAGGTTGTCACTGAACAGACCCGATTTCGTTACCATGGGAACAAGGCATCTGGTTAACTAATCTGTTGCATTCCCCTTGTAACAACGCCATCGTATTGCCGAAAAGCGAGTTTGTGTCTAGTAGAAAAACTCTTAAATGGCTTAAAAAGGCACTTTATATGATTAATTTTATAAGAATGTAACATAGCCAATTGAACGTGTAACATGCACGTGTCTCATATAGCACTATGCTAATATACTTTTGACCTCGGGTTTCGGGCAGGATAGTCTGACAAGCCAGCGAAATAAGGTAATAGTAAGATTTTGTAAGACTTACCCGATTCGTTAGCCTCCACATTTTATAGACAAGGGTTGTGCTGCTCCATAATTGTGTCATTTCAACACATAACCAGACAGACCTGTATTGCTGTACCCTAACTACAACCCGGAAAAACCATTGAACTGGATTTTTTTTTGTAACGACTATCTAATTAACTGCGCTACTTATTATTTGTTTTTGATAGAAAATTGACCTGTCAAAATATCGCATACATGAATTAACTACCCGGTTACATGTAGCTTCCTATTCCATTACTACATAATCGTTCCAAACCAATAAACCGATCGCCTGACAGTCATTTATTTCTATGACTTTGTGTATTATTTAATTTATTAACTCCTAAACCCAACCTCTTCTATGCGACTAATCAGCCTTACCATCAGATGCATCGTTCACATTGAACAGAGCAGAAAAAAGTCACAGAGTTCTGTTTGAATTAATCAATATATCCGATCACTGTAATTCAACGGAAGTGAAATGATCAAAACTATACAGTACGCAGTCCGATTTCCAAGAAATGGAGTGCAGAAAACCCGACTGATCGCTTTTTTAGCCTTGTGGATCGGCTTGATTCTGGGCAGCCAGGTAGCGCTGGCGCAGGAAAGTCAAACGGTTAAAGGGGTCGTTCTGGATGAAAACCAGAAGCCGCTCTTTGGCGCCTATGTGATCCTGAAGAATACGATGACCGGAACCACTACCGATGTCAATGGGGAGTTCAGCCTCAGGATTCCGGCGGGTAAACAAACCCTGGCGGTCTCTTACCTGGGATCGAAAGCGCAGGAAGTGGCTGTAGATAAAGGGAGTAGCCTGAAGGTCGTACTGACCGGGAGCGACATCACCCTCGATGAAACGGTTGTGGTCGGCTACGCTCAGCAAAAAAAACAAAGCGTTGTCGGAGCCATCTCCCAGACCACGGGTAAGGTGCTTGAGCGTGCGGGAGGTGTCTACAGCGTAGGGTCTGCCCTGACGGGTAACGTACCGGGTGTCATCACCACCTCCAGCACGGGTATGCCCGGCGAGGAAGACCCGCGTATCCTTATTCGGGGGTTGAGCTCCTGGAACAATAGTTCGCCCCTGATTCTGGTCGATGGGATCGAGCGGCCCATGAACAGCGTGGATATCTCATCGATCGAAACGATTTCTGTCCTGAAAGACGCGTCGGCAACGGCCGTTTTTGGGGTAAAAGGTGCCAATGGGGTTATTTTGATTACCACCAAGCGGGGTAAAGAAGGCAAAGCGACCATCAACGTGCGGGCCGATTATACCCTGAAAGTACCCTCGGCATTGCCCAATAAGTATGACTCCTACGATGCCCGAAGCATCCGGAACCGGGTTATCGAAAACGAGCTGGGGCTGGAGTCGGCGGGCTGGGCTACCTACACGCCGTACGAGATCCTCGATAAATACCGGAACCCGGCCAACCTGGCCGAAGCCGAGCGCTACCCGAACGTAGACTGGGCCAAGGAGATGTTCAAGCCGGTTACCAAGTCGTACAGCGCCAACCTCAACGTGTCGGGGGGTACGTCGTTCGTCAAGTATTTTGCATCGGCGGATGTGCTGATGGATGGCGACATTTTCAAGGAATGGAACAATAACCGGGGCTATCAGGCAGGCTACGGGTTCAACCGAGTCAACGTTCGGACCAACCTTGACTTTCAGTTGACGCCCACTACCCTGCTCATCACCAACCTGTCCAGCTCAAACGGGGTGAAGAAGAGTCCGTGGGGCGCTACCGGTGGGGAGTACGATATGTGGCAGGGGGCGTATGGCGTAGCACCCGATGCGATGCTGCCCCGCTACTCCGACGGCACCTGGGGGTACTACGCCCAGGACCCGGTAGCTGCCACCAACTCCGTGCTGAACCTGGCCCGCAGCGGGATCATGAAGCGGACTACCAGCCGGATCACCACTGATTTTACCCTGAATCAGGATTTGAAGATGGTCATGAACGGTCTGAGCACGTCGGGTACGGTTTCGTGGGACAACACCTTCGTGGAAAGCCAGCGGGGTATCAACGATCTCTACAACGATCCGCAAACCAAGTGGATCGATCCCGCTACCGGCGAGTCGCGCTACCGGTTCACCTACGATGCGGCCAATATGTTCGACTTTCAGGAAGCCATCCGGTGGGCTCCCCAGGCGGGCACGATGGACAACGGGGCTACGTACCGACGGTTGTTTTACCAGCTCAAGCTGAATTACAACAAGACCTGGGGTAAGCACACCGGCACCGCCATGGGGCTGTTCAGCCGCGAGGACCGGGCGGCCGGCAGTGAGATTCCCAACTACCGCGAAGACTGGGTATTCCGTACCACCTACGACTATGCGGGTAAGTATTTCGCCGAAGTGAACGGCGCCTATAACGGATCGGAAAAGTTCGGCAAAGAAAACCGCTTCCATTTTTTCTCGTCGGGTGCGGTCGGCTGGCTGTTGTCTGAAGAGGCTTTTTTCAAGCGGGCCAAGTTTCTGGATCTGCTGAAACTACGGGTGTCGTACGGGAAAATCGGGGATGACAATATCAACCAGCGGTGGCTGTACATGACCCAGTGGGCCTATACCGGACAGGCCAAAATCGGGGAGAACAACTCCGACGTGAGCCCCTACGTCTGGTATCGGGAGTCATCGGTAGGGAACCCATCGGTACACTGGGAAACGGTAACAAAAACCAACCTGGGAGCTGACTTCTCCCTGTTCAACGGCACCGTTTCGGGTAGTGTCGATTATTTCAACGACTACCGAACCGATATCCTCATCGCTGGCGGGTCGCGCGCGATACCATCTTACTTCGGCACCAACGCCCCCGTCGCGAACCTGGGTAAAGTTCGGGTGAAAGGGTACGAGCTGGAAGTAAAGGTCAATCACCAGCTCACCAACGGCATCAGACTCTGGGCCAATGCCAACATGACCCACGCCAAAGACCGGATCATCGAAGCCGACAACCCGAGCCTGCTGCCTGACTACCGCAAGAGCGAGGGCAAACAGATTGGTCAGACCTACTCGTACGTCAGCCACGGGTACTACAACAACTGGGATGAGCTGTATGCCAGCACCGAACAGAACACCAACGACCGGCAAAAGCTACCGGGCAACTTCCAGATCGTCGACTTCAACGGCGACGGCCGCATCGACACCTACGACAACATCCCGTACGGGTTTCCCGAGCGACCACAGAACACCTACAACGGCACCGTTGGTTTTGAGTGGAAAGGATTTAGCGCCTTCGCGCAGTTCTACGGCGTCAATAACGTAACCCGCCAGGTCGTTTTCACCAGCTTCGGCTCCCGGATGAACACCGTCTATGACCAGGGTGAATACTGGTCGAAGGAAAACCCGACGGCCAACTCGCCCCTGCCGCGGCTGATGACCGCCACCGACCCATCCACCTACGGCAATTTCTACATGTACGACGGGTCGTACCTGCGGCTGAAAAACGCCGAAGTCGCCTACACCTTCAACCGGGGCTGGATCGAACGGTTTGGCATGCGCTCGCTGCGCGTTTACGCCAACGGAAACAACCTCTGGCTCTGGACCCGGATGCCCGACGACCGCGAATCGAACTTTGCCGGAACGGGCTGGGCCGCCCAGGGTGCGTACCCCACGGTAAAGCGATACAACTTCGGACTAAACATTACCCTGTAACTCACGGCTGACTCATGAAACGAATAACAAAAACGATTGGCTGGCTCGGATTGGCCGCGATGCTCTTCGTGCTGCCCTCCTGTAGCGATTATCTGGACCGGGAAAATCAGTCGACAGTTTCGTCTACCGACGCCTTCAAGAACTTTATCAATTTTCAGGGCTTCGTCGAAGAACTCTATTACTGCATACCGGAGTCGTCTAAGTTCTACTGGCAGAACTCGTTCAACTGGGGCGAAGACGAAATCATTGTGGCTGGCGCGACCTGGTTCTACGGCTACAAGATCGACAACGGCGATTTCTGGGGCTGGCAGCGCGAAAACGACGGCTGGGGTGCGGGCTGGATGGACGGTCCCGGCAATACGCTCGATCAGACCAACCGCTTCAATAAACGGTTCTGGCCCCTTGCCTGGTATGGTATCCGGAAAGCCAATATGGGTCTGGAGAATATCGAACGGCTCTCCGATGCTACCCCGGAAGAAAAAAACCTGGTGAAAGGTCAGCTGCTCTTTTTCCGGGCCTGGTTCCACTTTCAGCTCATGACCTACTTTGGGGGCCTTCCGTACATCGACAAGGTACTACCCGCCGACCAGAAGCTGGACCTGCCGCGCCTGACCTATCAGCAAACCGCCCTTCGGGCTGCCGAAGATTTCAAGGCAGCCGCCGAACTGCTGCCCGTAAACTGGGACGATACGGATGCCGGTAAACGAACGCTGGGGAAAAATCAGCTGCGTATCAACAAAATTATGGCTTACGGGTATCTGGGCAAAAACTACCTCTATGCGGCCAGTCCGCTGATGAACTGGTCGTCTACGGGTAGCAAAACATACGATGCGGACCTGAGCAAAAAGGCCGCCGAAGCCTTTGCTACCCTGCTCCAGATGAGCGAAAGTGGTAAGACACACCACAAACTCGCTAATTTCTCGGAGATGTCGAGTGTGTATTACACGCTGAACCAGGGTATGCGGGTGCCGGGCTTTCCCGAAGCCATCATGCAGTCGCCGGCCTATGATGGTGGCGCTACGCGCTGGGGTCTGAACGAGCAATACGTAGCGGGGGTGTTGTTCAATGGCGGCAGTACCTGTTTCTCGCCAACGGCTAACTACGTAACCTACTACGGTATGGCCAACGGGCTTCCCATCAGGAATGCCGAGCAGGCCGATCCTGAGTCAGGCTACGACCCGACCGATCCCTGGAAAGGGCGCGATCCGCGTTTTTACAAAGACATCATCTATGACGGCGTGAAAATGATACAGGGTATTTCGGCCACCCGCGAAGCCCACCGGTACGCCAACCTGTTTACCAAAGGCAGCTACCGCGACGAGAACAACGGCAGCCGCACCGGCTATCTGAACGGTAAGTTCATTCCCCGTACGACCAACTACGACGATAACGGGCATAACCAGTCGCACTTCATTCACCTGAGTTATATGCGCCTGGCGGATGTTTATCTGATGTATGCCGAAGCGGCCCTGCATGCCTACGGAAACCCGCAGGGTGCTTATCCGGGCTACATTTCGGCCGTCGAAGCCGTCAATAAGATTCGGCGCCGGGCGGGGGTTGCGGATGTGAACGCCAAATTTCTGGGCTCGAAAGAGGCTTTCATGGGCGAACTGATCCGGGAGCGGGCCGTAGAGCTGTCGTTCGAGGGGCATCGCTTCAATGACCTGCGTCGCTGGCTGCTGCTCACCGAGCGTCCATATACGCTGAAAACGGCCCACGATTTCGATCGGGCGCCCAACGGGAAGGTGGCCAACCTGAAAGAGCGGATCATTCTGGAACGTCGCTTCAACAGCAAACACTACTGGCTACCGCTGAAGGTCGTCGACGTGAGCATGTACCTGGCTTTTCCCCAAAATCCAGGCTGGTAAACCGCAGGCTCTACCGCCTGATTGATAAAACTTTTCTAAGCCGCGTATCACCGCCAACATCCGTTTTTGTGTCTCCGGAAGGGGACACAGCAGGCCGTGCCATGACTCGAATCAGGTATGGCGGTGTTGGCAGGCTTTCCAAACCATCCTCATGAAACAGTTAGTCTACATCACAACGGTTTGTTCGTTGCTGGCACTCTACAGTGCAGGCGCCAGGGCGCAGACCAATCCGAAAGTCGAGGTCAGGTCGGTTGTTCGGAATGCAGAGGGTAAGCCTTTGCGGGGTGCCTTCATCAGCGCCAATGCCGGCCAGGTGAAAACCAAGACCGATAGTCTCGGTGCATTTTCGCTGACCCTGGCGCCCAAATCGACCGTGCTCGTATCGGCCGAGGGCTACCAGGACCAGGTTGCCCAGGCCGACACCAACATGCAGGATATCGTGCTGGCCGGTATTGACGACAACGCCAGCCTGGTTAATGTGGCCTTCCGCACAGTGCCCAAAAAAGACCTGCTGGGCGGGGTAGCCGTGGTTAATCTGCCGGGCTTGCTGCAAAAGAACTACACAACCGGCGCGCTGGACAACCTGAGTGCCTTTGCGGCCGGGTTCAACGGCAACATCTGGGGCATGGGCGAGTATCTGGTGCTGATTGACGGGGTACCCCGCTCGGCCACCACCGATATTCACCCGACCGAAATTGAGCAGATCACGGTCCTGAAAGGCGCGGCTGCCCTCGCCCTGTACGGAAGCCGGGCGGCCAAAGGGGTTATCCAGATTACCACCAAACGGGGCGTTGCCAACGAGAAACGGATCAACGTTCGGGTCAATACGGGGCTGCACGTGCCCAAGGGTTACCCGGATTACCTCGGTTCGGCCGAGTACATGACCTTGTACAACGAAGCCCGCCGGAACGACGGTCTGGAGCCCCTCTATAATCAGGAGACCATCTGGAACCATTATTCCGGTACCAATCCCTACCGCTACCCGGACGTCAACTATTACTCGCCCGAGTACCTCCGGAAAGCGTATAACCGAACCGACGCTTTCACCGAAATATCGGGTGGCAACAACCGGGCCCGGTTCTATACCAACATCGGATTTGTTCACTCAAACTCCCTGCTGAACGTGGGCGAGGCCAAAAACGACAACAATACCCGGCTCAACGTCCGCGGAAACATTGACGTACGGCTCACCGACTACATCAGTACATCGGTAGACGCCACGGCCATCTTCGGCAACAACCGCTTTGCGCATGGCAACTACTGGAGTAGTGCCGCAACCTTACGCCCCTACCGCTACTCGCCGTTGATCCCGATCAGCATGATCGAAGAAAGCGATCAGCTCACCCAGCTTCAGGTGCAGAACAGCAACTACCTCATCGATGGCAAGTACCTCCTGGGCGGCACCCAGCAGCACCTGACGAACCCCTTCGCCGACATGTACGCAGCCGGGTACAACAAGGGAACCACGCGCCAGTTCCAGTTCACGAACGCCATCAACGTAGACCTGCGTAAAGCCCTGCCGGGGCTGTCGTTCGGTACGCGCATCGGGGTCGACTACTCCACCTCGTACAACCTGTCGTTCAACGATCAGTACGCGATTTATGCGCCGACCTGGAACAGCTATGCCGGGAACGACATGATCAGCAGCCTGCAGAAGTTCGGCGAAGACCGCAAAAACGGGGCGCAGAACGTCAGCAATAGCTGGCGGCAACAGACGATCTTCTTCTCGGGTCAGTTCAACTACCTCAGACGAATCAACAACGTCCATAACATCAACGCCATTCTGGTCGGCACCGGCCACCAGCGGGCGGAGACCAGCGTATACCACAAATCACAAAGCCACGTGAATCTGGGCTTACAGCTGGCCTATAACTATCGGCAGCGGTATTACCTCGACTTTAGCGGGGCCGTGCTGCATTCGGCCAAACTGCCCCCGGGCAACCGGCAGGCCTTCTCTCCTACCCTGTCGGCGGGCTGGCGGATCAGCGATGAACCCTTCATGGCAGGGGCGTCGTTTGTCAACAACCTGAAACTGACCGCATCGGCGGGTATCCTGCATACCGATCTCGACATTCCGGGCTATTACCTCTACAAGGGCCTCTTTACCCATGCCGACGGGACCTGGTACAGCTGGCGCGACGGCACCCTGACCCGCACTACCGATTCGCGCCGGGGCGAGAACAACGACCTTTTCTTTGCGCAGCGGAAAGATATCAACGTCGGGGTCGAAGCCTCGCTCTTCCGACAACTGCTGACGCTGGAAGCCAATTACTTCATCAGCCGGATGGATGGCATCGTGACCCAGGCGGCTTCCATCTACCCGAACTACTTCGTGACCGGTTTCCCCCAGAGCTCATTTATTCCGTACATCAATTACAACAACGACCAGCGCAACGGCCTGGATGTCAACCTGAGCCTGAACAAGCAGCTGGGTCAGGTGGCCTGGACGGTCGGCTTGACCGGAACCGTTTACAACTCGAAGGTGATCAAGCGCGCCGAAAACTACGAGAACGCCTATCAAAACCGGGTGGGCAAGCCGCTCGACGCCATTTTTGGGCTGCGGAGCAACGGCCTTTTCGCCGACGAAAGCGACATAGCCAGTAACCCCACCCAAACGTTCGGCCAGGTTAAACCCGGCGATATCAAGTACGTAGATCAGAACGGCGACAACCTGATCGACAGTCGCGATGAGGTGTACCTGGGCCGGGCGGGCTGGAATGGCTCTCCGTTTACTTTTGGTCTGCACCTGACGGCCAGGTGGAAAAACTGGACGGTATTCACCATCGCTACCGGCAACAACGGGGCCTTCTCGCAGAAGAACAGTTCGTATTTCTGGATCCGGGGCGACGACAAATATTCGGCAGCCGTTCGTGATCGCTGGACGCCCGACACGAAAGAAACGGCCACCTACCCCCGGCTCACCAGCCTCAACAACGATAACAACATTCGCACGTCGGACTTCTGGCTCTATCGCAACAACCGCTTCAACCTGGCTAAAGTACAGGTTACCTACGCCTTACCCGGCCAGGCGCTGCCCGTCAGGTTCATCCGCGATCTGACCATTTATGCCAGCGGGTCTGACCTGCTTACCCTGGCCAAAGCCCGGCAGATTATGGAAATGAACATCGGCGGCATGCCCCAGACCCGCTTCTTCAACATTGGCTTAAACGCAGCGTTCTGACCAGCTTCTTACTTTCTGGCTAGCAAAACTTATGAAAAGATACCTACCCATCCTGCTCGCTGCGAGCTTGTCGCTGACGGGCTGCGCCGATCTGCTGGAACCTGAAGTCGAGAACCTACCCGGCAAAGATGCCATGTACAAAGAGGTGACCTTCGCCCAGGGATTCCTCCTGAATGGATACACGCGGCTACCCGGTCTGCCGTTCAACGATGTGGCCACCGACGATGCCGTCAGCAACGACAAAAACAACGCATTCCTCAAGATCGCAACCGGCCAGTGGACGGCCAACTATAACCCAACCGACCAGTGGGTGAACAGCATGTCGGCCATTCAATACCTGAACACCATGCTGGCCGAAGTCGACAAGGTTACCTGGGCCACGGACCCCAGGGCAGCTCAGATGTTCAGGGACCGCATCAAAGGGGAAGCCTACGGCCTGCGCGCCTTTTACATGTTTCAGCTGTTGCGGGCCCATGGCGGCTGGGCCAGCAGTGGTGAGTTGCTGGGGGTTCCCATTCTGACGAAACCCCAGGATACGAACTCCGACTTCAACCAGCCCCGCGCTACCTTCGAAGCCTGCATGCAACAGCTCTACAGCGACATTAAACAAGCCGAAGACCTGCTGCCCCTCGATTACGAAGACGTTACATCGGCCTCGCAGATTCCCGCCAAATACAGCGGCATCAGCCCGGAAGAGTACACCCGGGTATTCGGGCAGTACTCCCGGCTTCGGCTAACGGCCCGGATCGCCAAAGCCATTCGGGCACAGGCGGCCCTGCTGGCGGCCAGCCCAGCCTACAGAACCGGCACCACCACGACCTGGATCGATGCCGCCAACCACGCGGGCGAGGTTCTGAAACTGGTGGGAGGACCGGCCAGACTAGCCGCTAACGGAGGCACCTGGTACGACAACCGCACGGAGATCAACAACCTGGGCGCGGGTATCAATCCGCCGGAGATTCTCTGGCGGGGCGATGCATCCAACAGCCGCAACCTGGAGGAGGACAACTATCCGCCGTCTCTGTTCGGTCGGGGTCGTGTCAACCCGACCCAGAACCTGGTCGACGCGTTTCCGATGGCGAATGGGTACCCCATCACGGCAGCGGCCAGCGAGTACCGGGCGCAATCGCCGTATACTAACCGCGACCCCAGGCTGCAGCGGTATATCGTGGTCAACAACAGCACCCTGGGGCCGTCGAACACGGTGATCAGAACCGAGACCGGCGCGGGTAACGATGCCGTCAATCAGATCGAGACATCCACGCGCACCGGCTACTACCTGCGCAAACTACTGCGTCAGGACGTGAACCTGAACCCGATTGGCGCCAACCAGCAGCGGCATTACACGGCCCGCATCCGCTACACCGAAATCTTCCTGATCTACGCCGAAGCGGCCAACGAAGCCTGGGGCCCCGACGGACAGGGCTCATTCGGGTTCTCGGCGCGCGACGTAATCCGGGCCATTCGTCAACGGGCGGGTATCGGTGCCAACAACGGAGATGCGTATCTGGCTTCGGTCCAGACCCAGGCCGATATGCGGCAGCTCATTCGGAATGAGCGTCGGCTGGAGCTGTGTTTCGAGGGCTTCCGCTTCTGGGACCTGCGTCGCTGGAATGAAAAGCTCACCGAGAGCGCTAACGGCATCCGGATAACGAATGGCAACTACTCCATTTTTCCGGTAGAAAACCGATCCTTCACGGCGCACATGAACCACGGGCCTATTCCGTACGGTGAAATGCTCAAATGGAAGTCACTCGTCCAAAACAAAGGCTGGTAAACGCTCCTCATAACCAATCATTTACGAAGGTGAAGAAATTACATACACTCTTACTACTGGCAGGAATGGCTGTTTTCAGCGCCTGTGAAAACCAGGAATGGGTATTCCCGGACTTCAAGTACACGACGGTCTATTTTGCCTACCAGTCTCCGGTTCGCACCATCACCCTCGGCGAAGACCTCTACGATACCTCGCTCGATAACGCACGCAAATGCAGGATCATGGCAACAAAAGGCGGGGCCTATACCAACAGCACGGACATCACCGTCGACATCAAGATCGACAATTCGCTCTGTGACAGACTGTTGTTCGGCACCAATGGCCAGAAGGTATTGCCGATGCCAGCCAACTACTACAGCCTGGCCGCCAACCAGATCGTTATCCCTAAAGGCAGCATTACGGGCGGAGTAGAGGTGCAGCTGACCGACGCCTTTTTTGCGGACCCGGCCGCGATCCGGAATACCTACGTCATACCGGTGGTGATGAACCAGGTGCAGAATGCCGATTCGTTGCTGCGGGGGAAGAGCACACTGCCGTCGCCCCGCCGGACGGTGGGTAGTGACTGGGACATTACCCCTAAAGATTATATCCTTTACGCGGTGAAATACGTGAACCCCTGGCATGCCACCTACCTGCGCCGGGGTAAAGATGTCATTGCCGGTAAGGACGGGAATACCGCCATCAGTAAAACCCTGGTGCGCCGGGGCAGATACGTCGAGAACAGCGAAGTCTGCAACCTGTCAACCCGCTCGCTGAATCAGGTTGTGTTCAGCAACTCCATCAAAGCGACCAACGGAACCGACATGCCGTTCCGGCTCATCCTGAATTTCGACGAAGCCAGTAACTGCACCATCACCACCGACGCCACCGACTATACGGTGAAAGGAACGGGGCGGTTCGTGAAGAAAGGTGATCTTAAAAGCTGGGGCAATCAGGATCGCGACGTGCTGCACCTCAACTACGAAGTCAACTTCAAAGATGCGGTCCTGACCACCACCGATACCCTGGTCGTACGCAACCGGGGTGTCGTTGCCGAAACGTTCATTCCGGTGTACCAGTAAGCCACCCTCAACCTCATAGAGCCCGATGACACCTTTGAAAACGACCACCTGCCTGGCGCTCCTGACGGTGCTTTCGGCTGCCTGTAGTCCCGACGAAACCGAATTCGTTCTGGAAAGGCCCGAAAGTGTAGCGACCATGGCACCCATCAACCGGTATAATGCCCTGAAATCATACGTGGACCCAACGGCGAACCCCAACTTTAAGTTAGGCGCCGGTGTGAGCCTGGCCGATTATATGGCCCGGGGCGTGGTTTACCGGATGATCAATAGCAATTTCAACGATATTACCCTGGGTTACGAGATGAAGCACGGCGCCGTCGTGAAAGCCGATGGCAAGCTGGATCTGACCAACGTGACCAATCTGCTCAAGGCCGCTCAGGCGGCCGGGGTCAGCGTCTATGGCCACACACTGGCCTGGCACGCCAACCAGAACGCGGCCTACCTCAATAGCCTGCTGCTGACGGGCGTCGACTTCGACCCGGCCGACAAGCGCGTAAACTACGTCAATGGCTCCTTCGAGCAGAACCAGACCGGCTGGAACTCCTGGGGCGGCTCCAGCACCCGCGATATTGTCAATACGGGACTGGTCGGCACGAAAAGTCTGCGTTTCACGCATACGTCCAAAGCAAACCCCTGGGATGCCCAAATCGCGCTGGACTTCTCCCCGATGCCCGTACCCGTGGGCGAGTACACCCTGTCGTTCTTTGTCCGGTCCGACGCGCCGGGTAAGTTTCGCTGCTCAACGGTGGGAACGGGCCCCGACGTGCAGTACCAGGCCGATGTCATTACGTCGACCACCTGGCAGTACGTAGAGTGGGATATCAAGTCGGCGGGTTCGTTACAGGCCTTGCGCTACGACATGGGCACCACGCCCGGCACGTATTACCTCGATGAGGTCCGGCTGAATCCAAGATCCACGCTCTATAAAAAACCGGTTATCCTGCAGCTGAGCGACCAGGAAAAAGGGCGGATTATCGGCGGTGCCATGGACAAGTGGATCTCCGAAATGGTTACCCAAACCAAGCCCTACGTGAAGGCGTGGGACGTGGTGAACGAACCCATGGACGATGCCAAACCGACTACGCTGAAGACAGCCGCCGGCCGCGCCCGAATTGCTACGGATGAATTTTTCTGGCAGGACTATCTGGGTAAAGACTATGCGGTCAGAGCCTTCAAGCTGGCCCGGCAGTACGGGAACGCCGACGATGTGCTGTTCATCAACGACTACAACCTCGAATACGACCTCAACAAGTGCCGGGGCCTGATCGACTACGTCAGCTACATCGAGGCCAATGGCGCCAAAGTAGACGGCATCGGCACCCAGCTGCATATGAGCCTGGATACGAAGCGGGAAAACATCGATCAGATGTTCCGGATGCTGGCCGCTACCGGCAAGATGATCAAAATATCCGAGATGGACATAGGCATCGGTACGGGTATCAAAACCCCGGCTACGACCCCCGCGCAGTACAAAGCCCAGGCTGACCTCTACGAATACGTGATCTCGAAATACATGGAACTGGTGCCCGCTAAACAGCGCTACGGCATTACCATGTGGAGCCCGATGGACAGCGCCGAAGGGTCGACCTGGCGAGCCGGTGAGCCGATCGGCCTCTGGAAACGCGACTACAGCCGCAAACAGGCCTACGGTGGTTTTGCCAACGGTCTGGCCGGTCGAAATGTGAGTGCTGATTTCAAATAACGAAACCGCGGCCGAATACCCCGGTAAAACCATAGATTTCGTCGTTCCGCCCCATGGGTGGGATGACGAAATCCTTTATTTTAGCCGATTGTATGGCTCCTTGCCCCAACCGGAAACCAGTCAACCGCTTCCGGTAAAGTGCGTTGTTCGGCGTTGGTCCTTTAGGTCTTCTTTCCACTCGCTGTCAGCAGCAAACTCAGCGTATTGTACATGGTTCGTAAGCTTTTACTCTTCGTTCTCTGGTTTATGTGGCCGTGTGTTGCGCAGGGCCAGCTGGGCAAGCTCTTCACGGTCGAAACCGGCCTGTCGGGCAGCCTCGTTACGGACATACATCAGGATCGGAGTGGGTTTGTCTGGATAGCCACCGAAGACGGGCTCAACCGGTTCGACGGGATAAAATTCACCGTATACCGCCATACCAAAAAAGACTCGACGAGTCTGCTGAACAACCAGATCCATGTGCTCTTTGCCGACAAAAACGGCCGCATGTATGTCGGTTGCATCGAGGGGCTTCAGTACTACGACCCGGCTACCGACACGTTTCACGCCATCCCCCTTATTTTGCCCAATGGCCACGCCGTCAGCGCCAGTGTATCCACGATCTGCCAGCGAAAAAATGGGGACATACTGGTGGGTACCTCTGGCCACGGCACCTTTAAACTAACCCGGCAAGGGCCACAGCTGGTTGGCCATAAGACCCAGACAAACGCCCCCAGTGAACTGATCATCCGACTGCTGGAGGATAACGAACAGAACCTGTGGGTATCCACCGAGGATAAAGGCCTCTATCGCTTCAGCGGTCAGACGGTCAACGCGTACTTTGTATCGAAAAAGTCGCAGAACAACATCATCAGCAGCATCTGCCAGGACCGATACGGGCGTCTGTTTGTGGGTAATATGAGCAGTGGTCTGTATCGCTACGACCCGGCCGGCCAAACCTTTGTTTCCATACCCTACAATGGGCAATCCGACCTGCCGGTAGCCGATCTGCTGGTCAACCAAAGCAACCAGATCGTGGTGGCCACCAGCGGTAAAGGAATGAAGTACTTCGACCCGGTTTCCAATAAAATCCTGGACCTCGAACCCAGCGTAACCAGTTTCGATTTCTCCCGGTCCAAGGTGAACACCATGCTCGAAGATCAGGCCGGCAATGTCTGGATCGGGATCTACCAGAAAGGCCTGTTGCTGCTGGCGGGCAACACCAACCGATTCGGCTACATCGGGTACAAGTCGGTCAGCCGGAAGTCGATCGGGTCGAGTGCAATCATGGCGCTGGAGCAGGACGAGCAGGGAACTGTTTGGGTAGGCACCGACAGCGACGGTCTGTACGCGCTACCGGCCGGGGGTAATGCCAGCGTTCATTACCCCACGGATAAGGAAGGCGGCACGGTACCGTCCAACATCCTGACGATTCATCAGGACTCCCAAAAAAACCTCTGGCTGGGGTCCTACCTCAGTGGCCTGTCCCGGTTTGATCGCGGCACGGGTAGAAGCGTCCCGATAGCCAAACTGGTCGACAAGCGGGGTGACAACGTACAGCGTGTGTTCAGTATTCAGGAAGACGCGCGGCAGCGGCTGTGGATCGGTACGATGGGGTCGGGTATTTTCCGGATGGATCTGCGGTCGGGGGCGGTCAAAAACTACGACGCCCTGCCCGGTCACCTCTACCGGCCCGAGTATAACAATCTGCTGAACAGCTGGATCAACTGCCTGTATATTACCAAAGATAACAAGCTCTTCATCGGTACGTTCGACGGGCTTGGCTGTCTGGACCTCGACACGGAAAGTTTTATTTCCACCCTGGGTACAAACCGGCTCATGGCCGGTACGGTCGTGTACTCGCTCTTCGAAGACAACCGGGGTATTCTGTGGATAGGTACCTCGCAGGGGCTGAAAAAGATGAACCGCTCCACGAAGGAGATTACCATCTTCGACGCCGATCGTGGCCTGCCCGGCAACCAGATCTGGTCGATCCGGGGCGATAAGATGGGCGACCTCTGGATAAGCACCAACCACGGCCTGTCGAAGATGGACGTGGAAACCAACACCTTTACCAACTTCTACTCCTCAGATGGCCTGCAGGGTAATGAATTCAGCCGGGGAGCCTCGCTGATCAGCGAGGCCGGCGAGCTGTATTTTGGTGGGGTAAACGGCATCACTCATTTCAAACCCGATGAAATCCGCGTGGCCAGCAAGCACCTGGCGGTGCAGATTGTCGACCTTTACATCCGCAACAAACCCGTCAGGAAAGGGACCCGGTCGGGCCGTTTTCAGGTGGTCGATACCACCGTTACCAACGCCCGTGAATTTAATCTGGCTCATCACGATAACTCGTTCACCCTCGAGTTTTCGACCATGGATTTTATCGACGCGGAACGGGTGGCCTACCAGTATTCGATCAACGACAACGTCTGGGAAGAACTACGGCCCGGCACGAACCGACTCACCTTCGACAATCTGTCGACGGGCAGCTACCAGTTTCGGCTCCGGGCCAAATTCAGCAACGCCGTTTCGGCCATTCGCCAGGTAACCGTCATCGTGCATCCCGTCTGGTACCTCTCAACCTGGGCCATGCTGGTCTATGCCCTGCTGACCCTGATCGGAGCCGTATTCGTGGCCCGAACGGTCAGACAACGGCGACGGGTAAAAGCGGAATCACTTGCCCACCAGCGCCAGGAGGAGATTAACGAAGCCAAGCTTCAGTTCTTCATCAACATAGCCCACGAAATCCGCACGCCCCTGACTCTGGTTGTCAGCCCGCTGCAAAAACTCATTACCCACGATCAGGATGAGGAACGCAGCCACCTCTACAGCATTATGGGGCGTAACACTAAACGGATACTGGATTTGGTGAACCAGCTGATGGATATTCGAAAAATTGAAAAGGGGCAAATGACGCTGCAACTCGAAACCGTCGAGATGACTCAGTTTACCAACGAGATCTGCCAGCTTTTTGAAGAACGAATCCATGCCAAACCGATTCAGTTCATCACCGATTTTCCGACGGCATCCATCTACGCCTGTATCGACCCGCACCACTTCGACAAGGTATTGATCAATGTACTCGCCAACGCCTTTAAGTTCACTCCGGCGGGTGGCCTGATCCGGGTTGTGCTGCGGGTCGATGCGGACGGAGCCGCCAGCGAGCAGCCGGTTTTACTATTGGCTATCGAGGACTCGGGGCAGTGCATCAGCGAACTGGAGACCGAGCGTATTTTCGAGTGTTTCTACCAGTCGGAAGACCATCGCGGCTATAACCAGCAGGGTACGGGCATCGGCCTTCACCTGGTAAAACAGCTGGTTGAACTGCATGGCGGCACGATCAAAGCCGAAAACATGGACCCGGTCGGTTGTCGGTTTCTGATGAAGCTCCCCCTCGAATCAGTCGTTAACGAAGTACACGTACCGGCGGTAGCGCCTGTCAGTACCCCTCAACTGCCGGAGCTGGCAGCGCATAGCCCGGCTATAGCAAAAGCCCGAAAGCGAGCCCGGCGCATAGCCATTGCCGATGACGACGCTGAAATCTGCACGTTCCTCTCCGATGAGTTGTCGGATGAATTTACGGTATTGACCTACGCCAACGGGGAAGAAGCCTACAAAGGCATTGTCAAAGAAAAACCCGATCTGGTGGTCAGTGATGTGATGATGCCGTTGATGGATGGCATGACGTTGTGCCGTAAGCTGCGGGCCAACCCGCTCGTCAATCACATCCCCATCATCTTGCTGACCGCCAAAACCGAAGAGTCGAGCAACGCCCTGGGCTTTGAACTGGGTGCCGACGCGTACATTACCAAACCCTTCAACATGGAGATACTGTCGAAAACGATCAGGAGCCTGATCCGCAACCGGCAGATTATCCTGAACAATGAGCACGAACAGCAGTACCAGGATGAGTTCATTGCCAAAGTCAGTCTAAAATCTGCCGATACAAAATTGCTGGAAAAGGTACACGCGCTGATTAGTAAAAACCTGGCAAATCCGGAGTTGAGCGTAGAAATGATCGCCAGCGAGATCGGCATCAGTCGGGTTCACCTTCACCGTAAACTGAAGGAACTGACCAACTCCACCACCCGCGACCTGATCCGGCAGATCCGTCTGAAACAGGCGGCAGACCTACTGACTACCAAAGGACTAACGGTATCTGAAGTTGCTTTTGCCACGGGCTTTGCAAACGTGAACAACTTTTCGGTTTCGTTCAAGGAAATGTACGGGGTATCCCCTGCCCATTACGCCGAACAACACCTGGTGTAAGGGCAGGATTGACCGTCGGGGTATACAACGACCAGCGGTTCAGCCTTTGGCCCCGTTCTGGACGTATAGCGAATCCTGAAACTGTTTCAGCCGGTTTACCGTGACCGCGATGTAGTCCGGCTTCATCAGGGTAGCTTTTCGGTCACTCCAGTCGGCAACAGCCTGGGATAACTGATCAGTATCGAAACGGATTTCAGGTTGCTCGGTCAGGATCATGTCGATGGTGGCCAGCAGCTCCATACCGAGGGGCGATTCGAAACCACTGATCAGATTGTGGAGAATCTGTTGGGCTTTTATCTCCTCGGGCGTACAATTTTCCTGAATGTAGTCGCGTATCTGACCGATCTTTTCCGGATTTATCTGCAGTACGTCAAACGAGCGGGCTTCGTTCTGCTTCATACCTGTCAGGTAATGACCATCCAGGTCATTCAGCACATAGCGTAGTTTATGTGCATAAGGGCCATACTTATGCCGCTCGAAGGTCAGACCGAAGTCCAGACCCAACCGTTGCAGCAGGTAAACGATCTTCTGAATTTCGAGCAGGGTCAAATCGTACCCTAACTCTTTATAGCGGAGTAGCCCATTGAGCACAATGGCGCGAAGAGTCGTTAAGGCAGGGGCTGGTTTAGTCCGGGTGCGGGGAGTTTGATAGGCAGCGTCCGACGGTTCGTAAATAACGAACTCAACTGCCGGCAGCACGGCAATCTTTTTCAGAATGAGTGGCTTAACGATACTCCACTGCAAACCACCATTGCCGCTACCCAGGGGGGGCATGGCGATTGACCGGATTTGCAGACGGTTGATAGCCTCAACCAGGTTATCGAGCCCTTCGTCGATATAACTTAGTTTGGAAAAGCCTTTCCAGTGCTCTTTGGTTGGAAAGTTGATGATGTACTTTGGCGTAACCAACCCAGTCTCGGTGATGAACATCTGCCCCACCCTCACGTCACCGCGATCACAGGCTGCTTTATAAAGGCGATAGTTTTCCGGGTACTTTTCCTTGAATTGCAGCGCCACACCTTTGCCCATGACCCCCACCGTGTTAACCGTGTTGACCAGCGCATCGACTGTTTCGGAAAATAGATTTCCCGCTTTGTAAGTGATCTGCATATGGGCTTAAAAGTACCATTCCGGTTGAATTCTAACCGGTATCTGTCCTGCAAAATTAATCAATTTCAGGCGGACAGCCTGAGCAACTGATTCATTGGCGACGACAATAGCCCGGATACAGAGGGCGGGAAAGTGTTGATGGACCATAAACTCGGCCATGCGTCGGCGTCGGCGGTCGTTGTCCTCTTCTGTAGAAAACCAATACTTAGCCTTCATAATTTGCCAGTCAATTATGGTCAGGTCAGTTAATTGATTACTGAACCGGCTAAACTGCATCAGTGCATGGCCATCCGTGAAAACAAACGGTATACCTGAGTCAGCAATCAATGATACCTGGCTGACAAGATAGATGATTTCCTCCTGTACACGTGGATTCGTACGCGTTATGCTGGCCAGCATGGGCGAACGTGGCGCAAAGTAGAAAGGTATATAATCAGCTAAGACACCAAATGGCGCACAACTGACGCTGGCCAAATCGCGTTTGGTAATGATGTCGTCTTCCCCAATGGTTATGAAGTTAGGCTGCTGAGTCAAATGATGACAGTTCCGGCAGGCAATACCATGCTCCAGTACATGGGCCAGGTTGTCTAGCGCCATAATGCGGAATAAGTAGCCATTTTCGGGGGTCAGCCAAGGAAACATGCGGATAAATATAGGGGAACGAAGCCTGTTAGTATTAGGCCACCATCCACAAAATAAGTCCCACAAACCCGAAAACGAAACCCAACTTGACGACCATAGTAATCGTTTCTAAACGCTTTAGTGCTTTATAGGCTCCATCTACCCCCCGGCTTTCGACTAGGCTTCTTAACTTTTGCCGTATGATTGTGTCGGCTTCGTCCAGATTGCCACTTTCATAGGCCCGGAAGAATTGTTTCTTCCAGATTTTTTCTTTTTTTCTTGCGCGATTCAGCCGCTTCATCTGCGCTTGTTGGGCGTTACGCTTCGCCTGCAGAGCGCGTGCGACTAGGTCCCACTTATGACCACAGGATAAGCAATAAATGTCCAGTTTATCGCTGCCGTGGAAACCCGCTAATGCCCCAACACCACCGGTCAATACCGCACCGGCAACGGCTTTACCTCCACTAAATCCACGCTTTTGGGCTGTAATCTGATCTGAACTGCACTTTGGACAACGTACTGAATTACTCATTACTGCACGTAACTTTTTTGATAGGTGTGGTATGAAACCTAACTGGTTTGTAAAGCGCTGAAGTCCTGTTTACTCCTCCATAAACGCCAGCGCCGTTTGCCCGGATTTCCGGCCTTTTTTACCGACGGCGGCCGTAGCGGCTTTGATTTTCTCCAGCATCAACGAAGCCGGTTCATCGGCAGGGTCCTGCGGCACCAACTCGCCCCGAAAGGCTTTAGCCAGTAAGGCCTGCGGCAGCTTGTCAATCCTGGCTTTTAACGACTGGTACTGCGCTTCGAGGGCATCGGCTTGTGCAAATAAGGCTTCCACGCGTTTGACGATTTCTTGCTGCTCTTCGAGGGGTGGGACTTGAACAGCAATTTGTCGTATAGTTTCCATTGACAGACTAGGCTGAGCAGTTGCTTTAACAAATGACATTGTATTGTTGAAGCCTACTGGGGATTGTAAATAATAATTCAAATATTTTACATCTATCCAGTCAACGTCAATCTTGGCAACGTTGGGTGCTAAATGCCATCTTTTATCACTTGGAGCCAAACAAACGTTTCCAGTTCCAGCACCTATAAATACCATTAAAACTTCTCTTCCATGAAGTTGAGAACGTTCGAGATAATCTGAAACAGATTTATCGATATAGGTAATATTATCCTCAATAAACTCTCCCATATGTACATTCTGCGCCCTAACTACAGGTATTTCGCCATTTTCCTTAAAGACGATATGATTCGTATACTCAAATCCTGCCAACTTAGTAACGAAGGCCAGAAATTCAATAGTTGTAATCGCCCACGATTCTGGAATATCAGTTGTTAGTCCATTAGGTAATTCTGGAATTTCTTCTAAATATACTTTCCTTGGCTTTTTCTTTCCTTCCTTTTGTGCTTCAATGCATAGTTCAATATACCTTTCCTTTCTATCAAGAATTAGTTTATCAAAATTTGTTTTTACATCTGAAATCTCAGGATTCTCTTCCCGCCATTCCTCCGTCAACTTCCCCGTGACGGCTTGTGTAAGAACGGTTTGGCGGAATTTTTTAAGCAATTCAGGAATGCGGGCTAAACTGGTTTTCAGCGTCTCCAAATGACCAAAGGCCGCATCTAATTTGGCAACAATGCGGGTTTGCTCAGCAAGGGGGGGGAGTGGAATTTCAATAGCGGAGTATTCCTTGAACTTAAGATTTCTTAAATTATTACTCCCTCCCTGATATTTAACTACCTCACCGGAGTAATAGAAAAACTCTAAATATTTGTGTACGAATATTTTGTCTACAGTTTCTTTAAGCCGAAGCAACCTCAAAAAATTTGAGCAAACTTTTGGTAAATCCGGGTTTAATAAGAGGGATTCTTTATCAATAAGTAAAACTCTGCCAACTGGCTGCGTCGGACCACCCCCAGAAATTTCAAGTAATATATCACCAAGTTGAAGTTGGCGTACTTTAAGACTTGAGCTTTTAACCATGCGCAATGCCGCAGTTGCACCTTTCTCTTTACTCCAGTTTTTAAATTCGCTTCCTCTGATGCAAATTACTTTTTCATACTCTTCATTTAATTCGGGATCAAAAACATCCTTTCCCCAATCTCCTCCAATAACATGGTCAGTAATGTCAATTAAAGATGCTGACTCCCACCCTTCCGGTAATTCATTTTCCATCATCCCAGCAATTCAATAATTTTCTCTAATTCAAGGTGCATCGCCTTCAGTTCGTTGGCGGCTTCGCGGGCAATGTCGAGCGGCTCGTCGTCGTGGGCGCTGCTGGCGTGGCTGTCGTCGGCAATGAGGCCGAGGTCGAGTGAGTCGTTTTTGGCGGTGATCTGCTCGCGGGTGAGGCAGCTAAAGCGTTCGTCGGCTACAGCAGCGCGTTTGGCGTGGTCGATGGTGCCGTCGTATTGCTCGTTCAGGTCGGCCAGGTCGATGCCGCCCGTGTAGGCCCGCGCAAAATCGGCAAAGGCGTTCCGGGTAAAGGGGGTGCGCTTGCCGTAGCTGGGCGCGTTGGTCCGCATGTCGTAAAACCAGACCTGCCGGGTGTTGCCCGTTTCGGTCGTGCCCCGCTCAAAAAACAAGACGTTGGTTTTTACCCCGGCTGCGTAGAAAATGCCGGTGGGCAACCGCAGAATGGTATGCAGGTTGCACTTGTCCATCAAATCGCGCCGGATTTTGCGGCCGTCGCCATCCTCGAACAGGACGTTATCGGGCAGCACCACCGCGGCCCGCGCCCCTCCCCGCTTGTGGAGCGATCGGTAAATATGCTGCAGAAAATTCAGCTGCTTGTTGCTGGACAGATACGTCAGATCATCGCGCGAGGGGCGCTCACCGCCCTGTTTGGTGCCAAACGGCGGATTGGCCAGCACCCCGTCGTAGTTGCGGAAGCTCTTGCCCAGTTCGGAGAGCGTATCGCCCAGTTCGATGCGCGATTCCAGCCCGTGGAGTTTGGCGTTCATCAGGGCCAGTCGGTGCGCATCCTGCACCAGCTCGCAGCCGCTAAACGCTTCGTTGACCTGAAACGCCCGCTGGGTCGTGTCGAGGGCGTAATAGTCGGACGTTTTTCGGTACAGATATTCTTTGGCGGCAATCATAAAGCCGAAGGTCCCGGCGGCTGGGTCGTTCCAGCGTTCGCCAATTTTAGGGGCCATCAGTTCAACCATCACGTTGATCAGCGGGCGGGGGGTAAAGTACTGCCCGGCGCCGGATTTCTTCTCCCCGGCGTTTTTCTCCAGCAGTTCTTCGTAGATGGTAGCCAGCTTATCCTGCTCGTGCTCATCGTACCAGTTCAGGGCGTTGATGCTGGTGATGAGCGTTTTCAGGTTTACCGGCTTGCGCAGCGTGGTGGAGGCATTGGTGTAAATCTCCTTCACGGCGGCATTGTCGGACTTGGCCGAAATGGTCGCCAGCAGTTCGCGGTAGGTATCGAACAGCTCTTTATTATCGGAAATAGCGGTCAGCTTCGACCAGCGGTATTCCTCGGGAATATCGGCTTCAAACCGTTTCAGCTCCGACAGGCGCAGGAAAAGAATGTAGGTTAGTTCGTTGAGGTACTGGTGGTAGGTAACGCCATCGTCGCGCAGGAGGTTACACAACCCCCAGAGTTTATTGGCAATGTCTTCGGCACTCATAATTACGCTGATTGCTGGTACAGGTTCTGGTTAATGGTCTGGATCACCTGCCCCAGTTGGTTGTTAAAGATTTTGTTCAGCTCCCGAATCCCGCCCGCGTCGGTAAAGGGGTCCCGGTCGAGGTCTTCGAGCTGGAGCACGGTTTCGGCCAGGAGCTGCTTCTCAAACCGGTCGATCCACTTTTGCTGCGTCCTGTTCCAGGTCTGCATGGCCCGCACCTTGTTAACCGCTTTCCTGATGCGTTCTTCGTGCGGTTCCAGCGCACTGCCCACGGCCAGCGTCCGGATCATCGAAATGATATCGGCGCCAATATCCTCGTTGCGGGCCTGTTTCCAGGCCGTCTGCACCGTTTTGGGTTCGTAGCCTTTTTGGGCCAAAGCTATCAATAATTCCTTTAGCGACCGTCGGTCCAGTTCGGCCGGGCGGGTACAAACCACGTTGAGGGCCGTCAGGGTATTCTGGTTGTCGCGAATAAACTGCGCGAAACTATCCAGGTAATCGGCTGGCTTACTGGCAATGCCGTAGCCGGTTTCCATCGCCAGAAACGTATCCGCATGGTGCGAAACATAGACCGGTGTTCCCTCAAATTTTAATTCATCCAGGTACCGCCAGAGCGTCGACAATTGCGCTACCTGGTTCATACTCTCGGCAAGGGGTTGCTGCTGCAACGACTGAATCAGCGTTTCGGGGCTTTTTCCGCCTGCGTTGTACATAAATCGCTGCTCGTGATCGGTGGTCATCCTGCGCTTTTTGCGTTGCATCTTCGCGATGATCTGATCAAGCTGCGCCCTGGCCCGTTCGTCGGAGTCGATCCGGGGAATTTCAGCGGCCAGCTGTTCAAAGGTAGTGGCGGGATTGACGACCACGGGTTTCATCTGGGTATAGTCTTCCAGCGCTTCGTAGAGCCGAACGGCGTCGTAAATCCGGAACGTTTCTTTACCAATGTCATCGCACCGGCGGGTGGCGCGGCCCAGCATCTGCTCGTACAGGATGCGCGACTTCACCCGGCGCATAAAGACAATGTTGCAGATAGGCGGCACATCGATTCCCGTGGTGAGCAGATCGACCGTAACGGCAATGTTCGGAAATTTCTCGTTTTTGTAGCGGGTTAGCAGCTGCTGCGGGTTGTAGGACTTCCCCGTTATTTTCTCGATGGCATCGTTGGGTACCGACACGCCAATGGCGTTAAACTCTTCCTTGAGCAAACTAACGATCGTATCGGCGTGCTCATCGGTGGCGGCAAAGATCAGCGTTTTTTCGTCGCCGTCGGGGTCGAGTTCCTTTACCAGCTGCTGTACCACAGTGCGGTTGAAGGATTCGCTCAGCACGCGTTTGTTAAAGCCCTCGATGTCGAACTGAAGCTCGTCTTCCAGCTCGTTCAGCTCCACCAGCGTGTTGGTTTCAGCATCGAACACCGTTGGTTTCTCCCCTGCTTTCCACTTGATCCCTTCGGAACCAAGCTGCGTTTTTATGAGGTAGGGCGGATCGTGGTCAATGAGGTACCCATCAATGACAGCCTCCCGGTACGAATAGGTGTAGACGGGTTTGCCAAAGATTTCGGTAGTATGCAGAGCCGGCGTGGCGGTGAGTCCAATGGCATAGGCGTCGAAGTAGTCGAGCACCATCCGGTACCGGCTCACGTACTCCTGCTGGTTTTTAAAGGTCAGCCCCTCCTCATCAATTTCTTTGTCCAGCAAATAGCCCCGGTGGGCCTCGTCGATGATGATGCAGTCATACTGATCAACAGCGGGAACGGCCTCGTCGCCATCGGTCTCGAACAGCCGTTTAACCATGGCCTGGACCGTAGCAAACTGCAGGCGCGTTTCATCGGCGGGCAAGGCGTGCTTCAGCTCTTTTACCCCATAGATGTCGGCAAACGTGTTGAGGCCAACCACTTTGTTGTCTTTGAACGCATTGATTGCCTGCGTCCCGAGCAACGTTCGGTCAACCAGGAAAAGAATTCGGTTAAAGCGGTTGGTCTGAATCAGATGATAGCATAACCCAATTATGGTCCGGGTTTTTCCCGTACCGGTTGCCATCGCGATGAGGGCTTTGCGGGTGTGGGGCTGCTGAATGATATGGTCTTCCACCGCCCTGATGGCGTTGGTCTGGTAGGTTCGCAGACTCAGGCCACTTTTGCTTTCCAGAAAATCGAGGGGGTAGCGGCCAGCTTCCGGTTCGACTCCTCAACATCTTTGGCCCGGAGTTTAACCAGCCCTTCGGGCGAGTACCAGCCCTGCAATGGCCTGGGTAGATTGGTGGATTTGCGTACATCCAGAAACCAGATGCCACTTTTGGTTTTGATCTGTTCCAGATAAGGTCGGCCGTTGGTTGAAAACAGAAACGGCACCCGATACGTCCCCCACTGCCCAGGCAGGGTGGTTCCGTTCATGGCCTGCACCTGTTCGGCGTAGACTTTCGTTTGCCAGAGGTCGGTGGAGATATCCTGCGCATACTTTTTCGCTTCCACAAAGCCGTACAACTCCGTCCCGATAAACAGCGCATAATCGGCCCAGAGCGACCCGGCCGGCCATTCGGCAATGGCTCGATTTTTACCTTTTTGGGGTAGCGTGCGGTGCGCTTTATAGTTAAGAGCAGTCGTATCGACCTCCCAGCCCGCTTTTCGGAGCCCATCATCGATCAGCTCCCGGGTCTGTGCTTCCGACATCTCAATGTTTCGGGCGGCCTTTTCGGAGCGCTGCTGAATACGTTGCTGGTGTTCGTCCGAAATGCCGTTGGTCTGCCGTTCGGCCAGCAACGCGTTCAACGTTATTTCCAGCGCTTTGTACTCTTCTTCAAGGGTCTGCCGGGCCAGTTTATCATTTACCGGGACTGGCTCCCTAAACACAAGCATGTACACGTTCTGATTTTCCTGCGAGTACGTCTCGTAGAACCATTTGGCAATGGTAAAGGCCCCACTCAGTACTTCTCTGGCCTCCTGAAGCGTGCCCAAATTGTCGTGTACGGCACTGTTGCCCTTCTTTCTGATCAGGAAAAACAGGTCCTTGATCGCAACAGGCAATAGTTTTTCATCAGCCAGGGTTCTCAGCCGATTATGAAATGAATTCTCAGATGGAAATTCCAGCCCGTGTTCGGTGAAGAGAAGCTCAGTCACTTTTTCGCCAAACGAGCGTAATCGGGTCAGGCAATAGACCGGGTCCTGATGAAAATAGAGCTCGGCTGTATTGCCGATATTATAGAGAATGGGAAACTCGCGCTCTAAAAAAGTAAAGTTAGAAGGCATACTTGATCGTGCATGTGGATATACCTCCCTAAGGTAATAAGTATGAATTAAATCTCATTAGTATTTTTCCACAAACGAGTATCAATCCGCAAAGCTACCCTACATATCATGTATGAGCATTATGCTCAATCGAGGCCGGTGCCGGGTGAAGCCGGTACTTAAACGAGTCCGGGCATGTTGGTCGGTACCGGCAACGGAAATCTTGGGGTGTTCCTGTAAAGCCGTTTACTAGCCCACACCATCCATTTACCGGGTCAGCAGGGCTACTAGCGGTCCAGCCAGGCTTTAAAGGCCGGTGCTTTCTCGCGGCTGACGAGTACTTCCTGGGGTGTTTCGGGCCGCAGGTCAACTTTAAGCTTGCCGTTGAAATAGGTATGTATTTTCTGGATCGCCGTCACCTGCGCGATGAACTGCCGGTTGAGCCGAAAGAACTGATTCGGGTCTACGAGCGCTTCCAGTTCCTCCAGCGTGTAATCGACCAGATACTGCCGCCCATCGCGACCGACGAGGCAGGCCAGCTCATTGGCAGTGTAGAAATACGCCACCTGGTCCTGCGACAGGGGAATGAGCTGCTCCCCATTTTTCACCAGAAAGCGTGTTTTGTGCGGCCGGCGGCTCATCTCCAGGCTGTCGAGGAGTGATTCCACTTTTTTAGCGTAGGCCAGTGGGGAAAACTCCAGTTTCAGCGCTTCGTATTTCTGGATAGCCGCTGCCAGCTCAGGCAGCTTGATCGGTTTCAGCAGATAATCGATGCTTTTGACCCGAAAGGCTTTGATGGCGAATTCATCGTAAGACGTCGTGAAAATGATCGGACTATGGGCCGGGAAAGCCTCGAAGATCTCGAAGCTTAAGCCGTCGGAAAGCTGAATATCCGATAGAATCAACGCCACCGTCTGCCCCGCTGCAAACCATTGTTTCGCCGAAGCCACACTATCCAGCACGCCCACAATCTCGATACGGGCATCCAGCTTACGGATCAGTTTCTCGAGTCGTTCGGCGGCTGGGTACTCGTCTTCGATGATCAGTACTTTCATTTTTTCCAATGAATGAACGTGCAACTTACTGATTGAGTGAATGTAGATGAGCAGGGCCAGCCAGTCACCATTCGCTCAATCAATGATTCGCTAACTTAGCAGGAGCGGAATCTTAACGGTAAACAGGCCACCAGTCCGGATAATCTCCACCTGCCGATCGGTAAGCAGACTGTATCGATTGATGATGTTCTGCAAACCTACCCGGGTCGACTCGTCCCGGCCGTCGCTCCGGAGAATGGTTTTCTCCTGAATCGTATTTTCAACGACCAGATACTGATCGCCTTCCTGCTGAATACTGATTTTCAGGGGGTTTTCTTTCGACACAACGTTATGCTTAATGGCATTCTCGATGAGCATTTGCAGACTGAGGGGCGTAACGTACTGACGATAGGCGGTTGGCGAGAGCTGTTTGTCAACCTGTAGATTATCCCGGAAGCGAATTTTGTTCAGATACACGTATGCATCCAGGAAAGCGATTTCCTCTTCCAGAGGCACCGTGTTCTTGTGGCGGCTGACCAGCACATAGCGGTATACGTCGGAGAGCCGTTCGAGGTACTGCTGGGCGTCGATGTTCTCGTCATCAATCAGGGCCGCCAGTGTGTTCAGGCTGTTGAACAGAAAATGGGGGTCGAGTTGATTTTTCAACACTTCCAGCTGCGACTGTACGCTCTCCCGGGCAAGCGACTCGGTCTTCCGGACGTTCTCCTTCCAGGCCTCAAAAAAGTAGATGGCTTCGTAAATCAGATACACCAGTATGGTAGGAACCAGGCTCCTGCGAAACCCGATGAGCAGTTCCTCTTTATGGAGAATACCTTTACACAAAATCTGATCCAGCAGAAACGTGGCCACCAGCGTGAACAGGAGCCCAGCGGCTGCTTCAGTCAGTAGCCGCTGGGTCGTCTGGCTATAGCTTGGGAAAGCGCGACGGGCCTGGGTAATAATCAACCGGTTACCTTCCCATAACATCAGCGTGGTACAGACGGAAATAAGCAGATACATACCGAACGTAGTATTCAACTGCCGGAAATCGTCGAAGTGCTGGATGGCTGGAACCACACAACTGATGAGCGGAATACCAATCAGTCGGAATTTGCCGTCATTCAGTCTGTAGGGAGTCGCTTCCATTGACTGTCGCTGGATTAGTCTGCACAAGAAGGTGTTGAAAGATACGATTTTCTCCCCTATCGATTCGGTTTATGCAGTCCGAAGGTGTAGCCAACCGTCACGTTGGCCAGCAGCCCATTCGTACCGGGAAAGCCCTGGGGAGCCGCTTTATAGGTTTCGGTTCGGTTCGTCGCTTTGTTCAGGTAGGTTAATTTGTTATCGTCCAGCGAACTCCAGACGTTGGGCCAGAACCGAAGGCTGGGCATAACCAGGATACCCGCCAGGGCATTGTTTTGTCGGCGGAATGGGTAGTAGCGGTAATAGGCCCCCAAGCCGAGCGTAACGGTTTTGTACGAGGTCAGTAACGCGCTGCCGGCATCGGACTCTCCGTTGTAGTTTACCTCGTAATAATGCAGCTTCGGTTCAAACCGAATATCAAGCGTGGGGGTCAGCCGATAGCCGATGCCGATACCCAGCGTTGAGGTCAGGGTTTCGTTGAGCTTCTGATCCTGCGCGACCAGTGACGCTGCCTGGCCGCTTAGCCTGATATTGAAGCCGTGCGAATAATCGAAAACCAGGCGTTTGGTGGTGTATTCGGCCTGCACGTTAAAGCCGCCCAGTAACAGTTGGCTGACTCCGCCCCCCAGCGTTAGCCGATTGGAATAGGGGAAGTTAACCCGCTGCGTATCCTGAGCCCAGGCCGATGCGCTAAATGCCAGAAATGCGAGGAAGGTAATCGTCCGGTTTTTCATGATCTTTCTCTGTTTTGGTTATCGTCTTTTTCCTTATTGACGGCTCAAAACTGGTGAAAGAGCAAAGGCACCAAAAGTGGTTCGGGGGCGAAACGTCGGTAACGAGGGGGCGAAGCGTTTTCAGAAAGGGGTAAGCTGAACCGTCAGCGCAACTGCCCTACGGCTGGCTGAAGTAACGCCCCTGAACACCACGGTGGATATGAGCGGCCATAGGTATAAACCTCGTCTTGTTCGGTGGTATCCCAGACCCGTTTGTCTGATCGGCCAAACCGGTTAGTCACGAATGATTTCACTCCGATGCAGCAGGCCCCACTTGTGCAACTCATCCAGCACGGCCGCTAACGAGCGGCCATGTGGCGTAATCTCGTAATGGACTTCCGGCAGGGGTGTATGCGTTACCGTACGCGTCACGAGCTGATTCATCTCCAGAAGTTTTAATTCTTTAGAGAGTGTTCGATCCGAAATGCCCTTGATCTCCCGACTCAGCTGGCTGAACCGTTTGGGACCCGAGGAGAGCACAAACAAGATTAGGAGCTTCCATTTCCCCTCCAGCACTTCCAGCGCATCTTTGATGGACAGCAGGCTCGCCGGGCACGTTGTTCCGTTCAGCATAAGTATCGATTACTATCTTAATGGATAGCACTATCTGTTGGTATAGTGCCATGTACTGCCTGGCAAAGGTAAATAGATTTGTAGCCACCAACCTCTGTTAGCTATGCGTCCCTTACAATCATCTGTCCGGCTTCTGCACATCAGTTTATGGCTTGTCCAAATCGTACTGGCCAGCAGCCTAATTTGGGCTGCTTACCTGAAGCTGTTTTCGCCCACCGCCCAATTGGCCGCCATGTGGCCCTGGACGGCTCAGCTCCCCAAGGCCTTTGTCAACTTGACGGCTTTGCTGGATGGATTAGGCGCCATCGGGTTGGTTCTACCCTCCTTGCTCAACGTCCGCCCGCGGGTGACATCCCTGGCAGCAGTTGGAATAATCGGGCTGATGATTGGAGCAATTGTCCTTCACCTTTCCCGGGGGGAGGCCTCCCTGATTGGCGTCAATCTGGTTTTTATGGGACTGGCCGCGTTTGTGGCCTGGGGCCGTGCAACCTAAACCCACGTGGTGGTCAACTGGGCTCATGGGTTCGAAGGTGTTTTCGGTACTCCCCAAATGGGTAAATTACACGCCACGGTACTAGCTGTCCCGCTAGTATTTCCGGGCCTGTTTTCGCGCCTTGTATTCCTGGAACCGGTTGCGGTATTCGTCCAGCTGTTCAGGCTTATACTTTTTCTGGTAGTCGACGGGAAGGCCAGCAGGTGTTGCAGAACCTGGCCGCCATTGGCGTACCCGTAATCGCAGCCATTAACGGCCCAGCCACCGTACACTCCGAATATGCCCTGACAGCCGACGTGATTCTGGCTTCGGAATCGGCTTACTTCCAGGACTTTCCACACCTGACCTTCGGCATTGTTCCGGGCGACGGCATCCAGACAGTCTGGACACGGGCCATCGGTGACTACTGGGCCAGGTATTTTCTCTACACCCAGCAGTCCCTTTCGGCTCAGGAAGCAAAACAACTGGGGGTAGTAGCCGAGGTGCTGCCCCCAGTTGTTTTGCTGATGGAACGAGCCAGGACGCTGGCTGAACAGTTTTTGCGTATACCGCAACTGACCCGCTCAACGACTGACCAGGCTACTTTCATCAAATAGGTAAACCAACTGGTCATCAGGCTTTACATCCTATTTTTCTATGAGGATGATGGGAGAAGCCGGTTTACAGCCCGAGCCCCAACAGAACGCACATCGAATCGATACGCTCTTACAAAGTGATACAGGTGATTGGATCAAGCAGGACGTATCATTACTTAAATAGCTGTAACATACGTGAACACCAGTACTAACAATCTGGGCTGTCAGTATAGCGCTAATGGCCTGCATTTACAGATGGAGCACCGAAAAAGCACTCGAAACAAAATTTAATTTTTTTGGGAGATAATTTAACTATTGTCGGTCAGAGGAGGCTGAGTTTTGGGAAAACGTTATTCCCATGAAAACCTCTACCCTTTCTCTGCTGGTCGGTAGCCTGGTGAGCGGGTTGGCCTCGGCGCAAACGCCGGTGCTGCACTTCGCTTACAACGAAGCCACCGGCACAACCACGACCGTCAATGCCGCCAACAGCGCATCATTTTCGGTCGTCAATCAGTTCAACAAACCGGAACGAGTCGCGGGCATCAACGGCAACGCACTCCGGCTCGATGGCTTTTCGACCTGGGTGACGGGTAATTTCACCCACAACTTCACCAAACAGTTAACGGTCGAGACCTGGGTGAACCTCGAAAGTTATCCGTCCGACGCCGAAACGCCCTACGCCAACCTGACTCCTTCGGCACTGATCAGTCAGTTCAGCGGGGCCAACGGGTACCAGCTCAGTCTCAATGCATTCGGCGTCTGGGCCTTTACCGTGAGCCTGAATGGACAGATCTACGCCTGCCAGGCCCCCAAACCGTTTCCGCTCTACGAATGGACACACGTAGTCGCGGTGGTGAACTCACCCGGCGGCACCCTGAAATTATACCTGAACGGCGCAGAGGTAGCCAGCACGGCAATCCCCGTCAACAGCGACGTTACGGAAGCGAATGTGCCCATGTTTGTCGGCAAGAGTAATGTGGACAAACGCGACGGTATCTTTTTGCTCAATGCCCTGAGCGCGGCTGTTGATGATACCAAGCTGTACGCCGGGGCCCTATCAGCCTCCACCATTCAGACGAACTACCAGCAGGGTGCTGCCACGGCCCGCGCGCTGGGCACCCGCTCGCTGGATGTACCCCTCTCCCGTTTTGCCAATGACCCTAATCGGCCCCTGTTCCATGCCCTGCCCCCCGCCAACTGGACCAACGAACCGCACGGACTGGTAAAGCATAACGGGGCCTACCATCTGTTTTATCAACGAACACCCAACGGCCCGTTCAAAACGCTTATGCACTGGGGCCATACCGTCAGTCGGGATCTCGTCAACTGGTATCACGCTAAAGACGCGCTCTGGCCCACACTGGAATGGTCGGCTACCAACGGCTACGACATGAAAGGCATCTGGTCGGGGGACGTGGTGATGGACGGTAATAAAGCGTACGCGTTTTATACCAATGTCAACCACGGCGGCTCGTACAACCCCGGCATTGCGCTGGCCATCAGCGACGACGCGAAGCTCGAAAACTGGCGCAAAAGTGGCCCCGTCATCAGCAAAGAGAATGTCAACGACCTGCGCGACCCGTTCGTCTGGAAAGACGGCAGCACCTGGCGAATGCTCATCGGCGCGGCCCTGAACGGCTACGGCGGACTGGCGTATTACACCTCTACCGACCTCGTCAACTGGACCTATCAGCCAACGTTCTCGACGATACCGTACAGCCAGATGGACATCGGTTCGGCCATCTGGGAGATGCCGGTGTTCGAGTCGCTCGGCGGGGGCAAATACGCGCTGGTGGTTAACCCCATCGGCGGCAACGTGGGCAAGTACGGCCCGACCAACTACACGCGGGCCGTCTACTGGACAGGCACCTTCCAGAACGGGCAGTTTACCCCCGACTACGCCCAACCGAAATTTCTGGATGTGATTCATGGCCACCTGTCGCCCACTACCGAGCGCGATTACAAAAACCAGCTCGTCGGCATCGGAATTGTCGATGAACGGCGGTCGTCGCAGGCTCAGCTGGATGCGGGCTGGTGCCACCTGTTCACGCTGCCCCGCGTCTGGTACCTGCGCCCCGACGGCAAAACGCTTGGCCAGAAACCCCTGCCCGACCAGGCCAACCTTCGTAAGCCCGACACCTACCAGAAATACACCGACCGGACGGTTACCGGCACGTCAGCCCTGGCGAACACCCGCGGCAAGCAACTGGAAATCATTGCCTACGTGGATACGAATACCACCGCCACGAAATACGGGCTGAACTTCCGAATCTCGACCAACCGCAACGAACTGACGGGCCTGTATTACGATGCGCAGCAGCAGAAAATCGTGCTCGACAAAACAGCCTCGACCACGGCCACGAACGACGAAGAAAAGGTAGTGTTACAGGGCAGTTACGACGTAGTGGCTTTCGGCAAGCCGCACAAGTTCCACATCTTCCTCGACGGGTCCATCATGGACGTATTCATCAACGACGCGGCTGCCTTCTCTAACCGGTTTTACCCGACGATGGCCAGCAGCGAGGGCGTCGAGCTGGTGGCGCAGGGCGGCCCGGTCACGTTTCGGACGGTGGAAAGCTGGGGCATGAAGCGCGCCGTTCCCGACACGACCAATGGCGCCCCCCGACCCGATTACTGGCGCTATGATTTTGAAACGGGCGGCCTGCAGAACCTGACCACAACGGGCACAGCCTTCACCGTCGCCGACCTGACCACCGACAATAGCTGGGGCTGGGGCGGACCGTTTCAACAACAGGGCATCCGGCACCTGTGGGGCTTTAAAGACGGCGGAGATGCTCAAACCGGCGAACTAAAAACACCTAACTTCGTCCTGGGGGGCGACGGTAAAGTGAGTCTATTGCTGGGGGGTGGTAACGATCTCGCCAACCTCTACGTGGCACTCGTTCGGGCGTCGGATGGTGTCGTGCTGACGAAAGCCACCGGTCAGAACGACGAAGCGTATCAGCGGGTTGTGCTCGACGGATCGGGGCACATCGGCACGACCTGCTACCTCAAAATGGTCGACAACGCCACGGGTGGATTTGGCCACCTCAACATCGACGACATCGTGATTCCCGTGCGGGTAGCCGTAACGGGTGTTACCCTCGACAAGCAGAGCCTGACCTTACCCGCGGGCGACAAAGCCACTCTCTACGCCACCGTGCAGGCTCCCAACGCGACCAACCCGGCCCTGACGTGGCAGTCGTCCAATACGGCCGTGGCAACCGTGGATGCGTCGGGTAACGTGACGGCTACAGCAGCGGGTTCCACGACCATTAAGGTTACGACCCAGCAAGGCAATTTCACCGCCCAGTGTACGCTGACCGTTACGGCGGCTATGCCCACGACCTATCGAAAGTACACCTTCGAGCAAATCAGTTTCGACGACCTGATCGTAACCGGACAGGCGTTTAGTCTGGGTGATATCGCTACCGAAACCGGCTGGGGCTGGGGTGGTCCGTTCAACCAGCAGGGGCTGCGACATCTTTGGGGCTTCAAAGACGGCGGTGACACCCAGACCGGCGAGCTGAAAACGCCCAACTTCGTCCTGGGGGGCGATGGAAAAATCACGTTTCTGCTGGGGGGCGGTAAGGACCTGAACAACCTGTATGTGGCGCTGGTGCGGGCCTCCGACAACGCAGTCCTGATGAAAGTAACCGCTCTGAACGACGAAGGCTACGCCCCGAAACTGCTGGACGCCAGCGCGTACATCGGCACCAGCTGCTACCTGAAAATCGTCGACAACGCCACGGGCGGCTTCGGCCACCTTAACATCGACAACATCGTGATTCCCATCCGCGACGGAGGCACGTCGGGACAAACCACATCACCCGGCATCATCATGTCGACCGATGAACGCGGGGCAGTCATTCGGGCTTACCCCAATCCCATCCGCGAGCAATTCACGCTGGCTCTGGGCGGATTTGCCGATGAGGAAGTAACGGTAGAAATCATCGACCTGAACGGACGGACGGTAGACCTTCGCTCGTTCCGGGCCGTACCCACGTACCAGTACGCCACCAAAGGCATGATGCAATCCGGCCAGCTTTACGTCGTAAAAGTATCCGGCAAAACCCGGGTCATGACAACCAAGATTGCCGTGGAGTAACGGGGTTCGCACAACAAAACGCCCGACCTGTTCTGACAGGCCGGGCGTTTTTATATCAATACTATATTTTGATTACCATACATTATGCCTTTTTGTCATCCCTTCGGTAGAACCGTGCCGCCTGGATGACAACATCGAATTCTTGACATAACCAAACCGTTGACAGGTTTAGACTTGTCTCAACGAACTCTCCTTCATTGGGCCTGCCGATGGTAAGCCGATGGTTCGAATGTAATGGGCGGGGGTATCCCGCCGGGTAAGAACTCCTATATAAACCTCTTGTACTCAGCCCCCCTTGTTTAATAGCGTAAACTCCCCCACCCCTAAACGCAATGCTTCCGTCCTTCCATAACGGGCCGGTTGTATGGCCTGCTATCGAAAGACGGAAGCGGGTTATTGACGGGAGAAACCGTTACCGGTAGAACTCATTCTGCACATAAATACCTTTGCTGCGGTCGATTTCGCTCTGCGGCAGGGGCAGGTACTCGTGCTTGTTTTTGAGAAACTTAGCGCCAGCTAAGAATGGGCGTGTTCTGGTTTCTTCCTGCAAATAACGGTTTAGCACGGCATCGGCTTCGCCCCAGCGCACGAGATCGTAGAACCGGTGTCCTTCGAGGCAAAGCTCCAGCCGACGCTCGAACCGGACGGCCCGGCGGGCATAGTCCTGCGTCCAGCCCGATGTTGGGTACAACCCAATTTTATACGTAGCAGCCGGGCCGCTACCGTCGAGTTTGAGCACGTTGGGGGCATCAGCGGCTCTTTTGCGAATCTGGTTTACGATCTGCCGGGCCTCTTCCAGCTGGTTTAATTCAACAAGGGCTTCAGCCTTCCAGAGAAGCAGGTCGGTGTACTTGATCAGCGGGAAGTCGAGTGCACCCAGCGCCCAGGGGAAGCCGATGGCCGCCCGCAGGGGTGAGTTGGGCGAAATAATGTTCTTCTTTTTCGAGAACGGCCCGTAGACCTCAGCCCCCCGCGCCCAGCTCAGCGTATAAACACCCGCTTTGTAGTCCTTCCAGGGAATGGTCGGCCGACCAATGGCGTGGTCGAGACGGGGGTCAACGGGCGTCGTTACGTCGCTCGGGGCGAGATTGGTCTGGTTGAACGTATCGAACAGAGGCAGGCCATTCGCGTCTACCTTGAATGCATTGACCAGGTTCTGGCTGGGGCGGTGGAATCCGTCGCCAGCGGTATAGGCGGGCGATACCGGCGAGTTGAGCAGATCACCCCAGTTCAGGTTACCCACCGGCGACCCGTCGGTAATGGAATGGGCAATGGAGAAGATAAACTCCGGCCCGTGTTCAAACTCGGGCAGCGAATATACTTTCTCGAAGTTGTCGAGTAGTCCGTACAGGCCCGAATTGGTCACCAGGTTGGCCTGCTCCAGCGCTGGCTGCCACTTCCGCTGGAACACGTAGGCCTTGCACAGAAAGGCATGGGCGACAAACTTGTTCGCCCGGCTTTTCTGCACCTGCGTGGCGGGCAGGTCGGCGATGGCCAGCCGGAAATCATCTTCGATTTTCTGCCAGAGCTGCTCTGAGGTCAGCGTGTTGCCCACCGTACCCAAATCCGCGTCGGCTACCGTTTCATCGATATACGGGAAGGTGTAGTAGTGCTTCTTCAGGTCGAAATAGAAGTAGCCCCGCAGCACCCGCATCTCGGCCAGCTGGGCCTTTTTATTGGGAAATTGGCTGTCGGCGATGCCATTCAGGGCCCGAATCGCCTTGTTGATGTTGGCGATGCCGATGTAGTTACTGCGCCACTTCTTCTCCAGCGTCATGTTGTTGGCGCTGATCTCCCCGATTTCCAGCTGGTGGTATTCGATGATGTCGCCCGTGCCGCCCCCGCCTTTGTAGGCATCGTCGGAGCGCATGTCGGCGAAGCTCCAGTTGGAGGGCGGGTGGAAAAAGTCGGGCCACATGCCTTCGAAGTGGGTATCGAGCGACGAATAAGCCATCGCAACCAGGCCATCGACCCCTTCTTTCGAAGTCGTCAGCAGGGTCTCGGCTAAGACGCCCTGGGGTTTTGGGTCCAGAAAATCGGTATCACAGGCCGAGCTGACCAGCAACAGGCCGCTAAAGAGCCAATAGGTATGTGTTTTCATAAGTGTCTTTTGTTAGAAGGCGAGGTTCAGGCCGAAGTTGATGGCACGCGAGTGCGGGTAAAGCTGGGTATCGACGCCCAGGTCGAGGGGCCCCCGAGCCCCTACCTCGGGGTCCATGCCCTGGTAGTTGGTGATGATGAACAGGTTCTGCCCCTGCACATACAGCCGCAGCCGGTCGATGTTCAGGCGCTTCGTAACGGGCGCGGGCAGCGTATAGCCCAGCACGAGACTTTTGAGGTTCACGAAGGAGCCGTTCTCTACGAAGTAACTCGACGCCCGCAGCTCGTCGTTGGGGTTGTTGATGTTCACCGCCGGAACCGACGCACCGGGGTTTTCGGGTGTCCAGGCGTTGAGTGTCTGCCGGCCGAAGTTGAACGGGAAGTAAGCAAAGTCGGTCAGTTTGCGGAAGGTGTTGTATACGTCGTTACCAAACGTACCGCTGGCGAACACGCTGACATCGAAGCCCTTGTACTGGGCCGAGAGGTTCATACCGGCCAGCAGTTTCGGGTGCGGGTTACCGATGTACGTCCGGTCCTGGTCATTGATGGTCCCGTCGCCGTTCAGGTCTTTGTACCGAATCCGACCGGGGGCTTTGCCTGGTTGGGTAGCGTGGGCATCTACGTCGGCCTGCGACCGAAACAGCCCATCGGCTACCCAGCCATAGAACACCGACAGCGGCTGACCCGGCACGATGCGGTTCGCTTCCGCGCCCAGGAAGAACTCATTACCTTCGCCCAGGCTCAGCACCTGGTTGCGGTAGGTCGACGCGTTCAGATCGACGCTGTAGCTGAAGTCGCGCACGTTGCCCCGGTAGGTTACCAGCGCTTCAAAACCCCGGTTCCGCATCTGGCCAGCGTTGATGAACGGCGGGGCGCCCTGCCCGTAAACCGCTAGCAGCGTCGGGTTGATCAGCATCCCGTCGGTGCGTTTGTCGAAGTAATCGGCCGTGAGCGACAGTTTGCCGTTGAACAGCGACGCGTCCAGACCGATGTTGGTTTGGGTGTTGCTTTCCCAACGCAGGTTGTTGTTGCCGATCTGCACGGTGTAGTAGCCCGGCACGGCACTGGTGTTGCCGCCCCCCAGGTCGTAGTTCCCAAATTCACCGCTCGTGCGGTAGAAGTTCAGCGTGGTAAAATCACCGATTTCCTGGTTGCCCGTCCGGCCCCACGACGCCCGCAGCTTCAGGTCGCTGACGTAGCGATTGTCTTTCAGGAACGATTCATCGCTGATGCGCCAGCCCGCCGAAAAAGCCGGGAATACGCCGTATTTATTGTTGGCTCCGAACCGGCTGGACCCGTCGCGCCGGATGGTGGCCGAGAACAGGTACTTCTCCCGGTAGCTATAGTCGAGCTTGCCAAACTGCGAGAGCAGGCTGTAGCGACTTCCGCCCCCGTCGGCCGCCTGCAAATCCGTACCAGCGCCCAGGTACGCGTAGTCGTAATCCTGCACGAGGAAGTTCTTCCGGCGTGCCGAGAAGCTCTCACTCTGGCTTTGAATGGCTTCGACACCCGCCAGAAAGCCGATGTTGTGAGCCTCGCCAACGGTCTTTTGAAAATTCAGCGTGTTCGACCACGTTCCCACCAGGCCCTCGCTGTAGGCGGTTGTCAGAAAGTTTTCGACGATGTTGAACCGGCCTTCCTTAAAGCGCGGCTCGAAGTTGCGGGCGTACCCATTGTTGTAATCCACGCCGTAGGAGGTGCGCAGGTTCAGCCCTTTCATAAGATTCAACTGGGCATAGACATTACCCAGAATGCGCCAGTTGCGCGACTGGTTATCGCGGTTGCGCGATAAAATGCCCAGCGGGTTCAGCTTGTCGCCCAGGCCGTCGGTGGGGCCGCCAAAGTTACCGGCATTGTCGTAGAGCGGAATCAGCGGGTGCTGAAAAATGGCGTCGTGGGTCACGTTGGCTTTTACTTCTCCGAAGCGGGCCACCTGCAGGTTTTCGCCGATAGTCAGCCGGTTTTTCACCGTGTAATCGCTGTTCAGCCGCAGCGTCAGCCGGTTATAGTTCGTGTACTGCTGAATGCCGTTGTCGCGCACGTAGTTCAGGCCGGTGTACAGCTTGCCTTTGGTGCCGCCCATGCTCAGCCCGAGGTTGTACGACTGTATCTGCGACGGTTTGAAGACCGCACCCAACCAGTCGGTATTACTGGCCGGGATGGTGTTTTCGGCATCGATAAACGGGGGAATTACCGGCTGGGCGCCGTTGCCGTACTGCGGATGAGAGGGTGTCAGGCCGGAGTTGCGCTGCGCCTGCCAGTAAACCTGACCCCACTCATTGGCGTTCAGCATCTCGATGCGGTTGCGCAGCGTCTGCACGCCGTAGAACGTGTCGAAGGTAATCTTTGGCTCGGGCGAGGAGGCCCGCTTGGTCGTGACGACGATAACCCCGTTGGATGCCCGCGACCCGTAAATCGACGCAGCAGCGGCATCTTTCAGTACCTGAATCGACTCGATATCGTTGGGGTTCAGCGCACCGGAGTAGGTTGTCGGTACGCCGTCGATGACGAATAGCGGCCCGTTGGCGCCGATGGTCGAAAAGCCCCGGATCCGGATCGCCGTGCCCGATCCGCCCGGCGTTCCGTCCGACTGAATCACCACACCCGGCACCCGGCCCTGCAGGGACGAGAGGATGTTGGCGTTCGACTCCTGAAGCGTCTGCTTCAGGTTCACCACGGCCACCGCCCCGGTCAGGTCGCGCCGACGTTCTTCTTTATAGCCCGTGACAACAACTTCGCTAAGCTGAGCGGGATCTTCTTCCAGCGATACGCTGACGGGTGAGGTAAGCCCCTTCACATTGAGGTCATACGGCTTCATACCGACGAACGAAAATCGCAGTGTCGCATTCGGCGGGCTCGTCAGCGCGAAGCCGCCGTTGATGTCGGTGGTGGTGCCGTTGTTGGTGCCCACCTCCAGGATGGTTACGCCGGGAATGGGTTTTCCATCTGTTCGGCCGGTTACGGTACCACTCACGCGAACCTGCGCCCATAGCGCATGGCTCAGGCTCAGCAGTACCAGCAGTAAGCATAGTCGTTTTTGCATAGTCTGAAAAAATTAAGGGTTAAACGGTAGTTGTTTGGTGCATAAACTGGTGTAGGGCGGCCAGCGACAGGTCGGGGGTAGCTCCCCGGCAGGTGGCCACCAGCGACCCGGCCGCACAGGCTACCGGCAGCCAGGTTTCAGGGGCGGTTTGGGCCAGGTAAGCCCGCAGCAGGCTTGCCAGAAAGGCGTCGCCACTGCCGATGGTGTCTACGACCTCGACCGGGTAGCCATTGTGTTCGTAGAACTGGCCATTCACGAGCAGGGCCGCGCCGTTTTCGCCCCGCGTTACGCAGAGGATCGACAGGCCAAACTGATCGGTCAGGGCCCGCATGGCCGCTTCGCCAGTCAGTCCCGGGGTAAACCAGCCTGCGAGGTCGGCCAACTCGTGGTGGTTCATCTTGGCGATGTGGGTCCGCTCCAGCAAATAGCCGACGGTCTCGGCCGTGTAATGCGGAGCCCGCAGGTTGACATCGAAGACCGCCAGCCGGGCGTGGTCGAGCAGGCGGTAGAGCGTTTCGCGGGAGACAGGCAGGCGGGCGGCCAGGCTACCGAACACGAAGGCGTCGGACGCGGCTACGAGCCGGGCCAGTTCATCGTCGTACTGGATGTAGTCCCAGGCAACGGGTTGCACGATCTGGTAGGTGACCTCGTTGCGATTGCTGACGTTCGCCTTTACGACGCCCGTCAGGTGCGTTTTACCCCGCTGGATGAGGCTGAGGTCAACCCCTTTTTCCTGTAGAAAATCGAGCAGTTCGTCGCCCAGGGCGTCGGAACCCAGGCGGCTGATGAGCCGGGCGTCAAGGCCGATATGGCGGCAGTGGACCGCCACGTTCATCGGCGCACCTCCAGCCTGTTTGCCCGTTGGGAGCACATCCCAGAGCGTTTCGCCGAAACAGAGTATAGTGGGTGTCATAGCGTAAATCAGTGAACAACTAAGGTTTTTTCGATCTGCTCCAGGCTGGTGCCTTTGGTTTCGGGCATGTACTTCCAGACGAACAGGAGTTGCAGCACCATCATGGCGCAGAAGAACAGGAACGTATGCCCACCACCCAGTTGCTCGGCGAAGTAGGGAAACGTAAACGCGATGACGGCGGCCATGAGCCAGTGGGTAAAGCTGCCCAGCGCCTGACCCTGCGCCCGCACCGAATTGGGAAAGATTTCGGAGATAAACACCCAGATGACGGCCCCCTGCGAGAAGGCGAAGAAGGCGATGTACACCAGCAACAGCGCCGGGACGGTATACCCACTGAACTGCATCTCGTAAAAAGCCTGCGCCACCAGCGCCAGCGTAACTACGATGCCCACCGAGCCGATCAGCATGAGCGTCCGCCGACCGAAGCGGTCGATGAAGTTCATGGCCAGCAGGGTAAAGGCAAAGTTGACCACCCCCAAGCCCGCCGTCGACAGCAGGGCCGACCCGACACCCAGTCCGGCCATTTCGAAGATGCGTGGCGTGTAATAGATGATGGCGTTGATGCCCGACACCTGGTTGAACATGGCGAAGATGATGGCCAGCAGCACCGGCCGGCGGTGTTTGGCCGAGAAGAGTGACTCCGACGCATCGGTGTCCAGCGCCTGGGCGGTCAGGATGGCCGCCACGCTGTTTTCTACCGTTGCCGGTTCGATGATGCGCAGAATTTCGCGGGCCTCGTCGACCTTTCCTTGTTTCAGAATCAGCCAGCGCGGGCTTTCGGGTACCTTCAGCAGCAAGACCAGGAACGCCAGCGACGGCAGCGCCTGTACGCCCAGCATCCAGCGCCAGGCGAACTCCCCGCTCCCGTCGAGCAGGTAGTTGGACAAGTAGGCGATCAGAATACCGAAAACGACATTGAACTGAAAGAGGGCCACCATACGGCCGCGCGAACGGGCCGGTGAAATCTCGGAAATGTAAAGCGGGGCGGTAACCGACGATGCTCCGACGCCCAGCCCGCCCAGAAAACGAAAAATCAGGAAGAGCGGCCAGTCGGGTGAGAGGGCTGAGCCGACCGACGAAATCAGGTACAGCACCGCGATACCGAGCAGCGTTTTGCGCCGACCCAGCCGATCGGACGGAATGCCGCCGAAGAGCGCCCCGACGACGGTACCCATCAGGGCGATGGAAATGGTAAAACCGTGTTCAAAAACGTTGAGATCCCACAGGCGCTGGATGGACTTTTCCGCGCCGGAGATGACGGCCGTATCGAAGCCAAACAGGAACCCGCCCAGCGCCACGACAATCGACCAGAATACTACTTTACTATTTTGCATAGGGATGAATTTTGACCCAAAATTGGCCCATCACTCACCCGGCAATAATTAAAAAGTATCTCAAAAAAATTAAAGTTTGATACAGCAGCTAAAATCCGGGTTTAAGAACGGATTGCCTTTTTTTGGGCCCGTTCAGGTCTGTACAGGCCGCTTTTCACCTTCAATTTTGATACAGGCTATACAGAATTGTTTCAGTCGGCTACAGCTACGTTACCCAGTTTGAACTCTGACGGCGAGATTCCGTATTTGGCCTTGAACGTGGTGGAGAAATAGGTAGGCGACGAGAACCCGACGCGATAGGCTACATCGGCCACGGTAACGCTTTCGTGAAGCAGGATGTACCGGGCTTTGGTCAGGCGGATGTTCTGGATATAGTCCGTGACGTTGCAGTTCAGCAGCGCCTTCACTTTCCGATACAGCTGCACCCGCGAGACGCCCATGATGCGGGCCAGTTCGTCGACGCTAAGGTCGGTACGGGTATGGTGTTCCTCGACCAGCGCAGCCAGCTCCTGCACAAACTTCCGGTCGATCCGCTGCGGTGACATGAGGGTGGTGTCGACGGACAGCTCGCGTTTGTAGTGTTCCCGCAGGTAAGCGCGGTTGCGGAGCAGCGTTCGGATGTTTTCGAGCAGCAAATCGGCGTGGAAGGGCTTGGCCACGTAGAGGTCGGCGCCAGCCTGCACGCCCTCCAGCTGGTGTTCGATGGCCTGCCGGGCCGTCAGCATAATAACGGGAATATGCGAGGTGCGCCAGTCGTTCTTGAGTGCCGACACGATCTCCAGGCCGCTTTGTCCGGGCAGCATGACGTCGCAGACGATGACGTCGGGGATGGTATCGAAGGCCATGCGCAGGCCCGCATTCCCATCGGCGGCTTCCAGAATCTGGTAATGTGGTTGTAATTTCTGCCGGACAAACGCCCGCAGGTCGGCATGATCCTCGATCACCAGCACCGAAAAACCGGAGGGTTTGCCGGCGTTCTCTACCGGGCTTTCATCGGCTATGTCGGTTTCCTCTTCGGTCGGTTTACGGGCGGCTACGGGCAACGGCAGCGGGAGGAGCGCGGTCTCGGTCTGGCCAAAATGCGCGTTTCCCAACGGCAGCCGCACATCGAACGTACTGCCCTGGCCGGGTTGGCTGCTCACGCTGATATCGCCGTGGTGGAGCCGGACCAGCTCCATGGCCAGGGCCAGTCCAATGCCCGACCCCGACGAGCTGCGTTGCTGGCTCCCCTGGTAAAACCACTCGAAAACGTGCCGGCGTTCTTCGTCGGTCATGCCCTGTCCGCTGTCCTCTACCCGCACCCGCACCACGTTTTCGGCCGGGAGCCGCTGTACCGATACGGTGATGTGACCGCCATCGGGCGTGAATTTGAAGGCGTTGGACAGCAGGTTGTAAAACACCTTGTCGAGCAGGCCCGCGTCGAACCAGACGTTTAGTTCCGGCTCGGCGGTGAGCATCCGTAAACTGACATTCCGCTGCCGGGCGGGTTTCTCGAAGCCCGTCATAATCTCCCGCAGCAGGGTGATCATGTTCTGCTCCGTGGCCCGGATCGGCATTTTACCCCCTTCAATCTTGCGGAAGTCGATCAGTTCGTTGACCAGCCGCAGTAACCGCAGTGCATTCTGGCGCACAAAGCGAACATCCCGCTGCTGGGCCGATGTCAGGCTGGCCTTCATTAATTCCTCGATAGGCCCCAGAATCAGCGTCAGGGGCGTACGTAACTCGTGCGAGAGGTTGGTAAAGAACCGAAACTTGGCTTCGGACGCTTCGCGGGCCTGCTCGGCCATATCCATGATCTGGTTGCGCTGGGTCAGAATCTCACCGTTCTGCCGTTCGAGCCGCCCGTTTATTTCGCGGTTTTCGCGGAGGGAGATAAACGCCACCGCCCCCAGCAGAATAGCCCCCACCAGCGATACAACCAGGATGTAGAGTACGACTTTCTGGCTTTTGTACAGCTTCATCTGCTCGGTTTGCAGCACCTGCTGCCGCCGGATGTCCTGCTGCTGGCTCAGGATCTTGTCCGACTGTACCTTGAGCATATGCACGTTGGTCGGGTTGATGACCATCGTTTCGAGAATGTTTTCTTTCTCGTAGGGCTCCTTGCGCAGGATTTTTAACGCCGTCCGGATGGCCTCTTCGCCCCCTGTTGAATACAGCACCGTGGCATTCAGGATGCCATCTTCAACGAGCTGAATACCGCCTTTTGGTCCGGCCAGCCCATCGACGCCCACTAACTTGATGCGCTGGTCGAGACCGAGCTGCTTGCAGACCTGATAAGCACCCAGCGCCATCCGGTCGTTGTGCGCGAAAATAAGGTCAACCTCGGGGTGTTGCTTCAGCACGGCAGGCAGCCGCTTCAGTACGTATTCCCGCTCCCAGTCACCCGACACTTCGGCCACAACCCGGATGCCCGGCTTAAGTGTCTTACCGAAACCCATGTGGCGGTCGGCGGTGGGCGAGGCTCCCCGTGCCCCTTTGATTTCCAATACGTTACCCTGCCCTTTCAGCAAATCGCTTACATACTGCCCCGCCGTCTGGCCAACTTCCGTGTTGTTTGCGCCTACATAGGCGGTGTACAGTTTCGAGGTTGTCCGGCGATCGACGATGATAACGGGTATGCCCCGGTGGAAGGCTTCTTCCACAACGGGTGTGATGGGTTCGGCTTCGTTGGGCGAGACGATCAGCAGGTCGACATTGGCCCGCAGCAGGTCGCGAATCTGTTCGACCTGACGGGCGCTGTTATTCTGCGCATCGCGAGTCAGCAGGGTAACGTTCGGGTAGAAACTCAGTTCGCGTTCCATACCTTCCTGCATGGCCCGGCGCCAGTCGTCACCGCCTGTACACTGGGCGAAGCCAATGCGGTAAGTTGGCTGGGTAGGTGCGGAGCAGGCTGCCAGAAAGCAGCTTATGCAAATACAGGTCAGGGTGAGCAACCCAGTATACCGGCGGATCAACAAGCCAGTAGAATTTTCCATAACGTAGGTGAAATAAAACTATTCGCAGGTCAAATATAGCTCTTCTAAGCACAGTTTTTACCGATCTGAGCCATCCATATTTGTGTCCTCCAAACAACTCTAATCAACACCTATTGCACGTTGTGAGAAGACGGTGAATTCCGATAGCGCCAAAGTAACCAGTAAGATACATCCCGACAGCCCGGGTATTCTACTCCCGGAAAACCTCCCTTGACACAACCTATACCCCCGAGTAGCCGTAAAAACGGGCGACCGGTTTGGGTAAAAAGCACGATTAAAAACAGGCCCAGGTTATCCGTTACCGTAAAAAACAAGTCGCCCTCCGGCTTCCTGTCATTTCGGCGAAGGAGGGAGCTAAGACCTTCCTGACTCTCTGGTAAAGACAGGCTTAGATCCCTCCTTCGACGGAATGACAAAACAATAGCTTACAAGCCAATTCATGTACTGTCGTCCTACCCGTTGTCCAGGCATAGCGCCTTAGGCTCACCAGCTACGAGCGGTCCCAGAAAGCAGGGGGTTCGATGCCCAACGTGCGCAGATAAACGTAGGCCTGCGCCCGGTGATGAATCTCGTTGTCGATCAGGTACAGGATGAACCAGTACATCGTGCCTTCGTACAGGCCAAAGGCCAGATCTACTTCCTGATACCGGCTCGTCGGAATCTGGGGCCAGATGGTATCGATCTGGGCCGTAACCTGGTCCCACTGGGCCAGCACCTCGTCCTTACTGCTGGCATCCATCGTCTGAAAGGCATCCCACCGGCCCGACCGAACCCCCTCCATGCCGGCTCCGGTCATCCCCAGGATTTCGGCAATCAGTTCGGAACAGGGACGCATGCCGCCCAGCGAATAGGTGAAAAACTGATCGGCGGGGAAGGCCTCGATCAGCCGCCGGGTGAGCCGCCGGTGCGCCTGCCAGTGATCGAGCAGTTGCTGTGATGAGAGGAACGCCTGATTCTGTGCTGGTTCAATTTGGGTTGTGTTTTCCATGTCTGCGTTGCTGGAGGTTTATCCGTTAGTTAACCCTACAAAGGAACGGCCCACCCATGACAGCCCTATGTCAGCAGTGAATCTCCGCAGCCGGAAAAGATCTTCGTCAACCAACCGTCGGTTGTACAGTCCCGCATTTGCCCAGGGCATTCCTAAAAAAACGTCGCCCTGGCAACAGCTTGGCCAGGGCGACGTGACAACCTAATAGAAAGCAGCCAATGCTCAGGCCGTATAGGAATTGGGGGCAAGGGCACTCGCTTCGATCTTCTCCAGCACCTGCCAGCACTGGTACAATGCCCGCGGAATGTGAAAACAGCCTTTCCATTTACCCCCCTTCAATGGGAGCAGTACCTCGCCCTGGCGGTTCAGGTAGCCGAACCACTCTCCGTATTCGGCATCGCGAAAGTGGTTGAACGTATAGTCGTGCACCTTCTGGAACCAGGTCAGGCATCGTTCATCTTTGGTAAAATAGTATCCCTTGAGCAGCGCCACCAGCGTTTCGACGTGGACCCACCAGAGCTTCTGGTCCCATTCAAGGTGCTGCGACGGATAGCCTTTGCTGTCGAGGAAATAGAAGATGCCGCCATGGGTTTTGTCCCAGCCGTACTCCAGATGCTGAAGGGTCAGCTCTTTGGCCTTTTCGATCAGTGCGGGCCTATTGAGCCGCTGCCCCAGATCCATGATGAACCACATGGCTTCGATGGCGTGTCCAGGATTCAGATGCCGCCCCTCAAAACTGTCGACTACGGAGCCATCCGGCGCCACGTTTTCGCGGATGAGCCCCAGCGATTCATCATAGAATACCTCCATCACTTCGTGGATACACTCGTCGATCAAGCCGCTCACCAGCGACGCATCGAGTAAGTGCTCCAGCTCGAGCGACAGATTGCAGAGGATCATCGGTAAGGCAAAATTCTTCAGCGGCCGCGTGCCTGCCACACTTTTATCCCAGCCCCGTTTCGGCTGATGCCGCCGATCGAGAATCTGGTGAAACGTTGTTTTGGCTATGTCGGCATGGCGATCCGTATTCGTGGCTTTGTAAAGTTGCCCAAACCCCATGGTGGCGAAACAATCCGAAAAAATGTTGTAGGGCTGCACCAATGGTTTGCCCGACCGGGTGGTCGAAAAATACCAGGACCCATCGGGAGCACGGCCGTGCTTTTCCAGGAAATCGGCCCCGTGCAGCGCCATGTCGAGCCATTCGGGCTTTTGGCTGACGAGGTTGTAGAGCATTGAAAAGGTCCATACCTGACGACCCTGTAACCAGGTAAACTTGTCCGTGTCGAAAACCGACCCATCGCGGTTGAGGCAGGTGAAATACCCGCCCTGTTCGGTATCAACAGCATGCTCCTGCCAGAAGGGAATGATATTGGTCAGTAATTCGCGCTTGTACAGGTCGGCGAACCGGTCTAAAACAGTCATGTGAAATAATGGTGTAAAATGAGAATGAGGCCTGTGTACTGGTCAGCGTCGTCAACGCGCAGGAGAGAACGGGTCGCCAGTATCCAGTTTACATTCAGTCAGTTAGTTGAGTAGGTTTTAAAAAAGTCAGGTTGCTCGGTAAGGCCTTCGTAATAGAAAAAGATTTCATGATTGAGTTTATGCAGTCGGTTTTCGCGAATCATGGCCTCCAGAAACTGACGGGTCGGCTTGTAACTTCCGACCTTGAGCAGCACCCCCGGAGCCAGGATGGGCAGTTTGTCGGCCGAAATCTGCTGGGTCGTGATTTTGTCGAGTTCATTCCGGTAGGCATCGATGTTGTACCGATACACCTGTGGGGAAATCAGATCGACCCATCCGTTCTGCACCCAGGTTGGCCAGTCCTGCAAATATTCAGTTTTTGCAAAGGGGTAAATGCTGGGGGCCATTGCAATCTGCAAAGACGGCCGGATGGCTTTCAGTTCGGTATACAGGCGTTTCGCAAACTGATTAAGCCGATCGGCCCGCCAGTTTACCCACTTCGTGTCTGTTTTCGGGTCCAGCGGTGTCGAGCCGTTCGTTTCCTGTTTGTAAGCCGCCAGTATTTCCGGATTGTAGCCACATTCGGTGGGTAGGGCCGGCAGTCGGTCGTCACCCTGAATACCGTCCAGGTCGGGGTAGTTGGTAGCCACTTCTTTCAGCAGCGACAGCATAAACTCCTGCACGTCGGGGTTGAGGGCGTTCATCCATTTGAACCCATTTTTAACCACCACCCGCCCATCCTGACCGAGCGCGGCCCATTGGGGTTTCAGCCGGAGAATGTGTTCACCGAAGCCATTGTTTTCGGCAGCAAAGCCATACTCCATCCAGGCCGATACCCGGATCGAATCGGCATGAGCCGCATCCAGCAGTTCGCGGAGCGGATCACGACCGCTGAGCGTTTCGTCGATTTCGATACCGAAGGTATTTTTCATCACACGCGAGGGGTACAACGTCCGGCCTTTGTTCCACATGACCACGAAGATGTGGTTGATGCCGTTTTGCCGACAGGTTGCTACGGCCTGCCTGATTCCGGCAGGGGTACTCAGGACCTGGCTGCCCACATTGGTGAGCCAGACACCCCGCAAATGGGTTGATACGGGTGGGCGGCCCGGACCAGCCTCGACCGCTGCCGTCTGCCTGCACTGCCCCAGTAGGGCAGGCAGGACAAACAGCAGGGTGAAAAGAACAAATTTTTGCATGAGACGTGAGCGTACGTTAACTACTTGGACAAGGTCATTACCAGCCTGAATTCTGTTTCAGAGCCTTATTTTTATCGATTTCACCCTGCGGAATCGGCCAGAGCACGTGTTTATCCACGTTCTGCCGGGTCTCGTTGCGGCTTTTAATCCGCTGGGCAATGCTGGCCGAATAATCGGGAATATCGTTCAGATCCTGCACCGACCCTTTGGCCCCGAATGACGGAATGGCCGGCACGTTGGCGGGGTTGATGGCCGCTCCGACAATAGGTCCGTTCAGTACTTCCTTGACGATCTCCCAGCGCCGGATGTCGAACAGCCGGAGTCCTTCGGTAGCAAACTCAACCGCACGCTCCCGACGCACCAGCTGCCGCAGTCTGGCCTGATCCGTTACTGTAGCCGCCGGTTGACCCGCCCGCCGACGAACCGCGTTGATCGCGTCGGTAACGGATGCGTCGATCTGGTTCTGTTCGATTTTTGCTTCGGCATACGTCAGCAGGATTTCCGCATAACGCATCAGTATAAACGGCGTCTTCAACTCCCACACGTATTGGTCGGGATCGTTGTATTTCCGCCAGACGTAACCAACGCCACCCACGGCCCCCGTGGCCCCAAACTGCCAGACGCTGTTGGATGAGGTCACAAAATCGGGGTTGCCGTTGATGACATCATAGCGCTGGGTGTTCCAGTTATAGCGAAAAATCTGGTCGCTGTGGATGTTGTAGATAAACCGCTGATTGGGGTTCTGATACGGCAGGCTGGCGGCTTTCACCATCCTGACCTCAATGGTATCGCCGGGCATGTAGAGCGTCCAGCGGAGTCGGCGATCGCGGTTACGGCTCGGATTGGCCGGGTCGTACAGGGGCGATTCATCGATCCGCTTGCCGTCAATGCATTCGAACTTATCGACCATGGCCTGGGTGGGGAAGTTGTTACTTTGGGCACCCAGGGTCTGCCGGGGCGTGTACCCAACCACCTGCCACGACGCGATATTCGGGTTCTCGGCCGGGTACATCATCTGCCCCATCACTTCGCGGCCCACGTTGGCGGTTTGTCCAGCCAGGGTGAACAGTGCCTGATAGTTGGGGTTCAGGCTGTGGTTGCCACTTTTTATGATGGTGTTGGTAGCCTCAGCCGCCGTGGCGTAATCCTTGATCAGCATGGCCAGCCGGGCTTTGATTCCGAGCGCCATGTGCTTGCTCATGCGGCCCCGTTCGGCGGGGTTCAGATCCAGCCCCGTGTAGGCTTCGTCCAGGTCTTTGTAAAGCGCGCGGGCAATTTCTTCTTTAGGCGTCTGGGTCTGCGTTTCGTACTGGTCGGGCTGGAGCGGCTGGGTGTAATATACTACGTTGCCGTACCAGGTCATCAGGTTCAGATAGGCCCAGGCCCTCAGGGTTAGCGCTTCGCCCCGCATCCGGTCGTAGCTGGCCTTACTGGTTCTGGCCTGGCCCCGTTTCATGCCCTCCAGCAGGTCGTTGGCCCGGGCAATCAGGCGGTAGCCCTGCTGCCAGCCGGTTTCAGAGATGGCGTTGCCAATCACGAAGGGCCCCTGGTTTCCCATGGCCACCAGCGATTCGGGGTCGGTTTTGCGGGAGATGATCAGATCGGTAGTACCCTCAATCCGTTTCAGGTCGGGTACGTTGCCGCGGCTGTTCCAGAAAGCCGCGTTGTAGACACCCGTCAGGCCAATCCGGATTTCGGCTTCGTTGGCGTAGAAGGTGGCACTGGAGGGGGTATCTAAAGGCTGTCGGTCCAGAAAATCCTTACAACCCAGGGCCAGGAGGGCCAGCGCAATAATCGAAACTGTCTTTTTCATGGCGATGTCTAGAATTTCAGGTTTAGGCCAACCGTATAGGTTTTCATGAGCGGGTAAAACTCAGCCGTGTTGTTGTTGATTTCGGGGTCGAATCCTTTCCAGAATGGGGTCAGGGTAAACAGGTTCTGCGCACTCACGTAGAACCGGGCCGACCCGACGCCCAGCTTGCGGATCAGGTTATCCGGTACGCGAACACCCAGGTTTACGTTTTTCAGCCGGAAGTAGGCCGAGTTCTTTACCCAGAACGACGAGTTCGTTCCGTTGACGCCGATGGCCGGCAGCAGCCGCGGGAAGGCAGCGTTGGGATTTTCGGGGGTCCAGTAATCTTTGTGAAAAGACAGCAGCGACGGGATGAAATCCCCCGCAAAGAAAGGCCAGGCTCCGGTGCCGGAGATGTAGTTTTCCTTTCTGGCAACGCCCTGCCCGAACAGATTCAGATCAAACAGCCCGTATGCCAGGTTGGCGTTGATGCTGTATTCGTAGCGGGGGAAGTTATTGCCGATAAACGTACGGTCGTCGTTGTTCACCTTGCCGTCGCCGTTCAGGTCAGCATATTTGATGTCGCCGGGCGCCGGGTTAAAAAAGTGCGTCGGGCTGCTGGCAATATCTTCTCTCGACTGAAAGTAGCCGATGGCCTGGTACCCAAAATACGACCGCAGCGCATACCCTTCGGCCGACCGGAGCAGCCCTTCGTCGATGTAAGGAACGCCGGGCAGTTCGGTTACTTTGTTTCTGACGTCCGACAATACCCCCGTTACGTCGTAGCGTAATCCGCCGATGCGGTTGCGGTACGTTGCTGAGACCTCCCAGCCCCGGTTCTCCATTTTGCCCAGGTTCAGCAACGCCGGATTCAGACCCACATAGCCCGGAATAGGCCGGCGCATCAGGATGTCCGAAATCTTGCGGACGTAGTAGTCAGCCGTAATGGTCAGTCCCTTGAGCAGTTGAAAATCGACGCCCAGGTCGAACTGGGTCGATTTTTCCCAGGTCGTACCGGCGTTGACTGCATCGGTGAGTGCCAGACCCTGGTTGATGGCGTTGTTAAAGTAATAATCGTTACCCGAGTTATAGGTACCGGCAAAGGGGTACAATTCCGGTACGCCCTGGTTCCCCAGCGTTCCGTACGACGCCCGGATTTTGGCAAACGAGATGACCGAGCTTAGGCCCGAGAAGAACTTCTCGTTGCTGAACACCCAGCCCGCCGATGCCGATGGGAAGAAGCCCCACTGCCGATTGAGCGCCTGCGAGAAGCGCGACGATCCATCGTACCGCCCGTTCACTTCAAGCAGGTATTTGTCCTGAAAGGCGTAGTTGACACGGCCGTAAAAACCGGCCAGCGCATACTCGTTGGCCCCACCCGAGTTATCGCGGTTGGCGCCACCCAGCGACAGATACGGCAATTCTTCGTTGATAAAGTCCGACCGGGACGCACTGAGGGTTCGGTTTGTCCCCTCTTCCGTCTGTGCTCCTACTAGAAACTTGATTTCGTTTTTGGTATCCCGATAGGTGTAAGTGGCCTGCGCCAGCAATGTTGTCCGGTAACTCGTGGTATCCCTTTCCGACAAAGCGTTGGTGCCGGGATAAGGCGCCACCAGGTCATAGGATCTGTTGGCTATGTTGGGGGCGTATACATTGTAGTTCTTCTGGAACCGCTTTGCATACGGATGCCACTGTTCACGGGCCGCGCTGGCTTCAATTTCCAGGGATTTGATGGGCGTGTACAGGAATGTAACCTTCCCCATCATGTTAGGCCGGGTTACTTGAAACAACCCGCTGGATTCAGCCTGGCCCAGCGGATTTCGGCGGTTCGACTGGCCCGCGTCGCCGTACATACCGTCGCCAAATTTAGCCGGTCCCGTGGCGGGCAGACCAATGGCCTGACGGATGATAAACTCGGGGGTTCCGCCAGCGGGTTCGGTCCGGGTCGACTGGTTGTAAAACAGGACAGACGTAACCCGGAATTTGTCGTTGAACCGAATATCGGGGTTGAGCCGCAGGTCGAAGCGGTTGAAGCTGTTGTTCGGAATCAACCCCTGCTGGTTCAGGTACGAGACCGAGGCAAACAGGCTGGCTTTTTCACTGCCTGCTTCGACGGTAATGTTGTGGTTCTGCATCAGACCGCTGTTGGTGAACAGCAGCTTGACCCAGTCGTTGTCAAATACTTCGAGGTTGTCGGGGGCGGTATTTTTGTATTTGTCGATTAACGCCTGCGAAAACACGAACGCGTTGGGATTACCAGTCTGGTTGCGCTGGGCCACGTTACTAAGTTCCATGTGTTCAACGGCGCTGACCTTTTCGGGAATGTTGGTGGCTTCCTGTTTGGTGACAAACACATTATATCCGACCTTAATCCCACCGGTGCCACCCCGTTTGGTTCTAACGAGAACAACCCCGTTGGCAGCCCGCGACCCATAAATAGCCGTAGACGCAGCATCTTTCAGTACGGTTATACTCTCGATGGCATTGGCATCTACGTTATCCAGACTCGATACAATCCCATCGATCAGAATAAGCGGAGCCTGGCTGGAGAAGATGGACCCGATACCCCGGATCCGGATGGCGGGCGAGTCGGCACCGGGTTTACCCGACCCCTGAAACACGGATACCCCGGGGGCCAGGCCCTGCAGCAGGTTGCTGGTGGTGCCCACCTGCCGTTTCAGCAGATCGGCCGACTTCAGCTGGGTGACGGCCCCGGTCAGGTTAGCCTTCTTCTGCACCCCGTAGCCCACTACGACAACCTCGGATAAGGTGCGGTCGTTGGGCCGGAGCCGAATGGTCAGCTCTTCGGTACCGGCCACAACTTCGGCGTTGTCATACCCAATACTGGAAACAATCAGGGTAACCCCCTTGTCGACAACCAGCGAGAAGTTGCCCGATGCGTCGGTGGAGGTTCCTTTGGTGGTGCCCTTAACGGCCACGTTAGCACCCACTACGGCTTCGTTGGTCTCGCCGTCGTTGATTTTACCTTTAATCGTGATCGACTGAGCCATGGCCGTGGCCCATCCGATCGTCAGCAGGATGAGTGGTAGAATTCGTTTCATTGGGAGTATTAGGTAAAGGACTATTGACTGGATTTGATGCAAACATATTCTTTTTAAATAAATTACTAAAACTTTTATTAATTTTTTATATAAGTTTATTTGGATGTACCGGATTTATTCAGACTTTTGTTTCGTCCTTTACCTGAAAAGTGCTCAATTCTTATGCGTAGCTGGTTACTCTCGTGCGTACTCCTGTTGCTCTCCTGGGGGGCTAACTCCCAGAGCCGGAGCCAGGCAACGACCCGTATCTTACTGATCCCGCTCGACGAACGACCGCCCTGCCTGCAGTATCCGGTACAGATGGGTAAGATTGGCGATGTGGAGGTCGTTGCGCCCCCCCGCCACCTGCTGGGCCGGTTTACCGAAGTCGGACAGTCCGACGAAATCATCCGCTGGTTGCGGGCGCAGTCGCTGAGCCGCTTCGATGCCGCCATTATTTCGGTCGATATGCTGGCCTACGGGGGTCTGGTAGGATCGCGGATTCACGGGGTTCCGGCCCAGAAAGCCCTCGACCGGGTTCAGATTGTACGCGAGCTACGCCGTAAAGCCCCCGGGCTCAAAATCTACGGCTCCAGCGTAATCATGCGGCTGGCGCCCACCGCCGACGGCAAAAACGAGGGGTACCGCGAAAAACTGGCCAGGTGGGCCGAGGTGTCGCCCGATACGAACCTGCGGGACCAGACCCGCCAGCTCGAACAAGCCATTCCGTCAGCAGCCCTGGCCGATTATAAACAGGCCCGGCTGCGCAACCTGCAGGTCAATCAGTTTGCCATCGGGCTGGCCCGGGAAAAGGTGTTCGATTACCTGATCGTGTCGCAGGACGATGCGAAACCCCGCGGGGTGCATATCCGCGATCGGGAAAACCTGACAAACACGGTAAAACAGGCAAACCTAACCGCGCAGGTCGCTATTCAGCCCGGGGCCGACGAGGTATCCATGCTGCTGCTGGCGCGGGCCATGACCGACCGCTATAACTACCATCCCCGCATCAAAGCCATCTATTCGTCCGAAACGGCCGCCCATACGGTGATGCCGTTTGAAGACCGGCCCTTGCGGCAAACGGTCAGTTTTCATCTGAATGCCGTTGGCGCCCGCGAAGTGAACGACCCCGGCGAGGCTGATCTGCTGTACTATGTATTCGCATCCCGCTTTGACGCTGGTAGCGCCCGCCAGTTTGCCGATCAGATCATTCGCAGCCCGGACAAGGGAATCATTATTGCCGACGTTGATCCCAAAGGGGATGTACAGGGAGGAGATATTCCATTTACGGAAGCCCTGAAAGAGGCATCGGTATTTGCCCGAACCTACGGTTATGCCTGCTGGAACACCGCCGGTAACACCATCGGCACCGCTCTGCCCCATGGTATCCTGGCGGGTGTATCGCGGGTGGTGGCCCAATCGAAACCAGCTGCTGCGCCCCGCATGAATCAGGCGCAGGTGTGGTTTATGCTGAACCGACTCCTCGACGATTACACCTACCATTCCCTGGTGCGGCCCGAGGCCAACAAACGATGCCGGGCCAGTCAATGGAACCCGAACCGACTGACCGCTGAACAGACCAGGACCATTGAAGCCTATTGTCTGACCGAACTGCAGCCGATAGCCACCCGGACAGCCGCTGGTTTTTTCCCGAAAACCAGTGGTCAGCGCTGTACGATCACCAACCTGCGTTTCGATCTACCCTGGGACCGCACCTTTGAAGCCGAAATTGATTTCGATCTGAAACTGACCAAGTAATATAACCCGTTCGATGACAGAAGTGCAGTAGCCCGCCTACTCATCGTCTACCCTTACTCACGCCTATGATAGCCATTGGTTTACTGATCATATTCCTGGTGTTTGCCACCCTGATGTTCCTGCGGAAGATGCCGGCGCTGATCGCGCTGCCCGCTATGGCCGTACTCATCGCCGTACTCGCCCGGCTTGGCGCTACCGACATCCTGAACGAGATTGTGGCGGGTGGTGCGGTGAAGCTGGCGCCTGTCTACGTGGCGGTCTTTGCCGGAGCCATGATGGGTCGGGTCCTAATCCAGACCGGTATTGCCGAGGAAATCATTAAGCGAGCCGCTGAGTTCGGGGGCGAACGCCCACTGGTAGTGGCTTTCGGGCTGATGCTGGTAACGGCCATCCTTTTTACGACCCTGCAGGGGTTGGGAGCCATCATCACGGTAGGATCGCTGGTGCTGCCGATCATGATGAGTCTGGGCATTCCGCGCAAGCTGGCGGGGGTGCTGTTTCTGCTCGCTTTTGCCACCGGCTTTATATTCAACCCCATCCTGTTTACCCTGTACCGGCAACTGTTGCAATTGCAGGACAATCAGCCGATGCCGCCGGAGGTGCTACAATTCGCCTTTATCATGCTGGGGCTGATGGTTGTATTCGTAATTGCCTACGCCCTGATTGCCGCCAAACGGTCGGGGGAGGTGTTGCTGCTCTCGGCGGTAGTGGCTGATCGGGTAACCCAGTCCGAAACAACCCGTCCCGTAAAACGCAAGACCGTCCGGCCCATCGCGCTGCTGACCCCCATTGTGCCCCTCGTTCTGTTCATCGGCTTCAACGCCTTCGGCATCAAACTCGACTTCATCGCGGCTTTCCTGATCGGTTCGCTCTACGGGGTCGTCACAACCAATCTGGGCACGGCCATCCAGACGCTGACAGCCTCGGCCATCAAGGGGATTGAAGATGGCGCTCCGGCGGCTATTCTGATGATGGGCATCGGTATGCTGCTCAACGCGCTGAATCTGGGGCCCATCAAAACGGCGCTCGAACCCCTGATCGTGTCGCTCCCGTTTCAGTCGGCCCTCTTTTACGTCGCTTTCTTCGGACTGCTGTCGCCCCTGTCGCTCTACCGGGGGCCGCTCAATATTTTCGGGATCGGCATTGGCTTGTTCACGATCATGTTCGGCACGGGCATCCTTCCGGCGCTGGCGTTGCTGGCGGCCATTATCTGTGTGGTTCAGGTACAGAACATCTGCGACCCAACCAACACCCACAACGTATGGATCGCCAATTTCGTCGGGGTTCCGGTCGAAGGGCTCACCAAGGAAACCCTGCTACCGGCCATGGCCGTCTGCTTGCTGGGATTGATCATAGCCGTTGTGCTGTTTTTCTAAAACTACCCCAACCGAGGCTGTAGCCGCTACTGGCTGAGCCTGATTACCAACGAGACGACTAACTCCCATGAAACGACAAGTACGGGTAGGCATTGATGTTGGCGGAACGTTCACCGACGTTGTGGTTGTCGATCACACCACGCGCGAGGTCATATCCCAATTGAAGGTTCCCACCACCCACCACGCTACCGAGGGCGTTGCGCTGGGTATCATTAACGCCATCGCCCGCGCGCTGGCCGAACTGGCCGTTGATCCCGAAGACGTTGTGTTCATTGCCCATTCAACGACACAGGCTACCAATGCCCTGCTCGAAGGCGACGTGGCCAAAGTCGGCATCATCGGCATAGGTAGTGGCTGGGAGGCCTTTAAGGCAAAGTCGGATACGAACGTACCGGCCATTGAACTGGCGCCCAGCCGCTGGCTCCAGACCGAACACGTTTTCTGCCAGGGCCGGGAGCTGACCGGCGATTATGTTGACCGACAGGTCGAAACGTTTCGGCAGAAAGGGGTCGAGGTGATCGTCGCATCCGAAGCGTTCGGGGTAGATCAGGACGAAAACGAAATCTTCGTCAGCGAACGGGCCCGGAAAGCGGGATTGCTAGCCACCAGCGGCCACGATGTGTCTACCCTCTACGGCCTGCGCACCCGCACCCGTACGGCCGTGATAAACGGAGCCATTCTGCCCAAAATGATTCACACCGCCACCATGACCGACGAGTGTGTGAAGAAAGCCGGCATCACAGCCCCGCTGATGATCATGCGGTCAGACGGCGGGGTTATGAGCGTCGATGAAGTGCATCGCCGACCCATCATGACCATGCTGTCGGGGCCGGCTGCGGGCATTGCCGGCGCACTCATGCACGAGCGGGTATCCGACGGTATTTTTATTGAAGTAGGCGGTACCAGCGCCGATATTTCGGTCATCCGCGATGGTCAGCCACAGACCAAAAACGCCCGGGTGGGCGGCCATCGAACCTACCTCAACACCCTCGACGTACGAACCCTTGCCATTGCCGGTGGCAGCATGATTCGGGAGTCGGACGGCAAACTCGTGGATGTGGGAACCCGGTCGGCGCACATCGCCGGTTTGTCCTACGCCTGTTTTCAGACGCCCGAACGCTTTATCGACGCCCGGCTGGTACACCTGCGCCCGACCGAGAAAGATGCCGACGACTATACAGCCATCGAAACAACCGACGGCCAGCGCTTTGCCCTGACACCTACCTGCGCGGCCAACCTGCTCGGCATCATTCCGGACACGGCGTTTGCGAAAGGCAACACCGAAGCGGCCCGACTGGCGTTCAAACCCCTGGCCGATAAACTAGGCAAGACCGAGCTGGAAACCGCCCGGCTGGTGCTCGACATATCGTGCCAGAAGGTAGCCCGCCAGCTCGAGGAACTCATCACCGAATACCACCTCGACCGGAACACCGTCGAGTTGATCGGGGGTGGGGGCGGTGCTGCATCGCTGGTACTCTTCACGGGCCAGCTGATGAACCTGCCCGCGCGACTGGCCAGGAAAGCCGAAGTCATTTCAACCATCGGGGTAGCTCTGGCCATGGTGCGGGATACCGTAGAACGCAACCTGGTCGACCCCACGCCCGAGGATATCCTGGCTGTCCGGCGCGAAGCAACCGAGGCCGTTATGAAAGTCGGGGCCCTGCCCGAAACCATCGAAGTACAGATTGAAGTAGATACGCGCCGAAATCTGGTACGGGCCACCGCCTTCGGCACCACCGAACTGCGCAAGGAAGACAACGCCAAAGCCAGTACGCCTGACCTCTGCCGGGCGTCGGCGGCTCGTTCCCTACAGGTCGACGAAGGGGAGGTCAGGCTGTTGGGTCAGACCAGCGGTTTGTATGTGTTCGGTGTGGAGCGGGAATCCAGTCCGTTTTTTGGTTTGTTTAAAAAGCGTCAGCTGGCCGTCCGAATTACCGATAAAACGGGAGTGGTTCGGCTACAGCGAACCCAGGCGGGTGTGTATGTGACAGACATACGGCAGGTAGCCGCTGAACTGGACCAGGTCATAACTAATTTGACAGATTTTGGCGATGCCGGCCGGAGCCTGCCCGACATTCACCTGCTGGCCGGTAGCCGCATCATCAACCTCTCAGGCCTGGCCGAGCTGGAACAGGTCCTGGCCCTGGCCCAGACCGAACTTGAAAACCGGCCCGGCGACGAACCCATTGTGATTATAGCCTCCAGAAAGTAGCAGCAGAATCAGACAACGAATGCCAGTTTTAACAACAGATATTCTCATTGCAGGCGGGGGTGTGGGCGGATGCGCCTGCGCGCTGGCGGCCTGCGAAGCGGGCTTAACCGTCATCCTGACCGAGGAGTCGGACTGGATTGGCGGCCAGTTTACTACCCAGGCCACCCCACCCGACGAACACGGCTGGATTGAACAATTTGGCTGCACCCAGACCTACCGACAGTTCCGCGAAAACGTTCGGGACTATTACCGAACCCATTACCCACTAACTCCCGAGGCCAGGCTCAACCCGACCCTGAACCCGGGTAACGGCTGGGTATCGCCCCTCTGTGCTGAACCCATCGTATTTCTGCGGGTGTTGCAGGCCATGCTACAGCCGTACATTGACCGCCAGTGCCTGACGATCTTGTACGAGTACGAGGCAACTGAGGCTGTTTATGAGGCAGATACCATTCAGTCGGTCACCCTGCAGCATACCCAGACGTCCGAATCGGTATGGGTGAACGCCCGATATTTTGTCGATGCTACCGAGTTGGGGGATTTGCTGCCCCTGACGGGAACCGACTACGTGACGGGCTCGGAAAGCCAGGCCGAAACCGGAGAGCTCAGTGCTGCACCCGTTGCCAGACCCGGCAACGTGCAGGCGTTTTCGGTATGTTTTGCCATGAGCTATCACGAGGGCGAAGACTGGACCATCGATAAGCCAGCCCGCTACGACTACTGGCGAACGTTTGTGCCTCCCCTGTTGCCCGCCTGGTCGGGTCCGCTACTGAGCCTCACCGGTCTTAGCCCGCGCACCCTACAACCTGTTCAGTACAATTTCCAGCCTAACCGCGAACCCAACCGAGCCTTCGCCGGCCTATGGACCTACCGGCGGATACTGGACAAAAATCTGTTTCAGGAGGGTGCTTTTGAGTCGGACATTACCCTCGTCAATTACCCACAGATCGATTATCTGGGGGGTGATCTGAGCGAGGCTAGTCCAGCCGAGCGCGCCCGCTACGTACAGGAAGCCAAGGAGCAAAGCCTTTCGTTTTTGTACTACCTGCAAACCGAACTGGGCTTTCGGGGGCTAAAACTCCGCCCCGATGTGGTTGGCACTGCCGACGGCCTGGCCAAACGACCCTACATCCGGGAATCGAGACGAATCAAAGCCGAGTTTACGATTCGGGAACAGCACGTGTCGGCTCATCTTCGACCCGGCTCAACGCTGGCGGAACCATTCCCTGATTCGGTCGGCCTGGGTTTTTACCGGATCGACTTGCATCCAAGCCTGGGTGGCGATAACTATATCGATGTAGAGAGTCTGCCTTTCCAGATCCCGCTGGGCTCGTTATTGCCTGAGCGGGTTGAGAATCTGTTGCCCGCCTGTAAGAACATCGGCACCACCCACATTACCAATGGCTGTTACCGACTGCATCCGATCGAGTGGAACATCGGTGAGTCGGTCGGCCATCTGCTGGCCTACTGTCTGGAAAAAGGCGTGTCGCCCCGGCAGGTTCGGAATACGCCCACGCTGCTAATCGATTTTCAGGCCGCGCTGACCCGACGGGGCATTCCCATTGAGTGGCCCGATAATCTTGTGCTGTCCGAAGGCGACCCGCACCGTCATGCCCTGTAAACGTATCCGTTCATGACCGGCGCCGAGTTAGCCCATCAGATCAGCCAGCGATATGGCACTACCGAAGCAACCGAAATTGCGCAGCGGGCAGGCGTAGTCGTGCGGTACGAACGATGGCATCCGGCTACTATGGGTGAATACCACAAAAAGGATCGGACCATCTGCATCAACCTGGCCGCTCCCCTGGAGCCGACGCAGATACTGGCCCATGAGTTAGCGCATTTTTTTATTCACGAAGCAGCCATCCTGCTGCCCCGTCTGGAAGAAGAAAAACTAGCCGAGTCCTTCGCCGACGCGTTGATTAAAGCCAATCACCCCTGAATGAATTGGTCGCAGATTACTCTCCGGCTCGCTAAAGGAGGTGTTTGTTTACCCCCCAGCCCCGCGACGGCGGCCCGGCCTAAGAGTTGTTAGGGGAAGGAATTGATGTGAATCCTAATAGCCCGAATCGCTACCTTTTCGCCCCCCAGCCCCCTAAAGGGACGGTCGGCCGCTCATATCTTTGTTTTGAGTTGAGTCTGTCAGAAAAAGTGCAATTTATGAGCAAGACCTGACACGGGTAGCCAGTACCTCGGGTCGGCCGCTGAGACACCCTCCGGTGATCTTGATCAGGCTGGTTGTGCTGGCTCCCCTGTCCCCTTTCCAATCAGCTCCGACAGTACCCATAGAAGTGGTTGTAACTACTATCTCCAATCGATGTGCCAGAGCCAGGAAAGCCGTCAGGTGGTTTCTGTTTCACTTTTCCCCCGCTTGGTTATGCAAACCTTCTTACGCCATTGTGTTGGGCTGGACGTCAGCAAAGATACCCTCCAGGTAGGCCTGTCAGTGATTGACCAGACCGGCAAAGTCACCCTTAAAGCCACCACCAAAGTAGCCAACAAGCCAGCGGGCTTTCTTACCCTACTCAGTTGGGTGGCCCGCCATCGTAAGCAAGACTTACCGCTTACCTACCTGATGGAATCGACCGGCGTCTACCACGAAGCGGTGGCTTGGTTTCTCCATCAGCAGGATCAACCGGTCAGTATCTTACTGCCCAATAAAGCGAAATACTATCTTAAGAGCTTAGGCTATAAGTCCAAGAACGACAAAATCGATGCCCAGGGCTTGTCTCGCATGGGCCTTGAGCAGCGAGTACCACTCTGGAAACCTCTCTCCAAGAACCTATACGCCTTGCGGCTATTGACTCGCCAACACCAACGCCTGCAAGAACTGCGAACCCAGTCCACCAATCAGCAACATGCCCTGAAACACAGTGCCTTTGACAATGGCTTTATCACTAAACAACTGACCAACTTGGTCAAGGTATACGACCAACAACTAACCGCCTTAGAGCAAGCCATTACCCAACTCATCAACGATGATGCTGTGCTCAAACCACGCATCGAGCAGTTGGTCAAGATTAAAGGCTTGGCCTTACTATCGGTAGCTGTCCTGGTGGCCGAGACCAACGGCTTCGAAGGCTTCACCAATCAGCGCCACCTAGTGAGCTATGCGGGTTATGACGTAGTGGAGAATCAGTCTGGCAACCACTCAGGCAAAACCCGTATCTCTAAAAAGGGGAACAGTCGCCTGCGTCGTATACTGCACATGCCGGCCTTCAATGCCGTTCGCTTCAACGAGCCCACCTGTAAAGCCCTTTACGAGCGGGTCTATGAACGGAGCGGCATCAAGATGAAAGCCTACGTGGCGGTTCAGAAGCGGTTGCTGCTGATGGCCTACGCCTTGTGGCGTCACGGGGTCGCTTACGACCCTTTGTATTTAGCGAACCGAACTGGTCAGGCAAAAAAAATAGTCCCGACCGGCGGGACTACCCAGGATCAAGTGGCCGAAGCCGAGTTGTCCTACTTGTAGTCCAAAGATATGAAAATAATCCTAACGTAAAACTTGACTTTCACGACAGTACCAGCCGGAGAAAAAACGGCGGGGTTAACTCCCCCTTTAGGGGGCTGGGGGGTGTGAAATCCGGTCTCTGCATAGCTTTGCTTGCTTAACCACCCTTCCCCCAACAATTCATCTGAATGGACTGGGGGGTATAAACCGGTCTCCCCCTGCAATATCATGATGCATGTAGGGTTAACAGGATTGACCTTTAAGCCGCTACGGCTCGAAAACCTTTTCGATGACCAGCGCATAGGCGCCCAGCATCTCTGCTTTTTCGCCCAGCGGGGAAACCTGAAACTCGCAGTCGGCCAGGAGCTGGGGCAGGCTGTGCAGGCTCAACCCGCGGATGACCTGATAGGTTAGGTACTCACCTACGTCAATAAACCGCCCACCCAGAATGAGCAGTTCGGGGTTAAACACCTGAATCAGCATAGACAGGGCTTTGCCGAGTTGTTCGCCCAGGTCAGACAGCAGTTCGTTAACGAGTCGGTCGCCTTGTTTCGAGAGGGCCAGTAAATCGCGGTAGGGCAGATACCGGCCCGTTTTTTCGGCGTAGCTTTCTTCGAGAGCGGCCCCCGACACCACCGTCGACAGGCAGCCTTTCTTGCCGCAAATGCACAACTTATCGTTGTCGAAAAAGGTGACGTGCCCAAATTCCCCGGCAAAATAGGAATGCCCGTTGTGGATGTGCCCGTTCGAGATCAAGCCGACGGCCAGCCCCCGGCTCAGGTTTACATAGACCACGTTTTGTTTGTCGCGGGCCAGCCCGAACACCTGCTCACCCATGGCCATGAAATGGGTATCGTTATCGATGTAGACTGGGTATGGCCAGAGTTTTTCCAGCCGCTCGGTCAGGGGTTCGTCGAAGTTCAGGAATGAATAACTGATGCCTTTGGCGTGGTTGACCCGCCCGGTGATCCCGATGCCCACCCCCAGAATCTTGTCCTCGGCAATGCCCTTATTTCGGATAAGGGCCGGCACCGTGCGGGCCACAAACTCGAACGATTCGTCGCGCTGGCTGATATCGAAATTGTCGGTTTCGTAATCGTAAATGACTTCGTGATGCAGGTTGATAATACTCATCCGAAACGACTTGAGCAGTAACTCAACCCCCACGATATAGCCCTGGTCCGGGTTCAGATTGTACACGGTTGGCCGACGCCCCCCCGACGACTCTTTCTTACCCGACTCGATCAGGATGTTCTTGTCGACCAGGTCATTGACGAACTTGATGGTGGTGGGTAGACTGAGCCCGCAGAAGTCACGGATTTCGAGCACCGTTTTCCCTTTTTCACGCAACAGATACTGGATGATTTTTCGGGTCTGCAGACTATGGTTATTGCCGAAACCCAGACCCTCAAGAAAGCTTCTCATTCAATGTGCCTCTACAGAACCCTCCGAACGTGGTTTCGGAAGCCCTGACAAATATAGAGTTCTGCCATCAAATAATGCGGTCGACCAGTCCGGGTAACGTTCTGAACAGATGCTCGCTACCGGGCTGAACGCACGCCAGATCGGTAGCTGGTGTAGGTCTACAGAATGCTTTCGACCGGTGACTCAAAGGATTAGTTACTCAACCGTTCATACGGATTATATTCACCAGTCCGCTTGATGTGTGACTTTCCAAACGACTACCCTTACCCTCATCAATCGTCCTCTTATGAAAACCACAATCCTTTATTCCTGTCTGGTCGCATCGCTTCATCTGCATGTTCCTGTGAATACCCTCTGGCGAGCCGCTCCGCAGGCCCCGGTTCCGTGCACCATGTCGAACGGGCAGACCCGCCCCTACCCCTGCGAATTCAAGATCCAGGCGATGTATTTGCTCGGTAAAAACAACGAAGTGGTGGGAACCCTCACGCCCGCGAATACCAGCGTCAAGTTGCCCAGGAGCAAGGCTGTTCAGGTTATAAAGTCATCCAGTGGCGAGTCTTTTATCTACAACGTATCGCTGGATATTCGCCGGATCAACACCGCCAGTTTCCCGCCCAAGCCTTCTCCCATTCCGGGTCTGAAAGTCGGATTTTACGAAGTGGGAACGTCTACCGTCACCAGCCCCATTTCGCCGGGCGAGGTAAAACCCGTCAAGCGGGTCGACATCGCTCAAGCGCTGCCCAAACCGGGCGTCCGCCCTACCCGCATCAGCTTTACCCTGCAGCTAAACTATACCACCGGTGCCGGGGCTACGATCGTGGCGCCCGTTCAGTACGTACAGGTTAAAAACCCGATTACGTTCACGAAATTCCCGGCCTCGATCAACCAGTACCGCGACCGCGCCGAAGCGTGGCTGGCTTTCAATACCAGCGTAGATATGACAAAATAGGTGGCCTTTCCCCTTACTTGTACTGAAGGGTTCGATACTCGTTGGGCGATTGCCCCACCCGTTGCCTGAACAAACGGTTGAAATGCTGCGGATACGTGAACCCCAACTCGTAGGCGATCTGGCTGATCGATTTGCCGGGGTCAAAGAGTCGTTCCTTAGCCAGATCGATGAGTTTCGTCTGGATGTATTCCTGCGCGGTTTTACCTGTTTCTTTCTTGATGAGGTCGCCAAAATAGTTGGCCGACAGGTTTAGCTCGGCGGCACAAAAGGCTACCGTTGGTAAGCCGGTGGTCTGGGGTTTGTCGGACTGAAAATACGCGTTCAACAACGTCTCAAACCGTTCCAGTATCCCTTTATGCACCGTTTCCCGGGTGATAAATTGCCGATCGTAAAACCGGCTGCAATAGCCCAGAAACAGCTCAATCGTGGCGACGATCAGTTTTTTGCTGTGCTTGTCAATGGCGTGTTGTAATTCAAACTCGATTTTAGCGAAGCAGTCCAGCACCAGCTGACGCTCCCGCGCCGACAGGTGCAGGGCTTCGTAGGACTGGTAACCGAAGAACGTGTATTCATGTATGTGCCGACCGAGTGACGTACCATGAATCAGGTCCGGATGAAAGACCAGCGCAAACCCTTTCGGCTGGTAGGTTGCCCCGTTGCTGCTAACGCCCGCCACCTGTCCGGGCGCCATGAATACCAGTGTTCCTTCCTGGTAGTCATAGGTATGCCGCCCGTACACCAGGTCCCCGCAGTTGACATCTTTCAGGAATATGGTATACAGGCCAAAATACATCCGCGAACCCTGACGCGGAGCGGCCTTCGACAGATCAACGACGCTGACCAGGGGGTGAAGCGTTTCATGATTGTTGAAGATGTTGTAGTCGTTTACCGTTTCAAATCGCTGCAGGGTATCCATAGCGTGGATCAGTTTCATCGACAAAAGTAGGGCATTCCCCCTCTCCCCACTTTACCCGTGAACCCGGATCGGTAATAATGGTAAGAAAGTCCGTAATCCGTATACCTGGCCGAAGCAGAACAAGCCAGACCTTTGCCAGAGAGAAGAGTGAAAGCCAGGGTAACGGTTGGTTACCATATTGGCGAATAGTTCCACAAAACAGGCAACGTACATGCACGCAGAAAATCACCTCCGCTCCCGTTCTATCAGTCAGCCGACGACAAAATTGAGTATGATCCCATTTTTTCTCGCCCTATGTTGTCTCTCGTTAGGTGTGCCGGGAGTTATGGCTCAGGTAACCCACCTAAGCGCCGGTATAACCAGCCGGCCCCCTGCCGAACAGGAACTCATTGCGCTCTCGAAACAGAAATGGCAATGGATGGCCGACAAGCAGATCGACAAGCTGGCCCTGCTTTTCGATGACAAAGCGAAGTTCGTTCACATGAGTGGAACCTGGAAAAAAGACGAAGAACTTGACATCATTAAAACCGGCAGCATCTGGTATAAGAACGCCGAGGTGCATGATGTAGCGGTAGAGCTGTTCGACAACACGGCTATTGTCTGGAGCCGCCTTAGGCTGGATGCCATCGTTCGGGGTGCCGAGGTCAGGACCGAGTTCACAGCGACTGAAGTCTACCAGAAACAAGCCAGTACCTGGAAAATGACAGCCCTAACCTTTTCCAGTGTGCGCGACACCCATCAAATAAAGCATTGACGCGACATACGGTCGGTTATGTGAAGATCGGTAGGCGTATGGCGAACAGGAAAGCAGAGAAATCTGATTATCTTTAACCAAATTTTTTCTTCCATCGATCTGACTATCAGCCCATACGACACGAACTAACGTTCAGCCTGCATGCAAATGTCCGGTCGGACGGCCGCTGTCGGGCCAGACCAGATTCCGTTCAAACGATGACGAATCGAGCGGCAGTACGGTTATCCCCTTGTTCCTAATCATCCTTACGTTTTAAACATGGCAAAGTACAGTCTTAAAATCAACGGTAAAAGCAGGCTGGTGGACGTAGACCCATCCACGCCTGTGTTGTGGGTACTGCGCGACCACCTCGACCTGACCGGCACCAAATACGGCTGCGGTATGGCCCAGTGTGGCGCCTGCACCATCCATCTCGACGGAACGGCCGTCCGCTCCTGCCAGCTGCCGGTTTCGGCGGTTGGCAATCAACCCCTTACCACCATTGAAGGCTTATCGGCAAAAGGTGACCATCCGGTGCAAAAAGCCTGGCAGGAACATGACGTGGCCCAGTGCGGCTATTGTCAGGCGGGGCAGATTATGAGTGCGGCTTCGCTGCTGAAGGTGAACCCGAACCCGTCCGATGCGGATATCGATACCTACATGAGCGGGAACATCTGCCGGTGTGGTACCTACGTCCGCATTAAAGAAGCCATCAAATCTGTTGCCAGGAAGTAAGCTGGTTATTGGTAACCCCTAAACAAAACCGACCATGAAAACCAGCCAAACAACCTACAACCGACGTTCTTTCCTCAAAGCCTCCCTCCTATCCGGTGGCGGCATGATGCTCAGTGTGAGCTGGCTCGCCAACGCCAAAGCGGCCGACAAACTCCAGGCGCTCAACCTGCCCCAACAGTGGACCCAGCTGAACGGCTACATCCAGATTACCCCCGATAACCAGATCAAACTCATTTGTCCCAACCCGGAGTTCGGGCAGAACGTAATGACGTCGCTGCCGATGATGATCGCCGAAGAACTGGATGCCGACTGGAAAAACGTGGTCGTTGAGATGGGTCCGCACGACAATGCGAAACTAGGCCCTCAGTTCTCGGGCGGCAGTAACTCGGTTCGCATGTACTGGAAACCCCTGCGCGAAGCAGGTGCCGCTGCCCGCCAGATGCTGTGCGAGGCCGCTGCCCAAACCTGGAATGTGCCGGTTGGGGAAGTGACAACCAAAGCGGGGGTGCTGTTGCATGCGAGCGGGAAGTCCGCGAAATACGGCGAAATGGCCAGCAAAGCGGCTACCCTTCCCGTGCCCAAAGGGATGAAACTGAAAGCCCCTAAGGATTTTACCATTGTCCGAAACTCGAAGAAAAATGTGGAGGGGTTAAAAGTCGTTACCGGCAAACCCCTGTTCGGCCTGGACTACCGGGTAGACGGTATGCTGATTGCCATGATCCAGCATCCACCCGCCTTTGGCATGAAGCTTAAATCGTTCGATGCCACGCAAGCCCTCAAAATGCCGGGGATCAGGGATGTGTTCAGCCTGAAGTTGTACGAAGATGGTTTTGAGCAGGGCGGTTTCGATACCCGCTCGTTCAACGATATGGTAGTTGTAGTGGGCAAAACCACCTGGGAGGTAATGAACGCCCGCAAAAAACTGCAACTGGACTGGGAGCCCATTGGCGATACCAAAGACACGATGATGGGCCGGGGCGGCAAACAGGAAGTTGTGGTTCCAGGTGAGCTGGAAAGCACCAGCGCCCAGCTTGAAAAAATGGCCGCCTGGGCCAAAAAGCCAGCGAAACAATTGCGGAAAGACGGAGATCCCGAAACGGCGTTCAAAAATGCGGCTCAGGTTATCGAACGCACCTATAACGCACCCTTTCTGGCCCACAACTGCATGGAGCCGATGAATTTCTTTGCCCATGTGACCGACGAGAAGGCGGTAGTAGCCGGACCACTACAGGCACCGGGCTGGTCGGAGCCGACCCTGTCAAAGCTGCTGAACCTTCCTGCCGACAAGATCGAGATTCAGATGACGCGCATGGGTGGCGGGTTTGGTCGTCGGGCCTATTGCCAGTATATGTACGAAGCGGCCCTGATCTCAAAACGAACCAAGGCCCCCGTCAAACTCATATACACCCGCGAAGATGACATGACCTATGGCATCTACCGGCCTATGTACACCGCCACCTACCGGGCAGCTCTGGATGCCAACAAGAACCTGATTGCTTTCCATGTGAAAGGGGGCGGCATACCCGAACATCCGATACACGCCAACCGTTTTCCGGCGGGCGCTGTCGATAACTACCTGGCCGAGGGCTGGGAGATTCCAACCAATATCACGATTGGCGCTTTCCGCGCACCGCGTTCCAACTTCAACGCGGCCGCCGAGCAGTCGTTCCTCGACGAAGTAGCCGAAGCCATGGGCAAAGACCCCATCGAGTTACGGCTGGAGTTGCTGAAGCGGGCCAAGGACAACCCGGTTGGTAAAAACAACGAATATGATCCCGATCGGTACGCGGGCGTGCTCAGGCTGGTTCGCGATAAATCGGGCTGGAACAAACCTGGCAACGAGACGTATAGCCGGGGGGTAGCTGCTTACTTCTGTCATAACTCCTACGCAGCCCACGTCGTCGATATGGTCAGCCGGGATGACCAGCCCTACGTAGAGCGCGTGTTTAGCGCCATGGACTGCGGCATCGTGGTGAACCCGGATTCGGCTAAAAACATGGTGCAGGGAGCCGTAGTCGATGGGATAGGCAATGCGCTTTATGGGTCACTGACGCATAAAAACGGGGCCGCTGAGCAAAATAATTTTCACAATTACCGCCTGATTCGGCACAACGAGGCTCCCAAACAAATTGAGGTCTACTTCGTCGACAACGACCTCGACCCTACCGGCCTGGGCGAACCCCCATTCCCGCCGGTGTTTGGGGCGGTGGCCAACGCGCTGTACAAAAAAGAAGGAAAACGGTTTTACAACCAGCCGTTCCAGCCTGACATCAAGAAACGGGCCTAACCCGGCTGAACCGTTTTTTTGCGCCGGAATCGATTGGTTCGATACCGGCGCTTTCCGTTAATAGCGGATAACCTGTAAACCCAGATAGAAAGGGTTACTCTTTACAATAGATGAAGGGTGATTACGACGTGAAAGCCAATCAGATAGTGGGTTTCTTCTCCCCCTTTAGGGGGCTGGGGGGTGAACAGCTCAACCAGTCCAGCAATCCCTATGAATTGTCGGTTCATCGCGTCAACTGCCTCCAGATGCATCGCCCGACGGGAGCGATACAACTAAGCCGGCATCAGAACCGTACCCTCAGGGGGCTGTTCCTCCCAGAATGCACACAGCGTTTGTTTAAGCGGAAAAACCAACCCATGCAAAGCAATCTGCGTCCGGTAGGTCTTGTACTGGGCAACCAGCGCCGGATACAATCGAAGCCGGGCCGATTCCAGAGGCTGGATATCGAACAGAGCCGTTACGTCCGGATTGGTTACCCTCATTACATCTTCCCCGGTCAGTTGCGGACGATAGGGGCTCCTTTCGGGCTGCACAGCTCCCAAACACGTATGTAGATAGTGCCCAAAAGCGGCCAGCCAGAATGCCAGTCCAGCCGTAGCATGCCCCTGATTCAACTCTTGCGTCAGAACAGGAAGCAGAAACGTGGGTAAGACAGAAGCCCCTTCGGCACATAAGCGCTGTAGCGAATCCGTATCTACCGTTTCGGCAAACTGGTTCAAGAGCTGATCAACCCAGGCGCTCTGATCCGCGTCTGAAACCACGTTGTCGGTAGCCCCATCGAAGCGAACGACAAAGGAGTGCAAAAAGGAGTGATATAACCCGCCGGAACGTATGTCAGCCGTTGGTTCAGCCAAAACAAGTGGATAAGCCAGCCAGGTAAACGCGGCAGCCCGCATCGACTGGTCTGTATCGCCGACGGTCTCAATCAATTGTTCAACACCGTCGGCTGCGGGGCTATATCCCGGCAGGTTGGCGCCAGTCCTGTCTACGGTCAGCAACTGATTTATAAGTGTCAACATAGCTGGGACAGTTTTAGGTGGATAAATCCGGTAGGACCAAATGAGTCTTTTCGGCTGGTAAGTCAACCCTAGGCAAACAGGCTTGGCCGATGTAGGTCACCAACCGGCAGCCAGCCTGCATCCCGACGGCGAAGCGACTGGGCAATGGTGATGATCCGGTTGCCCTGATCGCCCTGTTCCCCGATGCTGGCCTGTTCGTAGTTTTGCTGGCGGGATGGTTCCCAGTCGAATAACTCCGTCTTGGAATCGTAGATACCAACCGGCTTCCGTTTTTTGTCAGCGGCCAGTTTATGCAGCACCGATTGAGCCTCGGTCTGTGTGTTGCAGCCAACATGATGATACTGCTCGTTGAGCAGGTAAAGCACTGAAAAACGTTTCATGACTTGGTTGTTCAATAATGAGTGAGCACGACCACAACGGACCGACAAACTGGAATACCAGTGTCAGCCTGTCTGGAGTGAAAATTGTAGTTACATGCTGGTAGAAAACGAACTAGGCGTTTTCCTGCTGGGCGCGAAACCGATCAAGTCCGATTCCTGTGGTTTGGGGCACTTTAGAGCCTACTCGGGAGGAAACCGTACGTGAGCTGACAGCCGGCCTGAAAACGGATGGCTGGGGTTGGCCCGGTTGCTGATCGGCGGGCAGCCAGTTGCTGCCAAATGGGTTGCCACTGCGGGCGAGCGCTTCAAAAACCTGCACCTGTTGGTTAATAAAGGTCAGTAGCGTTTGTTGAAACGGGTTGGCTAGCTTCGTTGGGCGAAGGCTGGTCCTATGTGTTTGTGTAAATTTCATAATCGGTAACGTTGTCGGTCGGGTCGCTGGCTTCCTCTCCCATCAGGATGGTGAAGCGAAACAACATCGGCTTTGGTCTTTGCTGGATTCGGCCGATCCCACCCGGTTTCGGGCGGGCCACTCGCAACTGTCTTGTTGTCAAGTGTTCGTCAAAGTAACGGCATCGTTGCGTCGAAAGTTTAATCGTTTAAACCCAAATAGTACAACAAACCTAAATTTCATTATATAATACGACAAATCTATAAAAATAGTACAATTAAAATGAGCATTTTAGAATTTTTCATTGAAGTTTCAGTGCCAGCAAACTTTATATGACCGTTTATTAGTTTAAACGATTAAACTAATTTGTTGCATTTTATTTTGTTGTTGGCATGCAAAAGAAGACCTCTCTCAAAGACATTGCTCAGGTCGTAGGCGTATCTACAGCCCTGGTATCGTACGTACTCAACAACAAAAAGGAAAACCGCATCAGCAAGGAGGTCGCCAAACGCATACGACAGGTTGCCAACGACTTAAATTACCAGCCCAACCAGATTGCCAAGAGCCTCAAAACGAGCCGGACCCGTACGCTGGGGCTCATTGTGGCCGATATAGCGAACCCCTTCTTTGCCACACTGGCCCGGTACATCGAAGACGAAGCCGATAAACACAACTACACCGTCATATTTGCCAGCTCCGACGAAAACCCGGATAAGTGCCAAAAACTGATTACGACCCTACTCAATCGCCAGGTCGATGGCCTGATTTTGGCCCCTCCTGCCGGGGTAGAGTCGCAGGTGATTGATCTGCAGAAGAAAGGCATTCCGCTGGTACTGGTAGATCGGTACTTTCCGGACATCCGAACCAGCTATGTGGCCCTCAACAACTTTCAGGCCATGTACACGGCTGTCGGCCACCTGGCCAAAGCCGGTTACCGCAGGGTTGGCATGATCACCCTCGACACTGACCTCTTCCATATTACCGAGCGAACGAGAGGGTATCTGTCTGCTCTTCAGGACAACCATCTCACCACCCGGCGCAGCTGGCTCAAACCGATTGGCCCATCGAACCTGCCAGCCGACGTAGCCAGAACCCTGCAGGCCTTCACTACTGGCCCCCAGCCGATAGAAGCCGTTCTGTTCGCATCAAACGTGATCGCTATGGCGGGCCTGAAAGCCATTAAATCGTTGTCGGTAGCCGTCCCCAACGAGCTGGCGGTGATCTGTTTCGACGAAACGGATGCCTACGAGCTCTTCGACACGCCCCTTACGTACATCCGTCAACCCGTTCAGGAACTGGGCCAGCTGGCCGTTTCGGTCCTTCTCGACACACTGGCCGTACCGAGCCAGATTACCCAGGTCAACCTGGATGGTCAGTTGATTGGGCAAGCCTCCACCCAGCCGGTCTCCATCCTGCTCCCCGACTAAAGTGAATACGATTTCCAGACCTGCGCAGGACGCAGCACGTTCGGACCAGACTCGGCCAAACTGTTCCTGAGTTGTTATTTGAATTTCGTAACTTTCTGTTTGTATTTCGTCCTTTTACGACGCTGGGGCCCGGTAGCTTTGTGTCAAATTTTAACCCCCAATGGTATGAGTACAACCCGTCAAAAACGCACACTGGGAACGGCCGGTCTCGAGGTATCAGCACTGGGCCTGGGCTGTATGGGCATGAGCTTTGGCTACGGGCCTGCTCAGGACACAAACGAGATGATCAAGCTGATTAGGTCGGCCGTCGAACAGGGCATTACCTTTTTCGATACCGCCGAAGTGTACGGACCGTACGCGAACGAAGAGCTGGTCGGGGAAGCGCTTGAACCGTTTAAGGGTCAGGTTGTCATTGCCACCAAATTCGGCTTTGCCATTCAGGATGGGAAGATGGCAGGCCTCAACAGCCGCCCCGAACACATCAGAGCCGTTGCCGACGCATCGCTCAAGCGGCTGCGGGTCGAGGTGATCGATCTGTTCTACCAACACCGGGTCGACCCCAACGTGCCGATCGAAGAGGTGGCGGGTGCCGTTCAGGACTTGATACAGGCGGGTAAGGTGAAGCATTTCGGACTGTCGGAAGCGGGTGCCGGCACCATCCGGCGGGCCCATGCGGTACAACCCGTAACGGCGCTTCAAAGTGAATACTCGCTCTGGACCCGCCAGCATGAGCAGGAAATCATCCCGACTATCGAGGAACTGGGCATCGGTCTGGTGGCTTACAGCCCCCTCGGGAAAGGGTTTCTGGCGGGTAAGATCGACGAACGTACCCAGTTCGCAGCGGGCGATATTCGCAACACGCTGCCCCGCTACACCGAAGAGGCCCGCGTGGCTAACAAGGCGCTACTGGATCTGATCGATCAGTTTGCGAAACGCCACGAGGCCACACCGGCTCAGATTGCCCTGGCCTGGGTACTGGCCCAAAAGCCCTGGATCGTGCCGATACCGGGAACAACGAAGCCGCATCGCCTGACCGAAAATATTGGCGCTGTGGCTGTTCAGCTAACCGCCGAAGAACTCGCCGATATCGAAGCGGCTACCGCCCGGATCGATGTGGTGGGCGCCCGGTACACGGAGCAGATGGAGAAATCGACCGGTTTATAAACCAGCTTACGCGGTCGGAACAGTGGCATTGTTTCGACCGCAATTTTCTAACTCCTTTCCAGTTTCTTATTCCTGGTCAATGGCTAACCTACCCAAACCACAGCCGACAGCGGGCAATTCGACAGATTTGACGTTGAAGGGGTTTAAAGTCTATGAGGTTAACCTGCCCGCCACAAAACCGCACCCGCACAGCCGCCGGGACTTTTACAAAATCGTTTTGAGTACAGGACACCTGATCATTCACTTTGCGGATCGGCGCATCGAAGTCAACGGCACGTCCTTATTTTTTGCCAATCCGATCGTTCCCTACTCGGTAGAACGACTCACCGACCACCAAACGGGACTTGCCTGTGTGTTTACAGAAGACTTTCTGAAACCAACCGATCGGTCAGCCAGTTTGCAGCAGTCGCCCCTGTTCAAAATCGGGGGTACGCCCGTTTTCGCGCTGACCGATGACCAGGCGGCTACCATGACGGCGCTCTTTCAGAAAATGCTAGCGGAACAGGCTACCGACTACCCGTTCAAAGGCGAATTGATTCGCACATACATCAACCTGATCATTCACGAAACGCTGAAACTGCAGCCCTCGAACGATCTGGTCAGACCACAAAATGCCTCATCGCGTATAGCGTCGCTATTCCTCGAACTGCTGGAGCGGCAGTTTCCCATCGAAAACCCTAACCACCCGCTTACCCTCCGTACGGCCCACGATTACGCGCTGCAGTTATCGATTCACGTAAACCATTTGAACCGGTCCGTTAAGGAACATACGGGACGACCCACAACGGCTCACATTGCCGACCGCGTCATCAGCGAAGCTAAAGCCCTGCTGCAGTTTACGGATTGGAGCATCTCGGAGATTGGGTACGCGCTGGGCTTCGATTACCCCACCCACTTCAATAACTTCTTCAAAAAAATGACCGCCACAACGCCCAAAGCATTCCGGTCCCAATAAACCCGAATCAGGCACGTTTAACCCGATGCTGTAGGTCAGGGCAAACCGTATCTAATCATCTGATTTACTACAGAACAGACCAGTGATGGCGAGCTATAGCGTCTTTTCACGATCGGGGAAATGCGTTTTTTGGGCACCACCCGCTCCCAAAGCGGGTTATGTATGAAACGTTGAATTTTCCCGCATGCACCTGTCCGAACGATACAGCCAGTTGAGGGCCCGAAGCGAAGCCATTTGTCAGGGTCTGCAACCCGAAGATCATGTTGTACAACCCATAGTCGATGTGAGTCCGCCCAAATGGCATCTGGGGCATACGACCTGGTTCTTTGAAACATTTATTCTTATCCCCTTTGCCGCTGATTACAAGGTATTTGACCCCAGTTATCCGTACGTATTCAACAGCTATTACGAGTCGGTGGGGGCGCGGGTGGTCCGAACCGACCGGGGCAATCTGAGCCGTCCGTCAGTGGCTGACGTGATGGCGTACCGGGCCCACGTCGACAGGGCCATGCAGGCCTTTCTAACCCAACCGGCTCCATTATCCGACTCGCTGCGGGCAACTATTGAACTGGGCATCAACCACGAAGAGCAGCACCAGGAACTACTGATCACCGACATCAAATACATCCTGGGTCATAACCCGCTCATGCCGGGCTACAGCACCTCGTACCCAAAACCGGACGTCCCGGACTGCCAGCAGCCGGACTGGATCTCCCTGCCGGAGGGCGTTTACGAGATGGGTGCCCAGGGCGGTGAGTTCTGCTTCGACAATGAACTGAACCGGCATAAGGTGTATCTGGCCGCCTATCAGGTTCAGTCTCAGCTAGTCAGCAATGCCGATTATCTGGCGTTCATCGAAGCGGGCGGCTATTCGGACTTTCGGTTCTGGCACGCAGAAGGCTGGGAATGGGTTAAAAGCAAGCCAATCAAGGCCCCCCTCTACTGGCACTGGATCGATGGTAGCTGGTACCACTACAGTCCGGAGGGGCTTGTGCCGCTGCCGCCCCACCAGCCCGTCTGTCACGTCAGCTATTACGAAGCCTGGGCGTATGCGCAGTGGCGCGGGTTGCGCCTGCCCACCGAGGCCGAATGGGAAGTGGCTCAACCCCTGTTTCAGTGGGGCTCGCGCTGGGAATGGACCGAAAGCGCTTACCTGCCTTACCCCGGCTTTACGAAGGCAGAAGGGGCCATTGGCGAATATAACGGCAAGTTCATGGTCAGTCAGATGGTGCTTCGGGGAGCTTCAGAAGCAACCACACCCGGTCACAGCCGGCCCACCTACCGCAATTTTTTTCACCCTCCTTTACGCTGGCAGTTCACAGGTATCCGCCTGGCCAGATCCATATGACAGATTCTACCGGTATGCAGCTTACTCAAGTTGACAGCGCCTTTCGTCGGGATGTCATCCGCGGTTTATCCGCCAGCCCGAAATTCCTGCTGTCGAAATACTTTTATGATGCCAGGGGCGATGCCTTGTTTCAGCAGATCATGCGCTGCCCGGAGTATTACCTAACCCGGGCCGAAGAAGAAATTTTACGGGACAAAAGCAGGGATATTCTACGGGCCTGTACCGCTCCACACCCCACGTTCGATATCGTTGAACTGGGAGCGGGCGATGCCTCCAAGACCACGCACCTGCTGCGGGCCGCCATGGACCTGGCATTTAGCAATCGCTACGTGCCGATCGATATTTCGGCCAGCATGGTTGAGCAACTAACGCAAACATTACCGGCACAGCTCCCGGGTCTGGCGGTCGACGGCCTCGCGGGTGAATATTTCCCGATGCTGGCCCAACTGAAGAACAACGGACCAACCCCCAAACTGCTGTTGTTTCTGGGAGGAACCATCGGGAACCTCCTGCCAACCGAAGCCATCGGGTTCTGCAAGGAACTGAACAGCTATCTGAAACCGGGTGATTACGCGCTGATGGGATTCGATCTGCGGAAGGACCCACAGACCATACTGAATGCTTATAATGACAGGGGCGGACTGACCCGCGCGTTTAACCTGAACCTGCTGGACCGGATCAATGAGGAACTAGGGGGTACGTTCGACCCGGCTGATTTTGTTCATTTTCCCGTGTATGACCCCGTAACCGGAGCCTGTAAGAGCTATCTGGTCAGCACCCGCCGGCACGACATCCGCCTGGACGACGGCACCCTTTTCCAATTTGAAAAAGACGAACCGATCTACATGGAAATCTCGCAGAAATACACCCAGACGCAGATTGCTGAACTGGGTCGTGAAGCGGGTTTCGAGCCGATACAGACGTACATAGATAGCCAGCAGCGGTTTACGGATGTGCTCTGGAGAAAATCCTGAACTACTGCCATTAGACCCTGGCTTCCTGTGAGTTATACCGTAGTTGACCACCTGTAGTTAGCCCAGCCTTGTTTTCCCAACGGGGAAGCCGGGATGGCAAGGCTGGGCCATTATTCGTCACATACAGCCAAATAGGGGCCCTTCTGAGCCAGACCCGGATGAATACGGGCGACGTTATGCTTCCGGCAGCAAAGCACGCACAGGCAGTCTGCCACTTAGTAGATAATTGGCCATTTCCCTATCAATTCTGAACGCATTGGGTTCTGTATGCACAACGAAGAATTGAAAACGTATGGAAGTAAACGGTCCTATCATCTGTATTGACGACGATACAGATGACGAAGTGCTTTTAACCCCTATTCTCAACGAAATTGCCCCGCTGAGTCCGGTCATTTTTTTCAGCAGTGCCCAACGCGCGCTCGACTACCTGAAAACAACCAAAGACCGGCCCTTTTTGATCATCTCAGAAGTCAGCCTGCAGGAAATGAGCGGAATCGAGCTGCGCCAGCTGATCGAAGAGGATTCAGCCTTGCGCAAACGCGCGATTCCGTTCATTTTCTTTACCCATCCAGTTTACAAACACCTGGTCGAAGAAGCCTATGAGCTAACCATACAGGGATTTTTTGAAAAGCAGCAGAGTCAGCAGGCCATGCGTTCCCAGCTACAGGCTATCGTGGATTACTGGTCTAACTGCCTGCACCCCAACCGGTTTACCGAGGAAGACTAACCCGCCCCTCCCTACTTGTCGTCCTGTAACGTAGCCAGAAAACTGACCACGTCCCGAATCTCGCGTTTGGTGAGCAGGTACTTCATGTCCGGCATACTCGACGGCGAATCGGTGCGGGTCACTATCTGGCTTTTACTGATCACGGCATCGGGCTGATCACCGGCCTTGATGGTCAGTTCGGTGGCCGTTTCGCCCTGAATGATACCGCTGATCGTCTTGCCGTCTTTCAGCGCGAGCGTGGTCGTGCCGAAACCGGGAGCCAGCCGCGCGCTGGGGTTGATTACGGCTTCGAGCAGTTGTTCGCGGGTCAGCCGCCGGGCTACCCCGTTCAGACGCGGACCGGCATTACCACCCAGGTCATCGTAGGCATGGCACCGGATGCACTGTGCCGTCTGGTGCCGCATGAAGATCCGGCGTCCTTTATCAGGTTCACCCCCCAGCAAACTGCCCTTGTACGACGCCATGACCGCATCCGCCGACAAACGGCCGGTGATGGTTTTGTAACGGCTGGCCAGTACCGGCGATCGGGTGCTGGCAATGGCTTCTTCCAGTTCCAGGCTGATTTCGGGCGAGAGCGTTCCACCCTCCAGTTTGGTCAGCAGTTGATTGAACACAGCCTGCGTATTGGCAACGGGCAGTTTGCCCAGCGTCAGCAGAGCCGCCTGCTTCTCTTCGACGGGTTGGTTATTGATTACGTCGGTCAACAGGCTGGTGATGCGGTCCTTTGCCATGGTGGTTTTTCCAACCAGATCCAGCGCAGCCACCCGTACCTGTTTGTCTTTATCGGCCAGACCCAGCTCAATGGCACTGCCAATTTTAGGACTGTTTAGCCCAGCCAGCGCCCGCAGCGCTTCGACCCGAATCGTGGCCGATGCATCGGTTTTGAGCCGGTCCAGCAGGTTATCCGACGCCTGGGCCAGACCCAGCTTCTGGATGCCCCGCACCGCGCTGAGCCGTAAACTCTGATCCGAATGGGTCAGCAGCTGGGTGTAGGTAGCTGCCGATTTGGCCTTTACCAGGTTGGCGTCCCGTACGGCCGGACCCCGATACCGCCCGTCGACGCGGTCCAGCACCGACGGCTTCGACCAGGTACTGAGCGCATCGAGGGCATCGGCCCGCATCGCAACAGGGGCTCCTTCCCGGCTGGCAAAGCTGATCAGCTGCTGCATGGCCGCTGGCGTTCCTACCCGCAGGTTGGCACTGATAGCCCGACGAAGCAGCGGCTCATTCGTGAAACGGGTCGTAGTCAACAGACTGCCCAGGGCAGGTAGTGCACCCGGAATAGACAGGTCGTCGTTGATACCCCGGGCGGCTTCGGTAACGATAAACTCGTCCTCGTCGGCCAGAAAATTGGCAATGCCGGGATGGCTCAACCGCCGAAGGGCCACCACTGCCGCAATTCGTACCCCCCGCGACGGGTGCTTAGCCAGCGCTACGACCGGCTCTGCCTTGCCGATTCGGGCCAGCGCCAGACTACCCGCATGACGCAGGTACGCGTCTTTGTCGTTGTTGGCCGCCAGCATGGCAATGATCGGCTGAATAGCAGGTTCATAGGCCATCCGACCGAGGGCCTCGGCCGCAAAGAACTGCACCCGTTCGCTCGGATCGCTTAGCAGCGGCAACAGCGACGGGGCGGCTTCGGCATGGCGACCATCGCCCAGCCATTTGGCGGCCTGTGCTTTGATTTCAGGGTCTTTATCCGTCAGCAGGGGCACCAGCTGCTGGGCGTATTTCTTATCCTGCCGGGCCAGCTGGCTGATACCCCAGATGCCGTGAATGCGGGCCAGCTGATCGGTAGTTTGCCGGATGGCTGCGCTGAGCACCGGAGCGCCTTTAGCCCCGCGCTTCACCAGCTCGAACTGAGCTTTCTGGCGCACGCGCATGTCGGGATTCCTGAGGTAATCGCCCAGTTGGGTTTCGGACACGCGGGCGAAGTTCTCGGCCAGCAGCTTTTTAGTCAGCAGCCGTTCGGCCGAGCCGGCCCCATCTTTATCGTCGAGTTTCCAGATCCGACCGTAGTCTTTGGAGTCCCAGCCGTTGATCCAGTCGGCTACGTACATGGCTCCGTCGGGACCGAAATCGATCCCGGTGGCCAGCACATTGCCCAGTATCTTTTTATGTTCACCCAGCTCGAAAGAGGCTCCTTTGGGCTTCAGGCTAAACATATGGATACCCGACCGGGCCGGGCTACCCACAAACTCGCCAATGAAAAACTTGTTCTTATAGGCCGGACTCAGCGCCGTACCCGGGTTGAACAGCATACCCGTTGGCCCGCTGACAAAGTTGGCGATGGTCGGCGTAAAATAAGCGGCCTGACCGTCGAAACGGGGTTTGTACATACCCTCGTCCATCCAGACTTTGTAGGTATTGTTGTTCGGGTCGCGGTATTTACCGTACTGCCAGTTGCTGCGCCAGCCGGTATCGGAGCCGTTGACGATGTATACGAGCCGTTCGCGCTCGCCGGGGTGATCGCCGTCGTTGTCTTCGCTGATCAGGTTACCGAATTGGTCGAAAACGAATTCGTGGGTGTTGCGAACGCCGTAGGCAAACACCTCGAAGTCACTCCCATCCGGATTCGACCGGACAATGACTCCACTGTTGGGGTGCTCCCACTTTTTACCGTCGGGGCCTTTGCCGTTGAAACCGATATCCCCAATCTGCCAATAGATACGCCCGTCGGGGCCCATCTTGATGCTCGACATCCCGTGGCCACTGAAGCCGACGTGGACCCCGTAGCCGTGCGAAATGGATTTTTTCTCGTCGATGATGCCGTCGCCATTTTTGTCTTTCATGCGCCACAGGTCCGGCGCCACGGCTACGTACAGATCGTTGCCATCGGCCATCACGCCACCGGCAACGTCGGTTACTTCGTCATGAAAATCACTGACTACCCGTTTCGACAGATCAGCCAGTCCGTCGCCCGAAGTGTCTTCGAGCCGGTAGACATGTTCACGCTCGATGGTCAGATCCCGCCAGTCGTGCGAGCCGTCGCCGTTGAGGTCTTTTAGCCACTCGTTTTTCTTGCTGTTTGCGGGCGACAGCACTTGACGCAGAAACGCCTGCCGATCGGCTACATTCTGCAGCCGGTTCGATTCGATTTCCCAATCCTGGTGCCCCCGAATGTCGAATTCTGAGTTTTTCTGGCGGTTGGTCCGGGTGTAATACAGCCGGCCCTGGTCATCCATATCGATGGCTATCGGGTCAGCCACCAGCGAATCGACCCCCCATATTTTCAGGGTCAGACCGCTGGCCAGCTCGGGCGAAACCTGGGCTTCAATGGCTTTCGCCTGCGTGGTGAGTTGTTCGGGGGTCAGGCGTTTGATGGCTGACCCGATCGGATCTTCTTTAAAGCCTACCAAGACCAGTAATGGAGTGAGCGCTATGCCTGCACACCCCGCAATCGTTCCTATCCGGTTTCGTCTGAATGTCGTCATGGAAAAAGTAACTACGCACTATCTACAATCTATGTATCAAGTTCGCATTCGACCTTCTTTACTGTTCAATCCCAAAATCGTTAGCTAATTCATTCAAACCAGAAAACTATCGACTTGTATCTATACCAATTCGAACATTGTTTGTAATAATTCTAAATAACTCAGTTTTTATTTGGATTAATTTTAAATAAGGAATACGTTTGCAGCGAACCTTTGCAGTAATGATCCAGGCAAATGCCGGATTCACCTGTATAACCACCTCACTGCCAACCTATTCACCATGCTATCGATTCTACTTCTTCTGGCCATTGAGCAGGTACCGGACCCGGTAGTTGACACGAGTCGTATTCAACAGCTGGACCCGGTTGTCGTTACGGCGACCCGGACCGAGCGGCAAGTTGGCTCGCTGCCGATGCCGGTTACCCTGATAGGCCAGCGGCAGATTCGGCAATCGGGGAGTTTGCGGCTGAACGATATTTTACGGGAGCAGACGGGCCTGGCTATTGTCAACGACCACGGGCAGGGGCTGCAGGTGCAGGGGTTCGGACCGGACTACACTCTGATTCTGGTGGATGGCGAGCCATTGGTTGGCCGTACGGCCGGTACGCTCGAGCTGAGCCGGTTAACAGTGGGAAATATCCGACAGATTGAAGTAGTTAAAGGTCCTTCGTCCAGTCTGTACGGCTCCGAAGCCCTGGCCGGCGTGGTGAACATCATCACCGCCAATCCGGCGGAGGGAATGCGGGGTAGCCTTTCGGGTCGGTACGGTGCTAACCAGACCAGCGACCTGACCACCGATGTATCCCTGCGCTCCGGCAAAACCGGTCTTTACCTGTTCGGCAATCGGTACCAGTCGGGTGGCTACGACCTCAGTCCCGAAACGCCGGGCACCACCGTGTCTCCCTTTCTGAACTACACCGCCAGCGGGCGGCTCACCACGAGCTTCGGTCCCCGCCTGAAACTGGGCATATCGGGTCGTTTCTTTACGGAACAGCAGGACAACTCGCTGGCCACCGTTGATCAGCGGCTAGTCTCGGGCACCGGCCGGGTTCGTGACTACTCCATAAACCCGGTACTGACCCAGCAGCTAACGGACACCTGGAAGCTGACTTACCGCTATTACCACACGGGTTACTCTACCACCACAAAACTGGCCTATCAGGATACCCAGGCCCCCTACGACGACAGCTATTTTCGGCAAAACTTCGACCGGGTAGAGATTGTCACGGAGCGCACCTTCCGAAACCGGCACTACCTGACGCTGGGAGCCGGCTACATTGGCGAAGGCGTAGAAGCCACCCGCTATCCCGGCCGTCAGCAGTTCAGCACCCGCTACGGACTGGCTCAGTTCGAGTGGCAGCCGTCGACCCGACTGACGTTCATTGCGGGAGGCCGCTTCGATGCCCACAGCCAGTATGCCTCGCAGTTCAGCCCTAAGTTGTCGGCCCGTTATGAGCTTAATCAAACCCTGGCCATACGGGCTAGCGCAGGCGTTGGGTTCAAGGCGCCCGATTTCCGCCAGCTCTATCTCAACTTCGACAATGCGGTGGCGGGGTACAGCGTGTTTGGCACTCAGGAGGTGGGCGCGGGTGTCGCGCGGTTGCAGCAACAGGGTCAGATTGCCGAAATCCTGATCGATCCGGGCCGATTTGGGGCTATCCGGGCAGAGAGTTCAGTGGCGGTTAACCTGGGGGCGGTGCTCGACCTGCGCAAAGCCTACGACATTCCCGTACGGATCAGCGCAAATCTCTTCCGAAACGACATCCGCGACCTGATCGAAACTCAGGTCGTGGCCCGCAAAACCAACGGGCAAAACGTGTTCAGCTATACCAACCTCAGCCGGGTATACACCCAGGGCATCGAACTGGATGGCAGCTACCGAATCGAACTGGGCGGCTCTCAGCTAACGGTCAGCAGTGGGTATCAGCTCCTCGAAGCCAAAGACAAGGCCGTGGTGTCGAGCATCCGAAACGGGGATATTTTCCGTCGGAATCCGGAAACCCTGCTTACCGAACGGGTCAACCTGTCAGACTACGGCGGGCTGCTGAACCGGTCCCGGCACATGGCCAACGTAAAGCTCTTCTATGAGCTGACCAAATCCGGTGTTTCTGCCTCGCTGCGGGGCATCTACCGGAGTCGCTACGGCCTGGCCGACCGGAATGGCAACCTGATTCTGGACGAAGCCAGCGAATATATCCAGGGATACATGACCTGGCACCTGACAGCCGCCAAGACCATTAAAAAGATCACCCTGCAGGCCGGGGTCGATAACCTGACGGGCTATACCGATCCGTCATTCATCCCCACCCTCGCCGGGCGGCTCTGGTACGCCAGCCTGCGCTGGGACTGGGCCACGACGATAAGCAAATCCAATTAATCAGTACATACTCTTATGAAAACTACGTATCCCGTTTTACTCCTGGCAGCCGCTATGTCCCTGCTCCTGGCCTGTAATGACGACGACACCGCTACCAACCCAGTGCTGCCGGTACAGGCGCAGACGGTAACGAACCTGCCCGCCGACCCGACCACCCCCAGTTCAACGACCGGCCAGCCACCGCTCAGCACCGGCAAATACACGCTGTTCAACCTGAGAGATAACAAAACCGTAGCCAATACCGACTCGGCCAGTACCAAATGGGACATTGGTTTCCGGGGTACATCGATCATCGTCAACGGTGGCCCGATCCGGTCCGGCCAGGGCGGAGCCTATGTGCATACCGGCACCTTCGATGAACTGACGACCCTACCCACCTCGGCCACGTTCGCGCAGGATCAGAGCCCATCGAGTCTGGCCATTCCGGCGGTGTCGGGGGCGGGCTGGTACAACTACAATTCCAGCACCAACCTGGTTACGCCGATACCGGGGCGGGTGCTGGTGATTCGTACGGGCGACAACAAGTACGCCAAGGTCGAGATCCTGAGCTATTACGAGAACGCACCTGCCGCGCCGACTTCGGCCAACCGGTCTCGGTTCTACACCTTCCGGTACCTGTACCAGCCCGACGGTTCCATGAAACTCAACTAACCCCGCCCCGGCGGAATCCCAAAGTCCTCGGCGTGGCAGCCAGCCCGGTCCATGAACTGTACTGGCTGCCCGCTTAGGCACAAACCACTCAACAGAACGACGCTTACCGCTATGAACCACAAACACCACTTCCGAAGTTTTGCGCAGAACGAGTTTGGGTATGTAGGCATGTGTGAAGATTGCCGCGTGGTCAATGTGGCGTTCAACAACTCGCTCTTCTGCCTGTCTCTTGACCAGTTCGATGCATTTGCCGAGATGATTTTTGACCGGCTGGCCATGCAGCCGTTCGGTACGACCCACGGGAAGGAACTGCTCCTGCCTACGCCCATGCCGAACTACTTCCTGCTTTTTTCGGAAGACGACCTGGCAAACCTCTGCGCCTTACTGACCGAAGCCGCCCCGGTTCTGGAAGCACAACGTATTCTTGATCTGAGTCAGCGACTCTCCTAACCATCCTCTGATTATGACGGCTGTTTCTCAACCAACAACCCTTCTTCGCCGGCTGGCGCGCTGTGTATTCGCGTTGTTCATGGCAGTACCGCTGGCCACATCGGCGCAGGTACCCCGCATCGTCTCGCTCGACGGAACCGTCAGCGAAATTCTGTGTGAGCTGGGGCTACAGGATCGGCTGGTGGGCGTCGACGTGACGAGCACCTATCCCGAAAGCCTGCAAAAGCTCCCTAAAGTAGGTCACAACCGAACCGTTTCGGCCGAGGGTGTGCTGGCCCAGCAACCGACACTCGTGCTAACGACCGAAAAAGCAGGTACCAAACCGGCCGTGCTGGACCAGCTACGGGCGGCCGGGGTGCAGGTAATCACCTTCGAACAGGAGTTTTCGGTGGAGGGCACTAAAAAGCTGATTACCGACATAGCCGCCACCTGTCGGGTACCCAGCAAGGCCCGGGCCGTTGTCCGGCGGCTGGAGTCGGATATGGCCCGGGTTCAGCCGGCGCCGGGTCGGCCCAAGGTCCTGTTTATTTACGCCCGGGGAGCGGGAACCATGCTGGTGGCAGGCCGGGGAACACCGGTCGAGAAGATGATCGAACTGGCCGGTGGCCAGAACGCTATGCGTCAGTTCGATGAGTTTAAGCCCTTAACGACCGAGGCTCTCGTGGCTGCCAACCCAGATGTTATTCTCCTCTTCGATAGTGGGCTCGAAAGTTTAGGCGGGGCCCGGGGTTTGCTCGATATTCCGGGCGTGGCCCAGACCAACGCGGGAAAGCAAAAACGATTGGTGACCATGGATGGCCACCTGCTCACGGGCTTTACCCCCAGGCTGGGAAAAGCCATCAGCGAACTGGCCCGTAAAATCAGCCCCTCGGGCTCGCTCTGACCGATGGCAACCGAACAGCTATTCACCGACCAGCCAATAGCCCGCATGCCGATTACCCGGACCGGCGCGCTGCCGGCCGTGCGCCGACCCTGGCTCCTGCCGGTGCTGGTCGCGGGCCTGCTGGCTACCGTTCTGGTTTCGGCCGGGGTCGGTGCGGTATTCATTTCGCCGGCCGAGGTGCTGGGCATGGCCGGCCATCATTTTGGACTGGCTGCGGCACCCGACGAAACCAAAACGGTAATCCTGACCACGATTCGCCTGCCGCGGGTCTGTCTGGGTCTGCTGATCGGGTCGGGGCTGGCGGTAGCGGGAGCGGCCATGCAGGGCTTGTTCCGCAACCCGCTGGCCGATCCTGGGCTGATCGGTATTTCATCGGGAGCCTCGCTGGCCGCCGTTTGCATGATCGTTCTGGAACTTACCCTCTTTCAGCAGCTGGGTGGTCTGCTGGGGTATTATGCCCTATCGGTGGTTGCTTTTCTGGGCGCCTGCGGTACCACCCTGCTCGTTTACCGGCTGGCCCGGGTAGCCGGGCAGTCGGTCGTGACGACCATGCTGCTGGCCGGTATAGCCATCAATGCGCTGGCGGGGGCGCTGACGGGGCTGCTAACCTACCTGGCCACCGATGATCAGTTACGGACTATCACGTTCTGGTCGCTGGGCAGTCTGGGCGGGGCCAGCTGGACCACCGTACTGGCGCTGCTGCCCTTTACGGGGGTGGTGCTGGTTGGTTTGCCCCGGCTGGCCAAGTCGCTCAACCTGTTATCGCTGGGCGAAAGTCAGGCAACTATGCTGGGGGTGAACCTGACGGGACTAAAGCGCCAGGTGATCGTGCTGAGTACCCTCGCGGTGGGCACTTCGGTAGCCGTGGCGGGCATCATCGGGTTTGTCGGCCTGGTCATTCCACACCTGATCCGGCTGGTTGCCGGAGCTGATCATCGGCGGGTTCTGATCGGGTCAGCGCTGGGCGGGGCTATCGTGCTGACCGGTGCCGATGCCCTCGCCCGAACCATTGTGGCCCCGGCTGAACTGCCCATCGGCATCCTGACCGCCTTACTTGGAACGCCCGTATTTCTCTGGATGCTAATCAACGAACGAACCCGCTCCTGACCATGCTAAACGTTGAGAACCTAAGCTTCCGAACAAACCAGCGAACGCTGTTGACTCAGCTGTCATTCGAGGCCCGGGCGGGCGAACTGCTGGCCATTGTCGGACCTAACGGAGCCGGGAAGTCAACCCTGCTCAAGCTATGCGCCGGTGAGCAGAAACCCACCGCTGGCACCATCGCGCTGCACGCTACCCCGCTGAGCGCGTACAGCAGTAAACAGCTGGCCCAGTGTCGGGGTATGCTGCATCAGCAAAACACCCTGGCGTTTCCGGTTCGGGTCCACGAGTTGGTGCTCATGGGCCGCTACCCCCACTACGGAGCCCACCCCTCCCCCGCCGATTATTCGATTGCCGCAGCGGCCCTGGAAACGGTAGGCATGCAGTCATTTAACAACCGGATCGTGTCGACCCTGTCGGGTGGGGAGCAGCAGCGGGTTCAGCTGGCCCGGGTACTGGCCCAGGTCTGGACCATACCAAACGGCTTACTGCTGCTCGACGAACCGACCACCGGCCTCGACCTGCTCCATCAGCATCAGCTGCTAGACGTAGCCCGGCAAATGGCACAGCGGGGGTTTGCTGTCGTCGCTGTTCTACACGACCTGAACATGGCCGCCCAGTACGCCGATCAGATACTGATGCTGCGGGCCGGTCGACTGGAAGCCTACGGTACGCCCAATGACGTGCTGACGGCTTCGCTGGTGGAGCGGGTGTTCGGCCTACCGGTCAAACGGCTCGAAAACCCCTGTCATCACTGCCCACTGATTGTTCCTGTACCTACTTTTTCACCCGCCTTTACACAATAACCTATATCATTTATGACAACCGACCTCCTTTCTCTCAAAGCACGCTGGACCGATTTACGCCAGCAGCAGCCCCAAAGCCGAATTCGTGATGCGGCTCAACAACTCGGGGTCAGTGAAGCCGAACTGCTCGTTACCGGCCTGGGCGAAACCGTTACCCGACTCACCGGCGACTTCCGGGAGCTGCTCAAACAGGTTACCTCGCTGGGCTATGTGATGGCGCTGACCCGCAACGATGTGCTGGTGCATGAACGCAAAGGCGTATATGAGAAAGTATCGTTCTCGAACCACGTAGGCCTGGTACTCGGACCCGATATAGACCTGCGGCTATTTATGAACCGCTGGCAGTGGGGCTTCGCGGTGCAGGAAAACGGCCGAAAAAGCCTGCAGTTCTTCGACCCGCAGGGACAGGCCGTACATAAAATCTACCTCACCGATCGCTCCGACGAGACCGCCTACAACCGGTTGGTAATCCGCTTTCAGGATAGTCAGCAATCGACAGAACTAGCTATACTGCCCGCGGCTGCCAAAGAGATCGAAAAGGACGACACAGATATTGACGTGAGCGGGTTTCGGCACGGCTGGCTCGACATGAAGGACACCCACGAATTCTTCAGCCTGCTTCGTCAGTACGGGGTGGGTCGTCAGCAGGGACTACGGCTGGCCCCCGAAGGCCATGCTCAGCTGCTGTCGATGGAGGTGTTGAAACGGATATTCGCCGAAGCCGCTGACCGGCAGGTGTCCATTATGGTTTTCGTATCCAACCCCGGCTGCATTCAGATTCATACCGGGCCTGTCCATAAGCTCGCAACAATGGGCCCCTGGTTCAATGTGCTCGACCCCACGTTTAACCTGCACCTGAACGAAACCCGTGTCGATCAGGTATGGTTGACCCGAAAACCAACCACCGATGGCATTGTCACGGGCCTGGAGCTATTTGACAAAGACGGGCAGAACGTGGCGCTCATCTTTGGTGAACGAAAACCCGGCAAGCCCGAACTGTCCAGCTGGCGCACCCTGGTCGATGATATGGCGGCTGCCGCCATTTCCTGATAACAGACCCGTTTTCTTGGCGTCTATAGTGTCCATTCTCTCCCGGTGGGTCAGCCCGAACGGGCGAATAGAGTGGACACTTTTGGTTACCCCAGCTCACATAAATCGCTGATTCTAAAAACAGTATGGCTAAACGTCGGTTTTACTACCCATTCCTACTCATCTCCATTTATGATCATGCGATTTTACTCATTCGTCACCAGTCTTCTCCTGCTCGCAACCTGGGGTTGTCAGCAGGAATCCGTAACGGTCTCACCCGATGCGGCCTCACTTGACGCACGTTCGCCGACGGCGGCTACCAAGCCAGCGGCCGCGCAGAATTTTCGGCTGAAGCAACTGTTCGTCGAAGGCTATGCAGGCGGCCTGGGGCCCTATTTCGTGACGACACACTTTGAGTACAACGAGGGGCGCGCGCTGAAACGGGCTATCATTCCACCCACGTCGGCAGCCGCTCCCGAGCTAACGAACGAGTATACCTATGATCAGCAGGGGCGGGTTGTTTCGTACTTTGTTCGCTACAGCCGGCCCAACGGCGATGGGAGCGTGGGAGAACTAAACACCTTTACCTTCGGAGACAATCGTATCGAACAATCGTTCGCCCGGCAGCTGGCCGACGGGCAGAAGCTGCCAACCGCCGAAACGAATCCGCGGCATATATACCGCACCAACGCCGACGGCCAGATGACGGAATGGATACAGGAAGGCATCATTCGGTACGGCAAGCCTACGCGTGCCCGTTACGTATATACCTATGAGAACGGGAATATTACCCGGGCCACGTACCTGGATGCGAACGACAAAGCAGAGTTCACCATCAGCTACGAGTACGACGATAAACCCAACCCCTTCTACCGCTGGATGTATACGATCGACCCGGTGCTGTACAACAGCCGGAACAACGTGGTGAGTACCCAGGTCAACGAGAGCGCGCCGTCCCGAACCGAATATACCTACACCGACAGCGGATTACCGGCCACGAAAAAAGACGTGACAAAAGGAGCCGTGTTGACCTACGAATACGAAACGTACTAGGCAGACAAACCCGTCAACGAGTGAACCCCGGACCGATCTGGGGTTCACTCGTTGACGAAGATACGCTTCTGTTAAAAAATGGCTGGGAAGCCGGTTTCACCCTTAAACAACCTCCTGGGAGTGATTTGTCGAGCCACTAGAAGTTTGAAAACTACCAGACCCCCCCCCTCTACGTAGATGGCCCTGGTCTGACTCACCAGCAATTATATCTGCTCTATACCCGCCTTGAACTGACTGATTTTAAACTGGCAGGCATTGGCGCCGTATGCGTTTGTCATCTGTCGCTTGGTTTGGCCGGGGTAAGGTTTTTACCTTTGCGACCAGATTACGCAACTTCATGAAAAACAAACTAATCGTAAAACGAAACTGGCTGTGGCTGGTTTTCGTATCGTTAACTCTCCAGGCATACAGTTGGAACAAGCCGACCCATATGGCGATCGGCGCCATTGCGTACCGCGATCTGCAGCAGAAATCGCCGAAAACGCTGGCTCGCGTGCTGAATTTACTTCGACAGCACCCCGACGTGAAAACGCGCTGGGCACCGATGATGGCCGACACTACGCTCACCCCTGCAGAAAAAGACAGGTACCTCTTCATGCTGGCCGCGCGCTGGCCCGACGACATCCGGGGTCAAAACAATCCCAACGACCACGCCACCTGGCATTTCATCAATTATATCTACAACCCGTCGTTGGGTATTGCCCGCACCGATTCGTCGCTGGCCACGGGCGAAAATATCGTGCAGGCGTTTGCCCTGAACCAGCAGATCCTGCAAAGCAACGCCCCCGACAGTGCGAAAGCGATTGCCCTTTGCTGGTTGTTTCACCTGGCGGGAGATGTCCATATGCCCCTGCATACGGCGGCCCTGATCAGTCCGCAGTTTCCGGAAGGCGACCGGGGTGGCAATCTATTCAGGATCAAGGTGAGTATGAGCAATCCGACCCTGAATCTTCATTCATTCTGGGACGGCATGCTGTTGGGGAAAGACCAGTTTCGGGCGGCTGACCAGCTGGCCATCGAACTGCTGAAGAATCACCCGAACCGCAAACGGATACGGGGTCGAAAACCGGCCATACAGGCCTGGTCGACCCAAAGTTTTGACCTGGCCCGATCGCTGGCGTACCGACAGGGGGCACTCGTTCCGGGCACCGGTGCCGAAGGGGCCGTTCTCCCTGCCGACTACGTAGCCACGGTAAAACCGGTTGCCGAACAGCAGGTCGCCTGGGCCGGTCACCGGCTGGCGGGTACCTTACGGGCCGACGTGACGCGCCACTGATAAGATGAGCTAGGCCCGTCTGCCGGTCGATCCGGCCGGGCGCGTCCGCGATGGGCGGGGTTTTGTCAGGTACCAGGCGGTAACGATTAGTGGAATACCCAGGCTGATCCACGACAGGATATCCCAGCCGTCGTTACCGACCAGGGCCGCAATCAGGCCAATCAGACCCAGGACGTTCAGTACCAGCGGTATGGTCCAGATGTGCCAGAATTCACGCTTCATGGGCCGACGTTTTTTCCAGGTTGAGGGATAGAATTTCCTGCTCATCTACCGCACCGTCTCGTTTCGACAGGGTTCTGGCGAGCTGGGCCTGGGTGGCTTTGTACCGGGCGAACCAGAGATACAGTCCACTGATCAGGATCACGATCATGATCAGATCGAAAAATGCCCAGATAATCTTGAGTGGCAATCCGCCATAGTCTCCGAAATGAAGCGGCTGCGACAGAAAGAAGGCGTTGACGTACCAGGGCATGGTACGAACGTCGGTCAGGGCACCGGTTTTCGCATCGATGAGTACCGGTTTCACCAGCCGCTCGGTCAGGGGCGTATTCCCCTTCATGAATACCGCATAATGGTGCTGACTGGAGTAGGGCGTACCCGGATAGGCAATAAAGGACGGACTCATGTCGGGAGCGGTGCGGAGCGCCACCTGCATTGCCTTATCGAGCGGACTGAGCCGACCCCTTAACGGTGCTTCGTTTTTGTAGGGCGCCACCATCTCGGCCAGCTGCCCCTGCTGCCAGAAACCCAGTACCACTTCGGCCAGGGTATTGACAACACCCGTCAGGCCAACCACCGAGGCCCAGATAACCGTAACTACGCCCAGCATATTATGCATGTCGAGCCACTTGAGCCGGGTTGATTTTTCGGTCCGGATCATACCGAAGTCGAACCGGCGCATGATGGGGCTGTAGAGCATCAGACCCGAAAGGATGGCCACGAAAAACAGCAGGCCCATCAACCCCAGAAACAGCTTACCTCCCAGACCCAGAAACATGTCTACGTGCAGCTGAAGCATGATGTACATGAATCCCTCCTTAACGGCTGGCTCTTCGAGGACCTGAGCGGTTCGGCTGTCCAGAATAAGCAGGGTATAGTCGTCGGCGGGCGACGTGATCGAGTCAGACAGGGTGAAGGTAGTCGTGTTTGGTTCGTGCTCGTCCCAGTAGGTGTACCGGATCACCTTGTTCGGGTAATGCTGGCGGGCTTTTTCGGCCAGTTTTTCCAGCGGAACCTGGGGCGTACCGGCCGGCAGAACCTGAGCCAGGGGCGCTTTGCCCTCCAGATGCTCGATCTCCTCGTGGAAAATCAGGGGTAAGCCCGTCAGGCAAAGCATCAGCAGAAACGCCGTGCAGATGAGGCTGGTCCACTTGTGAATCAGAAACCAGGCTTTTATCTGTTTTGTGGTACTCATAATGGCCAAACGTTACCGGTAAGAAACAGACTGCCAGCCCGGCGTGTCCGGGCTGGCAGTTTACAACTAGAATGCGTAGCTCACACTACCCGCAAAATTCCTCAGCTTCTGCGGGTTAGCCGTTGTATAACCGACCCAGTAGCGCTGGTTGGTGAAGTTGTCGACTTTACCCGACACGCGGAATTTTCGGTAGGTATAGAAGACCGATGCGTTCAGGACCGTGTAGGCCGGCAGGATAAATACCCCCTGGCTGACACTGTTAAGAATTTTATTGTCGCTGGCGTAGTTACCACCTACGCCCACGCCAAGCCCCTTGAGGAGGTTGTCGGGCAGCCGGTAGCTGACCCAGAGGTTAGCCAGGTAAGGCGACGAAGCCGTTGACGGTCGGCGGCCGTTTACGTCGGCATCGGCCCGTACCAGTTTGGCGTCGTTGTAGCTGAAGCCGGCCACTACGTTAAGCCCCCGGGCCGGATTAGCAATCACTTCCATCTCTACGCCCTTACTGGTCTGAACCCCGTCCTGAATCTGAGCAAAGCGGGCGGCTGCCAGCGGGTTTGGATCGGTACGCAGGATGTCGTTTACCCGAATCGAGTAATAGCTGATGGTGGTGCTGAGTTTACCCCCGAAAGCGTCCAGTTTAACCCCGGCCTCTACCTGGTTGGCCCGCTCCAGCTTAGCCTGACGCTGGCTGGTGCTGTCCGGAGCCTGCAGATCGAACGCGTTGTAGACGCCCCGGTTGTTAAAGCTGTTCTGGTAGTTGGCGAAGAGGGCAACTACGTCTTTCACGGGCTGATAAACCAGACCGAATTTCGGCGAAAGGGCGGTTTGCTGGTAAGCGGCTACAGCTCCCCCTTCCGAACCGCCTTTGTTGTCGTAATGATCGACCCGCAGGGCGGCCAATACGCTGAGCTGATCGGTCAGGTTCAGCACATCCGATGCATAGGCACTATAAATGTTCCGCTTGTTGATAATAGGATACGTGAACTGGGGAGGACCGCTGGCGTAGATCGAATCCATCCGGCTCCCGCTGAAACGGCTGTAGTCAAAGCCCGGCACGTTGAGCGGAACCGTATCGAACGTACTGCCGAAGAAACGCTGGTTCGAGTTGATGCGCAGGAAGTCGAGCCCCACGACGACCCGATTGCGAAGCGAACCGATGCGAAAATCACCGTTCAGGTTCTGCTGCACCTCGAACACAGTATTGCGGCTGTTGTCTGTCGACTGATCGGCTCGGGTCAGGAAGTTGGATTTACCCGCATCGGCCGGGTTGCCCGTAACCACATTGTCTGGTACGAGGTAGAAGTAAGCGCCCTTGCCGTCGGAAAAACTCTGGCTCGAGGTGATATTTGTGGACGTAGTGAAGGTAGGCGACAGGCGGTAGTTGATCTGCCCAAACAGGTTGGTGCTTCTCGAATTCAACGACAGTCCGTCACCCATGTAGGAGTTGCGGTAGTCCAGGTTCAGCTGATCGGCGCGGGTGGCACCCAGCTGATCGGCCGGGAAGTAGAAGAATATCATTTGCTTGCCAACACTCTGCACCCGGGTAATCTCGGCGTCGAGCAAAATCGATAGCCGCTCGTTCGGTCTGAACATCAGACTCGGCGCCAGCGCGAAACTGCGGGTGTAGCCCTGGGTCTGGAAGGTGCCTTCGTAGTTGTAGGCGGTGTTGACGCGCAGTAACAACGAACGCGACGCGTTGAGGGGGGTGTTTACATCCAGGCTTACCCGGTTAAAATCATAGCTACCGCCTGCCAGGGTAACCTCACCGCCAACCGTTTCGTAGGGTTTCTTGGTCACCCGGTTCATCAGCCCGCCGTACGACGTCAGCGCACTCCCGAACAAGGTAGCCGAGGGTCCTTTGATGACTTCCAGCTTTTCCAGGTTAACCGCATCGATACCGCTTGATACGTAACCGGCCACGCCATTTCGCAGCGAGCTCTGCAGAATGAAGCTGCGGCTGTTGTAAAAACCACCCCCATCGCCCGAGCGGCCGGTGGCTTCCCACATCCGCTGCACACCCGGCGCGTTCCGGATGGCGTCATCGACCGAGAACACAAGTTGTTCGGCCAGCAACTCCTTGCCGACCGAGGTATAGACCTGCGGATTTTCCAGATTTTTCAGCGGCATCTTCGACACGTAATCACTCGTGGTGCGTGAAAAACGATTGATCTGACCCGCGCTGATGATGACCTCTTGCAGCTGAGCGGTGTTTTCGGCCAGCACGAATGACACGGTGGTGGTTTCACCGGCCGTGACGGTAATGGTTTGCTCGGCGGTTTTCAACCCGACCGACGATACGCGAATGGGATAGGTACCTGCCTTGACCCGGTTGATGACGAAATCGCCCTGGCTATTGGTCAGGGCGCCCAGACCCGTTGTGCCTAGTGTAACGGTGATGCCTTCGGCAGGATTGCCATCGGCGGTAGTGACATTCCCCCGAACAGCCGGGCCCGTCTGAGCCAGCACCTTAGCTGAGGAAATGGTAACGAGTATAAACAGGAAAAAATAAACTGATCTCATTGTGGTGCGCTTTAATTAGCACACAAAACAAGTAGGCAAACGCGAGAATTAAAAATAATTTTTAATTATTCTAAATAAATTGCCTACACAACCGACCTTGTAAACTGAGTATACGGGTGTTCAGATTACCATTTTTTAGCAGCAAAAGGTCACTTTCCTTATTGCTCCTTTCTCTTACTCGACAGGGTTATAGGGATCATATAGCCCGTTTTGGCCTTCCCATCGCATCGTCCGTCTACCAACGCTACGCTGTTAAGGCCCTAACGGGCCATATCGATCCTCATTTCCTTAGCTACCAACGCTACGCTGTTAAGGCCCTATCGGGCCATGGCGATCTTAACTCTTCGCATACCGACGCTGCGCTGTTAGGGCCCTAACGGGCCATGGCGATCTTAACTCCTCGTATACCGACGCTGCGCTGTAAAGTCCTAACGGGCCATGGGTGTCCTGGTTCCCTTGTTTACCGACGCTGCGCTGTTAAGGGCCCAACGGGCCATGGCATGGCTTGAATTCAAGATAACTGGTGATGAGAGATGAATGCATGGTAAAAAGTCCATTGCAACTTACCGGTGCCGACCGCTTATCAGGCCGTAACCAGGACATCGCTCATGCGTTTGAGCAGGGTTTCGACATCCTGCTGGCGGGCCAGCCGATACCGCGCGTACGAAGCACCGGAGCCAACTTTCAGCGTGTAGGCCCAGTTAGGCAACTGCCGGAACATGTCCTCGTCGGTGGTGTCATCGCCAATGCTGACGATAAAGTCGTACGGAATTTGTTCGAAGATCGACAGAGCAACCGTTCCTTTGCTATGCTGGGAGGGCTTCACTTCAACGACCTTGTTCCCCTGAATGACGGCCAAAGGTGTGGAGGTACTGACATCGCGGAGCTGAGTGGCCAGTTCTACACTCTGGGTGTCTACATCGTCGGCCTCAACGAGCCGGTAATGCCAGGCTATAGCCGTTTCTTTCTCTTCAATGAACGAGCCGGGGAACCGGTCGACAAACTGGCTCATAACTGTCCGGATCGGCTCCACCCAATCGCCAGCCGACAGATCGAGCCGTTCCCAGGGCTGCCCGGGCTTTTTGAGGAATGCGCCATGCTCGGCCACCAGATGAACGGGTATCGAGTCGAAGGTTTTTTCCAGAAACGCCCGGTTACGGCCACTGATCACGACCAGGTCGGTAGCCTCGGCCAGTCGGGAGAGCGACTCGCGCAGCGTATCGGAAGGGCGCGCACTAGCCGGATCATCGACAATCGGGGCCAGCGTACCGTCAAAATCGAACAACAGCAGGCGCTGTTGTGCTTCGGCAAACGCCGTCAGGAAAGGACTCAGCGACAGGTCTGTTTCCAGACCCGGCTGACTGCCCGGAACTTCGTCAAAGGCCATAAGAAAATCGTGACTCCAGCGAAAAACATTGTAATTCTGTAAGTGATGACGCATGCGCTGCATCCGGCGCTCCTGCTCCTCGGGGGCCATGTGTAGCCCCTGTTTGATGGCATCGGCTACCTCCTGCGTGTCGGTCGGGTTGATGATCAGGGCGTCTTTCAGCTCCTGAGCCGCACCGGCCAGTTCACTCAGGATCAACACCCCCCGGTTGTCCTGTCGACTGGCCACGAACTCTTTGCAGACCAGGTTCATACCGTCGCGGATGGGGGTTATCAGCGCCACATCACAGAGGGTGTACAGCGCCATCAGTTCGGTGAACGTCATCGATGCGTAGGAGTACACGATAGGACGCCAGCCAATACTGCCGAACAGGCCGTTGATACGCCCGACGGTTTCTTCGATCTCCCGTTTGATCTCCTGATACTGCTCGATCTTGTCGCGCGAGGGCACCACCGTCATCACGAACGTTACCTTATCGTGCCAGTCGGGATTCTGGTTCAAAAACCGCTCGTACCCCAGTAGCCGGGAGGTGATCCCTTTGGTGTAATCGAGTCGATCGACGGAGAAGATTACTTTATTCTGCCGGAGCTCGGAGTGGTAAAAATGGCGGGTGTCGATGACGGCCGGCTCCTGCCCCGAGCTGTTGAACTTGTTAAAATCGACACTGATCGGAAAATCTTTCACCACCACCGGCCTGTCGGGCAGCACGATCCGATTCCCGATAATGGGCAGGTTCAGCACCTCCGATACGCTCTGGATAAAGTGCTGCACATAATCGGCGGTATGGAACCCAATCACGTCGGCCCCCAACAGCCCCTCGATGAGCGCCTGTCGCCAGGTGCGGGGCAGCAGTTTAACAATTTCGTAGGTCGGGAACGGTATATGAAAAAAGTACCCGATGGTTGCATCCGGCCGGGCCTCTCTGACCTGCCGGGGCAATAACATAAGCTGGAAGTCATGGATCCAGACCAGATCGCCGGGCTCGATCAGCTGGTCGAGTTCTTCCAGAAAACGATTGCTGGCCTGCTGATAATCATCAAAATTTGGTTCGCTGAACGATGCATAGGACGGAAAATAGTGAAAGAGGGGCCAGATCAGGTCATTGCTAAATCCTTCGTAAAACCCCTTATGCACGGCTTCGTCCATAAAGACCGGATGGGCTACAAACGTCTCGTTCTCGAAAACCGACTGATCGATCGATTTTAGTTTCGGGTCGGCATGACCCACCCAGTGTATTTTGGTAGCCTGACCGTCGGGGTTGTTCCCCATACGCTCGGCCATCGACAGCACCGCGGAGACCAGACCGCCCGAGTTCTGCACAAGCTCCAGCCCTTCTTTGGTCTGCTTTATGGTAAATGGCAGACGGTACGAAACAATAAGAAGGCGTTTAAAAGATGGCTTCGATACTTTCATTCAGTTGGCACGTTGCTTTTTACAAATCACGCTTACACGATTTAGAAGCGGATTAACTACATGTTATGACTCGAGTCCGGGGCGGTAATGACCTGATGCGTTTGCTCCGGATCGGCCCTGCTAATTTGAAAAGTCCGGATCGCCGGCCGGATTATCGGGCTGACGATCGTCGTTATCCCGGTCCTGCTCCCGGCTGATCTGACGACTCAGGCGGTAGCTGAACCCAATAAATCCGATCCGGCTCTCGCGCTTGCTCAGGCTCGTCGCCAGGAAGTTGGGTCCGAAGCTGTCGCTCTGGAACTGGAGGGTGTTGAACACATCGCTGACCCGCAGCGACAGGGTACCTCTCCCCTTCAGAACCGTTTGTTTAACGCCCAGGTCTACGTTTGTGAAACTATTGATAGTCCCCTGCGCGACCAGAAACGGCGACCGGTAGTTGTACACGAGCTGAATGGCGGTTTGCCGGGTAGGTTTCAGATCAAACGTCACCCGGCCGGTCCAGCTCCGGTTGGTCCGGGAGAGAATGTCGGGTACGTCGGCGCTGGCCAGGATCGACCGTTGAAAAAACGAGAAGTTTCCGCTTGCTTTCCACCAGCGGGTAATGTCCTGGTTGAGGACCACCTCCAGCCCGTAATTCTGGGACCGGTTGAGGTTCAGCGACGTCTGTTCGGTTATGCCGTCTTCGCGCAGGGTGCGGTAGTTTGTAATCTCGTTATTCGTCTGTCGGAAAAACAGCGACGATGTCAGCGAGGTACTCTTCCCGTTCCAGAGGTGACTCAGCTCGAAGGAGTTGATCAGTTCAGGATTCAGTAGGGGATTTCCGAACCGAATGTTGAGTGGGTCCGAGAGATCGATGAACGGGTTCAGCACCCGAACCGACGGCCGGTTGATTCGCCGGGTATAATTGATCTGTAGCTTTTGCGCCTGGCTCAGGTTGTAATTGACGAAGGCGCTCGGGAACAGATAGATATAGTCGGTGGTGTTGCGCTGGCTGGTAGTCCGCTGGTCGGTGCTGATGCTGGTATATTCGGTCCGTAGCCCAACCTGATAGCTAAATTTTTTCAGTTCATTCCCCAGGTTTACGTAGGCAGCACTGGTCTGTTCGTCGTAGATGAAATTATTGCTGATACCGGGGTTCAGCACCCAGTCCGGGCCTTCCAGGTTCTCGAACACGTAGTTGGCACCCAGCTGGCGCGTGGTGTACTTAAGTCCTCCCTCCAGCCGCTTTTTGCCTTTCAGCGGCTCTACGTAGTCGAGCTGCAATACCCCAACCCGGTTGTCGCGGTCGTTGGTGGCCCGCTGATCGCCGATCAGGAAATTGGGGGTAAGCAGCGTTTCGGGCAAGGTGGTCGTATTGGTAAAGCGCTGAAATTCGGTCCCTTTGTTGGTCGACAGGGTCGCATCGAACGACAGCTCGCGCCCCTTTTTCGGGAAAGTCCGTCGGTACCCGAGCGTATAGTCAATCCCCCGTTCGGGTTCCCGCTCTTCGTTGGTACGATAGATTTGCCCGAGCGAAAGCCGGTTTTCGTCCTGCGTATCGAAGGTTTCTACCTCGCTGTCGTAGCTGTACCCCGGTCGGTAGAGCGCCGATACCGTAATATTGTCCCGTTCAGAAAGCGTATAGTCGAAGCCCAGCCGCAGATTGTTGTTGACCCGGCGTCTGACCGCATCGTTACGCTGCGCCAGGAACGATGTCGAATCGGTAAAGAGATTCTGCCGGTCCGAGATCCGGTACTGAAACCGCCGGTCTTCCCGGAAGTTGTAACTACCAAACAGGTTCAGCTTTTTAAAGCGGGCGTTCAGATTAATGGACGCATTGTACTTATCGCGCGTACCGACGTTCAGCTGAACGGTGCCGTTGAAACCAGCCGCCCGCTCTTTCTTAAGCACAATATTGATGATCCCCGCGGCTCCGTCGGCGTCGAAGCGGGACGAGGGGTTGGTGATAATTTCGATGCGCTCGATGTTACTGGCCGGAATCTGTTCCAGAATAGCCTGCCGGTCTAAACCCGTTAGCCCCGATGGCTTCCCATCTACCAGCACAATGACGTTACTGCTCCCCCGTAAGCTCAGCACCCCATCCACATCCAGGGTAACCGACGGTACATTCTGCAAAATATCGACCGCCGAGCCGCCCTGCGCAATGGGGAGCTGGTCGACGTTCACAATTTTCCGGTCGAGTGAGTATTCGTAGGCCTGCCGCTGTCCCTGAACAACGACCTCTTCCAGCTGCTGCGATGTCTCGGTGATAATGACGTTTCCCAGGTTAACGGCGGCATTGTCGGCCGACACCGTAATTCGTGGGATTCGTTTGGGGGCATACCCCAGGCTCTGAATCAGAATATAATAAATGTCGGGGCTCAGGTTAGCGATGCTGAAATACCCGTTTTCATCCGTCAGTCCTCCCGTTACCGAACTGGAGTCGCGGGTGCGGAAGACGCCCACACTGGCGAATTCGATGGGTTGGTTCTTCCCACCCTGTACAGTTACCAAACGGCCCCGTAAGGTTCCCGTCGCGGCCGTAGCCTCACCAGCCGGTTGACCTGGCTGAGTCGGGGCCGGTGATGTCTGGCTACTGTCCCGGGTAGCGGGCGGGCTTATACCAGCGTTTCCGGGTGTCGACTGCCGCACCGTATCGGGCCGATCGGCCGAGTTGAGCTGGGTTGTATCGGGGCGGGTAGGGCTTAGGGGCTGCAGGGTGTCGGGTGCCATACCCAGCGCCTGCCTGAGCGAAGCGGGCGACGGCTGCTGCGCCCGGCTAATCGAAGATACCAGACAAATACAGACTATGGAGCAGCTAATAAGCAAATGATTCATTCAGAAGATGTTGAGTAGAAAAGGTCGTACCTAGTTAACCTTTTCCCAGACGCTGTGTTTGAACGCAGCGCCCCTAATTACCAATCATTACGTGTCAGACACTGACGTGTTCATCGGCGCAGGCCTGGGGGTCGGGCTGGTCGCAGCCTTTATAGATCAAAATCGACTCGGGCTGCAGGGTAGTCGTATCACCGTCCGACAACCATTCGGGTCCGGCTTCGGGGCCAAGCCAGGCCGGATCGGCCGAGTCGATCAGTTTATGCCAGTAGGTGTTGAGGGCAGGTACGGTGATTTCTCGTTTCTCTTCCGAAAAATTCATCAGGCATAAGATGTCATTCCGTTCGTACCAGCGGTGAACCACCATCGTTTCCTGATCAGGTTGCTGATTGACCGACGTTTGTTTCCGGTTTAGATGATACAGGGCCGGTTGCTGTCGACGAAGGCGGGTAAGCGCCTGATAGTAGGCATAGAGCGTCTTATTCGTCTCATCGGGTTGGGCATCTGTAGCAGCCGCAGCCAGATCCTGGTCGGCGTCAGCAGAGGCCTCCGTACCGCCCTCGCCAGGCGTCAGCACGACGAAGGGATTGGTCCCGCCCCATTCGTCGCCCATGAACAGGGAAGGCACGTACGGACTCACCAGGATGGAGCCAGCCATGAGTTTCATAGACTCGAAGCTTGGCTGCCCCCCCCCCTCTTCAGTTGCCGAAAGTCCGTGTCCGGCTTCGTGGGGGCGGGTAAACATCACACTGGGCTCACTAACGATCGTCTCTGCCTCCCGACCGAAGAGTTCGCGGAGCACCGAAGAGAACTGCCTGTCGTAGATAAAATCTTCGCGGTAGGCTTTCCTGGTATGACCGTCTGTTTCGTAATAATTCCGATAGGCCTGGTCAGCTTTGACGGGGCGTCCCCCGCCCATCGGTTCGGCATCCTGATCAGCTTCCTGTTCGGGACTATCTTCGACCAGGAGGTAATAATGCCGTCCGGTTAACCCGGTCAGCGCGTCGGCCTGCTGCCGGATGTCGCTCAGAACGGCTTCCGCATCGGGCAGCACCTGAAGATCGTTTAAGCGGAGGGCATCGACGTGAAAATCACGCAGCCACATCAACGCGTTTTCAACGATGTATTGCCGACGCGCCTGCCGCCAGGCCCGACCGTTATTGCCCGTTCGGCGCCGGCTGCGATCATCCGATCCGGTGCAACGCGCGGCTACGTCTTCCAGATACTGCTTCTGCTGGTCGACATGATTGTAGGACAGGTCGACCGTTACGGCGATGCCTTCATAATGGCAGGCATTGACCAGTTTCTGCAACTGGCCTGGCCCGCCGTACGAAGCCTGCACCGCATACATAAAAATATCGGGGTGATGCCCCTTCTGGGCATCGGGAAAGGGCGTGACGGGTCGTATTACGATGGCGTTTACCCCCAGCGCCTTCAGGTACCCGAGCTTGTCGGCAATACCCATAAAAGTGCCCTCGGCCGAGAACGTGTATACATCCAGTTCGTAAATGATGTATTCATCGAAAGGCGGATTGACCCAGCAGGTATCCTCCCAATAAAAGGCGCTGGTGTCGAACGCCTGGGAGGGGCCGTAAACCCCATCGGGTTGAACCAGCGAGGCCGGGTCGGCGAACTCTTCTTCGTTTTCAAGGACAAACGAATACCGATCGCCGGGCTTGAGCTGATCTGTTTCAGCGGACCAGTAGCCCAACTCAGACCGGGTGAGCGGCAGTGTGAGGCTGTCGCGATTGATGGTGAGGGCCACCTGACTGGCATACGGAGCCCAAAGACGTATCTTCGCTTTCTGCCCGGCATCGAACGTAACGCCGAGTGTTCGTCTGTTTAATTCTACCTGGCCCATGGTGCTTTTTAGTAACGTGAGTTGAGAACATGACATCGGTCGACATATCAGCCAAAAACCCGGCCTATGAGTAGCCGGTTAGCCGTCCTCTCTGGTTGTATAAACCAGAAATCCGCCAAATTGTATGCGTTTGCGCAGCATGTTGACAGCCCTGCATAGCTGCACAACGGAAAAGAGAGAGGCAAAAACCGTAAGGACAGCCAGCGGTTTTAGCAGTCGGAGCAGTAAAAACATAGGCTTATTGTTGATCAACCAGCGATAACCAACAAACTACGGGGCAACTACTTAGAATGAACTTAACCTAATCTTAGAAAAACATTAGATTACCGCGCCGGCCATTCCCTAGTTTGGCCTTCTACCATTCAGTAAACTATCGGGCTGGCCCCAAACTTTACCCTTCTGATTTAGTAGATTATTCAAATACTATTGATTATGTCTGCTTTGCCTTCCGCTCTGATCAATGAACTTTCGTTTCTGCGCCATATCCTTGATTCGACTCAGCTAGGGGTTGCCATTTTTGAGCCTATAACTGACGAGCAGGGGCAGGTAATCGATTTTAACTTCGTGTATGTCAACAACCGGATACGGGAAATGTATGGGGGCGCCTTACCGGCCGATTTGCCCCGGCCGGTTTCCTACCTCCAGCTTTTCCCCAGCGCCAAATCAAGGGGATTGTATGACGAATACCTGAAGGTGCTGCATACCGGCCAACCCTACCAACGATCAGAGCTGGCCTATGCCTGGGACGGGATTGACGGCTGGTTCGACCTGGTGGTGAGCCGGTACGAAAACAGACTGGTGCTTATCACGTCTGATGTTACCTCGGTCAAACAGATGCAGCTCGTGCTGAAGCATCAGACCAGTGAGCTGGTCACCCTTAATCAGGAGTTGATGCGCTCGAACCAGGAGTTGCTCGAATTCTCGTACGTAGCGAGTCACGATCTACAGGAGCCACTCCGAAAAATTCAGCAGTTCGGCGACATGATGATCGATATCTATGCCGCGCAACTCGGGAACCACGGAACCGACCTGCTCAATCGAATGAAAAACGCGTCGGTCCGCATGTCGGCGCTGATCAACGACCTGCTCGACTATTCGCGACTGACCCGACAGCCCGACACCTTCCGTAAAAACAATCTGAACGACATTATTGACACCGTGCTGACCGCCCTTGAAGTTGTCATCGGCGAGACTAACGCCCGGATTGAGGTTGCCCCCATGGCCGAAGTTATATGCGACGCAAGCCAGCTCAATCAGCTCTTTCAAAATCTGCTGACCAACGCCATCAAATTTACCCGCCCCGGCGAATCCCCCCACGTTATCATACACAGCCGAACGGTTCAGGCCCACGAGCTCCCCGTCGAGTTTACCCCCATCAGCGCCCGACCGACCTACCATCTGATCGAGGTTCAGGACAACGGTATCGGCTTTGATCAGGCCTACGCGGATCAAATTTTCGGTGCCTTTCAACGGCTGCATAACCGAACCGAGTACCCCGGAACCGGCATAGGGCTGGCCATTGCCAAGAAGGTGGTTCTGAACCACGGCGGATTTATAAAGGCAACAGGTAATCCGGGGCAGGGCGCGGTCTTTAGCATTTATTTACCGATCTAGCTGGTTTAGCGAACGAAATTCGTACCCTTGTTTATCGGTAAAGCCCAGGGCAGGCCCGATTTGCTTACCCTGGCTTTGTGTGTATACATCTAAACCCATCGTGCCATGAAAGTAGTCGCTCAGATTTTCGTTGGACTGGTTGCCGTTGAACACCTGTACATTCTCTGGCTGGAAATGTTTGCCTGGACAACCCGGGGCCGTAAAACCTTCCGGTCATTCCCGCCCGAACTGTTCGAGCCGACGAAATCGCTGGCAGCCAATCAGGGGTTGTACAACGGTTTTCTGGCGGCCGGGCTGGTTTGGTCGTTGCTGATTCAGGACCCGGTCTGGCAGGTGCATGTCGCCTGCTTTTTTCTGGGATGCGTGATTGTTGCCGGTGTGTTTGGGGCCGTAACTGCCCAGCGCTCTATTTTTTTCATCCAGGCGGTACCGGCCCTGATCGCGCTGGTATGTACGCTCCTCAGCCGGGGATAAGTCAGCAGCGATAGCTATCAGATCATGATAAAGCCAGTCGGGGCCTTTGATGTCAAAGGCCCCGACTGGCTTTATAAGCTTGATTGGCTTTGGCTTATTAGGCAACCGAAGGCATTTCTGCCGGTTCGGGCCTGGCCTCACCAGCCTGCTTGGTTTCGGCGATTTTGATGGGGCTACCGAACACGTAGAACAGCTTCTGGCGCAGACCACGGGCTTTCTTTACATCGCGGGCCATGTCGGCAAACTCGTGAAAGTTGATGTGAAACGGGTTGCCTTTCTGTTCAATATTGGTCGTGATGCCATAAATCGGCCGCTCTTCTTCGGGTTGATAGGTGCCGAACAACCGATCCCAGAAGATAAAGGTGGCGCCGTAGTTCTTGTCAATGTACTTGGGTTGCGAACCGTGGTGGACCCGGTGGTTCGAGGGCGTCGCGAAAACATACTCGACCCAGCGGGGCAGTTTACCGATATACTCCGTATGCACCCAGAACTGAAACAAAACGGCAATCTGGTTGGTGGTGAAGAAGATAACCGGGTGGAACCCGATCAGCGCCACCGGCAGGAAGAAAATAATTTTCAGATGCTGTACCCAGCTTAGCCGGAACGAAACGCTTAGGTTATAATGCTCACCGGAGTGGTGTACCACGTGGGTCGCCCACCAGAACCGCTGCTCGTGCGAGATGCGGTGCGCCCAGTAGCTGAAGAAGTCAAAAATCACGTAACACGGAAGCAGTGTCCACCAGGCCAGCTCCATGCGCCAGGGAAGGGCATTGTAGATCCAGACGATGGCATACAGCAGCGCGAGTTTAGTGGCTGCTCCTACGGCCAGCGCCCCCAGCCCTACCAGCACCGAACCGACCGTTTCTTTGCGTTCATAAAACGGCTTTTCTTCCACATAGGCCGCTATCATCTCGATCGCGGTAAACAGAATCATAAAGGGAACAGCCCATAGGATGAGGTTGGGAGCCGACTGCTCGACGGGACCAAGCTGGTCTAATGAAATGGGGGGAGCACCGAAAAAAGAAGTGTTCATAGCGGAGTACTAACAGGTTGCTGAAAAAAATACATAGTCAACTGACTCTCCTTGTCGACGTCACGACGAAAGGCGTTCTGCAGGATCTGCATCTTCACAACGCTGGGCTGACTTTTCTAAACCAGGGACGACTCACTCAGGCCGTCAGGTTTGGCCCAAAAGAACCGGAATTTGCTTAGAAACTACTTAGCGGCTGCTTAGAATCTGATTAGCCTGACAACGATTCGCTAGACTAAAGTAGGCGATCCAGCTCAAAATTCAACCCTTTTTTGCTCGTTTTGCTCAAACCGGGGTCAATTCCGGGCGGGTTGGCTTCCTGTCCCGAGTCAGGAGTTCATACGTCAGCCGCGTCCAAATGGCGATGCAGAAGACGCCTTTGAAGACATAAGGCTCAACGAGTGACTGGCGCAGGCCGGCCGGAAAAACATCGGTCGGCGAGAGTGACGTAAAGACAAAAGCCAGCAGAACGAGCACCCGGTCCATAGCGGTAGCTGTCCTGGTAAAGTACCAGATGGCCACCCCCCCCATGGCAATAATAAAGGTCGGCGACTCGGCCTTGTGGTTGAAGATAACCACCCAGATCAGCACCGAAGCCAGCAGCAGCAGCCGGTAGCCGTAGTCGGCATAGAGCGACAAGCGGACTAGCGGAGCCAATAATAACATCGCCCCGAGCCCAACGACGAGCAGTTTGGGAGGTTCCGCTGAAAACCAGGTCGATAACCAGCCCATGACCGAATACCCCAGCGAGCTTGAATGGTCGGCCTGTAACATGACCCACCAGTTCTGATACTGGGCCAGCAGTTGCGGGCCCGTTATGACCACCAGGGGCAGAAGTAGTAAAATCAAAGTCCAGGCCAGGGTATACGCCATGGCTACCGGTTTGCGGGGATATAGCAGGAACAGCATAAACGCTACAACCCCAAAGATTTTTATAAAAACACTGCCCAGCATCAACAGGGTGGCCCAGATCAGCCGCCCCCGCTCCAGGAAAATAAAACTCCAGATCAGCATGCCCAGAATCAACCCGTTGCTTTGCGAATTCTGAATGGAGGTCAGCAGCTCGATCAGGACAAACCACCTCAGTTTAACGGTTGTTTCCCGGGACAATCGGGGTAGATGTTTTATGCCGAAAAAAAGGACCAGCGTGTTGAGCGCATTCCAGAGAAAGAGACCCAGCCAGTTGGGCAGCCACGCCAGCGGGGCCATGAGCAGCGCAAACGTAGGTGAGTACTTATACAGATCCCACTGTTCGGCCAGGTAGTAAGTGTACAGGTTTTGATTGGCGAGCAGGTGGAAGAACGAATTCTTGAAAATTACATAGTTGTTGTAATGCGTATACAACTGTTCACTACCGGCAACAGACGTGGGCGTCAACAGATACTGCTGGATACTGGCGAGCAGGGTGATCAGGCCATATACGGTGAGCAGTACCGGTTCTCTGCCAAAAAACAGGATGACTTTTTGATAACGTGAGCGATTCATGCAGGCTGTATCGGTGACTGGCGCCAAAACTACAACAGTTGCCTCTGTATACTAAATAGATTTTTATGGATTATAAATCATCCCCCGTTTTATTCACTGGGAAACACCCCTCAGCCTGTATTAACAAATCTTGAAGTCAGTCTTAGTCCGCCATCGACTAGCTAGTTTTGTGCAATTAACCAGTCAACGATGCTATCATTTACCAAACAACTTGCTATTGGGTTTCTGGGCTGCGCAGCCGTTATCGGATGCCGCACACCTAAAGCGGAAACCAGTAACCGGGCCGACCAGGCGCCCATTTCAACGATCGCGTTCGGGTCGTGCAGTGATCAGAAGCGCCCCCAGCCCCTGTGGGATGATATCGTGGCCCAAAAGCCGAATGTGTGGATTTGGCTGGGTGACAACGTGTACGGGGATACCGAAAACATGGATACCCTGAAAGCGAAGTACGATCGTCAGAAAGCCAACCCCGTTTACCAGCAGCTACGTCAGTCGGCTTCGATCATCGGCGTATGGGACGATCATGATTACGGGGTGAATGACGGTGGTAAAGAGTACCCGCGTCGGAAGGAGAGCCAGCAGCTAATGCTCGACTTTCTGGATGTACCGGCCAGCGATCCGCTTCGCAAGCAGGAAGGGGCCTACTCAGCCCACGTCTATGGCCCGGCCGGAAAACGGGTAAAGGTCATCCTCCTCGACGGCCGCTACTTCCGCGACCCGCTCAAGAAAGAAGGCAAGCTGAACGTACCGGATCCTTCGGGCGATCTGCTGGGCGAGGCTCAGTGGACATGGCTGGAGAAACAGCTCACGAACTCTGATGCGGATGTTCACCTGATTGGCTGCGGGATTCAGTTCCTGCCCGAAGAACACCCTTACGAGAAATGGGGCAATTTTCCCGTTGCCCGCCAGCGCTTTCTGGACCTGCTGGCCAAAACAAAGCCGAAGGGCGCACTGTTGCTTAGTGGTGACCGGCATATTGCCGAAGTGTCGCGCGTTCGGGTTCCCGGCCTCGGCTACGACCTCTTCGACATTACTAGCAGTGGTCTGACCCACGTGTCGAAACCGCATGAAGAACCAAACCGCCACCGCGTGGGTGAGATGGTTGCCAAACTGAACTACGGTTTGATCACCATCAACTGGGAAGCTAAACCGCTGACGGCTACCGTCCGGATCAACGGCGATAGCCAGGCCACTCACCTTACCCAGACGGTTAGCTTCTGAACGGTCTGAACGGGTCGGCGTTGCATTTGTCACACGTTAACCCCTACAGGCGTGCTCATTCTCTGGAAATATCTGTATCCATACCGCTGGCTGGCCGTTCTGGCGCTGGGCCTGGCGGGCGTTGCTCAGGCGCTGGCCCTGATCGACCCGATCATCTTCGGTAAACTGATCGACGAGTATGCCACCAATCCGGGGCAGAAAACCGAGTCGGAGAAAATACGCGGGGTGTTACAGCTGCTGGGACTGGCTGTTGGCGTGGCCATTCTGGCTAACGTGATGAAAGCCCTGCAGGAGTACGTCACGCGGCTGGTGGTGCAGAAATTCGGTACGGATATCTTCAACGATGGACTGAAGCAAACCCTTCGGCTATCGTATCAGGAGTTTGGCGACCAGAGCAGCGGGGCCACACTGGCCATTCTGCAAAAGGTCCGTACCGACACCGAGAAATTCATTAACTCGTTTATCAACGTACTTTTTGCGTCGGTAGTGGGTATGGGCTTTTTGATCTGGTACGCCGTCACGAAACACTGGGCGCTGGTTCCGGTGTTTCTGATCGGGGTGTTGTTGCTGGGCGGGCTCACGGGCCTGCTCAGCCGACAGATCAAAACGACCCAGCGCTCCATCAACCGCGAAACGGCGCTGCTGTCGGGCGTCATAACCGAATCGCTCCGGAACATCGAGCTGGTCAAAAGTCTGGGCCTTACCTTTTCGGAGATTCGGCGGTTGACGGGCCAGACCCGTAAAATTTTCGAGCTGGAGATGTTCAAAGTCCGGCGGGTGCGGCTGCTGTCGTTCTGGCAAAGCAGTACGCTCAGCATCCTGAAACAATCGGTATTGTTCACCCTGCTGTGGTTGATTTTTCGGGACATTTTGAGCACCGGCGAGCTGATCTCGATGCAGTTCATCTCGGTCGCCATCTTCACCCCACTGCAGGAACTCGGTAATATCATTCTGGCCTACCGCGAAGCCGAAGCCGGGCTGAACAGTTTTGCGTCGTTGATGGAAAAACCCATCGAGCGCAATCCCGAATCACCGATCGAGGTGGGTCCGATCGAGCGGTTGAGGTTCACTGACGTGATATTTCGGCATAAAGGAGCCAGCCAGAACGCTATTGACGGCGTATCGTTCGATGCTGCGCTGGGCGATACCATTGCCTTCGTCGGCCCCTCTGGCTCGGGTAAATCAACGATGGTTAAACTGCTGGTGGGCCTGTACAGACCCGTAGGCGGTGAAATCTATTACAACGACATCTCAACGAAAGACCTCCGGTTCAACCCGATGCGTCGGCAGATTGGTTTCGTCACGCAGGATACGCATCTCTTTTCGGGTACCATTCGGGAGAACCTGCTCTTCGTTAAACCCGACGCTTCGGAAGCCGAGATGCTCGAAGCCCTCGACAAAGCCGCCTGTAACCACCTCCTGGCCCGCTCCGCAAACGGCCTCGATACGCCCATCGGCGAAGGGGGACTGAAAATGTCGGGGGGCGAGAAACAACGCCTGTCCATTGCCCGGGCGCTGGTTCGAAACCCACGGCTGTTGATTTTCGACGAGGCCACATCGGCGCTGGATTCGCTCACCGAAGATGAAATTACCGCTACAGTTCGGGCGGTGTCGGCGCTGCATGAACAGATCACTATCCTGATTGCCCACCGGCTCTCCACCATCCTGCACGCCAACACCATTTTCGTGCTCGAAAAAGGAAAGATTGTGGAAATAGGGAGTCATGCCGACCTGGTCGAGCGCAAGGGCCTGTACTACGCCATGTGGCGCCAGCAGATCGGCGAACGGAAGGTCATTGACCCGGCCACGGTAGAACCCGACTAACCCGGCTCCTACCCCAGCGCGGCTCAAGCAAACCGGTCGGGTCGGAACGGGTCGAGCTTAACCCCGGTGCTGGTTCCGGCAATGGTTTCGGCAACGAGCTTCCCGGTAGCGGGCCCGAGACTCAGCCCCATCATGCCATGACCGGTGGCCAGGGTTACGTTATCGAAACGACCTGTACGACCAATGTACGGCAAACCGTCGGGCGAGCAGGGCCGCAACCCTTTCCAGACTTTATCTACGGTTGGCATTTGCACCGGAATGTCCGGATAGTACTGGCTGATGGATTCGTAAATACCCCGCACCCGATTCATGTTGATGGTCTGATCGGTGCCCGCAACTTCCAGCGTACCCGCAAACCGCAGGCTGTTCCCCATGGGCGTGGCCGTGGCCCTTGCCTCCAGCATGATGGCCGGAATCTGCACGTTACTGGCCAGGTTTGGTACCATGAAACTGTAGCCCTTTCCTCCCTGCAGGGGGAGGAAAAACCCGAGCAGCCGGGCCAGCTCGGGCGACCAGGCCCCGCCCGCCACAACGACCTCGTCGACCGGATAGTCACCCCGGCTAGTGCGGACACTGCTCAGCCGACGGTTGTCGGTTTTGAAACCCGTAACGGACGCTTCTTCCACAAACTGAACCTCATAAATCCGCAGCCAGCTGATCAGCGAGCTAATCAGTTCTGCCGGGTTGAGGTGCGCATCGCCGGGGTAATACACCGCCCCCCGAACGTCGACCCGGACCTGCGGTTCAAGGGCCTGCACCTGCGCGCCGGTCAATACCTGGGCTTCAATACCCGCCCGGTTGGCTACCCGGGCCTCCTCAACCATCTCATGTTCGGCAGATGCGGTTTTGTAGAGCATGAAAAGTCCCCGCTCCTGCCAGCCAAAACTCAGCTCGTCCGTAGCGGCTAGTTCCTGATACAGTTGCTTGCTGAGCAGGCTGATATCGCGCAGCGCGGGTATGGCCCGCTCCACGTGCTCGTCTGTGGCGTGCCGGTAAAACAGCCAGCCCCAGCGCACCAGATCGGCGTTGAGCCGGGGCTTTACGTAAAACGGACTGGTCGACCGAAGCATCCAGCGAAGTCCTTTGGCGATCATACCCGGCTGCGCCAGCGGAATAATATGGCTGGGTACAATCATACCGGCATTGCCGAATGAACACCCATCGGTAATCCGGTTCTGGTCGAAGATCGTCACCCGGTAGCCAGCCTGTCGCAGGTAATAGGCCGAGCACAGGCCCGCAATACCGCCACCAATGATTCCGACATGGAGGCCTTTGTTCTGGATCATAAAACCTGGAAGCCAAACCGGTAGGGATCAGCCTCGTTTACGATAATATGGTTGTAACCGTGGATAACCGCCCACCCTTCAATACTAGGCACGATGGCAGGCTTACCGCCCAGCTCGGTTTCGGCCTCGATCCGCCCGTTGAATATAGAGCCGATGATACTTTCGTGGACGAAGGTTTCGCCCGGTTTCAGCCGACCCTGAGCATACCATTGGGCCAGTCGGGCCGAGGTGCCGGTGCCGCAGGGCGATCGGTCAATGGCTTTGTCGCCGTAGAAAACAGCGTTTCGGGCTGTAGAGGTCGGTTGTAACGGCGCGCCCGTCCAGAGGATATGGCTTAGTCCGTTGATCGTCGGGTTCTCGGGATGAACGAAGGTGTACCGCTCATTCAGCCGCTGACGCATGACTCGGGCCCAGGCAATGAGTTGTTCGGCCTTGTAATGCTCCAGCCCGGGGAACGACGGTTGCGGATCGACGATGGCATAGAAATTACCGCCGTAGGCCACATCGACCGTCAGCTCTCCCAGATCGGGACACTCGACCGTCAGTTTCTCGGCGGCCAGATACGACTTCACGTTGGTGATCTTTACTGACCTTACCCGCCCCCCTTCCTGCTTGTATTCGGCACGAACGAGACCCGCCGGCACTTCCAGCAACAGAACCCCCGGCGTTTTCGGTGTGATGAGTCCCTGCTCGATGGCTACCGTAACGGTACCGATGGTGCCATGCCCACACATGGGTAAACAGCCTGAGGTTTCGATGAACAACACCCCGGCATCATGAGCCGGGTTGGTTGGCGGGTAGAGAATACTTCCCGACATCATATCGTGCCCGCGTGGTTCGAACATCAGCGCTTTGCGAATCCAGTCGTACTCGCGCAGAAAGTGCTGCCGCTTCTCGCTCATCGACTCACCGATCAACGCAGGAATGCTGCCTCCCGTAACCACCCGTACCGGATTACCACAGGTATGCGCGTCGATGCAGAAAAAATGAAAGTCTGGCATATGGAATAGGTATTATCGAACAGCCGTTAACTCCGGCCGACAGGCAAGCTGCGTTTGAATTAGCGACCAAACCTGTTCGCGCTCTGCCGCATCGAGGGTGAGACGGGGGGCGCGAACGTGTTCAGACCCGATGCCGGTTGCGGTGGCCGCCAGTTTGATATACTGAACCAGCTTCGGATGAATGTCCAGCTCGAGCAGGGGCATAAACCACCGGTAAATGTCGCGGGCTTCATCAAGCTGGCCAGCTTTCGTCAACTCATAAATGGCAACCGTCTCCGCTGGAAACGCATCGACCAGTCCAGCCACCCAGCCGTCGGCGCCCAGTACGAGGGCTTCGAAAGCCAGCGTATCCACCCCGCCCAGAATCCTGAATCGATCGCCGAATGCATTGCGCATCCGGGTGATGTTCGTCAGATCGCGGGTCGATTCTTTAACGGCCTGTATGTTCGGTAACTCAGCCAGCTCCCTGAACATAGCCACAGTGGTCATAATCTTGTAATCATACGGATTGTTGTAGATCATGATCGGCAGTGAAGTTGCCTCCGCCACGGTCTTAAAGAACACCACGGTCTCGCGCGGGTCGGCATAGTACCGCATGGGGGGTAAGACCATCAGCCCATCGGCGCCATGCGCTTCGGCCTCCCGGGCGCAGGCTACCGCTTCGCGCGTGGCCTGCTCGGCAATATTCATCAACACCGGTACACGGCCGTTACTGACCGACTGCGCCGTTTGCAGCAGGGTTATCTTTTCCGGCCGGGTCAGTGTACTGGCTTCGCCAAGGGACCCTCCCAGTATCAGGCCATGTACACCAGCCTCAAGCTGGGCATGAAGATTGGTCTCAAACAGCGGCAGATCGAGCTGATCGTCGGCCGTAAACGGAGTGAGCAGGGCGGGATATACGCCCTCCCATTGAACAGGTTGTGCCATATGAGCTATCCGGTTGAAAAAGGTACAGACAAATGTCCGGCAGATCCGCTTCTGCTAGATATGGCGAATTAGCGAATACTAATACATTTTTCACTCATTTTAAGTATTTATACGGCTTGTGTATGCTTTACTGTATCATGAAACCTCTACTATTTCGGGTTCCAACGGTCGACTCCCGTTCGTTTCGGGTACAGGTCGATGATGGACCCTATCTGTATAACCGACTTCATTTTCATCCGGAGTATCAGCTCACCCTGATTCGCGAGGGAGTTGGTACCCTGGTTGCGGGCGACCGGATTGACCGGTTTCAACCTTTCGATGTGCTGTTGCTCGGGGCTAACCTCCCGCACGTGTTTAGAAATGATCCTGCTTATTTCGAAGCCGGATCTGCCCAGCGGGCGTTGTCGTACTCCGTGTTTCTCCGGTACAATCCGGCCGATGGGCCATTGTTTGGCCTGCCCGAACTGGAACACCTGACCCACCTGCTGCGGGATTCGATCTATGGAGTCCGTATTCGGGCCACCCAGCCGAACGCCCTGACCAGCCAGCTTGAGGAGTTGCACCGGCTTCGTCCGTTCGAGCAGCTGACCTGTTTGTTTTCGGTGCTCGACCAGCTGGCCGCCCATCCGAACCGCGAAATGCTGTCGGCCACGGCCTATGAAAAACCACGCCGACCCGATGACCACCAGCGGCTCGATAATGTGTTCTCTTTCATCATGAACCGCTATGCCCAGCCCATTACCCTCGAGGATGTAGCAGCAGAAGCCAGTTTAACCCCCGGTGCCTTCTGCCGGTTTTTTCGACTTCACACCCGAAAAACATTTTCCCGCCTGCTGAACGAAGTGCGGATCAAACACGCCTGCCGCATGTTGCAGGAAACACCCGACAGCATAAGCCAGATCGCGCTGGCCTGCGGCTACGGTAACCTGTCTAATTTCAACCGGCAGTTTAAAGCCATTACAGGTTTGACCCCAGGTCATTATCTTCGCGCCGTCGATCAGACTCCTCTCCCGGGCAATACGGACCTCAAAAATCGGGTTAAGAACGTATCAGACCCGGTAAACGCTTATTAAGCCGCTCATTTCTCCGGGTTCTCACAAGCCCGTGAACGTACCTGACACTGTGGTTTCCAGCTTTCGCATCCGCCTGCTCCGTCCCCTCGATCTGGGACTATGTTTCCTGCTGATTTTCCTGGCCCTCCGGCCGGCTCCCGGCTACGCCCAGCACTATGCGTTTACCCACGACGATACCCTTCGGGGCACCATCACCCCCGAACGGGCCTGGTGGGACCTGGCCCATTATCATCTTCGGGTGCGGTTACACCCCGAAGACAGCACCCTGAGCGGTAGCAATACGGTTCGGTACCGGGTTCTGAAACCCGGCCAGGTTATGCAGATTGATTTGCAGCGACCCGTGCAGATCGAAAAGGTAGAGCAGGATGGTCAGTCTCTCCCGTTTCGGCGGGACGGTGATGCCTATTTTATTCAGCTGAAAAAACCCCAGCGCGTTGGCCGGACCGAATCGATCACGGTCTTCTACGGCGGCAAACCACGCGTAGCGCGCAAACCACCCTGGGACGGCGGCATGGTTTATTCCCGGGATAAAAAAGGGCAGCTGTTCATCGCTACGGCCTGCCAGGGACTGGGGGCCAGCGCCTGGTGGCCCTGTAAAGACCATATGTATGACGAGCCCGATTCCATGCAAATAGCGGTAACGGTTCCTGAGCAGCTAACCGACGTATCGAACGGGCGGCTGCGTAGTGTGGTAAAGAACAGTGACGGAACCCGAACGTTTACCTGGGCCGTCGTTAACCCGATCAACAACTACGGGGTAAACCTGAACGTCGGCAACTACGTACACTGGTCTGATACACTCCGGGGCGAAAAAGGCCCGCTGACCATCGATTATTACGCGCTGGCCGAAACCGCCGACTCAGCCCGGCAGCAGTTTAAACAGGTAAAGCCCATGCTGCGGGCCTTCGAGCACTGGTTCGGGCCGTATCCGTTCTACGAAGATGGCTACAAACTGGTTGAGGCCCCCTATCTGGGCATGGAACACCAGAGTTCGGTAACCTATGGAAACGGCTTCAAAAACGGGTACCGCGGCCGGGATCTGTCAGGAACCGGCTGGGGGCTGCTCTGGGATTTTATCATCATCCACGAATCAGGCCATGAATGGTTCGCCAACAATATTACCTACAAAGACGTGGCTGACATGTGGGTACACGAGAGCTTTACCAACTACGCCGAAAACCTGTACGTCGAGTATTATCACGGTAAAAACGCGGGGGCTACCTACGTCATTGGCTGTCGGAAACTGATTCGCAATGATCGGCCCATTGTCGGTATCTACGGGGTAAACCACGCCGGTTCGGGCGATATGTATTACAAAGGGGGCAACATGCTCCACACGATCCGGCAGCTGGTAAACGACGATGCCAAATGGCGTCGGGCCTTGCGCGGACTCAACAAGACGTTTTACCACAAAACCGTTGAGGGCAGGCAGGTCGAAGCCGAGCTGAGCCGGCTAACCGGGCTTAAATTACAGAAGGTATTTGACCAGTACCTGCGCGACACCCGGATACCGACCCTTGCCTACAGGTTCACTGGCAACACGCTGGAGTATCGCTGGACAAACTGCGTTGACGGTTTCGACATGCCGGTAAACGTATGCCTCGGCGAATCGGGGCCGACCCAGCTCCTGCGGCCAACCACCCGCTGGCAACGGATACCGGTCAGAGACAAAACCCTCACGGCCGACCCAAATTTTTACGTGCTTACCCAGCTTGTAACCGAAACCGCCCCCAGCGCTCAGACCAATTAGCCGTGAACGCCGGGGGCGATTAGCTCACCACCTTTGGGTTCACTACTCCATGGCCATATCGACATGGGCCGGGGCCTCAATTTTCTAACCGACAAACAGCAGCGGCACGCAGACCAGGAAGAAACCGCCAATAACCAGAAACGCAGCGGCATACCAGAGCCCAGGATAAAATTGAATAGCAAACCGACGGCAAACCGGAGACCTCCCGCACTACTGGGTCTTTCGAAACCAGCTGATCGGTTGGCCGGGTTGAAGTCGGCCATTTTTTCGTTCAGTCCACCGCCGTCAACCTACCCGGATACACTTCAGATACCCGACGGTGTACGATGGTACTACTGCACCGACGGGTCGAAGAGCGCCAGTCTCTGACCGAAGTGGTTAAACATGTAGACACCAGTCCGGTGCAGGGTGGCGATCAGCTCGTGCTAGCAATTTTGATGTTGTTTGTCCATGGGGTCACCCGCTAGCCAGTTGCCGGGATGGCCCGTTCCTGCTTATTTGCGGCTATTGTTTCTTAACCCGGCTAGTTTGTATGATCAGAAAGGACGATCGATTACTCAGGGTGGGCCTACTTGGGTGTGGGCCAATTGCTCAGTTTGCCCATTTCGAAGCCTGCCAGAAAGCTCGCAATGCCGAACTCTACGCGCTCTGCGACGCGGCCGACGACCTGCTCGATCGGATGGCCACCATCTGGCAACCCCGCCGGGCTTACCGCGACTATGACGCCATGCTGGCCGACCCGGCCGTTGAAGCGATTCTGATTGCGACGGCCGATGCCTTTCATTTGCCGATGGCCCTGCGGGCGGTCGAAGCCGGTAAACACGTGCTGGTTGAAAAACCGATGGGAACCTCGCTCACCGACTGTCTGCGGCTTCAGGAACTGACCAGGCAGCAGCAGGTACACGTCCAGGTGGGTCACATGAAACGCTTCGATCCGGGTATTGCCTACGCACGGCGGTTCATCCGGGACGAGATTGGCGAGCTTATGTTTTTTAACGGCTGGTACAGCGATAACACCCATCGATATACAGTTACCGACAATGTGCAGCCATTGCCTGTTTTATCCGCCAGGGCACTAAAACCCGGTCACGACGAAAAAGCCGACAAAGTACGCTATTACCTCCTGGCTCATGGTAGCCACCTGCTCGATACCGCCCGGTTTCTGGCGGGGCCAATCGGGTCGATCCGGGCGCGGCTGGTGCAAAAATCCGGCGCCTATCACTGGACGCTGCAAACCGAATTTACGAACGGCGCCGTTGGGCATCTGGACCTGACCATCGGCTACCGGGGCGACTGGCATGAAGGCTTTTCAGCAGCCGGTCAGTGGGGCAGCGTTCAGGCAAAAACCTACAACCCCTGGTATTTCAGAGGCAGCGATGTCAGCTGCTTTTCCGAGCGCGATGCCATGTACCATCAGGTTCTGGGTGCCGATGCCCATTTTTATCGTTTACAACTCGAAGGACTCGCCGATACCATTCTGAATGGGTTGCCGCAGCAGGGTACCACCGTGGCCGAGGGGCTGGATAACGTTCGCGCTATGCTGGCAGTGCAGCAGGCGGTTGCTACGGGCCAGCTGGTTTATCTGGACAACCTACAGGAAGGGGAGCTATGATGGAGGTAGGCATCTTCGCCAAAACGTTTGCCGGGCCCCTGCCCGACGTGCTACGGACCGTCGAGGACCACGGGCTGAGCCGCATTCAGTTTAATTTTTCCTGCGCGGGACTGCCGTCCATGCCCGATGCTGTCGATGCGTCTGCCCGCTTTTTCATCCAGCAGGCGCTGGCTCAGTCGCCGGTAACGCTCGAAGCCGTTTCGGGTACGTTCAACATGATCCACCCCGATCGGTCGGTGCGGGTTAACGGCTTGCGTCAGTTGTGGGTTATTGCCGCCCAGTGCTCATGGCTCGGTACCAATCTGCTTACACTCTGTACCGGAACCCGGCACCAGACCGATATGTGGACAGCCCATCCGGACAATGATCGGCCGGACGCCTGGTACGATCTGCGCCAATCGCTGGACAAGGCGCTGGAGCTGGCCGAGCACTATGATCTTTACCTGGGTATTGAGCCAGAGACCGCCAACGTTATCAATACCGTCGAAAAAGCCGCTCAGTTGCTGAAGGAGGTTCGTTCACCCCGGCTGCGAATCATTTTTGACCCGGCAAATCTTTTTGAACACGAGCCCCTTGCGGTTGTTCGTCAACGGATTGCCCGTGGTCTCGATCAGCTGGGTGACGCCATCCGGTCAGTCCATGCCAAAGATCGGGATGCATCGGGGCAGGTTGTGGCGGCCGGTACAGGTCGGCTCCCTTACAATGACTTTATTCAGGGGTTACGGGCCATCGACTACCGGGGCAATCTAATCCTGCACGGCTTATCCGCGGCCGAAGTAAGTACCAGCGTTGCCTTTATCCGGGAACTCCTACACCAGACCTAGCGCTTGTTGCAAACGAAATGACCTATCCCCTACTTCCCTACACAAACCTTGGCCAGGGGCAGCCGCTGGTACTGCTGCATGGCCTGGGGGGTAACCGGCAACAATGGCCATCGCTACTGCAGCCAATTCCCGGTTATCAACTTCTTGTCCCTGATCTGCCGGGGCATGGCGACGCCCGCTGGTTACCAACCACACCCTGCTCCTTCGATTCATTTGCTCAGGCGGTGGCCGATTGGCTGGATCAACTGACTCAGGAAGGTCAGATAACGGGCCCTGTTGTGTTGGGCGGCCTATCGATGGGAGCCGGCATCGCCATTCGATACGCGCTGAACCGTCCGGATCAGATTCGGAGCCTGGTGCTGCTGCGGCCCGCCTGGGTAGACCAGCCCCTGCCTTCGCCACTGATGATCTTGTATCGACTCGGGAAACGGCTGGAATCCGGTCATGACACCCTCGCGACCCGAGCGTGGTTGCTGCAGGATGAGCCATTTCTTACCCTTCAGGCCAAAAACCCGGCCTGTGCAGATTCAATAATGGGTCAGTTGAACCGACCCGACCCACCACTGACTGCCCGCACACTGGTAGAAATCGTCAATAGCGCGCCCATACAGGATTGGGCGGAGGTGTCGCGGCTCGCTCTGCCTACGCTGGTTATGGGTTCTCCGGATGACCCGCTTCACCCCGTGGCTATGGCCACGACCTGGGCGAACGCACTACCGAATGCCTCGTTTCGGGAGATTGCCTCCCGGTATACGGAGCCTGACCAGCATACCGCCGATGTGAACCGATGCATGATCGAGTTCCTGACCGTCGGAAACGGGGGGAACTAAAACCGGATCATTCGGCCGGATCGGTCACCACGACCGGGCCTGCGTTGCGCCGATCCAATCGGTTCATGGCGGGGGTAGACAAGATGCCGTGCAGAAAAACCGAGAGCAGGATTGTCCATCCCGTCAGCGCCCATATCCGCTCCGGCTGGTCGAAAGATACCTGCTGGAGCGCGAATGCGATATAAAACAAAGAACCGATACCCCGAATCCCGAAACTGGCTATGATCCATCGTTTCAGGCCAGTAGCCCCGGTGTTGCCCAGGGTCAGCCAGCCACCGAGCGGACGGATAATCAGTACGAGACCCGCGCCCAGGAGCGCATCCCGCCAGGTCAACGAATCCAGCAACCCTTCGGCTATGGTTCCTCCGAACAGCAACAGCAAAACCGCAATCAGCAGCCGCTCAATCTGATCGGAGAACGCGTGCATGTAGGTGTGGTACTCGTGGGTTCGTTCGTGGCTCCGGATAGTGATGGCCGCCACAAAAACGGCCAGAAATCCGTAGCCATGCACCAGTTCCGTAAGGCCATAGCTGATCAGCGTCACGGCCAGGGCCACAAAGCCGTAGGCCGTTGTTTTGATGCTGATCCGCTGAGGTAATCCGAAGATCAGGTAAGACAGCAGCCGGCCCGAAAGCCACCCGCCCAACACCCCCACGCCGACCCGAAGCCCAATATCGTACAGTGCCCACTCGGTAATCATTGCCGAGGATAGCGACCCCGCCTTAGCAATCGCAATGGCCAGAAAAACAAACGGAAACGCCATGCCGTCATTCAAACCGGCCTCGGCCGTCAGCGCAAACCGCACCGAATCTTCTTTCCCTTCGTTCGGGTCACCCACCTGAATGTCGCCCGCCAGTACCGGATCCGTGGGAGCCAGTCCACCCGCCAGCAGAATCGCAGAAGCCAATGGCCACCCGGCCCAGTCGGCCGCGATCCAGGCGAATACGATAATCGTTACCACCATCGTAAGCCAGACCAGCCGGATTGGTAAACGCCAGCCGCGCCAGCTGAACCGCCGATCTATTTTCAGGCCCGTACCCGTCAGTGCTACGATGACGCAGAGTTCCGTTAGCCGGGTCGTCAGCTCAGGATGCAGCATGGGCGATGGATCGGGCAGCGGCAACGGAAGCTTATACAACAGCCAGCCCGCCACTACAAACAAAATCGGGTACGACAGCGGATAATCTTTTAACAGGGATGGTAACCAGGCTACCGCCAATATGGCGACAGCCAGGATTACCAGCCATAAATCATAGTTGTATGAAAGCATTATTCGCTCGGAGAAAATGTGTCGATGCAGCCACTAATGCAGGGGCCGCCCCTTAACCATTCCGCCTTTGGTATCATCAACCCCATGATTGACAATGAACGCATTGGCATCAATACGCTCAATTCTGTCTTTCAGGCGGGTCAACTCCAGGCGGGTTACTATTACATAAAGAATATTGGTGTCATTTTGTTGAAGTCCCCGCTTGCCGTACCCTTTTTCGCCCTTGAAAACGGTAATGCCCCGCCCCAGCTCCTGGGTAACCATTTCGCGGATCACCTCATGATAATCCGATATGATGATCACGGCCGTGTATTCCTCGATACCGTGGATCAGAAAGTCGACGGTTTTGGAAGCAGCCAGGTAGGTCAGCATGGCATAAAGCGCCGTTTCTACGGTCAGCAGCATGGCCGCGGCTCCAAATACCAGCACGTTGATGACCATGATAACATCGCCAACGGTCAGCGACGACCGGCGACTTATCCAGATGGCGAGAACCTCCGTGCCATCCAGCACCCCCCCACCCCGAATGGCCAATCCGATGCCGGCTCCGAGGAAAAAACCGCCAAAAACCGATATCAGCAGCTTATCCGTGGTTACGACGGGATACGGAACCACCACCAGGCAAAGAGCCAGCAGGCCGATGGCGATAACGGTTCGTATGGCAAACCCGGTCGAAATCTGCCGATAGCCCATCCAGATGAACGGCAGGTTGACCAGGACCACCAGCAACGCCAGCTCCACACCCGTCGTTATTTCGAGGAGCAGCGAGATGCCCATGGCCCCGCCATCGATGAAATCGTTTGGTAACAGAAATCCCTTCAGGCCCATACCGGCACAAAGCACACCGGCGCACAGCAGGGCCAGATCTTTAAGCCGTTGAACATGAGATTGTGAAGAATCTATAGAAGCAGTTTGAGTAATCATATGAAGAAAATCAATTAGTATGGATCAATGGATACAGATCGGGGAATGAGCGCACGAGCCGGGCTCACCCCATCAAAACAGGATACGGGAAACATGCGGGGAACTGATGCAGCCTCCCTTTGACGAGAAATGGGGGTATGCACACGCCTATCCCACACAATTGGCGGTGGGGTATTCTACCGGAGGTGTCGGGTCAGCTATGCCCCTGATGGGCCTGACGAACCGAACCTTTTCAGGTCTACGGATTGATGCACGTGGTCCAGGAAGCCGATACCGTTTGCGGTGATACCTACCCAGACAACCGGTAATGAAGAAGACCCCGGCGGATCAGGGCGCGTTAATCGCAATCTGGTGTTCAAAAATCGGTCTGAGGAAGCCGAACCAGAAATACGAATCACCCGACTGACCGAGCAGCTCAATACAGAGTGTACGACAGAAAGCCGAGAATAGGCTGGGCAGGAAAACGACGGATGGCAGAAACGAAAAACCGGCCCTGGGGCTCACAACCGCAATCCGGTGGTCGTGGTAGGCCGAGGAAGAATAATCGGAATCAGTATCCCAGTTTTCGGACGAAGCGGTAGTCAAAAAGGCCTGTTCGCTGACAGCCGGCAAGTCAGCAGCCCGAACAGGCAACAACAGCAACAGCCAGGCTGCCAGGAGGCCACCTATCCATTTTACTGATTGCTGTATGTCTAGTCCGCTTTTTCCCATGCTTCAGGTAAAGAAAGTATTTTTTTCAGGAAGAGCCATTAAATTAGTAGGCAAACTCGCAACTTATTATCGTACAACCGACTGCTGCTCTCCTTCTGGGTGAATAGCCCTCTGGCCGTTCGCCCGGGCGACGTTGGTAAGGCCGGGTCGATCTGCTCTGTAGTTCCGGTGTATTTCATCCGTCCCGATCCGACCGAATAATTTCCTGCCCGTACATTCGCTAACGTTTCCGTCCCCTTGCCGCCTTCGACCAGCCAGTTTTTGTAAATTAGGCCTATATTTCAGCGTTCATTCGTTGTTTACCTTTATCATCGCTCCTATGGCCACTCCTGTTGGCAAAAAGTTTGACACAGTCGCTCCCCCACTCTACCGTGATCTTTTCGAGTTTATCGATGTCATGGGTATCAAGCAAAGCAGAGTGATCGAAGCGTTTGGTGTTGGCCGTTCCAACTGGTACAAGCTGAAGCAGCAGCACCTGAACGGCATCTCGCTGGAACATATGCACAACTTCGCTACCTATTTCGGGCTTCCCCCCGAAAAGGTGATGTCGCTCTGTTATATGACCTATGTTCGCGGTTTAACGGTTCAACAGGCCGTTGACGCTCCAACTGAGCAATCCGCTGTTGACCACAGCCGTACCGAAGTGGACTCTGATTTCCCACCCATCAACTAGGGTATTTTTCTATTCAGGGCCAGAAAACGAACACAACGCGTCCCTCTCCCTCATTTTTTAAGCTAATTCTTCTAAAAATAGTTTGGTTTGTCTTAAAATTAAGACATAAGATATACTTTTGCCCTAATTATAAGACAATTCTAAACTCTACACATTACCATGATCACTCACGAACAGGCTGTTCAGTTTCTGCGCAGAAACCCGGCGCTGTCAGCTTCTGTATTAGAAAAGGAAGCCGGATTGCCGGCCAGCACGCTGCTGAAAGCCGTGGCTGGCGATCGGGTTTTGAACGTAAAACACCTCGGCGCCCTGTTCCCGGTCCTGATTCGATATGGGTATCAGAACCAGCCTAAAGCCAGAGTCATTTCGGTAGTCAATCACAAAGGGGGGGTTGGTAAAACGACGACGACGCTGAACCTGGGCAGGGCCCTGTCGCGGATGAACTACCGCGTGTTGCTGATCGACATGGATTCGCAGGGCAACCTGTCTCAGGCGCTGGGGGTCGACGAACCCGAAAAACAGGTTAAACACGCCCTGCTCGACAATGAACCCTTACCCATTCTCAACATCGGCGAACGGTACGATCTGTCGCCGAGCGATCTGGAGCTGGCCTATGCCGATCTCGAGCTGGTACAGGTAGTCGGGGGCGTCAATCAGCTTCGGAACGCGATCTCTCCCCTCCGATCGGAGTACGATTACATTCTCATCGACTGTCCGCCGGCGCTCAACATTTTTACCAACTCGGCCCTGGTTGCGTCACAGTCGTGTCTGGTAACGCTCCAGCCCGAGGTGTCGGCGCTGAAAGGCATAAACAGCCTGATTGACCGCATCACCCAGGTCCGCGACCGCATCAACCACGAACTGACGGTGGAAGGTATCGTACTGACCATGGTTGACCGACGGCTGAAGCTGCACCGCGACATGATTGAGTACGTCCATACCAACCTGAGTAACTTCCGGATATTCAAGACTGAAATCCGGCTGAATGTATCGTTGAAAGAGTCGCAGGTAGCGCAACGTGATGTGTTCACCTACGCTAAAGAATCACACGGCGCTCAGGATTATTTAAAATTGGCCCACGAATTCACTCAGCCAGCTCCTCAACTGCTTACCGCCTAAACTGCACCCGGTATGAAAAAATACATGGAATCGCTGAGCACGAAGAAAATCATAAAAGATCAGAGCCTGCTCCGGCACGAAGACATTCGTCGAAACATCCGGGTATTGCCCGAGCTACAGGCCTTCATCCCCCCACTCCTCCCCGACGAACAGGCCCAGCTGGAAAACAACATTCGGAAAGACGGCTGTCGGGAAGCGCTGCTGGTATGGGAAACAACCGAGGGTAGCCTGGCCGGTTCGGACGATATAAGCCCGGTATATGTGCTGGTAGACGGCCACAATCGATACGGCATCTGTCAGCGTTTCGGCATCGATTTTCGGGTTAACCTGGTCTCCTTCTCGGGCATGGATGAGGTCAGGAGCTTCATGATCGAAAATCAGCTGGGACGCCGGAACCTGACCCCGGAACAGACCGCCTATTTTCGCGGCTTACGCTACCTCGATGAACGCGGGACACGGGGCAAATACAAACGGGACAACCATAAAGGACAAAATGTCCCATATGCTTCAGCCGACTTTATCGACACGGCTTCGAACCCGGAGGCAAAAGCCGAATCGACCGCCCAGAAGATTGCCAAACAGTACAACGTCAACGAAAAGACGATTAAACGCGATGCCGAATTTGCCGCAGGCATGGACAAACTGGCTCCTGCCCTGAAAGCTTCTATTCTGGCCGGTAGTGTCTCGGTAAGCAAGTCGGTGATACAACAGCTGGCAAAAAGTGATATACCAGCTGGTAGCCTCACTTCCATCGACAGTTTGTTGACCGGGTCTGATCAACTCGTTGCGGCAGACAAGCCAGCTTCGGTATCTATCGGGCGTCAGATGAGCAAACCAGCCAAACCGGCCGCACTACGCAAACGGTTACACTCCTTACTAGCTTCACTGACCGCTACCGGTGCCGATGAAGTAGGTATCTGCGATCAGATCATTGACTGTGCCGCGATGCTTAAAAAGACGCTTGTTGAAAACCATTCAGGAGAGAGGGCGAAAAACCTATAAGGGGGCGGCCGCAACAGGGGGTTAAGGGAAAAGTGGAAGAGCGGTAAAAGGAAAGTTTAAAATTTGAAAAAAGAAAAAAACACCCACCCAGTCTTGCGGCAGGTGGGTGTTTTTTTAGAGTGTGTTTTTTCTATTATTTTTAGATACTATTTTTTCTATTTTTAATATATTTTTAGACCCCGCCTAACCTATTGACTATCAGGTTTTTATAAGCTGATTATGTAAGTCGTTTGGTACGGATATGTAAGTCGTTTGGTACGAGAATGTAAGTCATTTGGTACCGGATGTAAGTCGTTTGGTACGGATATGTAAGTCGTTTGGTACGAGAATGTAAGTCATTTGGTACCGGGTGTAAGTCGTTTGGTACGAATATGTAAGTCATTTGGTACGAGAATATGGAGGGCACTTTAGGCCATATTTAAGACCAGTTTGTGCTTTTCCCCAACTGCTGCCTATACATTTCTAGTTATGAGTCCCTGTAGTAGAATGAATAAGTCCATTATATAATACTTTTTTATTTTTAAAATAGACTACCCGGGATTGTGTAAGTTGGTTGGTACGGTAATTAAATCGACTACGCGCCACCAGGGCCTCATTCTGTGCGGTTTGTCGGCAGGATAATAAAATGTAAGAAACTGGGTAAAACTTACATATTAACTTTATATTGCCTCACCTTGCGATTCACCAGAACCGATATGAGTGATAAGCCCGACACCCGAAAAGACATAGAGGCTCTTCAGCAGAACCCGGAGTACATTATCATGAATAACCCGCTCGCGAGTCCAAAATTCGTTCGGGCTATTTCGAAATCAGAGCAGAAGACAATAACGGAAATCTACACCCCCAAGGTCTTTTACGAGATTGTATCCAGGCTCAAACCCGAGCACCTGGTTGGCGTTGCCAACAACCAGAACATCACGATCGAGATCGTCATCAAAGATTTCCTGAAAGATATTGGCGCGGCCAAGTCCAAGAACTACCAGCACCTGATCACGTCGGTAGAAACCTTGCAGACAACCATCCTGAAATGGAAAGACGAGAAAGGAGAACACCGCAGCCCTATCGTAGCCTTCTCGACGCACGATCACAAGAGCAGCACCATTCAGGTACAGGTTCACGAAAAGCTGGTTAAAATCATCCTCGATGTTAAAGAGAAAGGCAATTACAGCTTTCTAAAACAGAACGTCCACAAGCTTCAGAATGCGCAGGCAATTAAACTATATCCGTTCTTCAAATCGTGGCTCAATTACGGCCGGTATGAAAGTGATTTGGTACGGTTCAAAGAACGCTTCGGGTATAACACCAGCGGATACCAGCGGTTTGCCGCCTTCGAGAAGTACGTACTGATGCCGGCGCTGGAGGAGATCAACGAAAAGACCGATATCAGGCTGTCGTATCAGAAAGTTGGTGAAAACTTACAGGGCCAGAAACCCAGAGTTACCGGGCTGATTTTCTTTATCAAGCCAAAAGATAAAACCAAAATTCTACCCGTTCCGGAAGGTCCGCCCGAAACCGGGCCTGAACTCACAACCGAGTACGAGCCCCAACCCGAGCCGGCGGCTGGGCCTGTACCTGCCGCTTCACCCGAACTGACCGTAGCCGAGTTTGCGGAACTGTACGAACTCTTCAAGGAAATCTGGATTGAAGACAGACCCGATGCGATCACCAGTAAACTATTGATTGATGGTTACGTAACCGAGCATGGCCGGGATACGGTGCTGGACGCATTCACAGGTTTGATCGATACCAAAGCAAAGGCCAAAAGTGTAGCCTTTTTCACTCCCGAAACGTTTGCCCGATACAAAGGATTTCGGCTGAAGAAAGAAGGCAAACGACAAAGCGAACGAGCTCGTTTACAACAGAAGCAACAGGAGCAGGCAGAGCAGGAGCGGATGCAGTTAATCATTACTGATTTTGAGCGCCGGGAGCATACTTACTTTTTGCAGGCCTTCGATAAAATGACAGAAGATGCCCGCACTCCATTGCTCGATCAACTGCTGACGACCCAGGCGAATAATCCTGTTTACTTCGAATCTGGTGGCCAGCCCACCGATCTGGCCAAAAGTGAGATCGGGAGTTACTGGGTAAATAACCATACTGCCTATGACCGGCGCCTAACCTTCCAGAAAATTGCCGAACGGGAGTTCGGGGTCCAGATTGGTTTCAACGAAAATGGTATCCCTTATTTTATCAAATAACGGTATATAGCCAGGTTCCTGAGCATAAAGGACATTTTGTCCTTTATGCTCAG